>NZ_NNBO01000033.1:0-4308 GCF_002803145.1 Kitasatospora sp. CB02891 | reverse complement strand
GGCGCCGGCCGCGGCGGCGACGCTGCGCGGCTGCCCGTGGCCGGTGGCCCGGCGCACCGCGGCGGCGGCGGCGCGCCCGCTGCCGGTGGAGCCGGTGCCGTCGGCGGCCGCGGTCGGGCGGACTCTCGCCGAGCCGCTGACCGCGCTCACCGACCTGCCCGCCTTCGACACCTCGGCGATGGACGGCTGGGCGGTGGCCGGGCCGGGCCCGTGGCGGCTGTCCGGCCGGGTGCTGGCGGGTCAGGGCTGTGTCCCGCTGGCGGACGGCGCGGCGGTGGAGATCGCCACCGGCGCCCAGTTGCCGTCCGGCGCCACCGGGGTGCTCCGTCGCGAGCGCGGCCGACCGGTCGAACTGCCGGACGGGGCGGTCCAGTTGTACGGCGTGGTCGGCCCGGGCCAGGACGTCCGGCCGCGTGGGCAGGAGTGCGGCCGGGGTGAGGAACTGCTGCCCGCCGGGCTGCCGGTGACTCCGGCGGTGCTCGGTCTGGCGGCTGCCGCCGGGCACGACCGGCTGGCCGTGCACCGCCGTCCGACCGTCGAACTGCTGCTGCTGGGCGACGAGTTGCTGACGTCGGGGCTTCCCGCGCCGGGCCGGGTGCGGGACGCGCTGGGCCCGCTGCTGCCGCCGTGGCTGGCCGCCGCCGGGGCGGAACTGCTCGGCAGTCGCTACGTCCGGGACGACTTCGGGCTGCTGCGGGACGCGATCCGGCACTCGCCCGCCGACCTGGTGCTGACCACGGGCGGCACCGCCGCCGGGCCGGTGGACTTCCTGCACGCCGCGTTGGCGGCCACCGGCGGGCATCCGCTGGTGGACGGGGTGGCGGTGCGGCCCGGGCATCCGATGCTGCTGGCGGCGCTGCCGGGCGGTCGGCACCTGGTGGGCCTGCCGGGCAATCCGCTGGCGGCCGTCGCGGGCCTGGTGACGCTCGCGCTGCCGCTGCTGCACGCGCTGTCCGGGCGGATCGCCCCTGCGGCCGAGCCGACCGAGGCGCTGGCCGCCGCGCTGCCCGGGCACCCGGTGGACACCCGGCTGCACCCCGTCCGGCGCACTCCCGCCGGGCTCGCCCCGCTGCCGCACGACGGTCCGGCGATGCTGCGCGGCCTGGCCCGGGCGGAGGCGCTGGCCGTGGTGCCGCCCGGCGGTCTGGCGGCGGGGGAGCGCGCCGAGGTGCTGCCGCTGCCCTGACCGGCCGGGCGGATGTTCCACGTGGAACCCGGCCGCCGGACCGGGCCGACCGGGGCACTGACCGGGCGGATGTTCCACGTGGAACCGACCGCCGGACCGGGCCGACCGGGGCACTGACCGGGCGGATGTTCCACGTGGAACCGTCAGGTCACTGCGGGACGACGGGCGTGCCCGGCTTGATGACGATCACCCGGTCGGTGAGCTGGAGCACCGCCGCCTCCGGTTCGGTGTAGTTGAGCACCCGGCGCCCGCGCACCACGGCCACCACCAGGTCGGGCAGCTCGCGCGGGCTCTGTCCGGCCTCGGCCTTGGTGACGGGGCGTTCCGCGACGTCCAGGCCGTTGCCGTAGGTGAGCAGGTCCTCCATCACGGCGCCCGCGTTGGGGCTGAGCATCGACATGCCGAGCAGGCGGCCGGCCGAACTGGAGGAGGTGACCACCACGTCGGCGCCGCTCTGCCGGAGCAGCGGGGCGTTCTCGTCCTCGCGGACGGCGGCGACCACGGTGGCGCCCCGGTTGAGCTGGCGGGCCGTCAGGGTGATCAGTGCGGCGGTGTCGTCGCGCTCGGGGGCGACCACCACCTGGGCGGCGCGCGGCAGTTCGGCGCGCATCAGGGTCGCGGTGCGGGTGGCGTCGCCGAGCACGCCGACCAGGCCGTCGTGGGTGGCCTGGTCGATGGCCCGGGGCTGCGGGTCGACCACCACGATGGAGTCCTTCGGAACGCCCTGTCCGAGCAGGGTGTCCACGGCGCTGCGGCCCTTGGTCCCGTAGCCGATGACGACGGTGTGGTCCCGCACGACGTGCCTCCAGCGTTCGATCCGCCACTGCAGGCGGGTGCGTTCGGTGAGCACTTCGAGAGTCGTGCCGACCAGGATGATCAGGAAGACCACGCGCAGCGGCGTGATCACGAAGATGTTCACCAGCCGCGCGCCGTCGCTCACCGGGGTGATGTCGCCGTAGCCGGTGGTGGAGAGGGTGACGGTCGCGTAGTACGCCGAGTCGAGGAAGCTGACCGAGCCGTTCGCGTTGTCGTTGTAGCCGTCACGGTCCAGGTACACGATCAGCGTGGTCGCCACCAGCACGCCCAGCGCCAGCAGCAGGCGGCGGCCGACCTGCCGCAGCGGCGGGCGGGTCCGGCGGGCGGGCAGCGAGATCCGGCGGGCGGGGTCGGTGTCTTCGGTGCCCTGGTCCCGGAAACGACTGAGCGTCAGACGGGACGGCCGGGCACCCGGGTCGTCGGGCGGATTGGAGTTCGACACAGGCACAAGGATGGGGGGTGAAGGCGTCGCCCACCGACCCCGGGGGCGGAGTGTCGCCAGCCTGTCCAGCCGGGGCCCCGACCCTTGACGGACTGCCGGTTGACGGCGGGGGGACGGCGTGGCCCGAGGGCGGGGGCGTAGCGTGGCGGCCATGCGAGCCATCACGATTCCCGAGCCCGGCGGTCCCGAGCAGCTGGTCTGGGCCGAGGTGCCCGATCCCGTTCCGGCGGCCGGCGAAGTGCTGGTCGAGGTCGCCGCCACCGCGGTCAACCGCGCCGATCTGCTGCAGCGTCAGGGCTTCTACGATCCGCCGCCGGGCAGTTCGCCCTACCCGGGCCTGGAGTGCGCGGGCCGGATCTCCGCGCTCGGCCCCGGT
Source organism: Kitasatospora sp. CB02891 (assembly GCF_002803145.1). Lineage (NCBI taxonomy): Bacteria > Bacillati > Actinomycetota > Actinomycetes > Kitasatosporales > Streptomycetaceae > Kitasatospora > Kitasatospora sp. CB02891. The sequence goes on along the minus strand of NZ_NNBO01000033.1, from coordinate 1,488 downwards.
GTGGCCGGCTGGGCGGTCGGCGACGAGGTGTGCGCGCTGCTGGCCGGCGGCGGCTACGCCCAGCAGGTCGCCGTCCCGGTCGGCCAACTGCTGCCGGTGCCCAAGGGGTTGACGCCCGCGCAGGCCGCAGCGCTGCCCGAGGTGGCCTGCACGGTGTGGTCGAACGTCTTCCAGGTCGCGCACCTGCGCCCCGGCGAGACGGTGCTGCTGCACGGCGGCGCCAGCGGCATCGGCACCATGGCGATCCAGCTGGCCAAGGCGGTCGGGGCCCGGGTGGCGGTCACCGCCGGCAGCCCGGAGAAGCTCGCCCGGTGCGCCGAACTCGGCGCGGACGTGCTGATCGACTACCGCCGGCAGGACTTCGTCGCGGAGCTCGCCGAGCTCGGCGGGGCCGACGTCATCCTCGACATCATGGGCGCCAAGTACCTGGAGCGGAACGTGGACGCCCTCGCGGTCAACGGCCGCCTGGTGGTGATCGGCATGCAGGGCGGCGTCAAGGCCGAGCTCAACCTGGCCACCCTGCTGGCCAAGCGGGCCGCGGTGATCGCCACCAACCTGCGCGGTCGTCCGCTGGCCGAGAAGGCGGCGATCGTGGCCGCGGTGCGCGAGCACGTCTGGCCGCTGGTGGAGGCGGGCGTGGTCCGGCCCGTGGTGGACCGGGTCCTGCCGATCGCCGACGCCGCCGAGGCGCACCGGGTGGTCGAGGCCGGCGCCCAGGTCGGAAAGGTCGTCCTGGAGGTGTGAGCAAGGGCCGCGGGGCGGCGGAAATGCCTGGAATGTCCCGGTGTGTGAGGCTGGATCCAAGCTGTTCCGCCTCCGCCCGCACCTCGCTGCGGGCGACCGTCGGGAGGACCTGCTTTCCATGCTCGCTCGCCGCCGCCCCGTGCCCCCGGCCCCGCGCCGCACCCCCACCGCCCGCCCCGGCGCCCTGCTCCGCAGGGCCGCGCTGACCGGCCTGGCGCTGCCGCTGCTGCTGGCCGCCCCCGTCTTCGCCGCCGATCCGACGGCCGACTTCCGACAGCAGACCCAGGCGCGCCTGGACGCCGCCCGACAGCAGGCGCAGGCCGAGTTCGACGCCGAGGTCGGACTGGCCGCGGAGCAGCTCGCGCAGGCCGCGGCGGCGGGGCGGTCCCTGCAGCCGACGGCGCCGGCCGACGGCGCGATATCCGGGACGGCCCAGGCCGTCCCCGCGCCCGTCCCCGTCCCGGTGCCCGCCGCCCCGAGCTCCACCCGGACGACCGGCTCCCCGGGTCCGACCCCCGCCCCCGCCGGACCGGCCGGGCCGTCCCGCACGCCGATGCCCGTCGCCACGCCGTCCGCCCCGCCGAGCGTCGCCGCCATGTCCGCCACGCCCGTCGCGGCCGCCGGGCCGCCCGCAGCCGTCGAGCCGCCCGCCCCGACCGAGCCGTCGCCGTCCGCGGGACGCCCGGCCGAGCCGCCCGCCGAGCCCCCGGCGCCCACGAGCGCGGAGCCGACCCCGTCGAGCGC
>NZ_NNBO01000032.1:0-8941 GCF_002803145.1 Kitasatospora sp. CB02891 | reverse complement strand
CGGCCGCGGCCGGCGCGGGCGCCGCCTCGGCCGGGGCGGCGCCGGCGACGGCCACCGCGATGATCGCGGTGCCGACGTCGACGGTGGCGCCCGCCGGGAAGTGCAGCGCCTCGACCACGCCGGTGAACGGGATCGGCAGCTCGACCGCGGCCTTGGCGGTCTCCACCTCGCAGACGACCTGCCCGTCGGTGACGGTGTCGCCCGGCTTGACGTACCAGGTGAGGATCTCGGCCTCGGTGAGGCCCTCGCCCACGTCGGGCATCTTGAACTCGCGGAGCGAGCGAACGTCAGTGGTCATCTTCGCCCCTCGGTTCAGTACGCGAGCGCGCGGTCGACGGCGTCGAGCACACGGTCGAGATCGGGCAGGTAGGTCTCCTCGACCCGCGACGGCGGGTACGGGGCGTGGTAGCCGCCGACCCGCAGGACCGGCGCCTCCAGGTGGTAGAAGCAGCGCTCGGTGAGCCGGGCGGCAAGCTCCGCGCCCAGGCCGAGGAAGACCGGGGCCTCGTGGACCACGATGCCGCGGCCGGTGCGCTTGAGGGACTCCTCCAGGGTGGGGAAGTCGATCGGCGACAGCGAGCGCAGGTCGACCACCTCCAGCTGGCGGCCGTCCTCCTCGGCGGCCTTCGCCGCCTCCTGGCAGACCTTGACCATCGGCCCGTAGGCGATCAGCGTGGCGTCGATGCCGGGCCGGACGATGCGCGCCGAGTGCAGCGGCAGCATCGGGTCCTCGCCGACCTCGCCCTTGTCCCAGTAGCGGCGCTTGGGCTCCAGGAAGACCACCGGGTCGTCCGACTCGATGGCCTGGCGCAGCATCCAGTGCGCGTCGTGCGCGTTGGACGGGCTGACCACCCGCAGGCCGGCGGTGTGCGCGAAGTACGCCTCGTGCGACTCGCTGTGGTGCTCCACCGCGCCGATGCCGCCGCCGAACGGGATGCGGACGGTGACCGGCATCTTGACGTGGCCGAGCGCGCGGGCGTGCATCTTGGCGAGCTGGGAGACGATCTGGTCGAAGGCCGGGTACACGAAGCCGTCGAACTGGATCTCCACCACCGGGCGGTAGCCGCGCAGCGCGAGGCCGATGGCGGTGCCCACGATGCCGGACTCGGCGAGCGGGGTGTCGATCACCCGGTCGTCGCCGAAGTCCTTCTGCAGGCCGTCGGTGATCCGGAAGACGCCGCCGAGCTTGCCGATGTCCTCGCCCATCAGGACGGTCTTCGGGTCGCTCTCCAGCGACTTGCGGAGCGCGTCGTTGAGCGCCTTGGCAATGCTGAGCTGACCGGCCATCAGTGGTGCTCCCCACCCTCGAAGGAGGCGGCGTACGCCTCGTACTCGGCGCGTTCCTCGTCCACCAGCGGGTGCTGCTCGGTGTAGACGTGGTCGAAGATCAGGGTCGGGTCCGGGTCGGGCATCGAGCGGACGCCCTCACGGACGCGCAGGCCCAGCTTCTCGCTCTCGGCCTCGACCTCGGCGAAGAACGCCTCGTCGGCGAGGCCCTCCTTCTCCAGGTGGGCCTTCAGCCGCAGGATCGGGTCCTTGGCCTTCCAGGCCTCGGTCTCCTCGTTCTGCCGGTAGCGGGTCGGGTCGTCGGAGGTGGTGTGCGCGCCCATCCGGTAGGTGAACGCCTCGACCAGCACCGGGCCCTGGCCGGTGCGGGCGTGGTCCAGCGCCCAGCGGGTGACCGCGAGGCAGGCCAGCACGTCGTTGCCGTCGACCCGGACGCCGGGGAAGCCGAAGCCGGAGGCGCGGCGGTACAGCGGGATGCGGGTCTGCACGGTGGTGGGCTCGGAGATCGCCCACTGGTTGTTCTGGCAGAAGAACACCACCGGCGAGTTGTAGACCGAGGCGAAGGTGAAGGCCTCGTTGACGTCGCCCTGGCTGGAGGCGCCGTCGCCGAAGTAGGCGATCACCGCGTCGTCCGCGCCGTCCTTGGTGATGCCCATCGCGTAGCCGGTGGCGTGCAGGGTCTGCGCGCCGATCACGATGGTGTAGAGGTGGAAGTTCTTCTCGTTCGGGTCCCAGCCGCCGTTGTTCACGCCGCGGAACATGCCGAGCAGGTTCAGCGGGTCGACGTCGCGGCACCAGGCCACGCCGTGCTCACGGTAGGTGGGGAAGGCGTAGTCGCCGGGGCGCATCGCCCGGCCGGAGCCGACCTGCGCCGCCTCCTGGCCCAACAGCGAGGCCCACAGGCCGAGCTCGCCCTGCCGCTGCAGTGAGGTGGCCTCGGCGTCGAAACGCCGCACCAGTACCAGGTCCCGGTAGAGCGCCCGCAGCTCCTCGGGTGTCACGGTGAGCGGGTAGTCCGGGTGCTCGACCCGGTCGCCCTCCGGTGTGAGCAGCTGGACGAGCTCCGGTGCGGCGGAGCCGGCACTGGTTTTGTCAGGGACGCCGGGGGCGGCCTTCTTGCGCGCCCTCGCCGTGCTTTTGACGGTCACGTTCACTCCCTCGGTCTGTCCGGCCGCCCGGGGTCGCCGGTGGCCGGTCCGGTCGCCCTCCCGGCTCGCGCGCGTGGGTGTGCGCGCCAGTGCGGGTGGGCGGTGTTCCCTTTCCGACGGCGTCCCTCACGAGAACGTTACCCAGCGGCACCCCTTGGCGCTCTTGCGCTAGGACGTCCTAGTTGTTCTCCGGTACGGGAAACCGACGGTGTGACGCGGCTTACCTTCCGGTCAGGACACCAGCGCACGGTATCCGGGCAGCGGCCGCTGCGAAAGGGGGTAACGCCCATCGATTTGTGCGAGGCTTTGCAAATGACAGATAACGGACATATCCGGGTGTTTCTCCTCGATGATCACGAAGTGGTCCGACGGGGCGTGCACGACCTGCTCGCCACGGAGGGCGACATCGAGGTGGTCGGCGAGGCCGGCACGGCCGCCGAGGCGCTCAACCGGATTCCGGTGGTCCACCCCGACGTGGCGGTCCTGGACGTCCGACTTCCCGACGGGAACGGGGTCGAGGTCTGCCGGGAGATCCGCTCCCGGTACCCGTCGGTGAAATGCCTGATGCTCACCTCCTTCTCCGACGACGAGGCGCTGTTCGACTCGATCATGGCGGGCGCCTCCGGATATGTCCTGAAAGCGATCCGCGGCACCGACCTGCTGTCCGCGGTGCGCGACGTCGCGGCCGGCAAATCCCTGCTCGACCCGGTCGCCACCAGCCGGGTGCTGGCCCGGCTGCGCGAGGGCGGCGAGAAGGAGGACGAGCGAATCGCGCAGTTGACGAAACAGGAGCGCCGCATCCTCGATCTGATCGGCGAGGGGATGACGAATCGGCAGATCGGCAATGAGCTGCACCTGGCCGAGAAAACCGTAAAAAACTACGTCAGCAGCCTGCTGGCCAAGATGGGCATGGAGCGCCGCACCCAGGTCGCCGCGTACGTGGCGCGCCGTCAGGCGGACCAGCAGCACTGAGATCACATCGAATACACTGTGTCAAGTCGCTATCACGCCGAGTAATACGCTCTGCTCCGTGACGTACGGTCAGACCATCTCCCTCGCGCCGGCCCGCCCGGACGCCACCGCTCCCCCCATCGGCACTCTCAGCCCCCCGGTCGCGCACGCCGCCGTGGCCGGAGTCCTGCGTTCCTACCGCACCGCGCCGCCCGGCGCGGTGGTGCCGGTGGCCGAAGGACTGCTCAACCGCGGCTACCGGATCGCCACCGCCGACGGCGCCACGTACTTCCTGAAGTGCTACGTCGACCGGGCCACCGCCAACCGGCCGGCGATTCTCGGCCAGCACCGCGCCACCGCCGCGCTGGCCGCCCGCGGTCTTCCGGTGCCGCCGCCGCTCGCCAACCGGGACGGCCGGACGGTCACCGCGTACGGCGGCCGGCTGTTCGCGCTCTACCCGTGGGTGCCCGGCGACCACCGGCACGGCACCGAGCTCGACCCCGTCCGGTGCGGCGAACTCGGCAGCCTGCTGGGAGCACTGCACGGCGCACTCCGCGAAGTCTGCGCCCCGCTGCGGCAGCCGGACGCGGTGCTCAGCGCCGAGGTCGAGGAGACCGAGCGGCTCGTCCTGGAGCTGCGCGAGCTGGCCCGGGTGCACCGCCCCTACGGGCCGTTCGACCGGCTCGCCGAGCAGCGCCTGACCGAACGGCTGGAACTGCTCGCCACGCACCGCCACCGCCGCCCCGGCCCGGCCGACGCACCGCCCACCGGCTGGACGCACGGCGACTTCCACAGCCTGAACGTGCTCTACCGGGGCGATGCCGTCAGCGCCGTCCTGGACTGGGACAAGCTCGCCCCGCACCCGGTCGCCGAGGAGGCGGTGCGGGCCGCCACGCTGCTGTTCAACGACCGCGCCACCGGCGTCCTCGACCTGGTCCGGGTCCGGCACTGGGCCCGCGCCTACCGGGCCACCGGCGCCGCGAACGCCGAACAGGTCGCCGCCGCGGTGCACCGGGTGTGGTGGGAGCGACTGAACGACCTGTGGATGCTGCAGTGGCACTACCAGCGCCGCGACCACCGGGCCGACCCGCTGTTCGCGGCCTCCGCCGGGCAGCTCACCTGGTGGTGCCAGGACTACGAGCAGGTCATGGACGCGTTCGCCAACTGACCTGCCCGCAGCCGCCGTCAGCCGGTGCCGACCGGCAGCTGCACCGTCCCGTTGCTGGGCGTCGGCTTGGACGTGGTGCCCGCGCTCGGGCCGGCCGACGGCGTGGTCTTGTCGCCGGTCGGGCTGGCCGGGGCCGAGGGCTTCGGCGAGTGCGAGGGGCTGGCCGAGGCGGACGCCGACGCGCTGGCCGAGGCGGAGGCGCTCGGCGACGGCGACCAGCTCGGCGTCTCCTGCTGGTGACCGGTGCCCTGGCTGCGGGTCGGCGGGGCGCTGGTGGGCCGCTCCGTCGACTCGTCGACGGACGGGCTGCCACTGGAGTGGACCGGCGTGTTGGTGGCCGGCGTCTTGTGCGTGTTGTCCTGGTTGGCGGTCAGCGCCAGCGCCACCCCGACGGTGGCGGCCAGCACCAGGGCCACCGCGCCCAGCACCCAGCCCCAGGGGTTGCGGCGCGGCCGCTCCTGCGGGTCCTCGCCGTCGCCGCCGCTGCCACCGCCGTTGCCGCCGCCGACGCCCGGGTAGGGGCGCGCGGGCGTCTGGTACGCCGAGGCCATCGGGTACGGCAGGGCCTCGGTCCGGGCGGCCTCGTCGCCGACCATGTCGAGCGGCTCGGTGGTCGACGCGGCGCCGATCGCCGAGTGGTCCCAGCCGCCGGCCGCGGCGCCAGCCGCCAGGCCCCCGGCACCCGTCGGCCGGCCCGCGCCGGCGGCACCGTGCAGCTGGCGCAGCGCGTGCTGGACGTGCGCCCGGAACTCGTCGGCGCTCTGGAACCGGTCGTCCGGGTTCTTCTCCAGCGCCCGCAGCACCAGCGCGTCCAGCTGCGGCGGCACCCGGTCGTTCACCCGGGACGGCGGCACCGGCGCGTCCTGGACGTGCTGGTACACCACCGCCAGCGGGGTCTCGCCGACGAACGGCGGCCGCAGGGTGAGCAGTTCGTACAGCATGCAGCCGGCCGCGTACAGGTCGGAGCGGTGGTCGACGGCCTTGCCGAGGGCCTGCTCCGGCGACAGGTACTGCGGGGTGCCCATCACCATGCCGGTCTGCGTCATGGTGGTGGCCGCGCCGGTCAGCGCCCGGGCGATGCCGAAGTCCATCACCTTGACCGCGCCGCCGTTGGTGATGATGACGTTGGCGGGCTTGATGTCCCGGTGCACGATCCCGTGCTGGTGGCTGTAGGCCAGTGCCTCCAGCACGCCGGCGGTGATGATCAGCGCCTGGTCGACCGGCGGCGCTTCCTCGTCCACCAGCAGCTCGCGCACCGTCCGGCCCTCGACGAGCTCCATCACGATGTACGGGGTGGACTCCCCGCCCTGCTGCTCCTCGCCGGTGTCGTAGACCGCCACGATCGAGTGGTGGTTGAGCGCGGCGACCGAGTGTGCCTCGCGGGTGAAGCGCAGCCGGGCGGTGTCGTCCTCGGCGAGTTCGGAGCGCAGCAGCTTGACCGCCACGGTGCGGCCCAACCGGAGGTCCTGGGCGGCGAACACCTCGGCCATGCCGCCGCGGCCCAGCCGCCCGGTCAGCCGGTAGCGGCCGTCCCCGACGGTGGGGAAGGGAACCGCGCTGCCCCGACCCGGAGTTGCCGCCCCGACCGGGAGCACCTCGGTCGGTCCGGTGACCTCGTCGGTCCGGCCGTCGTCCTCGTCCCGCTGGTCCGCCCGGCCGTCGTCCGGTCGTTCGCTCTGACCCATCGCTCCTCGCCCCGGGCACTCGCTCGGCGCGCGTTCGCCCTGTCGGTTCCGTCCTCAGCACGCTACCGTCTCGCGCCCGCCGACGTGGCACGGGACGGCGTGCGCGGGGCTCACATCGGGCTCTGCGAGCCTGCCCCGAGGCCGAGTTCGGGCACGGAGCAGGTCTGGGCTCAGTACGTGGACGTGCCCGTGGTCGAACCGGCCACCGCAATTGCCACGATGATGATCGCAAGTACGATCACGCCGACGATCACACCGACCACGATCAGTGCGGTCGAACAGCCGTTGCTGTTGTTCGCCGGCGGCGGGTACGCCATCGGCATCGGCCCCGTCATCGGGCCGGGCATCGGCGGACCGGGCATCGGCTGCTGCGGGAACGGCTGCGGGGTGCCCTGCGGGAAGCCCTGCTGGAACTGCGGCTGCGGGAACGGCTGCGGCGTCTGCGGCGGCTTCGCGAACTGCGGCGGCGCCTGCGGGAACGGCGCCGGGGTCTGCGCGTACGGCGGCGGGGTCTGCGGCCCGGGCGCCGGCCGGTACGGCTGCGGCGGCGGGGTGCCGCCGCCCACCGGCGGGAAGTCGGTCAGCGACGGCGCGGCGTGCACCGAGCGCGGCCCCTCGCCGATCACCAGCGGGGTGGACGCCTGCAGCGGCGTGTTGCCCTGCTCGCCCGCCGCGACCCGCTCCACCTCCTCGCGCATCGCCTCCGCCGTCGGGAACCGGTGCGCCGGGTCCTTGCGCAGCGCCTGCGCGACCAGCGCGTCCACCGCGGGCGTGACCGCGCCGTTCAGCGTGGACGGTGCCGGCGGGGTCTCCTGCACGTGCTTGTACGCGATCGAGAACGCCGAGTCGCCGTCGAACGGCAGCTGCCCGCTGAGCAGTTCGAACAGCATGCAGCCCACCGAGTACAGGTCGGACCGGGCGTCGACGCTCTTGCCGAGCGCCTGCTCCGGCGACAGGTACTGCGGGGTGCCGACCACCATGCCGGTCTGCGTCATCGACGTCACCCCGGACTGCAGGGCCCGGGCGATGCCGAAGTCCATCACCTTGACGACGCCCTTGGTGGACACCATCACGTTCGCCGGCTTGATGTCGCGGTGCACCAGCCCCTGGTCGTGCGAGGCCTCCAGCGCCGACAGCACCGCCGCGGTGATCTTCAGCGCCTGCTCGGTCGGCATCGCGCCGCGGGTGGTCACCTGCTCGTCCAGCACGTCCTTCAGCGAACGGCCCTCGACGAACTCCATGACGATGTACGGCGTCGCCGTCCCGTCCGGCCCGACGTCCTCACCGGAGTCGAACACCGAGACGATGTTGGTGTGCTGGAGCCGGGCCACCGCCTGCGCCTCGCGCCGGAACCGCTCCTTGAACGAGGCCTCCCGGCCCAGTTCGGTGTGCAGCGTCTTCACCGCGACCTGACGGTCCAGCACCGTGTCGTACGCGAGGTGGACGGCCGCCATGCCGCCCTGCCCGAGCAACCGCTGCAGCACGTACCTGCCGTGGCCGAGCGAGTGGCCCTCGGTGGTGCCCTCTGTCATGGTCCCAGCTCCCCCTCGGCACGCGGTACTTCCGGACTGGGGCCAGGGTAGCGGTTCGGGGCCGCGCCGCAGCGCGGCCCCCGAGGCCGACTACAGGTACGGACCGGAACGCAGACCGCGGCCCGGACCCGGCTCCTCCAAGTCCCCCTCCGCGCCGTGCAGTCCGGGCGGCAGCGCCCGCCGCATCTGCTCCAGCTGCGCCCGCGCCGCCATCTGCTGGGCGAACAGCGCGGTCTGGATGCCGTGGAACAGGCCCTCCAGCCAACCCACCAACTGCGCCTGCGCGATGCGCAGTTCGGCCTCGGTGGGGATGGTGTCGTCGGCGAACGGCAGCGACAGCCGCTCCAACTCCTCGACCAGCTCGGGCGCCAGACCCAGCTCCAGCTCCTTGATCGAGCTGGCGTGGATGTCCTTCAGCCGGGCCCGGCTCGCCTCGTCCAGAGGCGCCGCCCGCACTTCCTCCAGCAGCTGCTTGATCATGCTGCCGATCCGCATCACCTTGGCCGGCTGCTCGACCATCTCGGTCACCGGCAGTTCACGCGGCTCGTCCTCCTCGCCGCCCCGGCCGAGCCCGCCGGCCGGCGCGGTGCCCACCGCCATGCCGTCCGGTCCGACGATCAGCACCTTCGGACTGTCCTCGGACTTCCCGCTCGACGCCTGGTAAGGCTCTTGCTGCGACCGCTCGTTCATCGGGTTGGTCATAGCTCCTTCATATGCTTCGTCCACCGCGGAGGTCAACGAACCTGGTCCCGGGATCGTCCCACCCGGCGGGCGCCCGCGTCGCACGGCCTCACCGCCGGCGCAGCTTCATTCCGACCAGGCCGAGGCCCAGTCCGATCATGCCCAGTCCGACGCCCAGCGGCAGCTGTCGCGCGGACTGGTCGCCCAGGTGCAGCGGCCCCGCCGGCACCACCGGGCCGGCCAGTGGGGCCCCGCCCGCGACCACCGCGTCGTCCGTGCCGCCGCCCGTCGCGGGGTCGGCCGCGTCCTCGTCGCCCCCTCCGGCCCCCTCCGCCCCGCCGGTCGTCCCCGGTGTCCCCGCTGCCTCCGGCGCCCCCGGTCCGGGCGCCGGCTGCTGCCCGCCGGCCCCGTCCGTCGCGGCCGCCGACGGCTCGGGCTGCGCCGGGGTCGGCGTCGGCGTCGGCGGCACCGCCGGCCGCTGGTGGTGGT
>NZ_NNBO01000031.1:0-11944 GCF_002803145.1 Kitasatospora sp. CB02891 | reverse complement strand
CCGAGGGCTTGTCCTCAGTTGCTCGCGTCCACTGTGTTGGTTCTGAAACCACGAACAGAACCCCGTTCACCAACGGGTTCCGGTTCGACAGTTTCATAGTGTTTCGGTGGTCATAGCGTGAGGGAAACGCCCGGTTACATTCCGAACCCGGAAGCTAAGCCTCACAGCGCCGATGGTACTGCAGGGGGGACCCTGTGGGAGAGTAGGACGCCGCCGAACAATTCTTCTGGAAAGGGCTCCAGCCACATGGCTGGGGCCCTTTCTGCATTTCCGGACGCGGATTCGGCAGCGGGAAGCCGAAAGGCCGGCGAGCCAGGAGCCCGCCGGCCCGGAGACCGGCAGGGCTCAGACCTCCTTGGCCGTCTCCGTCTCGCCGTCTCCGCGGCGGCGGAGCGCCCGTCCGGCGATCCCGATCCCGGTCGAAAGCTTGCCCGTCACCGCTTTGGCGCGGTCGAGGGTCTCGGCCCCGATGCGCCTGGCGGCGTCGACGCCTTCGGCGCCGGTTTCGAGCATCCGGTCCCTCGTCTCGCCGGCCGCGTCCACCCAGCGCCTGGCGTCCGACGACTTCCGATCGCGTTCGATGCCGAGCCGGCCGCGGAAGTCGTGGACGGTGGTGGCGACCTGGTTGCCCGAGTTGACCACGGCGGGGGAGGCGGTCGGGTGCAGCAGGACCTTGGTGTTGGCGGTGTCGACGGCCGCGTCGATGCGGGCCAGGAGGCGCTCGGTGCACCGGGAGATGAGCTCCACCCGGTTCTGCCGGGCGGCGCGGATCGCGAGGCGGTGCAGGTCGAGTTCGTCCGGGGAGGTGTCCAGGACGCGGTCGAGTTCCAGGACGGCGATCGCGTCCTGCAGTTGGAAGCAGCGGGCCAGTACGGCGAGCCACTCCCGGGTGGTGGTCTCGGCGTCCTTGGCGGCCTTGGCGAGGTCGCCGATCTTGCTCTTGTTCTCCAACTTCTCGGCGAGCGCGTCGAGTTGGCGCAGTGCGTAGGCCTGGGTGCGGGCGATCGTGATCGAGGTGAGCGACACCTTCGACCAGGTGACGTCGGAGACCCGGCCGACCTGGTCCCGGACGGTCAGGCCCTCTTCGATGACGAAGCCGGCTCCGATCATGTCCGCCAGTACCGCGTCCTTCTGGGCGCGGAGCACGTCGTCGACCTTCTCGTCGATCGCGGCGAGGTAGTCGGTGATCTCGTCCATGGTCTGTTGCATGGCGAGCTGTGCCATGAGGCCTGCGGCGCCTGCCAGCAGGGCCGGGTTGGACAGCATCGAGCCGGGTGTCCGCACCAGCTGGAGGATTCCCTTGATCTTGCCGTTCTCGGTGAGCACGGCCCGGCTGGTGTCGGCGGTCGAGCCCTTCATCAGCGGGTGCTTGCTGAGGGCCTGGGCGGACTCCTTGGTCAGCTTCACCCAGCGGCCCGAGTTGGCCGCGATCTCGGAGCCGACCTGGGTGGCGCCCGCCGTGGCGTTGAAGGCCGAGCCGAGCCGTGCCAGTCCGAGGTCCCGGGACGGCAGGCCTTCGGAGACCAGGAACCGTTCGACGGCGGTGGGGTCTCCGATGACCGCCAGGCCGTCGCCGTCGTTGATCAGCTGAAGGTCGGTGTTCAACGCGGCTCCTGAGTGGGCCGGGGCGGGTCAGAGCCGGCCGGCGGCCTTGAGGGTGAGGTAGGTGTCGGCGAGGGCGGGGGCGATGGACTCGGGCGGGGCGTCGAGGACGGTGATGCCGCGGCGGGTGAGGAGGTCTGCGGTGCGGCGGCGGTCGGCCCGGGTCTGTTCGGCGGCGGCGGCGCCGTAGACGTCGCGGACGGTGGTGCGGGGGGCGTTGACCAGCTGGTCGAGGCGGGGGTCCGCGACGGAGGCCAGGACGACCTCGTGGCGCTTGGTGAGGAGGGGGAGCTGGGGGAGCAGGCCGTCCTCGATCTGGTGGGCGTCGAGGCCGGTGAGGAGGACGATCAGGGAGCGGTGGGGGGCCATCCGGAGGGCGGTGGAGACCATGGCGCGCAGGTCGGTCTCGATCAGGGCGGGTTCCAGGAGGGCCATCGCGTCGGTGAAGGCGGGGAGGATCTCGGAGGGGGAGCGTCCGGCGACGGCGGTGCGGCGGTGGCGGTCGTGGGCGAGCAGGTCGACCCGGTCGCCGGCCTTGGTGGCGAGGGCGGTGAGCAGCAGGGCGGCGTCGAGGGCGGCGTCCAGGCGGGGGGCGTCGCCGACGCGGCCGGCGGAGGTGCGGCCGGTGTCGAGGACGATGAGGACGTGCCGGTCGCGTTCGGGCCGCCAGGTGCGGACGGCGACGACGCTGCGGCGGGCGCTGGCGCGCCAGTCGATGGAACGGACGTCGTCGCCGGGGAGGTATTCGCGCAGCGAGTCGAACTCGGTGCCCTGACCGCGGGTCAGGACGGAGGTGCGGCCGTCGAGTTCGCGCAGACGGGCGAGGCGCGACGGGAGGTGCTTGCGGCTGGCGAAGGGCGGCAGGGCGCGGACCCGCCAGGGGGCGTCGAGGGTGGCCTGGCGGCCGGCCAGGCCGAGCGGGCCGAGGGAACGGATGGTCACGCGTCCGCTGTGGTGGTCGCCGCGCCGGGTGGGGGCGAGCCGGGTGGTGAGGCGGCGGCGTTCTCCGGCGGGGACGGTGACGGAGTGCCGGGAGGCGGTGAGCGAGGTGCCGGGGGCCCACGCGGAGGGGTACCAGGCGTCGCGGATCCGGGCGCGCAGCGGGCGGCGGGACGGGTTGGCGACGAGCAGGTCGACGCCGACGGTCTCGCCGAGGCGGACGCTGGGGTCGCCAGACCGTTCCAGGGTGAGGCGGCGGACGGGGGCGGCGAGCACCAGGTCGGCGACGATCGCGGCGAGCAGCGGCAGCATGACCACGCCGATGCCGGTCCAGGAGGGGAGCACGAGGCCGACCAGGAGGGCGCCGAGGGCGGCGATGAGGGCCGTGCGGCCGGTCAGGGCCATGGGGTGCTGGGCTCGCTTTCTGGAACGGTGGACGCTGAGGGGGAGAGGCGGGCGGCGCGCTCTCCCCCGGGGCGGTGGCGGCTAGCGCGGTGCGGGCGTCTGGGCGAGGACGGCCTGGATGACGCTGTCGGCGGTGGTGCCTTCCATCTCGGCCTCGGGGCGGAGCTGGATGCGGTGCCGGAGGGTGGGCAGGGCGAGGGCCTTGACGTCGTCGGGGGTGACGTAGTCGCGGCCGGCCAGCCAGGCCCAGGCGCGGGAGGTGTTGAGCAGTGCGGTGGCGCCGCGGGGCGAGACGCCCATGGCGAGCGAGGGCGACTGCCGGGTGGCGCGGACCAGGTCGACGATGTACGCGAGGATCTCGGGGGAGACCGTGAGGGCGCGGATCTCGGCGCGGGCGGTGGCCAGGTCGGCGGGTCCGGCGACGGGGCGGACGCCGGCAGCGGCGAGGTCGCGGGGGTCGAAGCCGCCGGCGTGCCGGGCGAGGACCTGGAACTCCTGCTCGCGGGTGGGCAGCGGGAGGATCAGCTTGAGCAGGAAGCGGTCGAGCTGGGCCTCGGGCAGCGGGTAGGTGCCCTCGTACTCGACGGGGTTCTGGGTGGCGGCGACCAGGAACGGCTCGGGGAGCTTGCGGGGTTCGCCGTCGACGGTGACCTGCTTCTCCTCCATGGCCTCCAGCAGGGCGGCCTGGGTCTTCGGCGGGGTGCGGTTGATCTCGTCGGCGAGCAGCAGGTTGGTGAAGACCGGGCCGGGCTGGAACGAGAACTCGGCGGTGCGGGTGTCGTAGACCAGGGAGCCGGTGACGTCGCCGGGCATCAGGTCGGGGGTGAACTGGATGCGCTTGGTCTCGACGTCGAGGGCGGTGGCGAGGGTGCGGACCAGCAGGGTCTTGGCGACGCCGGGGACGCCTTCGAGCAGGACGTGGCCGCCGCAGAGCAGGGCGACGACCAGGCCGGTGACGGCGGCGTCCTGGCCGACCACGGCCTTGCCGATCTCGTCGCGCAGGCCGGTGAGGGCGGTGCGGGCGTCACGGGTCTGGCCGGGGTCGGTCTTGTAGAGCTGGTCGGTCACGGCTGTCGTACCTGCCATTCCATGTCGTCGAGGTCGTCGGCGAGCCGCAGCAGGGCGGCGTCGTCGGTGGGGGCCGGGCCGTACAGCAGCTGCTGGAGGTCGGCGGCGGGGCGTCCGAGCCGGGCGGCGGCGGCCTCGGTGAGGGCGGCCGGGTCGGGGTCCCCGGAGGTGTGCGGGAGGCCGAGGGCGGCGGCGGCCCGTCGGCGGGCGGCGCGGCGCAGGGTCTCGGCGGCGTGGCCGCGGGCGTTCGCGCGGTGGTAGAGCCGGGCGCGGCCTTCGGTGGTCTCGGAGGCGCGGACCACGGCGGGCAGCCGTTCGCTGAGCACCGGGCCGAGGCGGCGGGCGCGCCAGACGACGGCGAGCAGCGCGGCGAGGAGGAGCTGCAGGGCGCCCCAGTTCCAGCCGTCGGGGATCAGCTCGTCGAAGCTCCTGCGCTGCTCGGCGGGGGCGACCGAGGTGGTCAGGTCGGGGGTCTGCCAGACCAGCCGGTGGTGGGCGCCGAGCAGGCCGAGGACGAGGGCGGCGTTGCCGTCCTGGTCGAGGTGGGCGTTGGTGAACGGCCACTCGGTGCCGACGACGATCACCTGCTGGGTGCCGGTGGTGCGGCTGACCAGGCCCAGGCGGGAGCTGCCGTGCGGGTAGCAGCCGACGTCGCGGGCGGCGGGGTCGTAGCTCCGGCCGCCGAGTTGGGCGGCGCCGGCGTTGACGGCCTCGGGCAGCGTGCAGGCGGGCGGGACGGCGGTGGTGTCGATCGCGGAGTAGTAGGTGGAGATGCCGGGGGTGAAGGCGTTCAGGACGGGCTGGTCGGGGGCGACCAGCACCAGCCGGCTGTTGGCGCCGCGGGTGAGCGCGGCGAGCCGGGCGAGTTCCTCGCGGGGCAGCTGGTCGGAGTGGCCGAGGACGACGGTGGTGTCGTCGGCGCGCAGGGCCGCGACGAGATCGCTCTCGGTGGCGGCGGTGCGGCTGGTGACGCCGTGCCGCTGGAGGATCTGGTCGGCGGCGCGGGTGCCGTCGACGTCGCCGGAGCGGGGGTCGAACGGGCCGTAGCCGTTGGTGCCGGGTATGCCGGCGACCATCGCGCCGACCAGCAGCAGGGCGAGGCCGGCGAGCAGCCGCCAGCGCCAGCGCCGCCACAGGGTGCGCAGGGTGGTGCGGGGTGCGGCGGCGGCCGGTTCGACGGCGGGCTGTTCCGCGGGTTCGGCGGTGGCGGGCGGGGGTGCGGTGGTGGTCATGCGGTTCCTCCGCCGGCCGCCACGGGCGTGGGGCGGGTGCGTTCGAGGGCGCGGTCGAGGTCGGCGAGGAGCCGGTAGGAGGCTTCGTCGGCGGTCCGTTCGCCGAACGCGATGTCGTCGAACAGCCGTGCTGCGGAGGCGAGTTCGCGGGCGCGCTCGGGCAGGGCGCGGCCGGCTTCGGCGGCTGCCTCGTCGGCGGTGCGGCCGGGGCGCGGGTCGAGGACGGTGCGTTCCTCCAGGCCGCGGACCAGGGCGCGCATCTGCTCGCGGACGGCGTCGGCCCAGGCGCCGCGTTCGGCGTGGGCGGCGGCGTCGGCGCGGTGCTGGGCGGCGCTGCGCGGCCCGTCGGCGGCGAACAGCCGGCCGGCGGAGCGGGCCTCGCGGCGGGGCGCGCCGTAGCGTCGCCAGAGCAGTACGGCGATGATCGCGGCGAGGACGATCAGCACCACCAGGGCGGCGCCGTCGCCGCCGCCGAGCGGGCCGCCGACGCCGTTGAACAGGTGGTCGAGCTGGTCCTGGATCCAGGTGATGAAGCGGTCGACCAGGCCGGGTTCGTGCTGGTGGTAGACGGCCTTGCGGAGTTCTTCGTGCGCGGCGTCGCGGGCGGCGTCGCGCGGCACGGTGACCGGGACGCCGTCCGCGAGCAGCGCCCGTCCCCCCCGGAGTCCCATGGCGGTCAGGCCCCCGGCGGGGGGTACTGGCCCGGGACGGGCGCGCCGGCGGCGGGCGTCCACTGGCCGGGCAGGCCGGCGGCGCGGGCGAGTTCGAGGTCGAGCGCCTCGCGGCGGATCCGCTGGTCGATGTAGAGCAGGCCGATCATGTTGCCGGTGAGCGGGATGGTGAGGGTCTTGGCGAGGACGCCGCAGACCGCCATGACGCCGATGCCGATCGCGGCCTCGCCGTCGGTGGCGTAGATGTCGGCGGGGCCGCCGCCGATCAGCAGGGTGATGATCGCGCCGGGGACGGTGAGCACCGCGGCGAGCAGGCCGACGGCGATGCCGAACACGAGCATGGTGCCGAACATCCGCCACCAGGAGCCGCGGACCAGGTGCCAGGAGCGCTTGAGGGCGCCGACGACGCTCTGCCGCTCCAGGATCAGCGCGGGGGCGGCGAAGGAGACCTTGACCCACAGGAAGACCGCGGGCAGCACGGCGGGCGGCACGAGCAGCAGCAGGGCGGGCTGCATGGTGGCGCCGGTCAGCGCGAAGATCGGGACCAGCGGCACGGCGAGCGAGCCGAGCAGGATCGCGGTCTGCAGCAGGGCCAGGCCGGTCAGTCGGCCGAGGTGCGGCCGGGCCTGCGCCCAGGCCTGCTTGGGCGTGGTGTCACGGCCGAGCAGGCTGTTGCCGATGACGGGGGTGAGCAGTCCGGTGGAGATCACGCCGGCGAGCATTTCGAGCGGCATCGTGTAGTAGCCGTCGAACATGGCTTCGGTGCGGGTGCCGGAGGTGTGGAGCCACCAGGAGACGCCGGCCTGGACGAGTTCGAGCACGCAGGCGAGGACCAGGCTGAGTCCGAAGGCGGTCTTCCAGTACCGGCGGACGAGGGCGAACGCGCCGTCCATCAGTTCGCCGAAGCCGAGGGGGCGCAGCGGGATGATGCCGGGGCCGGGCGTCGGGCCGGGCGGCACGGCCGGGCCGGGGTGCGGCGGTGCGGGTGCGGCGGTGGTCTGGGGGACCGGGGGAGCCTGGTGGCCGGATTCGGACGGGCCGGGCGCGGGCTCGGGAGAACCGGGTGAGGTCCAACCCGGGGTCTCGGACAATCGACGCTCCTCGTCGGGGCACCCTTGGCGCGGGTGCTTCGGGGGCCCATCGTGCCATGGTGCGCACGCGCACCCCAGGGGTATCCCGTTGCTGATCGGCAACGGTCCGAGCAAGGCCGCAAAGCCGATACCTTTGCGATGGTATGACTGGTTCGGCCGACGGCCGGGGGGCCGGGGACGGAACAGCTGTGCGTCAGGTCACATTCGGGTGATGAGAAGATGGAGCCATGAAGGGACGTGTCCTCGTCGTCGATGACGACACCGCACTGGCCGAGATGCTCGGCATTGTGCTGCGTGGTGAGGGTTTTGAGCCGTTTTTCGTCGCGGACGGGGACAAGGCGCTGGCCGCCTTCCGGGAGACCAAGCCGGACCTCGTACTGCTCGACCTGATGCTGCCCGGGCGGGACGGCATCGACGTGTGCCGCCAGATCCGGGCCGAGTCGGGCATTCCGATCGTCATGCTGACCGCGAAGACCGACACGGTCGACATCGTGGTCGGTCTGGAGTCCGGCGCCGACGACTACGTGACGAAGCCGTTCAAGCCCAAGGAACTGGTCGCCCGGGTCCGGGCCCGACTGCGGCGGGCCGAGGAGCCCACGCCGGAGCAGCTGACCATCGGTGACCTGGTGATCGACGTCGCCGGGCACTCGGTGAAGCGCGAGGGCCGCGGCATCCCGCTGACCCCGCTGGAGTTCGACCTGCTGGTCGCGCTGGCCCGCAAGCCCTGGCAGGTGTTCACCCGCGAGGTGCTGCTGGAGCAGGTCTGGGGCTACCGGCACGCCGCCGACACCCGGCTGGTCAACGTGCACGTGCAGCGCCTGCGCTCCAAGATCGAGAAGGACCCGGAGCGCCCGGAGATCGTGGTCACGGTTCGCGGCGTCGGCTACAAGGCCGGGCCCAGCTGAGGATGAGCGAGGAGCAGGCCGCCGCCTCCCCGTCGGACGAGACCTCCGGCGGGGAGGCTGCTGTGCGCGGCGACGTGCTGAGTTCCACCACCGGCCGGCCGCGCCGGCGCCGGTGGTGGTCGGTGCTGTTCGCGCCGGTGATCCGCCAGTTCCGGCACCCGGTGGGCCGGGTGCTGGCGCTGTACCGCCGCTCGATCCAGCTGCGGGTGGTGGCGGCGACCCTGCTGCTGTCCTTCGTGGTGGTGCTGGTGCTCGGCGTGGTGGTGGTCGCCCAGGTGCGCACCGGCCTGCTGGAGGCCAAGCAGAAGGCCGCCCACGGGCAGGCCATCGGCGGCTTCCAGATCGAGCAGGACAAGATCAACGAGGCGATCAACCTGCAGGCCAAGGCCGGTGCGACCGCCGACCCGACCCGCGACCGGATCAACGCCTGGCTGACCAAGCAGGTCTCCGACCTGGCGTCCGGCGGCGCCGGCGTCTACTCGGTGATCGCGATCGCGCCCAGCGGCCAGGAGGAGAGCGCCTCCAGCGCCGGCCTGCGCGGCGCCCGCTACTCGGGCTCGATCCTGCCCGACTCGATCACCCCCGAGCTGCGAGCCCTGGTCGCCGCCGAGCCGTCCATCCCGCACGAGCAGCCGGTCAAGCTGCACCGCGCGCCGGACAGCCAGGCCAAGCCCGACGACAACAAGGGCCTGGCGATCGGCAAGCAGTTCACCGGCCCGGACGGCAACCCGTACCAGCTGTACTACGTGTTCTCGTTCTACCAGGAGACCAGCACCCTGAACCTGGTGATGGGCACCCTGGCCACCGCCGGGCTGTTCCTGGTCATCCTGCTGGGCTGCATCGCCTGGCTGGTGGTCCGCCAGGTGGTCACCCCGGTGCGGATGGCCGCCGGGATCTCCGAGCGGCTGGCCGCCGGGCACTTCGACGAGCGGATGAAGGTCACCGGCACCGACGACATCGCCCGCCTCGGCGACTCGTTCAACCGGATGGCCAACGGCCTGCAGGCGCAGATCCGCAAGCTGGAGGAGCTCTCCCGGGTGCAGCGGCGGTTCGTCTCCGACGTCTCGCACGAGCTGCGCACCCCGCTGACCACGGTGCGGATGGCCGCCGACCTGATCTACGACAGCCGCGAGGACCTGGACCCGATGGCGGCCCGCTCCGCCGAGCTGCTCCAGGACCAGCTGGACCGCTTCGAGTCGCTGCTCGCCGACCTGCTGGAGATCAGCCGCTTCGACGCCGGCGCGGCCATCCTGGACGCCGAACCCGTCGACCTGCGCGACATCGTGACCCGCGTCGTGGAGGCCGCCGACCCGCTGGCCCGCGCCAAGGGCAGCGCGGTGCTGATCCGCGGCGGCGAGACGCCGGTGATCGCCGAGGTCGACAGCCGCCGGATCGAGCGGATCCTGCGCAACCTGGTGGTCAACGCACTGGAGCACGGCGAGGGCCGGGACGTGGTGATCCGGCTCGGGGCGGGCGACGGCGCGGTCGCCGTCGGCGTTCGCGACTACGGCATCGGCCTGAAGCCCGGCGAGGCCTCCCGGGTGTTCCACCGCTTCTGGCGGGCCGACCCGTCGCGGGTGCGCACCACCGGCGGCACCGGCCTCGGCCTGTCCATCGCGGTCGAGGACGCCCACCTGCACGGCGGCTGGCTGCAGGCCTGGGGCGAGCCCGGCGGCGGCTCGCACTTCCGGCTGACGCTGCCGCGCACCCGCGGCGGCGAGCTCTCCCGGGCCCCGTTCCGGTTGGAGCCGGAGGACTCCCGGCACAACCGCGGCATGGCCTCGGTCGGCGCGCCCTACCGGCGCGCGGTGCGCGGCACCGAGCCCGCCGCCGTCCCGGAGACCCCGGACACCGAGCGGCAGACCTTCGGCTCCGGGCTGGGCGGGGTGCTCAGCATCGGCCCGGGCCTGGGACGGCCCAGCGCGGCCCCGGTCGCGAACCCGTCCGACGTCCGTGCCGGAGCCGCCGGTTACGGCGCCACCGGCGCGCAGATCGTGGTGGACCGCAGCGGCCGCCCGACCCAGCCGGCCCCGCCCGCACCGGACGGCGCCGACACCGACCAGGAGGGGACCGCCGGTGCACAGGAACGACAGGACGGCTGAGCGGCGGACCCGCGCCCTGGGCGGCGCGGCACTGCTGGCGGCCGCCGTGACCGGCTGCGCCACGATGCCCTCCGGCGGCCCGCCGCAGCGCCTGGAGGTGCCGCAGGGCGCCGCCGACGGCGTCCAGGTGCACGTCTACCCGGTCGCCCCGCACAAGGACGAGAGCCCCGACGACCTGCTGGCCGGGTTCCTCGACTCCTCCAACGCGGACCAAGCCGACTACGACACCGCCAAGCAGTACCTGACCGCGGAGGCCGCCAAACGCTGGCGCCCCGACGCGCAGGTGGTGGTGCTGGCCGACGCCCCGCGCCTGAGCCACCCCGTCCTGGGGCAGGACGACACCAGGGCGCACCTCAGCGTCAGCGGCAAGCAGGTCGCCGAGCTCGACGGCCGGCACACCTACCAGGCCCGGTACACCGACGACTACGAGCAGGAATTCACCTTCGTGAAGGTCGGCGAGGGCCCCGACGCCGGCCAGTGGCGGATCGACACCCTCCCCGACGGCCTGATCGTCGACCAGACCAACTTCAAGAACACCTACAAGCCGGTCCACCGGTACTTCTTCGCCACCGCCGACCCGACCAGCGAACGCACCCAGGCCAACCCGGTGCTGGTGCCCGACCCGATCTACCTGCGCCGCCGGATAGACCCGCTCACCGAGGCCGCCCAGGCCACCGCCGACGGGCCCTCGCAGTGGATCGGCCCGGTGGTGTCCTCCAAGCTCGACGGCGTCAAGGTGCTGAGCGCGACCGCCGGCGACAACCGGATCGCCACCGTGAAGGTGGACGGCGTCGACCTCGGGAAGAACCAGACCGGCTGCCGGCAGATGGCCCAGCAGCTCTTCCAGACCCTGGCGGACCAGCAGGGCAAGCTGGACCGGCTCGACCTGTCCTCGCCCAAGGGCGGCTGCACCCTCAGCGCCGCCGAGGCCGCGCAGGTCGCGCCCGGCGTACTGGCCGGCGGCGAGGGCGGCACGCAGGCGTACATCCAGCTGGTCGACGGCCGGCTCACCCGCTACCAGGACGGCCTGGACCCGGCCCCGGTCGCCGGGGTGCTCGGCCAGGTCGCGCCGGGCGGCCAGCCGCGCCCCGGCGAGCTCGCCGTCCGCCGGGACGGCAACGCCGTCGCGGTGATCGGCCAGGACGGCCGCAACCTGTACCGCACCGGCCTGACCGAGACCGACAAGTACGGCGACCCGATCGTCTCCAGCCGCGCCCCGCAGCCCGGCCAGGGCCTGGCCTCGCCGAGCTGGGACGGCCGGCAGGACCTGTGGCTGGTCGACCGCGACCCGGCCGCGTCCCGGGTGCTGATGGTGCGCGAGCGCACCGTCGTCCCGGTGACCGTGGACGGGCTGGACGGGCGCACCGTGCAGTCGCTGCGGATCTCCTCCGACGGCACCCGGGTCGCGATGCTGGTGCACCGCGGCAACGACCCGACCACGCTGGTGCTCGGCCTGGTGGTGCACGGCGGCACCGCGGTCAACCCGACCGTCCGGATCACCGCGCTGCGCAACATCGCCCCGCAGCTCACCGAGGTCGCCGCCGTCTCCTGGGGCGACGCCGACCAGCTGGTGGTGCTCGGCAAGGAGGCCGACCGGCTGCAGCAGCTGCACTTCCTGGGCACCGACGGCTCGCAGTCCACGGACTCCCCGCTGCAGGGCGGCGAGTCGATGACGGCGCTGTCCGCCACCGAGGCCCGGGCGCCGGGCGACCAGGTCGGCCCGGCGGTGCTCGCCGCCTCGACCAACGCGTCCGGGCAGCGCCTGTACCGGCTGAAGGACAACCAGTGGCACGCGGCGTCCAGCAAGTGGCCGTCCGCGGCGTTCATCTACCCGGGCTGAGCCCGGCCTCCCCGGCGGGCGCGCCGCGCCGGCCGGGCCCGGGGCCGCGCCGGGCGACCGCCGCGACGGTGGCCGCCGCCCGCGGCGGG
>NZ_NNBO01000030.1:0-17403 GCF_002803145.1 Kitasatospora sp. CB02891 | reverse complement strand
GCTACCGGGGTACTTACCGATGTTGGGCACCCCGGGGAAGCCTCCGGTGAACGGGCTGCCGCCACCGCCGCCGGTCGTGCCGGGGCTCGGGGTGTAACCGGTGCCGATGGGCGTGTAGTGCCCGGCGGACGAGGGGCCGGAGCCCACCGAGCCGAGGTCCCCCATGCCGGCCAGGTTCAGCGACCCCGTGCCGGTGCCGATGCTGGGCGGCGTGAACACCGGCGCCCCGCCGCCCGCACCGACCGAGCCGCCCGAACCGAAGTTCGGCATGTTCGGGGTGGGCAGCTTGAACGGCGTCAGGGCCGGACCACCGGAGCCACCGGCACCGCCGGAACTTCCCGCTCCGCCGAACTGCCCTGCGCCGCCCGCCGATCCGACGCCGCCGAACCCGGCCGCGCCGCCCGCCGCGCCGGCCCCGGCCCCGCCGAGGTGCGAGCCGGGCGCACCGGGGGCGTCCGGCAGGCTGAACGGGGTGGGAGCCCCCGCGACGCCCGCACCGCCGACGCCGCCGTTGCCCGCGGCCCCGTCCGCACCGAGCAGCCCGTCCGGGCGCGTACGCGCGGACGTCTCGCTGCCCACGCCGGCGCCCGCCCCGCCGGCCCCGCCCGAACCGGCGGCCCCGCCCTGGCCGTTGAGGGCGCAGGTCTTCGCCATACCGCTCATGTCGGCGATGTGGCCGGCGTTCTTCCGCAGCAGGCCGTCGACGTGGGTGCCGACCTGGCCGACGTACTGGTGGTAGACGGCCGCGGCCTGCTTGATGCCCTCGGAGTTGGCGATGTCGTCGTGCTTGCCCGCCGGGTTCTGCTCCATGTACGTCTTGGCGTACTGGAGTTCACGGACCATCTCGTTCTTGGTGTCGATCACCGCGCCCTGCGCCCCGTGCAGCGAGGTGGCGATCGCCTGCCCGGACTGCAGGGTGGTCGCAACGTGCGACTCACTGCCGCCGGCGAACTTCTGCAGGTACTGCTGGAAGCTGTCGGCGGCGGGGCCGGACATGCTGGACATGGCCCGCTGGGCGGCCTCGGTGATCGCCCGCACGTGGGTGTCGGCGACCTGGTTCCACTTGTCCCAGGCGGCGGCGAGCTCGCCGAGGAGTTCCTCGTTGGCGTCCGGGAAGGCGATGTCCTTCCCGTTCTCGTTCTTCTGGACGGTCTTCAGGACTTCGGCGAGATCGGCAGGCAGCGTGATCATGGCAGGGAGGCTCTCCGGGAGGACGATCGTGGTCGGAGCGGGGACGGCGAGCGTCCCCGATGGCGATGGACGACTGCTGAACAAGCACCCCCGGGCGGCGATTCGCCCGGGGGTGTTCGTCAGATGACCTGTCGCGTGCCGGGGCCGCCGCCGCCGCGGATCGGGTCCGGGATGTCCTTGTGGTGGTTGTAGTCGAGCGTGGGCGCGTCGGGGCCGTGGTAGCCGTCGCCCACGCCGGTGTCGCCGATCGGGGCGACCGGAGCCGGCGGGGGCGGGGTCGGCACCGGGTCGGCGGCCGGTACCCGGGGCGCGCTCGGCAGCGAGGCGGGCACCGCGTCGACGACGCCGGACAGGCGCGGAGCGGCCGGCAGGTCGCCGTTGGTGGCGATCCGGCCGATCTCGGTGCTGTGGAGTTCGTCGTTGGCCCGGTGCCGGGAGGCCATGGCCTGGAGGTTCTGCCCCACCGCGGTGGCGTTCTTCATCAACTCGCGGATGCCCTGCAGGGCTTGCTGCTGGTGCTTGCTCAGGCCGCCGACCGACGACCCGCCGCCCTTGAGGGCCTTCCCGACCAGGTCGGTGCCGTACACCGAGTCCTCGACCTGCTTGACCACGGCCTCCAAGTGGTTGGCCGGGCCTTCCAGTTCATGCAGCAGATCCATGATCTTCTTGGCTGCCGCCTCGACCTCGTCCAGGTCGACCCACACCGTCTCGTCCGCCATTTTCCACCCCTCCAGCTCACTGCCCCCGGGTAGCGGGACAGCACCGGACCTGCCCCGCCGGGGCCGGGCACGCCGCAGCGCCCGCACCGGATCCAGGGCAGGCCGAAGGCACCTTGGGCTGCCGCACCCGCTCAATTGTCAGGCAACTTTACTTGCTGTCCGAGGGTGTACGGCCAAGCGCCTCTGCCGAGGTGACGGGACGTCACCTCGTATTGAGCTTCGCAGAGCGACAGACCGGGACATCGGTCCCGAAGGTATGCAGTTGGTAAATTCGCGGTGTGAATCACCCGACCTGTGACTACAGGGGCGCTCCGTTCGAGGGGAGTCGTGAATGTCCGGTGAGGGTTGGGAAATTTTGGATGAAAAGCGGAAGCGGCCGGACCTCTTGGTGCCGAGGCCCGGCCGCCGTGGACGGTGACATCCACCCCCACCGGTGGTCACCGTCCGGCTTGGCGCTCCTGGTACTCGGCGATCACCGCTTCGATCGGGATCGACGGCCAGGTGCTGAGCTCGCCCGTTCCCCGGTCCACCACGCCGGTGGAGTCCCCGAGGTCCGCCGGCGGCCGGACCTGGCCGGTCACCGGGTCGACCTCCAGCGGCGCGGGCGCGGCCCACACCACCCAGCCGAGGTCGAACTCCCGGAACCTGACCTCACGTCCGGCCCCCTCCGGGGCGCCTTCGTTCAGCCACGCCTGTGCCTTCGCGAGGGCCTGCTCTTGGGTGATCACGCTGTTCCTCCTGTGGTGCGATGTGCGGTGCCGAGCGCGGCAAGTGCTGCGACGGTCGCGGTGAGTTCGGTCGAATCGGGCATCGGCTCCCCGGCCGGGCCGCGGTGCCGAAGCGTCAACTGCCGGCTGCGGTCGGCGCGGGCGACGACCAGGACGTCCCAGTCGTGGTCGTCCGCACTGGGCGGAGCGGCCAGCCGGACCGTCACCCGGACCGGTCGCGTCCCGGGCCGCAGGAACGTCCGGTCCACGATCTCAGCGATCTGCCCCTCCGGGTCCGCCGGGTCGAGGTCGAACTCCCGGTAGAGGATGGGCAGTTCCGCGCCTTCGCCCTCGACGGTCAGGGTCAGGCGCCCGAGCGCCGGCACCCCGTGCCGGCGCAGCGGGCGGGTCGCCTCGGCGGCCAACGCCATTCCGGCGGCCAGCAGTTCACTGGCCGGACCGTTGTCGACCCACCCGTCCTGGTGGACGGTGCGCGGCAGCGGAGCGGGCTCCGACCAGCGGCCGTCGGCCCCGACCCGGGCCGGGGCGTACCCTTCGACCAGCCGGGCGAGCCCTTCCTCGGGCGTGCCGCCGAGGTACCACCAGTCGCTCCGGCCCTGCCGGAACAGTCGGCCCTGCGCGTCGACGGCGAGCACACCGTCGCCGGTCCACCCGACCGGGAACACCGAGGCGCCCAGCCGCCGGGCGAGCCCGGCGGCCACCGTACGGCTGCCGTGCGCCGCCGCCGGGTCGATCACCGCGCCGTGCGCCGCGACCTCCACCCCCGGGCCGGCCGGTGGCAGCGTCAGGTCGCCGTACTGCTCCAGGAATCGCTGCGCCGCCTCGGACAGCTCCACGAGCCCGTCCTCGTCGACGACCGAGAGGATCGCCGTCAGCAGCCGCTGTTCCGCATCGGCATCGGGTCGGCGGCCCGCGGTCCAGCCGGCCTCGACCAGGGCCTCGTGCAGGGCCGTGGTGATACGGACGTCTGTCATCGCTGCCCCACCTCGACCACCTCGACGCCGAGCTCCGCCAGCAGCGCCGCGCAGGACCGGCAGGGCGCGACCGGCCGGCCGTGCTCCGCGCTGTCGTCCGGCCGGACCGCGATGCTGCTGATCCAGCTCTCCGCGAAGTGCGGACGGGCCTCGTCCAGCGTGATCTCCGCACCGTCGCCGCGCTGCTCGTCCAGGCGGTGCAGCACGTCGGAGATCAGACCGGTCTCCGCACACCGGGCGGCGAACGGCTCGCGCTGGTAGGGCGGCAGCCCGTCCAGGAACTCCCGCACCGCCGGGTGCAGCTCCGGGTCCCCTTCGCCGAGCGCGTTGGACTGGGTGAAGACCGTCCGGTCGACGAGCAGCGTGGACACCGTGTGCGGCATCTCGGCCTCGGCCTCGCCGACCGGCCGGAAGCGGTCCAGCACCTCGTACGGGTTGACGCCGAGGAACTCGACCCCGTCCGTGTCCAGGTGGAAGAAGCTGCCGCCGGCCGAGACCACCAGCCGCCCCGGCCCGTCCACCTCGGCCCCGACCGGAACGACCTCCTCGCCCAACCCCGCAGCCAGTTCCGCCAGTTGCGCGGCCTGCTCCGGTCCGGCCGGCCCGGCCGGCACCGTCCGCAGCGCACCACCGGACGCCGTCGGCAGCGTCAGATCACCGAACCGCCCGAGGAAGGACAGCGCCGCCCGCACGGCCGCCGACTCCTCCCCGGCCGCACCGCTCATCCGGTCGGCGAGCAACTCACGGGCGTGGTCGCCGATGTCACGCGAGGGCGACCAGCCGCAGCCGGCCAGCCACGACATCGTCCCGTCAGGGTCGCGGGGTTGAGGCATGAGCGTTCTGCACTCTCTTTTCGGACGGCCACCGGGCCGCAGTCTCGACAATCGGCACTACCCGGCATTTGACGCATCATCAGGAAAGCCGGAGGTTGATTCACGTGGTCAATCCAGGAGCTGTACCGATTTCATCCCGAAGTATCCCACCACCGGGGCGCAGTTCTCGCAGGGCGCCTTGTATTCGCCGTAGCCCGGAACCCGACCGCCCGTACTGTCCTTCAGAGCCCCGGTCTCCAGCGGGCGGACGAATGCCTTTCCGAGGATTCCCCTGGCGTGCTCCATGGCCCTGCCCACGGCAACGGGATCGTTCATGTTGATTCCCGGGAAGCGACCGCCGACCTGTTCGAGAATGTCCGTCATCACGGACGGCTCGGCGCACTTGCACCGCGTGTTCGGATTGCCTGCCGGATAGCTGTCCCAACCCAGCTCCCTCTTCACGCGATCGTACGCCGGGTCCCCTTCCTTGCCGTAGGCGAATTTGACGAGCGGGTGGACGTGCTGCGGAGCGACCTCACCGGCCAGGCCCTTCGTGCTGCTCGCGGTGACGACCAGCAAGCGCCTGGCGCCCGACTGCCCGTCGATGTACAGCCCGGAAGCCACGCAGCCGGGCCGGAACTTGTCCCCCGCGATGCCGTTCGCCATGGCGGACCCGGAGTCGTTCATCACGTCGAAGGCTCCCTCGATGCTGACATTCATCAGCCTCTTCGGGGTCTCCTTGTAGTAGTAGCCCTTCTCGCCGGATTTGACGCGTGTGTACCTTTGCGGTGCCTCGAAGGGCGCAGGATCGGTCTCACCTGCGTAGCCGCGCGCGAGGGCCTGTCGCGCCGCATCGTTGAGACCCTGCTCGTGGGCGAGCCGCTCACCCTCCCACTTGAGCTGCTCGGGGTCGCCGTCCTTGTGCTTCTGACGATCCTCCAGGAGCTCCCTGTTCTCGCTCAGCCGGTTCCGCTCGTCGAGCAGACGTTCCTGCTGCCTCAGCTGCTCCTGCTGCCTCTCAGGCTTCGACGCCGAGTCCTTCAGCTCCTCAAGGACGTTCAGCTGCTCCTTCAACCGGGCCTTCTGGTCGGCGGAGTGCCACTTCCCTTCGCCGTCGCGCTGCCCTTCCAGCCACTTCTGCTTGTCCGCCAGCCACTTGCCCTCGTCGGGCGCGCCGGTCTTCGCCTTGAGCTCCGACTTGGCCTGTTCGGCGCTCCACTTGTCCAGACGTTCCCGACGGTCGGCCAGCGCCTTCAGCCGGTCCTCCGGCCAGTTGTCCCGCTTGGCCTGCAGCTCCTGCTCCGTCAGCCGGCCGTGCTGGTCGACGAGCCACTCGCTCTTGTCGAGCCACTTCTGCCGCTGGTTCAGGGACTCGCGGGTCTCGCCGAGGGCATGCTGATCGGCGTCGACCTTCCTTCGCTCGGTGTCGAGGCTCGTCTGCCGCCCGTCGAGCTTCTTCTGGTCATCGGCAACCTTGCGGGAATCCGCCCCGCCCTCCCTCCGCCGCTTGGCCAGCGCGGCGCGGTCTTCGGCCAGCTGGTCGCCGTCCGCCACGAGCTTGTCACGGCGTGCGTCCAGCTCCGCCTGCTTGGCGTCGAGAGCGCCGTGCTCCCGGTCCAGCAGCTTCTGGTCCTTGATCAACGTCTCGCGGCGGACGTCCAGTTCGCCCTTGACCGGCGGCTTGTCGCCCTCGCCCGGAGCCCGGTCCTGCTTCTGCTTCTCGGCTGCCCGTTCGGCCTGCCCGTCCAGGGCCTCGTGCCTGGCCATCCGATCGTGCTGCTGGGTCAGTCGCTCCTGCTGTCCGGCCAGGCGCTCCTGTTGTTGCTCCAGCCGCTCGTGGTGCTGCTCCACCCGGCGCTGCTCGGCCTCCAGCTGCCTGTTGTTCGAGGTGAACCGCTTCTCGGCGAGCGCCCACTGCTCGTCGGCCAGGCCCTGCTGCTGCTTCCGCAGCTCGCTCTGCCTACCGGCCAGATCGTCCTGCTGTGCGGTCACCTTCTGCTGTTCGGCGAGCCGCTGCTTCGTCCGGTCCGGCAGGTTCGCCAGCCCCTCTTCGGAGGCGTGCTGCTTCTCCCTTGCCGTCTGCTCCCGCTTCCGCTGCGCCACCGCGGTCCGGTCCGCCTCGGCCCTCTTGGCCATGGCGACGGCGTCCGAGACCGAGTTGCCCTGACGGGAGTTCCCGCCGACGCCGGCGGGCTGCGCCGGCGCGGAGTGGTCGCCGGGCGACTGGCTCGCGGGGTGCAGGGGTGCGCGGTCCGGGGTCAGCGGGATGGCGAACAGGCCGCCCTCGCCGGCGTACAGCGGCTTGTCGCTCGCGCGGCCCAACTGCGGGTCACTGTAGACGATCTGGCCCTCGTGGTTCATCGCGTGCCAGGCGTGCGTACGCCCGTCGCTGTCGCGGCTGGTGATCACGGCCTGCGAGCCGTGGCCGCTCTCGTGCAGCATCTCCGCCAGCTTGGCGTGCCCGTCCGGGCCGGCGCCCAGGTGCTCGAACTTGGCGCCGAGCGACTGCTCGGCGCGGTCCCGGCCGCCCTTCTCGCCCAGGCCGTTGCCCTCCAGGCGCGGCGCGGCCACCGTCGGGTGGCCGTTGACCGTGTCGACCATCGCGAGCGCGGCGTCCAGGCAGTTGTTCTTCTGGTTGGCCGTGTGCGGCTCGCCGCCGTTCAGCTTCTTCAGCCAGTCGCCGACCCGCGGGTCCGGGTGCCGCTGCGGCGTGCCGTCCGTGTTCTTCGGAACCGCGTCGTGAAGCTCCTGCTGCTCGTGCGCGGACGGCCGCTTCAGCCCGCCCTCGACCTCGAACGGCCGCCCGTCCGAGGCCGGGTGCCGCGGACCGCCCTCGTGCTGCGGCTTCCCCGTGCTGTCGTGCTCGTCCCCGGGCCGGTGGTCGGCGGTGCCGCCCTCGTGCTGGGGCTTCCCCGTGCTGTCGTGCTCGTTGCCGGACCGGTGGTCGGCGGTGCCGCCCTCGTGCTGGTCGTGCTGCGGCCCCTGGCCCGCCAGGTGCTCGGAACTCCCGTGCGGCGTCTGCGCGTCGGGGTGCACCGGGCCGAGTCCGCCCGGGTTCGCCGGGGCCGACTGGTGGGTGGCGTCGGCGTGCTGCGGCGGTGCGCCGGCCGGGGAGTGGTTCGAGGGGGTGGGCAGGTAGCTGAGTCGGACGTCGTTCGGGTCCGTGCTGCCGCTCGCCCGGTTCGGCGCATTGTGCGGCGTCCCGGAGCCGTCGGTCAGGTGCACGGCCGGGAGTTCCAACAGGTCGGCCGTGCCGGGGATCCGTCCGGTGCCGCCCGGGCCGGTCGTGGAGTGCGCGTGGCTGGCGCCGACCACGACCAGGTACTTCCCGTTGCGGGCGGCGTCCGAGGTGATCGTGTCGTGGGCGTACGAGTTCATCAGGCGGGCCCGCTCGTGGGTTCCGCCGTCATCGGTGATGGTCCGGGCCGGGTAGCCGTCCACCGCACGGACCTTGACGTTGTTGGCCTTCGCGGCCTCCAGCATCTCGGTCAGCTTGGCGGTGTACTCCTGGTCGTACTTCGCGGCCGCCGCCTTCAGGGTCGGCGGCATGGGCCCGTCGTGGCGCGGGTCGAAGTACGTGTCCAGGTCGTGCTGGACGGCGTCGTCCCGCAGGGCCTCCAGGTAGACGGTGTCGACCCCACTGGCCTTCAGCTGCTGCATGTTGTCACGCAGGAACGGCCAGGTCGCGGCGTTGCTGTGGCCTTCGCCGATCACCATGCCGGGGAATCCGGCGTCGTCGCCGTGGCCGTTCAGCAGGCGGTCCACGCCGTCCATCGCGGAACCCTGGTCGTGGAGCTGCCTGCCCACCCGCTCGCCGTCGATCCAGGTGCCCTTCTCCCGGTTCTGGTCCGCGAGGTCCTTCAGCAGCTGCCGGCGCTCCTCCTGCTGCGCCGTGGTCTCCCTGGAGCGGTAGTCCAGCTTCGCGGCCTCTTCGAGCACCTTGTTGCCCGTGTACGCGAGGGCGTCCGGGCCGATGGCGTTGCGCAGCGGCTCCCGGATGTGCTCGCCGATTTTGGGCTCGACCAGCGTCATCGTCGCCGGGTCGAGGTAGGCCTTGAAGGTGTGGTCCTTGATCTTGGCGTTCGGCTTCCCGCTCGCCGTCGAGCCCGCCGTCTGGTGGGTGTTGCCGTCCTTCACCGGCAGGTAGTTGCTGACGATCTTCAGTTCGGGCGACAGGTCCGACTTGAACTTGTTCGCCAGGGCCTTCCCGGCGTGCGCCGCCTTGTTGTTGCTCGGCGGGTAGACGAGGGACGGCCCCTCCGGGCTCTGGTGCAGCAGCTTCTTGCCCTCGGGGGTGAGCCCCTGGTCGGACAGCAGCGGCTTCTTCGGCCCGAACAGCCCGGCCGGCTCGGGATCCGGCCGCAGCCCCGCCGGCGCGCTGTCGGGACGCGGCGAGGCGGCGTCGTTCGACGGCGTGCTCGGCCGCGAGCCCGGCGGGGTGTCGAACGGCGTCTCGAACGGGTTGTGGGCCGACGACGTCTCGGTGTGCGCCGGACCACCGTGGTTCGACTGCGACGGCACGTGCGGCGGCGCGGGCGGAGCCGACGGCGGAGCACCGTGGCTGGACGCGACGTGCGGCGGCGCGGGCGGAGCCGACGGCGGAGCACCGTGGCTGGACGCGACGTGCGGCGGCGCGGGCGGGGGCGGCGGCGGGCCCGCGTGGGTCGACGGGGCGGGCGGCGGCGTGGGCACGGTGCCGCTGTTCGAGGACGAGGACTCCGGCGCCGGGGTGCCGGTCGGCGGCACGTGCTCGTTGCCCGCAGTGGTGTCGGCCTTGGCCGCGTGCGCCTCCAGGAACGCCTTCGCGAAGTTGTTCCGGGCCTTGTTGTCGCCGGCGTAGCGCCCGGAGTCGAGCTCCTCCTTGATCCGGCCGAACAGCTCCCTCTCGTTGGGCGTGCCGTGCTGCGAGAGCTGCTCGGCCGCCTTCCAGTAGTCCTCCGGCGGCACCCGGAACTTCTTGAAGCCCGGGTCGGCCTCCTTGAGCGCGCCCTTGGCGACGTCGGCGGCCTTGCTGGACAGCCCGCCCTGCCCGTCGGCCGGGACGTACTCCTTGCGGAGGTCGCCGCCCTCGCCGACGAACTTCGACTCGTTGGTGAAGATGTTGTGGTACTCGATCAGCGCGGGGTTGGTCGTCGACTTGTCGATGCCGAAGCCGTCCAGGACCTGCTTGTGGTGGCCCAGTTCGTGCTGGATCACGTGTTCCTGGTTGAACCCGCCCACCGCGGTCGACTGGTTGACGACGAGGATCCCGGGGCGGCCGTCCTTCGGGCCGATGTAGGCGCCTTCGCCCATCCGGCGGACGAAGTCGGTGGCGGAGCTGTGGTCGCCGGTCCGGCCGCCGTCGATGTGCCCCAGGGTGAGGTCGAGCGTCTCCGACGGGAGCTTGTCCTTGCCGACGACTCCGCTCGCGTAGTCCTTGAGCGGCGTGGAGACGGTGGCGCCCTCCGGCACGAACACCATGACCGGGAGGCGGTCCTCCGGGATGCCCAGCGTCCGGCCGTAGTCCGCCATCCGCTCGGGGGTGGGGACGTGCGCTTCGGTGAGGTCCGGCACGTCGTCGGTGGCGCCGGGCGAGTCGTCCGGCCGGTGCTCCTCCGGGTTCGGAGAGGTGTCGGAGTTGTCGGAGTCCTGCCTGGTCTCGACCGGGTGGTCGTCGGCGCCCTGGTGGAGGTCCGGGTGCTCGGTGGGGTGGAGCGGCGCGCGGTCGGGGGTGAGCGGGACGGCGAACAGGCTCTTCTCGCCGCCGTACAGCGGCTTGTCGCTGGTGCGGCCCAACTGCGGGTCCGCGTACACGATCTTGCCGTTGTGGTTCATCGCGTTCCAGGCGTGCGAACGCCCCTCGGCGTCGGTGCTGATGATCACCGCCTGCGCACCGTGACCGCCCTCCAGCAGCGTCTTCTGCAGCTTGGCGTGACCCTCCTCGCCCGCGCCCAGGTGCTCGAACTTGCCGCCGAGCGCGTGCTCGATCCGGTCCCGGCCGCCCTTCTCGCCGTGCCCGTTGTCCTCGGTGCGCGGAGCCGCCGGCGTCGGGTGCCCGTCGTAGGTGTCGACCAGCGAGAGCGCCGCGTCCGCACAGTTGTTGGCCCGGCCCGGCGTGCCCGGACCGTCCCCGTTCAGCTTCTTCACCCAGTCGCCCGCCAGCGGGTCCGGGTGCCGCTCCGGCGACCCGTCCTCCTTGTGCGGCACCGCGTCCTGAAGCTGCTTCAGGTCCTGCTCCGACGGCCGCTTCAGCCCGCCCTCGACGTCGAACGGCCGCTCGTCGGTGGCCGGATGACGCGGCCCGCCACCCTCGCGCTCCGTCAACGACCGCTCGTGCGGCGGCTGTTGCGTCGAGTCGCCCAGACCCGCGGGGGTCTCCGAGGGACGGAGCTCGGACGGGCCGGCGTGCTCGTCCCCGAACGGGTTCGAGTGCTCGGACGTGGGGCTGTTCCCGGTCGACGGGGCGTGCTCGTCCCCGAACGGGTTCGAGTGCTCGGACGTCGGGCTGTTCCCGGTCGAGGGAGCGTGCTGGTCGCCGAACGGGTTCGAATGCTCCGACGTCGGGCTGTTGCCCGTCGACGGGGCGTGCTGGTCACCGAACGGGTTCGAATGCTCCGACACCGGACGGTGGGTCGGCGGAACCTCCGGCGGGGCGCCGACCGGCCGCTGCGCGAACGGCGGCGGGACCTCCGGCGGACCACCCGCAGGCCGCTGCGCGAACGGCGGCGGAACCTCCGGCGCAGTACCCGTGGGCCGCCGGACGAACGGCGGCGGAACCTCCGGCGCAGCGCCCGCGGGCCGCTGCGCGAACGGGGGCGGAACCTCCGGGGCGGGCCCCGCGGGCTGCTCCACGTGCGACGGCGCAGCCTCCGACGCGGCGGCGGCAGCAGCCGCTTCGGCAGCCGCGGCGGCGGCCCGGTCCTGCGCCTTCAGGTGCTCGACCAGGTACGCCTTCGCAAAGTTCTGCTTGACCTGGGGGTGGTCGGAGTAGGGCTTCCTCCCGGCAGCGTCCGCGATCTCGTCGAACAGCCGCTGCTCGTTCGGATTCTTGGGCATCCCCTCGACCGCGGCCCAGTACCGGCTGGGAGGGAAGTGGGCGTCCTTGTCCAGGCCCAGGTGCTCCTTGACCTTCGCCGCGTCTCCGCTCGACAGGCCGCCCTGCCCGTCCACCTTCTGATAGGTCAGGCGCGGCTTCTTGCCGTCCTCGTGGAACACCACCTCGTTGGTGAGGATGTTGTGGTACTCGATCAGCGCGGGGTTGTTCTGCGACTTGTCGATGCTCCACTGGTCGAGCGCCTGCTTGTGGTGCCCGAGCTCGTGCTGGATCACCTGGTCCTGCGGGAACCCGTCCTTGATGTTCATCCGCTGGTTGACGACCAGCACGTCGGGGGAGCCGTTCGCGCCCTTGACGTAGGCCCCGCCGCCCTTGCCGGAGATCGCCACGGCGGCCGGGGTCGTGTCGTTGGCCTTCAGCCCGTCGATCTTTCCGATGGTGAGCTCGCCGCCCGCCTTCGACGGCGGGCCGACCCACCCCTCCTTGAACTCGGAGAACTTCGTGGAGACGGTGGCGCCGTCCGGCACGAACACCATGACCGGGAGCTCGTCCCGCGGAATCCCCAGCGTGTCGGCGACCTGGTGGATCTCCTCCAGGCCGGGAATGCGCCGCCTGTCCTCCAGGCCCTCGTACGGCGACGGAGTGTCGTCCTCCCAGCCGCTCGGCTCGGCGTCCGGGCGCGGATCCTCGGAATTCGGGGACTCGTCCGACTCCGGCCGGGACTCGTGGTCGGTCTCCGACTCCGGCCGGTGCTCGGTCTCCGGCTTCGGGGTCGCCTCGGTCTCCGGCCGGTGCTCGGTCTCCGGCTTCGGAGCGGCCTCCGGCTTCGGCCGGGTCTCGGCGTTCGGGGCCGTCCCCGGCTTCGGAGCCGTCTCCGGCTTCGGGGCGGTCTCGGTACGCGGGCCGCCCTGGTGGTTGCCGCTGTTCGCCGCGGGGTTGGGACGGTCGGTGGGGTGCAGGGCGGTGCCGTCCGACTTCAGCGGGACGGCGAACAGGCCGCCCTCGCCCGCGTACAGCGGCTTGTCGCTGGTGCGGCCCATCTGCGGGTCGACGTAGACGATCCTGCCGTCCTGGTTGACGGCGTTCCAGGCGTGCGAGCGGCCTTCGCCGTCGGCGCTGATGATCAGCGCCTGCGACCCGGGTCCGCTGGTGAGCAGCGTGTCCTGCAGCTTGGCGTGCCCGTCCGGGCCCGCGCCCAGGTGCTCGAACCGGCCGCCGAGCGACTGCTCGATCCGGTCCCGGCCGCCCTTCTCGCCGGCGCCGTTGTTCTCCACGCGCGGCGCGGCCGGCGTGGGGTGACCGTCGTAGGTGTCCTTGAACGACAGGGCCGCGTCGGCGCAGTTGTTGTTGCGGCCCGGCGCCCGGTGGCCGTCGCCGTTGAGCTGCTTGACCCAGTCGCCCTCCGAGGGGTCGGGGTGGGTCTTCGGCTTGCCGTTCGCGTCGTGCGGGACGGCGTCCTCGATCCGCTGCCGGTCGTGCGCGGTGGGCTCCTTCAGCCCGCCGGGCTTGTCGATCGGACGCTTGTCCGTCGCGCGCGGACGCTGCTCGCCCTCGTGCTCGGTGGCGGGACGCTCGTGCGGCTGCTGCTCGTGCGGGGTCGTCGGCCCGTTGTGCTCGGTGGGCTTCGGGGACGAGGCGTGCTGCTGCGCCGGCGCGGGATGCGTCTCCGGCGAGGTGCCGCGACCGCCGCCCGGGCGCAGCGTGCCGCCGCCGCTGCCCTGCTGGTGGTTGCCGACGGTCCCGCCGGTGTTGGCGGGCCGGGGCACGGCGGAGGTCGCCGGCGCGTCGGGACGTGCGCCGCCGCCACCGGTGTGGCTGCCGCCGCCGACCGGACCGGGGGTGAAGCCGGCCCCGCCCATCGGCGGAACGGCGGTCTGGTTCGGGCTCTGCGCACCGGAGTTCGGCCCGGTGTCGCCGAGCCCGTCGGGCATGCCCTGGCCCGGGACGGTCGCCGCGTCGGGACGCGGCAGGGTCGCGCTTCGGGCACCGTCGAGGTGCGTGCCACCACCGCTGCCACTGCCGCCGCCGTGCCCGGACGACGACGCCGCACCCGCGAGGTGCGCCGCACCGCCCAGCACTCCTGACAGGTTGGGCACCGGCCCTGCGGCGGCCGGACGCGAGGCGCTGTCGTCCCCGGACGGCTGGACGGAGTCCCGGTCGTTCGCCGAACTCTCGTGTCCCGCCGAGGAGTTGTCGTGCGCGGGACGGCTCGGCTCCTGGCTCGACAGCGGTTCGTGCGTCGCCGGCCGCACGGCCTGCGGCTCCTCGCGGACCGGCGCACCGGACTCCCGCGAATCCGGACGGACCGTCTGCCCCTCCGCCTCGTGCCGAACCGGCTGCTCATGCACCGGCCGACTCGGCTCCTGCCCCGACAACGGCTCGTGCGCCGTCGGCCGCACCGCCTGCGGCTCCTCGCGGACCGGCGCACCGGACTCCCGCGAATCCGGACGGACCGTCTGCCCCTCCGCCTCGTGCCGAACCGGCTGCTCATGCACCGGCCGACTCGGCTCCTGCCCCGACAACGGCTCGTGCGTCGACGGCCGCACCGCCTGCGGCTCCTCGTGCGCGGGGCGCGACGGAGTCTGCTCGGCGACCGGCTCCCGGGTCGGCCGGGTAGCCTCGGGCTGCTCGTGGGTCCGGCCACCGCCGGCCGACTGCTCGTGTGCCGGCGGAGCCTGCTCGTGGCTCCGTCCGCCACCGCCGGTCCCCTCGGAGTGCGACGGCGGAGCGTCGCCGCCGCTGCGGCCGGAGCCGAACGGGGACAGGCCGCCGACCCTGGACTCCCCCGAACCCGAGCTTCCGCCGCCCGAGTGGGAGCTGCTGGGCTCGAAGCCGTCCGAACGCGACTTGCCACCACCGGAGTTGGAGCTGCTCGGCTCGAAACCGTCCGAACGCGACTTACCCCCGCCGGAGTTCGAGCTGCTCGGCTCGAAGCCGTCCGAACGCGACGTGCCGCCGCCCGAGTTGGAGTTGCTGCTGCTCTCGCCGGACGGGCCGTGGTAGGAGCTGCCGCTGTCGCCGGAGGACGTGTCGGGCTTGGTGAACTTCGGCGGGCCGTCCTGGCGGCCGCCCTCGCCGGGGCCGACCGGGCCGGGGATGTGCGGTGCGTCGCCGGGCTTGGGCGCGGGCGGGTGCGCGCCGGGCCTGGTCGCCATGTGGCTGAGGCCCGCGCCCGCGCCGCCGGAGAGGCCGGAGCCGAGCAGCGAGGAGGTGTCCACCTTGCCGGTGGTGATGTACTGGGTGGCGGCGTCCGCGCCGACACCGGTGGCCGCGCCGATGGCCATCTTGCCGCCGGCGGAGTTCGCGAGGTTGCCCAGGCCCATCTTGCCGGCCGCGCCGCCCAGGCCCGCGCCGATCAGGTGACCGGCGGCGCCGCCGATCGCACCGCCCTTGGCGTTGTCGCCGACCTCCTTCCAGTCGATGCTCTTGCGGTGGCCCTCGGCGAGCTCGATGCCCTGCGCCATCAGGTTGATCGCGGCCATCTGGGCGGCCTGCTTGGCCGCCATCTTGACCATGTCCTTGAGCAGCGTCTTCAGCGTCGTCTGGACGAACGCGCGCGCCGCCGCGATGAAGCCGGGGACCTGGAGCATCGACGCACCCGCGGTGATCGGCGCCTCGGCCTCGGCGGTCGCCAACTCGAAGGCCAGGATGCCGAGCTGAGCGACGATCTGGATCTTCGCCGTCTCCGCCGAGTTGGCCACCTGCTCCAGCATGTCGCCCATGCCGTCGAGCGCCTTGATGGTCGCGGTCAGGCGGCCCGGGTCGTCATCGGTGCCCTTGCCGACGGTGTACGTGGCCCAGTACTTGGTCAGCGCCTCGGCGGCGTTGCCCTGCTGGCCCTCCACCGCGCGCTTGATCGCCGCGTCCACGCCCTGGCCGGCGTCCTTCAGCGTCTCCGCCGCCTTGCGGCAGTGGTCCGCCATGTCGCGGAGCTGGTCCTCGTCGGCTTCCGGCCAACGGCAGCCCGCGAGCAGCAGGAGCACCCACTGGAGGGGCTCCGGGAGTTCGACAGCCATGGGTCAGTGCCTTCCGTTGGGGCGGGTCATGCCGGGGGTCATCGGGACGTGCACGGGCCCGGTGGGCGCGGTCGGCGGGGCGCCGGGCGCGCTCGGCTGTCCCTGACCGTCGTCCATGCCGGAGAACGCGGCGACCGTGCCGCCCTCGGCGTCCTCGTAGTTCGAAGCCATCTGCTTCAGGCCGCCCGCGATGTCCGCGATCTCCTTGGACAGCGACTGCAGCGTCTTCAGGGTGTTCTGGCTGTACAGCAAGTAGCCCTTCTCACCCTCGGCGAACTGCTTGCCCGACTCGTCCTTGCCCCAGGGGATCTGAGCCTCCATCGGCGGGAGGTAGGACGTCATCGAGGCGGCCAGCGAAGCGATCTGCTCCGACGCGGCGAGGACCGGCGAGACCGCCGCCTTGTACTGCTCGGGGCTCACCACGAACCCCTGTCCGGCCTTGCTCGTGTCCGAGCCCGACCCGGAACCCGAACCGCCCCCCGCCTTGGTCCCGTTGGCCGCCCCGGCCCGCTGCCCGGCCTCCGTCGGCTGCCGCGGCACGCCCTCCTCGAGCGGAGTCCCCCGCGACTTCAACGCCGCCGTCTCACCCCCACCAGCCGGACTCAGCGGCTCACCGGCCGTCGCCGGCACCCCTGCGTCGAGCGGAGTCCCCCGCGACTTCAGCGCCGCCGTCTCACCCCCACCGGCCGGACTGAGCGGCTCACCGGCCGTCGCGGGCACCCCTTCTCCGAGCGGAGTCCCCCGCGACTTCAACTGCCCGGCCTCGGCAGGCATTGCCGGGATCGTGTCACCCAACGGCATGCCCTCCGACGCCTTCAACCGCGCCGTCTCGGCAGGCATCGCCGGAATCGTGTCTCCGATCGGCATGCCCTCCGAGGCCTTCAACCGCGCCGTCTCCGCAGGCATCGCCGGAATCGTGTCACCCAACGGCACACCCTCCGACGCCTTCAACCGCGCCGTCTCCATCGGTTCCCCGACAGTCGTCCCGACCCGGTACGCGGGCATCTCGTCCGGTGCGAGCCATCCGACCTTCGCCGCCTCCGAGATCGGCGAACCACCATCGATCCGCTGCGCAGGCATCACATCCGGCTCGAACCGCCCGACCTGCACCGCCTCCGACACCGGCGAACCACCATCGAACCGCTGAGCAGGCATCACATCCGGCTCCAGCCAGCCCACCCGCGCGGCGTCGCCGAACATCGGTGCCTCCACGCCGATCCGCTCACCTTCGGGGATGCGCACGGTGTGCGCGGGTTCGACGTCGGGGTCGAGTGCGAACCAGGGCACGTCGTTGCTCATGGAGGTTCCTTAGTGGGTGCGGATCGGCGCGGAGGGGGCGGTTGCGGTCAGTCCGCTGCGGGGGCGGCGAGGCGGGTGAGTGCGGCGCGCAGGAAGGGGCTGGGGACCTGGTAGCCGCCCTCCTCCCGGATCGGGGTCGGCTTCGCGGCGGCGGCAGCGGCAACGGGAGCCGACCCGCTCGCCGGCGTGGCCGCCGTCGCCGCGACCTCGCCGTGCCCGCGCCGGGCGGCGGCACTGCGCGCACGCTCCAGGTACTCGGCGTCCGCTCCCGCCTTGGCCTCACCGGACGACCCGGACGACCCGGACGAGCTCGACGACGCCGCCACGCTCTCCTGACGAGGCGTCACCGCCTCCCCCGAGGTCGCGGTCGCGGTCGTCCCGGTGCCGGCCCCGGCCTCCGCGCCCTCGCCGGGCGCGGGGGTGCCGAGCAGGACGCCGGCGAGCTGGTTGAGGACGGCCTGTTCGCTCGCGGGGGCCCCGGCCGCCGCTTCGGCGGCCGCCACGGGCTCCGGCTCGGGTGCGGTGAGGACGCCCTCGGCGCGGGCGTCGTCCATCCAACGGCGGCGCGCGCGCTGCCAGTTGCGGTCGCGCGGGTCGACCTCGCCGGCCTGGCCGAGGATGCCGCTGTCGT
>NZ_NNBO01000003.1:0-531615 GCF_002803145.1 Kitasatospora sp. CB02891 | reverse complement strand
CTCGCCGACCCGGCGGCGGGGCGCGGCGGGGCGGCCGCCGGACGGCGGGGTGCGGCGCGGGCGGTGGCCGTCGCCGGGCGGGCGGGTCACCGCTGGGCCCCGGACGAGGGGCTGGCGGGCGGCGCGGGGGCCAGCTCGATGCCGGGGTCGCCGGGGCTCGGCGACCCCGCGGGCGAGGGCGAGCCGGAGGCGGCGGGGCGCTGCCAGGGGTCGGCGCTGCTGCGCGGCACCGGCGGGTTGTCCTCGGCGGCCTTGGGCTTGCCGGTGACGCTGCCGTCGGCGCCCAGGAAGACCGGGTCGCCGCCGGGGACCATGCCGAGGTCGCGGGCGCGCTGCTCCAGCGCGTCGGGCGCGGACTGGGCGGCGATCTCCTGCTGGAGGGACTGCTGCTGGTCGGTGGCCTCGGTGGTCTGCTTCCTCAGCCGGGACAGCGTGAACGAGCCCTCGTTGAGGGCGGTGTTGAGCATCAGCAGCCCGAGCAGCCCGGCCGACAGCAGGGTGACCACCAGCACCGCGAACGGGGTGCGCCCCCGCATCGAGCGCGCCCCGGGCCGGACGGTGATCCGTGCCCTGCCCCCCTGCCCGGGGACGCGCCCCCGGGTCCGCTCGCCGGCCACCGGCACCGCTCCACTCCCCTTCGCTCCGCTGCTCCCGGCGGCTGGCTACCTCCGGGTCTCCCTGATCCTCTCCGCCACGCGCAGCCGTACGGGTGCGGCGCGCCGGTTCTCCTCGATCTCCTCCTCGGTCGCCAGTTCGGCTCCTCGGGTGAGCAGCTTCAGCCAGGGCTGGAGCTCCTCGGGGATCACCGGCAGGCCCGGCGGGGCGGTCGAGGTGGCGCCGGCCTGGAAGTACTGCTTGACCAGGCGGTCCTCCAGCGACTGGTAGGACATCACGACGATCCGACCGCCCATCGCGAGGGCGTCCAGCGCGCCGGGGATGGCCCGGTCCAGCACCTCCAGTTCGCCGTTGACCTCGATCCGCAGCGCCTGGAAGGTCCGCTTGGCCGGGTTGCCGCCGGTCCGCCGGGTGGCGGCCGGAATGGCGTTCCGCACCAACTCCACCAGACGAGCGCTGTTGGTGAACGGTTCCTTCTCGCGTTCCCGCAGCACCGCGGAGGCGATCTTCCCGGCGAACCGCTCCTCGCCGTACACCTTGAGGATCCGGGCCAGGTCGCCGTGGCTGTAAGTGTTGAGGACCTCCGCGGCGGAGATGCCGCGGGTCTGGTCCATCCGCATGTCCAGCGGCGCGTCCTGGGCGTAGGCGAAGCCGCGGTCGGCCTCGTCCAGCTGCATCGAGGACACCCCGAGGTCGAACAGCACGCCCTGCACCGCGGGGATCCCCAGGTCGGCGAGGACCTCCGGGATCTCGTCGTACACGGCGTGCACCAGGGTGGCGCGGTCGCCGAAACGGGCCAGCCGCTCGCCGGAGAGCTTCAGCGCCTGCGGGTCGCGGTCGACGGCGACCAGCCGGACGTCGGGGAAGCGGGTCAGCAGTGCCTCGCTGTGGCCGCCCAGGCCCAGGGTGGCGTCCACCACCACCGCGCCGGGCGCGGAGATCGCCGGAGCGAGGGCGTCCAGGCAGCGCTCCAGCATCACCGGAATGTGCCGGGGGTTGGGGCTGTCGGTACTCATACGGGGGCCGGGCCCTTCCTCAGGTGCAGGTGTGGCCCCGCCATTCTCGCTCACCGGCCCGCCGGCTCCGCACGCCACCCGTGGTCCCCGCCCGCTCGCTCGGGGGAAGGAGCGACCGCCCGGCGCCGGGGAAGGTGCGCCAGGTGGGCACGGAGCGGGAGGAGGCCGCGGACTGCGTGCGGGCCGGCCGGCCCGGTGCGGAGAGCGGCCGGGCGCCCGGTTGCCGGGTGCCGTCCGCCGTGCTCCACTGCGCCGCCAGACTATCGCCCACGCCTCGCCAGTCAACGCTCCACCACGGCGCACCACCCGCCCGGCCGTATCCGTCCTCGCAGGTCGGACCGGTGGTGCGGGCCGCCGGCCGGACGGGGCGCGGAGCGCTCCGGACGCGCCGGTCGAACCGGGTCGAAGCCGTCCGAACGGGGCCCGGAGCCCGGCGGGTAAAGGCTTGCGCAGGTGGGTCCCGCCGCCCGCGCCACCCCACTACGGTCGTCGCATGGCACCTGCTCCCGGCCCCGACCGGCCGTCCGAGACCGACCGCTTCGTGGCAGCCAACCGCTCCTACGCCGAAACCTTCCGGGACGGCGGCATGGACGCCCGCCCGGTGCGCAAGGTCGCCGTGGTGGCCTGCATGGACGCCCGGCTCGACCTGTTCGCCGCGCTCGGCCTGGAGCTCGGCGACGCGCACATCATCCGCAACGCGGGCGGCGTGGTCACCGACGACACCATCCGCTCCCTGACCATCAGTCAGCGCGCCCTGGGCACCCGCACCGTGGTGCTGATCCACCACACCGGCTGCGGCCTGCTCGGCCTGACCGAGGACTTCCGGCACGAACTGGAGCACGAGGTCGGCCAGCGCCCGCAGTGGGCGGTGGAGGCCTTCACCGACCTGGACGGCGACGTCCGCCAGTCCATGCAGCGGGTGCGCACCTCGCCGTTCCTGCCGCACCGCGACCAGGTCCGCGGATTCGTCTTCGACGTGCACACCGGACTGCTCCGCGAGATCCGCTGAAACCGTCCGGGCCGCACCCTCGTCCCAAACCGGGACAAGCCTTCGCGTGTCGCCCGGCCGGGTGACTTCTGGTCGGGGGACAGGGAAGAATGCGCCGAGTATTCGGGGCGGGCCGGGCTCGAACCAGCCGCCCGGCGACTGTTGCACATGGGAGCGTACGGGTGACGACCATCAACGGACAGGGCACGGGGCAGCCGGAGCAGGACCGCCGCGAACGCCGGGAGCCGGCCGGGCTGGCGGAGCTGACGGCGGTGGTCGACCGGGTCCGGGCGTCCGTCGAGAGCGTGATCGAGGGCAAGCCGGAGGCCGTCCGGATCGCGCTGACCGTGCTGCTCGCCGAGGGCCACCTGTTGCTGGAGGACGTGCCCGGCGTCGGCAAGACCATGCTCGCCAAGGCGCTGGCCCGCTCGGTGGACTGCACGGTCCGCCGGATCCAGTTCACCCCCGACCTGCTGCCCTCCGACGTCACCGGCACCAACGTCTTCGACCAGCACCAGCGGGACTTCGAGTTCCGGCCCGGCGCGATCTTCGCGCAGATCGTGGTCGGCGACGAGATCAACCGGGCCTCCCCGAAGACCCAGTCGGCGCTGCTGGAGTCGATGGAGGAGCGTCAGGTCACCATCGACGGCACCTCCTACGAGCTGCCCTCGCCGTTCATGGTGATCGCCACCCAGAACCCGGTCGAGATGGAGGGCACCTACGCCCTGCCCGAGGCCCAGCGCGACCGCTTCATGGCCCGCATCTCGATCGGCTACCCGAGCCCCGAGGCCGAGTACGCGATGCTCGACCTGCACTCGGCCGCCAACCCGCTGGACGACCTGCGGCCGGTCGCGCACGCCGCCGACCTGCTCAAGCTGATCGAGGTGGTCAAGGGCGTGTACGTCTCCGACCCGGTCCGCCGGTACGCCGTCGACCTGGTCTCCGCCACCCGCAACACCCCCGAGCTGCGGCTCGGCGCCTCCCCCCGGGCCACCCTGCACCTGGTCCGCGCGGCCCGCGCGCACGCCGCCCTGGACGGCCGCGACTACGTGCTGCCGGACGACATCCAGGCGCTGGCCGTGCCGGTGCTGGCGCACCGTCTGCTGCCCACCTCGGAGACCCAGCTGAGCCGCCGCACCGTGGAGAACGTGGTGCTCGACCTGGTGTCCCGACTGCCCCTCCCGCGTCCGCAGGGCCGCTGAGGTGCCGGGCCCCGCCCGGCCCTCCGGGCTGCGCGCCGCCCTGCAGGGGCTCACCACCCGGGGGCGTTCCTTCCTGGCCGCCGGCCTGACCGCCGCGCTCTGCGCGTACCTGTTCGGCCAGAGCGCGCTGTTCCAGGTCGGCGTGCTGCTGGCGGTGCTGCCGCTGGCCTCCGCGCTGCTGCTGGTCCGCACCCGCTACCGGGTCGCCTCCGGCCGCCGGCTCAGCCCGCAGCGCGCCGCGGCCGGCCAGGAGGCCCGGGTGCACCTGCGGCTGGACAACGTCTCCCGGGTGCCCACCGGCCTGCTGCTGCTGGAGGACAAGGTCCCGTACGTGCTGGGTCCGCGCCCGCGCTTCGTGCTGGACCGGGTCGAGCCGCGCGGCTTCCGCGAGGTGTCCTACCGGGTCCGCTCCGACCTGCGCGGCCGCTACCCGCTCGGCCCGCTGCAGCTGCGGCTGTCCGACCCGTTCGGGATGTGCGAGCTGACCCGCGCGTTCACCGCCGCCGACGTGCTCACCGTGGTCCCGCAGGTCCAGGACCTGCCACCGGTGCGGCTGCCCGGCGAGTCCGCCGGGCAGGGCGAGTCCAACACGCACGCGCTGGCGCTGGCCGGCGACGACGACGTCATCCCGCGCGAGTACCGGCACGGCGACGACCTGCGCCGGGTGCACTGGAAGTCCACCGCCCGCTACGGCGAGTTGATGGTCCGCCGGGAGGAGCAGCCGCTCCGGGCCCGCGCCACCGTGCTGCTGGACACCCGGGAGACCGCGCACCGCGGCTCCGGCCCCGCCTCCTCGTTCGAA
The DNA here is from genome assembly GCF_002803145.1 of Kitasatospora sp. CB02891. Lineage (NCBI taxonomy): Bacteria > Bacillati > Actinomycetota > Actinomycetes > Kitasatosporales > Streptomycetaceae > Kitasatospora > Kitasatospora sp. CB02891. Next base: position 526,992 of record NZ_NNBO01000003.1, on the reverse strand, counting down.
TGGGCGGTGTCCGCCGCCGCCTCGATCTCCGTCGACCTGGTGCAGCGCGGCTACCAGACCCGGCTGCTCACCGACACCGGCCGCGCCCACCCGCAGCACGGCGCCAACACCACCACCGCCGAGACCGTCGGCGTGCTGCTGGACGCGCTCGCCGTGGTCGAGCACTCCGACGGCGGCGGCCTGAACCGCGCCGAGGAGGTGCTGCGCCTGGGCGGCGAGGGCCTGCTGGTGGCGATCGTCGGCGACCTCGACGAGGACCAGACCGAGCGCCTGGCCAGGCTGCGCCGCCGGGCCGGCGGCGCGGTCGCCCTGCTGCTGGACACCGGCACCTGGTCGGGCCTGCGGCACCTCTTCCCGGAGACTCCCGACGAGCAGGCCGACACGGCGATCGGCCGACTGCGCGCGGCCGGCTGGACCGTCCTCCCGGTGCGCGCCGGCGACTCGCTGCCCGCGCTGTGGCGGGCCGCCGACCGCACCCAGAATTCCGTTCCCTACCGAGACGAGGTCGGCGCGTGACCACCCGGGCCAAGTTGACGCTCTGCGCGGCCCTGGCGACCGCCCTGGCGGCGCTGTCCCTGTCCCCGCTGTTCCAGGACTCCTTCGCCCTGGCCCCGCACGGCCTGCTGATGATCGCCGTCGCGGCCGGCGCCGGCGCCGGCCTGCGCGCGCTGCCGCTGCCCCGCCCGCTGGTGCTGCCGCTCCAGCTGCTCGCGGTGGTGTACGTCCTGATGCTGACCACCGTGCAGTCCGCGATGACCGTCGGCGTGCTGCCCGGCCCGGCCGCGCTCGACGCCCTCTCCACCCGGCTGGCCGCGGGCGGCAGCGACATCCAGGAGTACGCGATCCCCGCGCCCACCACCGACGGCCTGCGGCTGATCGTGGTCGGCTCGGTCGCCCTGGTCGCCGTCCTGGTCGACGCCTTGGCCGTCACCTACCGCCGGGCCGCCGCCGCGGGCCTGCCGCTGCTCGCCCTGTACTCGGTGGGCTGCGGCCTGGCCGGCTCGCCGGGCGGCATGTGGCTGTGGTTCCTGTTCGCCGCGGCCGGCTACCTGATCCTGCTGTACACCGAGGGCCAGGACCGGCTCACCCGCTGGGGCCGGGTCTTCCACGGCACCGGCCGCTCCGCCGTGGCGCTGTCCAACGGCGGCCGCCGGGTCGGCCTGATCGCACTCGCCACCGCCCTGCTGCTGCCCGCCCTGCTGCCCTCGGCCGGCTCCGGCCTGTTCGGCGGCCTCGGCGGCGGAGCCGGCAGCGGCAACGGGACGGGCAACGGCCCCGGCGACGAACGCTCGCTCAACCTGGTGGTCGCGCTCACCGCCAACCTGCGCTCCAACGACGACACCGAGCTGCTGCGCTTCTCCACCGACGCCACCGACGCCGACCAGCTCTACCTGCGGGTCGCCGCGCTCAGCGAGTTCGACGGCGAGGAGTGGAAGGTCGGCAACCAGTCCGGCGAACCGCTGCCCACCACGCTGCCCGCCCCCGAGGGCCTGGCCGCCGGCGTCGCCACCAACCCGATCCGCACCAACGTCAGGATCTCCGACCGGCTCGGCGCCACCTGGCTGCCGATGCCGTACCCGGTGTCCTGGGTGGAGATGCCGTCCATCCAGAACTGGCGCTTCGACCGGACCGGCCGCACCGTCGTCGCCGTCAACGGCCAGAAGACCAACGGCCTCTCGTACTCGGTCGGCTCGGTCACCGTCAACCCCGACGCCTCGCAGCTGCGCTCGGCCGCCCCCGCGCCCGAGGACATCACCCGGCGCTACCTGGGGCTGCCCGCCAACCTGCCCGCCGTGGTCGGCGAGACCGCCCGGAAGATCACCGCGAACGCCAACAACCCGTACGACCAGGCCGTCGCCCTCCAGCAGTACTTCACCAAGGGCGACTTCACCTACAACACGAAGATCGAACCGCGCACCGGCCCGGACGCCATCGCCAAGTTCCTCCAGGACCGGGAGGGCTTCTGCGTGCACTTCGCCGCCACCATGGCCGCGATGTCCCGCTCCCTCGGCATCCCCGCCCGGGTCGCCATCGGCTTCACCCCCGGCACCGGCGACGGCTCCAACCGGATCGTGCGCAGCTCCAACTACCACGCCTGGCCGGAGCTGTACTTCTCCGGCCTCGGCTGGATGCGCTTCGAGCCCACCCCGAACCGGGGCGCCGCCCCGCTGTACTCCGTCCCGCAGGCCGCGAACACGGCCAAGCCGAGCGCGCAGCCCAGCGCCTCCTCCTCCGCCGACCGGCCCTCCGCCGGACCGTCCGCCTCCAGCACCTGCACCGCGCAGCAGCACCGCATCGGCGACTGCGACGACCAGTCCGCGGTGGTCGAGCACCGCACCATCGCCACCGCGTGGTGGCGGAGCCTGCCCGCCCTGCTCGCCGCGGCCGCCCTGGTCCTGCTGCTCGCCGTGCTGGCCGCGCCCATGATGCTCCGCGGCCGCCTGCGCCGACGCCGCCTCGGCGCCGGCCGGCACGGACCCGGCGCGGACGGCCCCCGGCTCACCGACGAACAGGTGCTCGCCGCCTGGGCCGAACTCATCGACTCCGCCTGGGACCTGGGCCTGCCGCCCGACGAGGCCCGCACTCCCCGGAACGCCGCCCGCCGGCTCGCCGAGGACGCCCACCTCGCCCCCGCCGCGGCCGAGGCCGCCGGCCGGGTCGCCCTCGCCACCGAACGCGTCATGTACGCCCGCGAGTCCGACCCGCCCCCGCACCTCGGCGCCGACGTCCGCACCGCCCGCGACGGCCTGCTCACCCAGGCCACCCGCGGCCGCCGCCTGCGCGCCCTGCTCCTGCCCGCCTCCACCGTCCGCCTCTGGTGGCGCGCCCAGGAACGCATGGCCGCCCTCAGCGAACGCACCACCCGCCGCACGGACGCGATCCGCAGCAAGCTCACCGGACGCTTCCGCCGCACCCCGAAGGAGTAGCCGCCGCAGGTCCCCGCGCCCCGCCCGGGCGCGGGGACCTGCGGGAAGGCGCTGCACGCAAAGATCCGCCCGACGAGGGAAGACTCCCTCCTCGGGCGGATCTCTCCGTTGTGAGTTCCGGTCGCGCTACAGCCCGCTCTGCTCGTCGCGGCGCCGCTGCCAGCGCTGTTCCATTTTGTCCACGACGCCGGTCTTCCGGCGTGGCGCTGCCGCCTGCCGTGGACCGTGTCCGGCCGGGCCTCGACGCCACGCGGTGACCGCGAGGACCGCACAGCCCAGCATTACCAGGAACCCGATCACGCTGACCCAGATGACCTGCGCGACCAGGCCGCCCATGAGCAGCGCGATGCCTGCCACGAACCCCGCCGCGGCCAGGTAGACCCGCCGGCGGGTGTAGGTGCGCAGGCCGGTTCCCTCAAGCGCTGACGCGAACTTGGGATCTTCGGCGTACAGCGCTCGCTCCATCTGCTCGAGCAGTCGCTGCTCGTGCTCCGAGAGCGGCACGGAGTCCTCCTACTCGTCGGTCGCGGGGCGACCGGTCCGCCACCCCTGGCTCGGGCCTCGTGGTCCATATGCCCCACCGGTCTGGCCGTCATGCTTACCGGCTTTACCCAGATCATACGGTCCACGGGCCCGGTTCGGCGTGGTCAATCGGGCGTGGCACGGGCCACCACGAACCGGGGCCTGCACCTCTGCAACGAGCGGCCCTCCCACTTGGTGCCCCTGGCTGTGCCGGTGGGCGGTCAGGCCGCTTCGGCGAGCAGGTGGAGCTGGGTGGCGACGGCGTGGAAGGCGGGCTGCTCGGCGGCGGCCAGCTCCAGCTTGAGCAGGGCGTCGAGCGCGCCCGGCTCGGTGTCGACCAGGACGCCGGGGACCAGGTCGGCGAAGACCCGGATCCCGTGCACGGAGGTGACCCGCAGGCCGGCGTCGGTGGCGAGGGCGTCGAGCTGGTCGCCGGTGAAGCGGCGGGGCATCGGGTCGCCGGCGCCCCAGCGGCCGTCGGGGGCGTCCAGCACGGTGCGGGCGTCGGTGAACTGGCCGGCCACCGCGCGGGCCAGCACGGCGCCGTTGCGGTTGGCGGCGAGCAGGCTGACCAGGCCGCCCTTGCCGAGGGTGCCGACCAGGTGGCCGAGCGCCTCGGCGGGGTCGTCGACGACCTCCAGCACGCCGTGGCACAGCACCGCGTCGACCGAGCCGGCCGGGACCAGCTCGGGCAGCGTCTGGGTGTCGCCCTGGACGGCGCGCACCAGGTCGGTGACCCCGGCCTCGGCGGCCCGCCGCTCCAGGGCGAACAGCGCGTCGGGGCTGGGGTCGACCACGGTGACCCGGTGGCCCAGCCTGGCCACCGGCACGGCGAAGTTGCCGGTGCCGCCGCCGGTGTCGACGACCTCCAGGACCGGCCGTCCGAGCTCGGCGGAGCGCCGTTCCAGCGCCGACCGCAGCACCTCCCACACCACGGCGGTACGCAGCGCACTGCGGGGACGAGTCGGATACAAGGCGGCACCCCTCTTGGCAGGTCTTCCACGGCGGGAACGCCCTTACCCTATCCGTCCGAACAGGGCGGGCCGGGTGCGGCGCAGCCGCCGGCTCAGGGATGCAGGGCCAGGATCCGCTCCACGATCCGGAGGTAGAGGGCGGTGTTGCGGATCAGGTCGTCCGCGTCCCGCGGCCCGGCGGCGCCGGCGATGCCGGCCTCGGCGGCGGCGCGGCGGCGGGCGCCGGCGGCGAAGTAGGCGGCCCACTCGGCGAGTTCGGGGGCGACCTCGGGCAGCAGCTCCCATGCGGGGCGGATCGCGTGGCGGCGGCGCGGATGGCGTTCGGGACGGCCGCGGACCGCGAGCACGGCGGCGGTGGCGCGCAGCGCGGCGAGGTGGGCGGTGGCGTAGCGCTCCAGCGGATCCTGCCGACCCCGGGCGAACACCAGGGTGCGGTGGGCGTGCCGCAGCAGTTCGAGCGCGGCCGGCGAGACGGGAACCCGCCGCAGCACCGGGTGGACGTCGGCTCCGCGGGCGGCGGGCAGGGTGGGCTGGTCGACGACGGGTTGATCGACGGCAGGGCGGGCGACAGGCTCAGGACGACTGATGGTCATGGGTCTCCCCCGTTCACTCCGGACCTTGCCCGGGCCGGTCGGCCCGGTCATGCATCCATCGTGAACGGGGGGTCTGACAACTCCGGGCCGTTCGTGGCCGGTCGGTCGTCCCCACGGCCGCTCCCCCGGCGGGGGCCGGGCTCCGCCGCCCCGTGTCGGCGGTGCCCGGCCCCTTTCGTGCGGCCGTTGGTCGCGCCCAGGGCCTGTGGTGCGGGCCGCCGTTCCCCCGTTGGACGTGGCCTGCCCCGGGCGCTTCGGGAGGCTCACCCGGTGGTGGCCGTCCCGTTGCCCACTACTGTGCCGTCACGCCGTGACACCGGGAATCCGCGCGGGTACTCAACCGACGATCTGAGTACGGATACTCAGACGCCCCCGACGGTCGGCGGGGCGGGTACGGTGGCCGGGTCCGTCCGAGGGCCGGACGGACGGAGCGTGTGCGAGGGGGCTGCGGTGGAGGCCGTTCCGCTGATCTTCACCAGTGGCTGGGCGAGCGGGATCAACGCCTACGCCGTGGTGCTGCTGCTGGGCCTGTTCGGCCGGTTCGGCGGCGCGGACTCGGTGCCGCCGGTGCTGGAGCGCACCGACGTGCTGATCGCCGCGGCGGTGCTGTTCCTGTGCGAGGCGGTGCTCGACAAGATCCCGTACGTGGACAGCGTGTGGGACGTGGTGCACACCTTCGTCCGCCCGATCGCCGGCGCCACCGTGGGCGCCCTGCTGGCGGCCCACGACCCGGGTTCGCTGGGCGAGGTCGCGGCGGGCGCGGTCGGCGGCGCGACGGCCCTGCTCAGCCACGGCATCAAGGCCGGCCTGCGGATGGCGGTGAACACCTCGCCCGAACCGGCCTCCAACATCCTGCTCAGCCTGGGCGAGGACCTGTCGGTGGCGGGCCTGGTGACCCTGGCGGTCTTCCACCCGTGGCTGGCGGCCTCGGCGGCGGCCGTCCTGCTGCTGCTCGGGGGGCTGCTGGTGTGGTTCGCGGTGTCCCGCATCCGGCGGTTCTGGCTCCGCCGCAAGGAGCGCCGCCCGGCGAAGGCGGGGACGCGCACCCCGGGGCTCGACCCGGCACGGTGACCTGCGCGTGGACGCACCCACCGGAGGCCGTCGCCGTGTGAAGGCCGCATAAGATCTCCTGCCATGGCTCGCATCATCGTCGTCGGCGCAGGTATGGGCGGTCTGGCCGCCGCGTCCAGGCTGGCCACCCTCGGGCACCGGGTGACCGTGCTGGAGGCGGCCGGAACGTACGGCGGCCAGGTGGGGTCGTACCGGCGGGAGGGTTTCGGGTTCGACACCGGGCCGGGCCTGCTCGCGCTGCCCGCCGTGTACCGCGACCTCGCGCTGAAGACCGGCCGGGAGCCGCTGGAGGAGCTGGTCGCGCTGCGGCCGGTGGACCCGGAGAGCCGGCACCTGTTCGCGGACGGCAGCGAACTGGTGCTGCCGAACGCGTCCCGCGGCGGGGTCGGCCAGGCGCTGGACTCGACGTTCGGCTCCGGCGCCGGTGAGCGCTGGAACGACATGGTCAACCGGGGCCGCACCGTCTGGGAGGCCACCCGCCGCCCGCTGCTGGAGGAGCCCCGCCCGGCCGTCGACCCCGTCGACCCGTACCCGGTGCCGCCGCGTCGCGGCCTGTCCCGGCTGCTGCCGCGCGGCCGCCACACGCTGGCCGACGTCACCGCCCGCGAGCTGGGCGGCGAGCCCGGCCCGGCCGCGCTGCTCGCCGAGTACGCGCTGCGGTACGGCCTGAACCCGCTGACCGCGCCCGCCTCGGCGACCGTCCTGCCGTACATGGAGCAGTCGTTCGGCGTCTGGTACGTGGGCGGCGGCATGCGGGCGCTCGCCGACGCGGTGTTCGCGCGGTGCGGGAGCCGCGGCGTCGAGTTCCGCTTCGACACGCCCGTGCGGGCGCTGGAGCGTGCCGACGGGCGGGTGACCGGCGTCCGCACCGACGACGGGGTGCTGACCGCCGACGCGGTGCTGTCGGCCGTCCCCGGCCTGGGGGTCGCCGCGCCCGCCGAACCCGCGCCCGGACGCTTCACCGTGCTGCTCGCCCTGAACGGCGCCCGCCCCGCCGGCACTGCGCACCGCACCGTCCTGCACGGCGCGGACGTCGCCGCCGAGGCGCGCGCGGTCTTCACCGACCGTGCCCTGCCCGCGCGCCCCACCGTCCAACTGCTGCGCCCGGACGACCCGTTGCTGGTGCCCGACGCGGACTCCGAGACGGCCGTGCTGACCGTCACCGTTCCCGCCGGGCTCACTCTGACGGACGCCCAACAGGACGCCTACGCCGAACAGTTGCTGGCCCACCTGGCCGCCGCGGGCCTCGACCTGCGGGAGCGGCTGCGCTGGCGGGAGACCCGGCTGACCGCGTCCGTCCCGGTGCCCGCACTGGCGGGCGGGCAACTCGCCCAGGCCAACCGGCCCGGCGAGCCCGGCCTGTACCTGATCGGCGCGCACGCCCACCCCGGCGGCGGGCTGGCCCGGGTCGGGATGTCCGCCTCGATCACCGCCGGGCTGATCGGCCCGGCCTGACGGCGGCTCAGTACTGCTGCTGGTGGTACCAGTTGTGCTGCTGCTCGCCGGGCTGCTGCGGGATGTACGGCGGCTGCTGCTGGTACTGCTGCTCCGGCTGGTACTGCTGCTCTGGCTGGTACTGCTGCTGCGGGAACTGGTAGACCGGCTGGCCGTACTGGTCGTAGCCGATCAGTTGCGGCTGCGGCTGGTACTGCTGGTCCGGCTGGTACTGCTGCTGGTAGCCGTAGTCGGGCTGCTGCTGGTAGGCGTACTGCTCCTGCGCCGGCTGCTGGTAGGAGACCGACTCCTCGGTGTAGACCCCGGCGTCGAGCTCCTGGAACTCCTCGTACGCGTACGGCTGTTCCTCCACCGGCTCGTCCTCGACCGGGCCGACCTCACCGACCTTCGGAGCCGCCACCGCGGCCGCCGCGACGGCGGTCGTCCCGCCGGTGGCCGCGGCCAGCAGCGGAACCTTCGCCAGCGGCCCGGGCAGGGAGCCGTCCGCGCGACGCAACGACCAGCCGACCGGGCGACCGCGCTTGACCGAAAGGGTGACCATCGCCTGGCCCGCCGCGAAGGCGCCGGCGCCCACGACTATCACCGGCACGGAGGACTGCGTCATCCCCGCCACCACTCCGAGGAACCCCGCCAGGGCCAGCGCCCGCCAGTGCAGCGCGGCCCGGTTCTGCAGCAGCAACTCGGCCACCAGCCAGACCGCGACCAGCGCCAGAGCGCCATAGAGGAACAGGTGTCCGATGCCCATCCCCGCAACCTCCAGACGCCACCATCACCGCGCGATTGCGGGCGACTGTACCGCCTCCGGGCAAACACCACCGCATCCCGCACCACCCTCCCCCAACACGACCCCCCACCCGCGCCCCACCGCACCCCCACACGCCCCACCCCCAGCACCGAAATGCCCAGCCCCCGGGCTGGAACCCCATGCCACCACCTGAATCCCCCCGACGCCGAAAAGCCCGGCCGCAGGGCCAACAGCTCCCCACCCCGGCCCGCAGAGCCGCAACCCCGCACCGCCGACCGGCTGAACCCCGCCAACGTCGATAAGCCCAGCCCGCAGGGCCGACAGCTCCCCACCAAAGCCCGGCCCGCAGAGCCGCAACCCCACACCACCAGCCGGTCGAACCCCGCCAACACCGAAAAGCCCGGCCGCAGAGCCAACAGCTCCCCGTCCCGCCAAAGCCCGGCCCGCAGGGCCAACCTCAGATTTCCTCGCCCCAAGGCCCGGCCCGCAGAGCCGAAACCCCACACCGCCAACCGGCTGAACCCCGCCGACATCGAAAAAGCCCGGCCCGCAGGGCCGACAGCTCCCCACCAAAGCCCGGCCCGCAGAGCCGAAACCCCACACCGCCGACCGGCTGAATCCCGCCGACGTCGAAGCGCCCGGCCCGCCAGGCCAACAGCTCGCCGCCCCACCCAAAGCCCGGCCAGCAGAGCCGCAACCCCACACCACCAGCCGGTCGAACCCCGCCGGCGTCGAAAGGCCCGGCCCGCAGGGCCGATAGCTCCCCACCAAAGCCCGGCTCGCAGAGCCAACCTCGAACTCCCTCGGCCCCAAGGCCCGGCCCGAAGGGCCAAAACCCCACGCCGCCGGCCGGTCGAACCCCGCCGGCGTCGAAGAGCCCGGCCCGCCAGGCCAACAGCCCCCGCCCCGCCAAAGCCCCGCCAGCAGAGCCGCAACCCCACACCACCAGCCGGTCGAACCCCGCCGGCGTCGAAGAGCCCGGCCCGCAGGGCCAACCTCAGATTTCCTCGCCCCAAGGCCCGGCCCGAAGGGCCGAAACCCCGCACCGCCGACCGGCTGAACCCCGCCGACGCCGAAAAGCCCGGCCGCAGGGCCAACAGCTCCCCACCAAAGCCTGGCCCGCAGGGCCAACCTCGAACCCCCTCGGCCCCAAGGCCCGGCCCGAAGGGCCAAAACCCCACGCCGCCGGCCGGTCGAACCCCGGCGACGTCAAAAAGCCCGGCCGCAGGGCCAACAGCTCCCCGTCCCGCCAAAGCCCGGCCCGAAGGGCCGAAACCCCCGCGCCGCCAGCCTGTCGAACCCTGCCAACGCCGAAAAGCCCGGCCCGCAGGGCCAACCTCAGACTGCCCCGCCCCCAAATCCCGGCCCGAAGGGCCGAAATCCCGCGACGCCGGTCGGTCGGACCCCGGCGGCGGCGAAGAGCCTGGCCCGCAGGGGCCGTCAGCGCTTGTTGAGGCCCAGGTTCTGGTAGATCTCCAGCGTCGAGGTGCTGTGGTTGAGGGTGATGAAGTGCAGGCCCGGCGCGCCCTCCGCCAGGAGCCTCTCGGCCATGGCTGTGGCGTGCTCCAGCCCGACCGCCCGGACCTCGGCCGGATTCTCGGCGGCGGCCTCCAGGCGGCGGCGAAACTCGGGCGGGAAGTCGGAGCCGGACAGCTGGGGGAAGCGGACCAGCTGGCGGATGTTGGTGACCGGCATGATCTCCGGGATGATCGGCGTCTCGCAGCCGGCCGCGGCGACCCGGTCGCGCAGCCGCAGGTAGTCCTCGACCTCGAAGAACATCTGGGTGATCGCGTAGTCCGCGCCGGCCCGGCACTTGGCGACGAAGTGCTTGATGTCCTCGTCCCACTCGGTGGAGCGTGGGTGCATCTGCGGGAACGCGGCCACGCCGACGCAGAAGTCGCCGATGCCCTTGATGAGTTCGACGAGTTCGTAGGCGTAGCTGACGCCGTCGGGGTGGCGGACCCACTCGCCCATCGGGTCGCCGGGCGGGTCGCCGCGGACGGCGAGCACGTTGCGGACGCCCTCGTCGGCGTACTGGCCGATGATGTTGCGCAGTTCGGCGACCGAGTGGTCGACGGCGGTGAGGTGCGCGACGGGGGTGAGGGTGGTCTCGGTGGCGATCCGGCCGACCAGGTTGACGGTGCGGCCGCGGGAGGAGCCGCCGGCGCCGTAGGTCATGCAGACGAAGTTCGGGTCGAGCGCCTCGACGCGGCGGATCGCGTCCCAGAGTTTGCGTTCGCCCTCCTCGCTGCGGGGCGGCATGAACTCGAAGGAGAAGGAGCGGTCGCCTGCCGCCAGCAGGTCACGCACGGTCTGTGCGCGGTCGCTTCTGGTGGAGGGAATCCCGAGTGCCATGCAGGCAGGTTAGCCTTCGGCGGCGCGGCCCGGACAAACCGTGTCCAGGGGCTGAGACACGTGTTGAGATTTCCGGACAGGCCCCGACGGCCCGGCCCGGACCTCGACGGATCGGTGCACCCGGGCGGGGGCGTTAGTCTGACTGTCAGACCAATCTATCCGGAGTTCCAGGTGCCCTCCTCCACCCGTCTTCCCCGCAATCCCATCGATGCGGAGGACGTGCGCGACCGCGTCAACGCCGCGTTGAGCGCGTTCATGGCCGAACGGACCGCCCTGCTCTCCGGCATCTCCGACCAGCTGGGTCCGGTCGCCGACGCGCTGCGCGAGTTCCTCCTCGACGGCGGCAAGCGGCTCCGCCCGGCGTTCTGCTACTGGGGCTGGCGCGCGGCCGGCGGCGACGCCGACGAGCCCGGCATCGAGCGGGCCGCGGCCGCCCTGGAGCTGCTGCAGGCCAGCGCCCTGGTGCACGACGACCTGATGGACCGCAGCGACACCCGCCGCGGCCTGCCGTCCATCCACCGCCGCTTCGAGGGCCTGCACCGGTCCAGCGGCTGGCGCGGCGACCGCGAGCAGTACGGCGCGTCCGCCGCGGTGCTGCTCGGCGACCTGCTGCTGATCTGGTGCGACGAGCTGTTCCAGCGCTCGGGGCTGCCCGCCGCCGCGGTCTCCGCCGCCAAGCCGGCGTTCGACCTGATGCGCACCGAGGTCATGCTCGGCCAGTACCTGGACGTGCTGGAGCCGGTGGCGGGCGACTCCACCGACGCCGACGCGCTGGACCGCGCCCGGACGGTGCTGCACTACAAGTCCGCGAAGTACACCATCGAACGCCCGCTGCAGGTCGGCGCGCTGCTGGCCGGCGCCGGCCCCGACCTGGTCGAGGCGCTCGGCGACTTCGGCCTGCCGCTGGGCGAGGCGTTCCAGCTCCGGGACGACCTGCTCGGCGTGTTCGGCGACCCGGAGGTCACCGGAAAGCCGGCCGGCGACGACCTCCGCGAGGGCAAGCGCACCCTGCTGGTCGCGCACGCCATGCGCGGCCTGTCGGAGATCGACGCCCAGACCCTGGACGCCCGCCTCGGCGCGCCCGACCTCACCGCGGACGAGGTGGCCGAGCTGCGCGACCTGATCTCCGCCAGCGGCGCCCCGGCGATCGTCGAGGCCCGCATCGACCGGCTGCTCACCGAAGCGCTGACCGCCCTGCGCAACGCGCCGATCGCCGACGGCCCGACCCGCGAAGTGCTCCAGGCGCTGGCGGACGCGGCGACGGTGCGCAAGTACTGATCAGCGGGCCCACCACCGCCGGGAGGCGAGTGCGGCCAGCCCGGCGCCGGTGGCGTTCAGCAGGACGTCGTCCACCGAGGAGACGCGGTCCAGCCACAGCACGTACTGGGCGGTCTCCACCAGCACCGAGCAGGCCGCACCGAGCGCCAGCATCCGGGGCACGGACGCCAGCGCACGGAACCGCACCGGCGCGAAGAAGCCGAGCGCCGCGAACACCAGCAGATTGCCGCCGATCTGCACCACCGCGGTGACCGGCGTGCCCTGGGTGAGGACCTCGTACAGGTCCCGCAACGGCAGCAGGCTGACCCGCCGGGGTGCGACACCCGCCCCCGGGCCCGGCAGCAGAATCATCCAGACCCACGGAACCGTCCCGTGCACCACGGCGACCTCGGCGAACGACCGCCCCCACCCCCGGTCGCCCCGCCGCCGGGCCAGCACCCACACCAGCCCCGCCGACAGCGGCAACGCGACCAGCGACCAGAACACCGCCGCATTGACCGTCCCGAGCCACGGCTGCCACCCGGCACGGTGATGCAACGGTCGCTGCGCGACGAACGCGACGGCCGCAGCGAGAAGGACGGCCGGGGCGAGCAGCACGGCCCGGCGGGCACGGAATTCGGGGTTCACGACTGCACGGAGGCCACCAGAGCCGCCAACGGTTCCCGGTGAGGGTGCGGAACCAGGGGCGATCGGTCACCCACCTGCCTACCGCAGGCGCGCAGCCAGTTGCGCCGCCGCCGCGCCCGGGTCCTCGGCGGCCGTGAGGGCCCGGACGACCACGATGCGGGTGGCGCCGGCGGCCAGGACCTGGTCGAGGTTGTCGTGGTCGATGCCGCCGATCGCGAACCAGGGTCGGGCCGGGTCGGCGGCGGCCGCGTAGCGGACGAGGTCGAGGCCGGGGGCGTGGCGGCCGGGCTTGGTGGGGGTGGGCCAGACCGGGCCGGTGCAGAAGTAGTCGACGCCGGGCTCGGTGATCGCCGCGTCCACTTCGGTCTCGGCGTGGCAGGAGCGTCCGATCAGGACGTCCTCGCCGAGGATGGCCCGGGCGACGGCCACCGGCAGGTCGTCCTGCCCGAGGTGCAGCACGTCGGGGCGGGCGCCGAAGGCGACGTCGGCGCGGTCGTTGACGGCCAGCAGCTTGCCGTGCCGCTGGGCCGCGTCCGCGAAGACCTCCAGGTAGTCGAGCTCCTGGCGGGCCTCCAGGTTCTTGTCCCGGAGCTGGACGATGTCGACGCCGCCGGCCAGCACGGCGTCCAGGAAGTCGGCCAGGTCGCCCTGCTCGCGCCGGGCGTCGGTGCACAGGTAGAGCTTCGCGTCGGCGAGCTGCTGACGGGCTGCCACCGGGCTGGTCACAGCGCCAGGGCCTGGGCGCGGCGCTTGACCTCGGTGCCGCGGTTCTCGCGCAGCGCCTGGATCGGGCTGCCGGGCAGCGACGGGTCCTCGGTGAACATCCACTCCAGGATCTCCTGGTCGGAGAAGCCGCAGTCGCGGAGCACCGTGAGGGTGCCGACCAGGTGCTTGACCGGGCCGTCGTCCTCGATGAAGTCGGCGGGCACCTGGAGGGAGTTGTTCTCGCCGCGGCGGACGGCCAACAGGGTGCGGTTCCTCACCATGTCGCGGACCTCGGTGATCACCACGCCCCACCGCTCCGAGATGTCGGGCAGGTACAGCCACGCAGGGACCAGGGCGTCAATCTTGGGATCAATCTTGCTCACGGCACCCAGCCTACCCATCCGCTAGCGGGTGGCCGCCTTCAGCTGGACGGCCGGATCGGCCGCGAGCTCCGGGTCGAGCACCGTGCCGCGTTCGATCAGGCGGCGGCCCTGCGCCAGGTCGCGCGGCCGGTCCACGGCCAGCAGGGCGACCAGCGCGCCGTCGCGCAGCCACAGCACCGACCAGTCCCGGCCGGACGGGGAGCCCCGCCACAGCAGGTGGTCGGCCCCGGCGTGCCGGCCGGCGTACTGCACCATGCGGTCGAACTGCTCGGACCAGAAGTACGGGACGGGGTCGTAGGGCGCGTCCAGGGCGCCGAGCACGGAGGCGGCGACGGTGCCGCCGGAGTGCAGGGCGTGGTCCCAGTGCTGGACGGCCAGCCGGGCGCCGAACCGGGCGGACGGGTAGGAGACGCAGTCGCCGGCCGCCCAGACGCCGGGCAGCGCGGTGCGCAGGCGGTCGTCGACCGGGATCGTGCCGTCGGGGTCGAGGGCGAGCGGGCTGCCGGCGAGCCAGCCGGTGGCGGGGCGGGCGCCGATGCCGACCACCACCTCGTCGGCGGGCAGGTGGGTGCCGTCGGCGAGCAGCACCCCGCCGTCGGCGGCCCCGGCGACGCCGACGCCGCAGCGCAGTTCGACGCCGGCGGCGGCGTACCACTCGGTCATCAGCGTGCCGAGTTCGGCGGGCAGCGCCCCGGCCAGCGGGGTGGCGGCGGCCTCGACGACGGTGACGTGGCAGCCGAGGGCGCGGGCGACGGTGGCGGTCTCGGCGCCGATCCAGCCCGCGCCGACCAGCACGATCCGCTTGCCGGGGGTGAGCGCGGCGCGCAGCGCGTGCGCGTCGTCGACGGTGCGCAGGGTGCGGGCGCCGGGCAGGCCCGGCAGCGTGCGGGGGTCGGCACCGGTGGCGATCACCAGGGCGTGGTACGGGAGTTCGGCGCGATCGGTGTGCAGCACGCCGGCGTTCAGGCCGGTGGCCCGGTGGCCGGTGAGCAGGTCGACGCCGAGGCCGCTCCAGTCGATCTCGAAGGCGGTGGCGTCGGCCTTGCCGAGCAGCACGTTCTTGGAGAGCGGCGGCCGGTCGTACGGCAGGTGGAGTTCCTCGCCGACCAGGGTGACGGCGCCCTGCCAGCCGCCCTGCCGCAGGTTCAGGGCGGCCTGTGCGCCCGCCATGCCCGCCCCGACCACGACGACCCGGTCCGTTGCCCTCAGCTCAGCCACGGCGTCCACCCTAACCGGCCTGCGGCCGCTGCGGGCACCGGCGTTAAAGTGGAGGGACTACCTCATCACGGGAGCCCGGCGCACCGGGCTGAGAGGCGGGCTGTGGCGGCCCGCGACCGTCCGAACCTGATCCGGGTCATGCCGGCGAAGGGAGAAGAAGTGCTGTGGCACCTACCGACGTGCTGGTGATCGGCGGCGGCATCATCGGCCTCGGCGTCGCCTGGCGCACCGCGCAGCGCGGGCTGAGCGTCGCGGTGGTGGACCCGTCGCCGGGCGGCGGCGCGGCGCAGGTCGCCGCCGGGATGCTCGCGCCGGTCACCGAACTCCAGTACGGCGAGGAGCCGTTGCTGCGCCTGGGCATGGCGTCGAACGAGCGCTACGGCGCGTTCGCGGCCGAGCTGACCGAGCTGACCGGCCTGGACACCGGCTACCGCCGCACCGGCACGCTGGCCGTCGCGCTGGACTCCGACGACCGCGAGGAGCTGCGCGAACTGCACGCCTTCCACGGCCGGCTGGGCCTGGAGTCGCAGTGGCTGACCGGCCGGGAGTGCCGGCGGCTGGAGCCGATGCTGGCCCCGGGCGTACGCGGCGGCCTGCACGTCGCCGAGGACCACCAGGTGGACGGCCGCCGCCTCGCCGCCGCGCTGGTCGCGGCCTGCAAGCTGCTGGGCGTCGCCTTCCACCGCACCCAGGCCGCCGAACTGCTGGTCGACCGCGACGGGGCCGACGGCGACCGGGCCATCGGCGTGCGGCTGTTGACGGGCGAGCAACTGACCGCCGGACGGACGGTGCTGGCGGCCGGCTCCCGCAGCCACCTGCTGCCGGGCCTGCCGGACGGGGTGCTGCCGGCGATCCGCCCGGTGAAGGGGCAGGTGGTGCGGCTGCGGATCCCGAAGCTGTACGCGCCGTTCCTGTCCCGCAACGTGCGCGCCGTGGTGCGCGGGCAGCACCTGTACCTGGTGCCGCGCGCCGACGGCGAGTTGGTGATCGGCGCGACCACCGAGGAGATGGGCCACGACACCACCGTCACCGCGGGCGGCGTGTACGAGCTGCTCCGGGACGCGCACGAACTCGTGCCCGGCATCACCGAGTTGCCGCTGGTGGAGACCAACGCGGGGCTGCGGCCGGGCTCGCCCGACAACGCGCCGCTGCTCGGCCCGACCGCACTGCCCGGCCTGGCCGCCGCCACCGGGCACTACCGCAACGGCGTGCTGCTCACCCCGGTCACCGCCGACCTGCTCGCCGACTACCTGGCCACCGGCGAACTCTCCCCGCTGGCGACCGACTTCACCCCCGACCGCTTCCGCACCGAGGTGCCCGCATGAACACCGTCGCCCTGACCGTCAACGGCGAACCCCGCACACTGCCCGAAGCCACCACCCTGGACGCGGTGGTCGCCGAGGTGTCCGCCGCCAACACCGGCGTCGCCGCCGCCGTCAACGAGGCCGTGGTGCCGCGCAGTTCGTGGCCGACCACGGCGCTGCTGGCGGGCGACCGGGTGGAGATCCTCACCGCCGTGCAGGGAGGCTGAGATGGCCGACGACCTGCTGACCATCGGCGACACCGCCTTCGCCTCCCGCCTGATCATGGGCACCGGCGGCGCGCCCAGCCTGGACGTGCTGGAGCAGGCGCTGCGGGTCTCCGGCACCGAACTGACCACGGTGGCGATGCGCCGGGTCAACACCGCTACCCAGGGCTCGGTGCTGGAGGTGCTGGCCCGCAACGGCATCCGGATCCTCCCGAACACGGCCGGCTGCTACACCGCCGGCGAGGCCGTGCTCACCGCCCGCCTCGCCCGCGAGGCGCTCGGCACCGACTGGGTGAAGCTGGAGGTGATCGCCGACGAGCGCACCCTGCTGCCCGACCCGATCGAACTCCTGGACGCCGCCGAGACCTTGGTCGACGACGGCTTCACCGTGCTGCCGTACACCAACGACGACCCGGTGCTGGCCCGCAAGCTGGAGGACGTCGGCTGCGCGGCGATCATGCCGCTGGGCTCGCCGATCGGCTCCGGCCTGGGCATCCGCAACCCGCACAACTTCCAGCTGATCGTGGAGTCCGCGAACGTCCCGGTGGTGCTCGACGCGGGTGCGGGCACCGCCAGCGACGTCGCCCTGGCGATGGAACTCGGCTGCTCCGCCGTGATGCTGGCGTCCGCCGTGACCCGCGCCCAGGATCCGGTGCTGATGGCCGACGCGATGCGCCGCGCCGTCGAGGCCGGCCGCCTCGCCCACCGGGCCGGCCGGATCCCGCGCCGCTACTACGCCGAGGCCTCCTCCCCCACCGCCGGCCTGGCCGACACCCGGGAGCGCCCGGCGTTCTGACGGCGCGCCCGAACCGCCGGGCGCCCCGGCGCGTCCTCGGGCCGAGGGGGTGCGCATGGCACAGGCACGACGGAACCGGGCCGACCTGGTGGGCGCGGTGGTGTTCTGCGCGGCGGCGGCGCTGCTGACCGGCGCGCTGCTGTGGCTGGTCTGGCAGTTCACCCACCTCGCCCCGGGCCTGGAGACGGCCGGACGCGACGCCCCGCGCAACGGCGCGGTGCGGCTCTCCGGGCTGCTGCTGCTCCCGGTGCTGGTCTGCGCCGCCGTCGGCGCGGTCGGCGCCGGGCGCGACGCGGGCCGCCTGCGGCGGCTGAGCCGGGCCGGCCTGGGCGCGCTGATCGGCCACCTGCTGCTCGTCGGCGCGCTGCTCGCCCCGATCGCCGTGTCGGCGCTCCGGTCGTGATGACCGATTCGGGCGACTCGGCCCCTAGACTCCTCGGGTGGACATGACCATAGGCGACCCTCTGCTCGGCGTGCTGCTCGACGGGCGCTACCGGGTCGAGCAGCGGATCGCCGTCGGCGGCATGTCGACCGTCTACCGCGGCACCGACACCCGTCTCGACCGCGCCGTCGCACTGAAGGTGATGCACCCTTCGCTGGCGGGCGACGCCGACTTCACGGCGCGGTTCATCCGCGAGGCGAAGGCGGTGGCCCGGCTCGCGCACCCCAATGTGGTCAACGTGCTGGACCAGGGCGCGGATCCGCGCGCGGTGTTCATGGCGATGGAGTACGTCCCCGGCCGCACCCTGCGCGACCTGCTGCGCGACCGCGGCGCGCTCTCGGTGCGGGCGGCGCTGGACGTCCTGGAGCCGGTGCTGGCGGCGCTCGGCGCGGCGCACCGGGCCGGGCTGGTGCACCGGGACGTGAAGCCGGAGAACGTGCTGATCACCGACAACGGGCTGGTGAAGGTCGCGGACTTCGGCCTGGTCCGGATCATGGGCGCCGCCGATTCGAGCACCACCGCCGCCACCGAGGCGGGCCAACTGCTCGGCACCGTCTCGTACCTGGCGCCGGAGCAGATCAGCCAGAACGCGCCCGCCGACCAGCGGGTCGACGTCTACGCGGCGGGCATCCTGCTGTACGAGATGCTGACCGGCGCGAAGCCGCACACCGGCGAGAACGCCGCCCAGGTGATGTACCGCCACCTGCACGAGGACGTCCCCGCGCCGTCCCGCACCGCCCCCGCGGTGGGCCGGGAGCTGGACGCGCTGGTCGCCGCCGCCACCGCCCGCGACCCGCAGGCCCGGCCGTGGGACGCGGTGGAGCTGCTGGCGGCGGTGCAGCGGGTGCGCCGCACGCTGCCGGCCGCGCAGTTGGACGCGGAGCCGCCGGCGTCCGGCCGGCCCACCCCGCAGTTCGGCCCGGGCGAGGCGACCGCGGTGATCAGCGCCCCGCCGGGCCTGGAGCGCACCAGCGTGCTGGACGTCCCGCCGGAGCTGCTGCCGCCGGTCCGCCCGGTGGACGAGGACCTTCCGCCGCGCCGCCGCCGCGCCGCGCGTCGGCGCAGCCGCACCCCGCTGATCTGGTCGGCGGTGGTGCTGGTGGTGCTGCTGCTGGTCGGCGGCGTGACGTACACGCTGTCCAGCGCGGTGTACGCGACGGTGCCGAGCGTGCTGGGGCAGAGCCGGCAGCAGGCCGTCACGGTGCTGGACAAGCAGGGCCTGCACGGCGCGTTCAGCGAGCAGTTCAGCGAGTCGGTGCAGGCCGGGCAGGTGATCTCCACCGATCCGGGCGTGGGCGCCAAGGTCCGCAAGAGCGACGCGGTGAAGGTGGTGGTCTCGCGCGGCCCGGAGCGGGTGCCGGTGCCGCAGGTGACGAGCCGTCCGCTGGCGGAGGCGTCGAAGGCGCTGACCGACGCCCGGCTGACGGCGGGCACCACGACCGAGCAGTTCAGCGACTCGGTGCCGAAGGGCGCGGTGATCTCCACCGACCCGGCGGCCGGGACGGCGCTGGCCCCGAACTCGCCGGTGGCGCTGACCGTTTCCAAGGGCATGCGCCCGGTGCCGGACGTCTCGGGGATGTCCCGGGACGACGCGGCGAAGGCCCTGCAGGACGCCGGGTTCACCCCGCAGATCGCCGGCCTGCTGCCGTTCGGCAAGGTGACCGAGCAGTCCCCGGCCGCCGGGACGCCGCGCCCGCAGGGGTCGACGGTGACGATCACCATCAGCCTGTTCTAGCGGTTCAGCGCAGCGGGCCGTCGCCGTCCTGCTCCTGGTAGGAGTAGCGCTGCTGCTGCCAGGGGTCGGCCCGGTTGTGGTAGCCGCGCTCCTCCCAGAAGCCGCGCCGGTCGGCCCGCATGTACTCGACGGCGCGGACCCACTTGGGGCCCTTCCAGGCGTACAGGTGCGGCACCACCAGGCGGACCGGGAAGCCGTGTTCGGCGGTGAGCGGCTGCCCGTCGTGGTGGGTGGCGAAGACGGTCGCCGGGTCGGCGAAGTCGGCCAGCCGCAGGTTGGCGCTGTAGCCGTACTCGGCCCACACCATGACGTGGGTGACGGTCGGGTCGGGCGGGACCAGGTCCAGCACCGTCCGGGCGGCGACGCCGCACCACTCGTTGTCGAGCATGGAGAACTTGGTGACGCAGTGGAAGTCGCCGCGGACGGTCACCTTGGGCAGGGCGTGGAAGGCGGCGAAGTCCCAGCTGGTCTTCTCCGCGTCGGCGGTCGCCCCGAACACCTGGAAGTCCCAGCTGTGCGGCTTGAACCGGGGCACCGGCCCGTAGTGCAGAACCGGCCAGCCGCGCTGTCGGCGCTGGCCCGGCGGGAGCCTCGGGTCAGAGGGCGGCGGCGGTTCCGATTGGTGCTGACCCATGGCTCCATGGTGACAGACGACGTTCGCCGAACCGCGTCCGGCCCCTTCGGGAACGCATTCCGACGGAGGGGGGCAACACGACGGAAATGCGCCCGGCCATTCGGGCCAGATACCCGCTAACGGCCCAATCCGCGCGACATCTGCGCAGGTCAGCGAATTCCCGGGCGGAACGAAACGCCGATCCGGGGCCGCCCGGTAAGCGTGAACTTACTGGAAGTGACCTCGACCGGCTGCCACGATGCGGGCAACCGGGCAGCGACCGGAACGAAGAGTCAGGAAGGCAGGCCATGCAGGGCGATCCCGAGGTCATCGAGTTCCTCAACGAGCAGTTGACCGCCGAGCTCACCGCGATCAACCAGTACTTCCTGCACGCGAAAATGCAGGAGAACAACGGCTGGACGAAGCTCGCCAAATACACCCGGCACGAGTCCTTCGACGAGATGAAGCACGCCGAGACGCTGACCGACCGGATCCTGTTCCTGGAGGGGCTGCCGAACTACCAGCGGCTGTTCCACGTCCGGATCGGGCAGACCGTCACGGAGATGTTCCAGGCCGACCGGCAGGTCGAGGTGGAGGCGATCGACCGCCTCAAGCGCGGGATCGTGGTGATGCGCGCCAAGAACGACGTCACCTCGGCGAACATCTTCGAGGACATCCTGGCCGACGAGGAACACCACATCGACTACCTGGACACCCAGCTGGAACTGATCGACAAGCTCGGCGAGGCGCTCTACATCGCGCAGCTGATCGAACAGCCCGACAGCTAGGCCCGGCCCGGCCGATCCTGCCGGAGGGCCCGCTAGGCCGCCTGCGGGGCGGCCTGCTCGGCCAGGCCGATCCGCTTGGCCAGCCGGGCGGTGGGGCACGGACGGGCGCCGCTCTCGCCGAGCAGCGCCTGGATGCGCCGCACGCAGGAGCCGCAGTCGGTGCCGGCCTTGCAGCCGCGGGCTATCTGGCGCGGGGTGGTGGCGCCCCCGTCGATCTCCTGCTTGACCCGGGCCTCGGTGACCGCGTGGCACATGCACACGTACATGTGCGGCCCCTTCCAGCTCGGCGCTTGTTTACTGAGCCTTACCTTACCTGGTGCTCCGGGTACGAAGAAGGCCCCTCGGTCCTCGGATCACCGAAAACGGAGGGGCCTTCGTCACACCGGCCGGGGCCGGTGACGGGCTGCTACTGGCCGCGGTACATCTCGGCCACCAGGAACGCCAGGTCCAGCGACTGGCTGCGGTTGAGCCGCGGGTCGCAGGCGGTCTCGTAGCGCTGGTGCAGGTCGTCGACCAGCACCTCGTCGCCGCCGCCGACACACTCGGTGACGTCGTCGCCGGTCAGCTCCACGTGGATGCCGCCCGGGTGGGTGCCCAGCGCGCGGTGGACCTCGAAGAAGCCCTTGACCTCGTCGAGCACGTCGTCGAACTTGCGGGTCTTGTGGCCGCTGGACGCCTCGTAGGTGTTGCCGTGCATCGGGTCGCTGATCCACACCACCTGGGCGCCGGACGCGGTGACCTTCTCCACCAGGGTGGGCAGGTGGTCGCGGATCTTGCCCGCGCCCATCCGGGTGATGAAGGTGAGGCGGCCGGGCTCGCGGTCCGGGTCCAGCCGGTCGATCAGGGTGAGCGCCTCGTCGACCGAGGTGGTCGGGCCGAGCTTCACGCCGATCGGGTTGCGGATCTTCGACGCGAACTCGATGTGCGCGTGGTCGAGCTGGCGGGTGCGCTCGCCGATCCACACCATGTGGCCGGAGACGTCGTACAGGTCGCCGGTGCGCGAGTCGGTGCGGGTCAGCGCCGTCTCGTAGTCCAGGATCAGCGCCTCGTGCGAGGAGAAGAACTCGACCGTCTTGAACTCCTCCGGGGCCACCCCGCAGGCGTTCATGAAGGCCAGCGCCTGGTCGATCTCCCGGGCCAGCTGCTCGTAGCGCTGACCGGCCGGGGAGTTGCGCACGAAGTCCTGGTTCCAGGCGTGCACCTGGCGCAGGTCGGCGTAACCGCCGGTGGTGAAGGCGCGCACCAGGTTCAGGGTCGAGGCGGAGGCGTTGTACATCCGCTTCAGGCGCTCCGGGTCCGGGATCCGGGACTCGGGGGTGAACTCGAAGCCGTTCACCGAGTCGCCGCGGTACACCGGCAGCGTCACGCCGTCGCGGGTCTCGGTGTTCTTCGAGCGCGGCTTGGAGTACTGGCCGGCGATCCGGCCGACCTTCACCACCGGCACGGAGGCGGCGTAGGTGAGCACCGCCGCCATCTGGAGCAGGGTCTTCAGCTTGTTGCGGATGTGGTCGGCCGACACGCCGTCGAAGGCCTCGGCGCAGTCACCGCCCTGCAGCAGGAACGCCTCACCACGCGCGACGGCGCCGAGCCGGGCGCGCAGCTGGTCGCACTCGCCGGCGAAGACGAGCGGCGGATAGGAGGCGAGCTCCGCAAGGGTCTTGCGCAGAGCCTCTTGGTCCGGCCATTCAGGCTGCTGCGCCGCGGGCAGGGACTGCCAGGAGTGGTTAGTCACGGTCACAGGGGCAAGGCTACGGGGTCGTCGGAGCAGGACGGGGACGCCGCCCGGTGGGTGAGACAGCTCGTGGACATCCTCCCGGGCGGGCGAACAGTGGGCTATCGTCTGCTCCGTGACCGCGACCTACACCTGCTCCTGGTGGTGGGCCTGCCCGTTGGGCGGCCCACGGATCGCGCGTCCCTAGCGACGAACGACGGCCGCCCTTCGGGGCGGCCGTCGGCGTCTGTGTCCAGCGTCACGACCGTTCCGGAGGGCGGCGGCAGAGCCCGCAGCCCACTCCCGGAAGGACCCCCGCAGTCGTGACCACCACCGCAGCCGACCTGCTCGCCCGGCTCACCGCGCCCGGCGCCCCCGCCTTCGCCCTGCTGCACCGCCGCGCGCCGCGGCTCGCGCCGGACACCGTCGAGCTGCTGCTCGGCACCGTCTCCGAGCACGACACGCTGGCCGAACTGCCGGTGCGCCACGGCGTGCCCGCCGACGGCCCCCGGCACGACCTGCTCGCCCTGGTCCCCTACGCCCAGCTGCGCGAACGCGGCTTCGCCGCCCGCCAGGACGGCACCCCGCTGCGCGCCCTGGCCGTCGAGGAGCAGCACGCGCTGCCGCTGGCCGAGCTGCTGGCCGCGCTGCCGAACGCGCCGGTCGAGCTCCTCGGCGGCGGGTTCGACATCGCGGACGAGGAGTACGCCGGGATCGTCCGGCGGGTGATCGAGGACGAGATCGGGCGCGGCGAGGGCGCCAACTTCGTCATCCGGCGCGACTTCCGGGCCGAACTGGACGGCTTCTCCACCGCCACCGCGCTGACCCTGTTCCGGCGGCTGCTGGAGCAGGAGCGCGGCGCGTACTGGACGTTCCTGGTGCACACCGGCGACCGGGTGCTGGTCGGCGCGTCCCCCGAGGTCCACGTCCGACAGTCCGGCGGCACCGTGGTGATGAACCCGATCTCCGGCACCTACCGCTATCCGCCGACCGGCCCCACCGCCGAGTCCCTCCTCGAATTCCTGCGCGACCCCAAGGAGTTGGAGGAGCTCACCATGGTGGTCGACGAGGAACTGAAGATGATGTGCGCGGTCGGCGACCTCGGCGGGCAGGTGCTCGGGCCGCGGCTGAAGGAGATGTCGCACCTCGCGCACACCGAGTACGAGCTGCGCGGCCGCACCTCGCTGGACGTCCGGGAGGTGCTGCGGGAGACCATGTTCGCCGCCACCGTCACCGGCAGCCCCGTGCAGAACGCCACCCGGGTCATCGACCGGTACGAGCGCGGCGGACGCGGCTACTACTCGGGCGCGCTGGCGCTGATCGGCCGCTCCGCCAGCGGCGGCCAGCAGCTGGACTCGCCGATCTGCATCCGGGCCGCCGACATCGACCCCGCCGACGGCTCGTTGGTGGTCCGGGTCGGCGCCACCCTGGTCCGGCACTCCGACCCGTACTCGGAGGTCGCCGAGACGCACGCCAAGGCCGCCGGCGTGCTCTCCGCGATCGGCGCCCGCCCGGCCCGGCCCGGCCGGGCCGCCGCCGCCCGGCCGCGGCTCGCCGAGGACCACCGGGTGCAGGCCGCACTGGGCTCCCGCCGCGCCGGACTCGCCCCGTTCTGGCTGCGGATGCAGCAGCCGGCCGAGCCCCGGCCGGACGCGCACGCCCTGGTGGTGGACGGCGAGGACACCTTCACCGCGATGCTCGCCCACCTGCTGCGCTCGCTCGGGCACACCGTCACCGTGCTGCGCCACGACACGCCCGGGCTGCGCGAGCGGGCCGCCGCCCACCGCGGCCCGCTGGTGCTCGGCCCCGGCCCCGGCGACCCCGCCGACCCGGCCGACCCGAAGATGGCGCTGCTGCGCCCGATCGTCGCCGACGCCCTCGCAGCCGCCCGGGACGGCTCCCGCACCGCACCGCTGCTGGCGGTCTGCCTCAGCCACCAGCTGCTGTCCGCGCAGCTCGGCCTGCCGCTGGCCCGCAAGGCCGTGCCGTACCAGGGCGCGCAGGAGGCGATCGACCTGTTCGGCGTCCGCCGCACCGTCGGCTTCTACAACACCTTCACCGCGCGCTGCGACGACCCGGCGGCGCAGCGGCTGGCCGCCGAGGGCATCGAAGTGGCCCGCGACCCGCGCACCGGGGACGTGCACGCGCTGCGCGGGCCGGGCTTCGCGGGGCTCCAGTTCCACCCCGAGTCGGTGCTGACCAGGGACGGCGTGGAGATCGTCGCGGAGCTGCTGCGCGGCGTCCCGGCCGTGCGCCGCTGACCCGTCCGCCACATCCGCCGCACCCGCACCGAACGCCGAAAACGCCTAGTCCGGACTTGAGTTGACTGATATTCATATCTCGCCGTGCGAGGGGGAATCGAGGAAGACATGGCGTATTCGGCAGAACACGAAACGATGGAGATCGTCCTGGACGACGGCACCGTCCTGCACGCGGCCGTCCGGGCGGACACCGAGCGGGCGGCCGGCGACGCGGGGGCCGTCTCCCGGACGGTGACGCACAGCCTGGGCGAGGTGCGGCGGACCGTCCGGGCGGTCGGCCGCTGGGCCCGGGACACCGCACGGGAGGCCGGCGACCCGGACTCCTTCGAGGTGGAGTTCGGACTGACGCTGGGGCTGAAATCCGGCCAGCTGATCAGCGTGCTGGCGGAGGCGTCCGGGGAGGCCAGCCTGGTGGTGCGACTGGGCTGGTCCCGCCCGGACGACCGCCCCGCCGAGTGACCGCGCAGGACGCGCCGGCCGCCGCGCTCTGGTTGGCCGGGTCCGACGACGAGTTCCTCGGCAGCGGCTTCCACCTGGGCGCGGGCCGGGTGGTCAGCTGCGCCCACGTGGTGGCCGGACAGCCGGTGGTGACGGTCCGCCACTCCGGCACCCCGTACCCGGCCCGGGTGGTGCTGCTGGCCCCGCCCGAGCGCCCGCCCGGATCCGCCGTGCACCCGCCGCCGGACCTGGCGGTGCTGGCCGTCCCCGGCCTGGCCGACGCCCCTGCCGTCCGACTCGCCGAGCGCGACATCGCGTACGGCACGGACGTGCTGGTGCACGGCTACGCGGTGAACGCGGTGACCCGCGAGGTCGGCCCGGAGTCGACCCGGCTGACCGTGGCGGGCCCGTCGGGCATCGGCCTGCGCGGCGAACAGGGATGGATCCCGCGGGGGTTGAGCGGCAGCATGGCCGTGGACGGGAACGGCCGGGTGGTCGGCATGGTGAAGGCCACCGCGGACCACCGCAACCCGGTGGGCGGCTGGCTGACCCCGCTGTCCGAACTGCTGCCGCTGCTCGGCGGACCCCCGTCCGCGCCCGAGCCGCAGGTCACGGCGCTGTCCTGCGCCCGGCTGCTGGCCGAGGTCGCCCTGCTGGAGGACCCGGCGGTGCGGCTGGAGCTGGTCCAGTCCGTGAACGAGCAACTCGGCCCCGACGCACGGATCAAGGTGCCCTACCACGGGCATGCATACCTGCACCTGCGCGGCATCGCCGCCGCCTGCCTGAACCACAGCGACCCCGCCACCGCCCTGCCCGCGCTGCTGAACGGGGCCCTCGCCCTGTGCGGACCGCACCGGGCGCTCGCCGAACTCGGAAGACTGCTGCACATCGACCCGGAGGGGTGAGGGATGGACCGCTGCACCAGGGAGACCCGGCACATGCTGCAGCGCATCCTGTCGGGCTGGTACGAACTGGCCCTGCCGCTGCCCCACTTGGAACAGCACCTCGCCGAACAGACCGACTACGTCGTCCAGGTCCACCACACCGGCCTCCCGCAGTCCGCCCAGCGGATCGCCAAGTACCTGGCCGAGGATCACGCCCAGCCCGCCGCCGCGATCGGCCACCTGCACGACTGGCTGACCGACGCCATGGGCACCCAACTGCGCGGCGACTGGGTGGCGTTCCTCGGCCGGGTGCAGGACGCCCGCGGGCTGACGGTGGACCAGCGCGCCGACTTCGTGGTGATCGCCGAGGTGCTCTGCTTCCCGCCGCAGCCGTCGGAGCACGCCACCGGCCTGGAACTGCTCGTCCTGGCCGAAGCGGCCCTGTCCAGCGGCAGCCCCGCCCTGCTGCTGCTCGAAATCGACCGCCTCGACGTGCAGTTGGCCCAGCAGGCCCGGACCGCGGTGGAACGCTCACGCGCCTACGTCCCGCACGTGCCGGCGCCGCCCCGGTACTGGCCGGTCGCAGCTGTCGTCGCCGTGCTGCTGACCGTCGCGGGCGTGGTGACGGCCGCGCTGCTGCCCGGCGGGCCGCCGCCGCTGCCCGACCGGGAGGTGCGCTGGGACCCCGCCGAAGTGGAGCCGAACGGCCTGTCCGTCGCACAGGTGAACGTCCCGGCGGAGGCGCACCGCCTGGTGGCGCACATCCAGCTGACGGATCAGCGTCCGGCTCTCGGCAGCTGCACCGACATGCAGGTCTACCTCGAAACCGACCTGGGCGAGTTCACCAAGTGGCAGCCCTCGGACGCCACGCTGTCCGTCGCCGTGCCGCCCGGCCACACCAGACTGACCATCTCCCTGCACCTGAAGGCCCCGGACGGCTGCAAGCAGCGCATCGAAACCCAGCGCGTCGAGTTCGAACGATAGGAGGTCCCCGTGCCCCGACCACGTTTCGCCCCGCTGTCGGCCGGCCTGCTCCTGCTGGCCGGCACCCTGCTCGGCTGCGACACCGCCGACAAGAACTCGGCGGCCCCGTTCGACAGCCTGCCGATCAAGGTCGGGTTCAAGATCGGCCGCCCCGGCATGTCCGACCTCACCCACAACGGCTCCTTCGACGGCTTCGAGCCGCACGTCGCGCTGAAGGTGCTCCAGGAGTCGCTCGGCCGCAGCTACACCTCGCTGACCGTGACCACCGCCAACTGGAAGGACGCCCTCAGCGACGGCAAGGTCAACCACAACAAGGTGGACCTGGTGATCGCCGACATCTCCGAGCAGGAGAGCCTGAAGACGGACTACGACCTGGCCGGCCCGTACCTGCAGACCCCGCTCGGCGTGCTCCTCAAGGCCTCGGACGGCACGCCGATCGGCAAGGCGGAGGACCTTCGCCCGCTGGCCGTCTGCGTGCAGGAGAACACCACCGCGTACGCCACCCTCCAGCTGAACGGCGGCCTGCCGCCCGTCGTCCAGCCCGACCTCGACGCCTGCATGGCCCGGCTGAACGACGGCACCGCCCAGGCGGTGCTGGCCGACTACGTGGTGCTGCAGGGCATCGCCGTCAACTCCGGCACCGGCACCGAGCACACGTACCGGGTCGCCCGGGACGCCCACATCGGCAAGGCGCAGCAGCTGATGATGGTGCTGCCCAAGGGGCACCAGAAGGCCTGCGAACTGCTCCGCAAGGCGATCGCCGACTACCTCCAGGACACCGACTGGACGACCTCGCTGAAGCAGAACCTCGGCCTCGGCGACTTCACCAACGACGAGATCCGCGACACCTTCCGACCCGTCACCACGTCCGTCGGCAACCGCTGCTCCGCCTAGCCGAGCTCCTCGTCCAGCCCCTGCTCGATCGCGTACCGGACCAGCTCGACCCGGTTGTGCAGCTGGAGCTTGCCGAGGGTGTTCTGCACGTGGTTCTGCACGGTGCGGTGGGAGAGCACCAGCCGGTCGGCGATCTGACGGTAGGACAGGCCCTTGGCGACCAGCCGCAGCACCTCCGTCTCCCGGGGGGTCAGCTGCGGCGCGGCCGACTCCGCGGGGGTGCCGGGCTCGGTGGCCAGGCGGCGGAACTCGCCGAGCACCAGCCCGGCCAGGCCGGGGGTGAAGACCGGGTCGCCGAGGGCGGTGCGGCGCACCGCGTCGATCAGCTCCTCGCGGCCCGCCGACTTCACCAGGTAGCCGGTGGCGCCGGACTTCACCGCCTCCAGCACGTCGGCGTGCTCGCCGCTCGCGGACAGCACCAGCACCCGCACCGCCGGGTCGGCGGCCACCACCTGGCGGCACACCTCGACGCCGGGCAGCGCGGGCAGGTTGAGGTCCAGCACCACCACCTGCGGGGCGCTCGCCCGGGCCCGGCGCACCGCCTCCTCGCCGTCCCCGGCGGTGGCGACCACCGCGAACCCGGCCTCCGCCAGGTCCCGGGCCACCCCGTCGCGCCACATCGGGTGGTCGTCCACCACCATCACCCGCACCGGCTGATCAGTCATCGCCACCCCTCCGCGGCCACCGCAGTTCCACCTCGACGCCCTCGCCGGGCACCGAGTACAGCTCGGCGCTGCCGCCGAGGTCCAGCATCCGGCCGCGGATCGACTGCGACACGCCCAGCCGGCCGTCGCGCTGCGCCTGCGCCAGCCGCCCGGCCGGGAAGCCGGGGCCGTCGTCGCGGACCGAGACGGTGACGGCCTGCGGCTCGTCCTCCAGCAGGATCCAGGCCCGGGCGCCCTCCCCGGCGTGCACCCGGACGTTGTCCAGCGCCGCGGCGACCGCGGCGGCCAGCTCGGCGGCCACCGGCGCGGGCAGCAGCACCGGCGTGGCGGGCGCGGCGACGGTGATCCGCTCGTTCGCGTGCCGGGAGACCAGCGGCCGCAGGTCCGCCTCGCCGTCGCCCGGCTCCGGCAGCTCGGCGCCCGTCATCAGCGCGCGCAGCGCCCGTTCCTGCTCCCCCGCCAGTCGGCCCAGCTCGACGGCGTCGCCCTGCTGACGGTGCACCAGGGCGAGCACCTGCAGCACGCCGTCGTGGATGTCCCGGGACAGCCGTTCGCGTTCCCGGGTGGCGGCCTCCACCTGGAGCGCCCGGGTGAGCACCGCCTCGCTGGCCCGGGCCAGTTCGATGACGTAGCCGATCGCGCAGCCCGCGACCAGCAGCAGCACGATGTTGTGCAGGTTGTCGGGGCTGATCCCGCCGTGGCCGAGGATGTTGGCGGCGCCGATCACCGCCCCGGCGAACGCGGCGGGCCGCCAGCCGCCCTTGCCGGCGAAGCCCAGCACGGTGCCGGCCGCCCAGATGGTGGGCAGCGTCGGCGCGCCGGCGTGGATCCGGGCGGGGGTGTCGATGAAGCCGCTCTGCACGATGCCGAACACCGCGAACGTCAGGTCGGTGCCGAGCACCGCCCAGGTGCACCGCTTCGGGCCGGCGAACGCCCGGGTGCTGGCCAGCGTCCACAGGGTCAGCGCGCCCAGGTAGATCCAGCCGGACACCGGGTGCAGGAACTCCCGGTACGCGCTGAAGAACCGCAGCACCGCGTAGCCGAGCGCCAGCACCCGGAAGTACCCCATGGCGCGCCACAGCGGCAGCTCCACCGACATCCCGCCGGCCATCACGGCCGCGGTCGGCCCGGTCCGGGCCGACCGCGTCACGACAGGTCTGTGATCCTCCACGCCAAGCCCCCCTGACGGCCGGTCAGGCCCCGGCGTCCTTCTCCTGCTCCGCGGCCTTCTCCTGCTCGGCGGCCTTCTCGGCCTTCTGCTGAGCCTTGCGGTCGGCGTCGGCGGCCTTCTTCTCCTCCGCGAGCTGCCGCTTGGCGGCGGTCGCGTAGATGTCCACGTACTCCTGGCCGGACAGCCGCATGATCTCGTACATCACCTCGTCGGTGACCGAGCGCAGGATGAACCGGTCGTTCTCCATGCCCTGGTAGCGGGAGAAGTCCAGCGGACGGCCGATCCGGATGCCGGGGCGGACGCCGAAGTTGGGGATCACCTGGCCGGGCGGCTGCACCTTCTCGGTGTCGATCATCGCGACCGGGATCACCGGCGCGCCGGTGGCCAGCGCGACCCGGGCCAGGCCGCCGACCTTGCCGCGGTACAGCTTGCCGTCGGGCGAACGGGTGCCCTCCGGGTACACGCCGAACACCTCGCCGCGCTCGATCACCGCGATGCCGCTGCGGATCGCCGCCTCGCCGGCGCCGCGGGCGCCCGAGCGGTCCACCGGCAGCTGGCCGACGCCCTTGAAGAACGCGGCGGTCAGCCGGCCCTTGATGCCGGGCGTGGTGAAGTACTCGGCCTTCGCGATGAACGTCACCCGCCGCTTCAGCAGTGCGGGCAGGAAGAACGAGTCCGAGAAGGACAGGTGGTTGCTGGCGAGGATGGCCGGGCCTTCGTCCGGAATGTTCTCCTCGCCCTCCATCCACGGCCGGAAGAAGATCCGCAGCAGCGGCGCGACGATCATCTTCATCAGTCGGTAGAACAACCGGGGCCTCCTGTTGTGCGGACCGGACGATCCTAATGCTTGCGCCCGCGCACCCGTGCACCGGCGACCCGTCGGGGCCGCGGCGGGCCTCTGTACGGGGCAACCCGCCCGTGGGACGATCGAGTTCCCCTCGCCTGCCCCCACACCCAGGAGTCCTGCCGATGCCGATGCTGCCGGGAGCCGAGCCGTACCGCCACGACGGCGGTCCGGTCGGTGTGCTGCTCATCCACGGTTTCACCGGTTCCCCGCAGTCCATGCGCCCGTGGGCCGAACACCTGGCCGACGCCGGACTCACCGTCAGCGTCCCGGTGCTGCCCGGCCACGGCACCCGCTGGCAGGACCTCCAGGCGACCCGCTGGGAGGACTGGTACGCCACCGCGGAGGCCGCCCTCACCGAGCTCGCCGCCCGGTGCGAGCAGGTCTTCGTCTGCGCGCTGTCGATGGGCGGGGCGCTCGCCCTCAAGCTCGCCGAGAAGCACGGCGACCGGATCTCCGGACTGGTGCTCGTCAACCCGTCGGTGCGCTCCGACAACCCCGCAACGGTGCTTCTTCCGGTCCTGCGCCACGTGCTGCCCTCGCTGCCCGGCATCGCCTCGGACATCGCCAAGCCCGACACGGCCGAGGTCGGCTACGACCGGCTCCCGCTGCACGCCGCCTGGTCACTGGCCCGGCTGTGGAAGAGCGTCCAGGCGGGAATGCCCGCAGTGACCCAGCCCGTTCTGCTGTTGCACAGTCCGCAGGACCACGTGGTCTCGCCGAGCAACTCGGCACTGGTGCTCGCCCGGATATCCTCGACCGATGTGACGGAGCTGCTGCTCGACCGCAGCTTCCACGTGGCCACGCTGGACCACGACGCCGGTCTGATCTTCGGGGCGAGCCTCGACTTCGTCCGGCGGCTGGCCCCGGCAGCGGCGGTCGATGCCGGGAACCACTCGGGCTGAAAGGCCGATAGTGAACGAGACCAGCAAGGCGAACGACGACGAGGACCTGCCCCGCGACGACCCCAAGGCGGCCGAGCCCGCCGAAGAAGCCGCGCCCGAGCCCGCCCAGCGGCGCCCCGCCGCCGGCAGCCAGGCCGAGCAGGACGCGATCTTCGCCGCGCTGGTCGCCCAGTTCGACGAGCCGGTGGACGCCACCGACCAGGCCTGGCCCGACGCGGAGAACGTCCGCGAGCGCCCCCGCCGTCCCACCGCGCCCACCGGCCCCACCGGCCTCGGCGACTTCACCCCCCGCCCGGTCCCCCGCCCCACCGACGGCCCGCGCGACTACACCGTCGCCGAGGACGAGGACGAGGGCCACTTCGTCCCGCCGGAGCCCCCGCCGCTGCCCTCCGCCGACACCACCGCCAAGTTCGCCTGGCTGGCCGTCCTCGGCGGCCCCGCACTGCTCCTGTTCGACGCCGTGGTCTGGCGCGAGGTCTCCGGCTGGCCCGCCTGGGTCGGCGTCATCGCCTTCCTCGGCGGCTTCGGCACCCTGGTCTCCCGTATGAAGGACCGCGACGACGACGAGCCCGAGGACCCGAACGGCGGAGCCGTCGTCTGAACACCCCCGCCGCGCGCCGGAGCCGACGACCGCTCAGCCCCGGCGCGAAAGGCTCCTCACGGCCCCGGCACCCGCAGTGCCGCCAGCACCGGCAGATGGTCCGTCGCCGCCCGCAGATCCGCCTCCGAGACACCCGGCAGCGGATACGGCACCCCGCAGCCCAGCACGTCGATGTCCGGCGTGGCGAACACCCCGTCGATCCGCTGATACGGCTGCGCCGGCACCGAAGTGAACGTCCCGCCCCACGGCGCCTTCGCGTGCGCGTCCGTCAACCCCTCCGCGAACGCCCGCCAACCCGGGCCCTCCGGCGGCTCGTTGAAATCCCCCGCGACCACGCCCGGCTCCCCCGGCTGCACTTGACGCTGCAACAGTTCGAACTGCCGCAGCCGCTCCTCCGGTTGGAGGCTCAGGTGACAACTCGTCACCGAGAACGGCCGCGACCCGCCGATCCGCACCAAGGCGCTGGCGAACCCGCGCGCGTGCAGCCCCCGGGTCTTCGGCAGCAGCACGTCCCGCAGCTCCAGCACGTCCACCCGCAGCTTGCCGAGCAGCAACGGCCCCGCCGCCACCCGGCCGCCGCCGGCCAGGATCACCATCCCGGTCCGGTGCGCCAGCCACGCCGCGGCCTTCTCGCTCTTCCAGTACCGCGGCGACTCCTGCACGCACACCACGTCCGGATCACACGCCCGGATCACCCGAGCCACCGCCGTGCGGTCGTCACGCAACGACCGCACGTTGTAACTCATCACCCGCACCCGCCGCGCCCCGTCCGGCTCCACCCCGGAGGACGCCAACGCAACATCAGTGTCCGTCACCTGACCGACAGTAACAGCTGGGGCGCGCGAACAGGGGCGCCGGGGACAACCCCCGGCGCCCCTGTTTTCGCGCCCGTCAACCCCTAGCTGCGTGCCAGGTCCGCCGCGCCGGCGATCCCCGCCGCCGACCCCATCGACGCCAGGACGACGTTCGCGCGGGGCCGGGCCGGACCACCCGTCAGGTACCGTTCGAACGCGGCCGCGACCGGGTCGAGGAGGAGGCGGCCGGAGTCGGAGACGCCGCCGCCGAGGACGAAGACCGCCGGGTCGAAGAGCGCGGCGAGGTCGGCCATGCCGCGGCCGAGCCAGTCGGCGACCTCCGCGTAGCAGGCGAGGGCCAGCGGGTCGCCCTCCTCCGCGGCCTGGGTGATGTGGATGCCGCGGATGGTGTCCGCGAGACCCTCGTTGAGTTCGAGCATCCGCTTGCCGGCGATCGGGTCGGCCGCGGCCTTCTCCCGGCCGTAGCGTCGCAGGGCCCGCCCGGAGCCGTACTGCTCCCAGCAGCCGTGGCCGCCGCAGCCGCAGAGCAGACCGTCGGGGACCATGTTGAGGTGGCCGATCTCGCCGGCCACGCCGAAGCTTCCGCGGTGCAGGCGGCCGTCGAGGACGATGCCGCCGCCGATGCCGGTGCCGACGGTGATCAGCACCATGTCTTCGTACTCGGCCGCGGCGCCGAACCGGAACTCGGCCCAGGCGGCGCAGTTGGCGTCGTTCTCGACCACGGTGGGCAGGCCGGTGAGTTCCTCGACGCGCTGCTTGAGGGGCTCGTTCTCCCAGGCGATGTTGGGCGCCATCAGGACGGTGGAGCGGTCCCGGCTGACGAAGCCGGGGGCGCCGACGCCGACGGCGGCGACATCGGGGTACTGCTCCTTCAACTCCCGCACGCCCTGGGCGATGGCGTCGACCGCCCACTGGGGGTCGGCCGGGGTGGGCACCCGGGTCTTGGCCAGAATCTCGCCGGACTCGTCGACCACACCCGCTGCGATCTTGGTACCGCCGACGTCCACGCCGATGGTCAGAGCCATGTGTCCCTCAGCTATTCACTCGTTCCCGCTCAGGCGAACGGTACCGGCTGAGGGGTGCCCACGTACACAGTTCGGCCTACATTATCCGAAGGCAACGTTCGATCATCGACGAATCTGCC
The DNA here is from genome assembly GCF_002803145.1 of Kitasatospora sp. CB02891. Lineage (NCBI taxonomy): Bacteria > Bacillati > Actinomycetota > Actinomycetes > Kitasatosporales > Streptomycetaceae > Kitasatospora > Kitasatospora sp. CB02891. Next base: position 492,920 of record NZ_NNBO01000003.1, on the reverse strand, counting down.
TTCAGAAGTCATACCAACTGTCCCGTTCGGTGATGACTCGAAACCATAACGTGACGATGACGAAGCGTCGGCTTAATTACTTGTCGGAGGCCTCTTCGGCCCCGTCCAGGTCCACCCGCTCGGTCTCGGCGTGTTGGGGCGCCGACCAGCGCCGCTCGTGCCCGGCCACCACGGCCCGGTACGCGGCCAGCAACTCGCCGCCGGCGGCGGCCAGGTGGCCGTACACCTCGGGGTTGGACTCGCGCAGCTTGCCGCCGATCTCCACGGCCTTGCCGCCGAGTGCGGTCGCGAACTTCCGCACCTCTTCCACCAGCGGCGCGAACTCGCCCGTCCCGCCCGGCTGTTCCGTACCCATCACACGCTCCCGTCCGTCAGATCCCGCTACCCGCGCGGCCACAGCGCGGGGTCGGGGGTGAACCGCACCGACAGCGTTCCGTCGACCAGGCCGGCCCCACTGACCGTGCAACGGCGCAGCGCCGACGGGAGTGCCACGACCCGCCGGTAGCTTCCGGCGCCGAGCACCAGTTCGTCGCCGCGGCGCAGCAGTTCGAGGTCCGTGCGGTCGGCGCCGGGCAGCGGCAGGTGCCAGATCAGCTGGTTCTCGGCGGCCAGCCGGTCCTCGGTCCACGGCTCGGCGGGCGCGGGGATCCGGGGCGCGCCGGCCGGGTACAGCTCCTCGGCGAGCGCCTGCAGCGAGTCGGGCTGTCGCACCGTCAGCAGCGGGACGTTCAACTGCTCGGCGATCTCCGCGAGTTGCTCGCGCTGCCGGGCGGCGGTGCGGGCCAGCCAGGGGTCCGGGGAGTCCACGGCGCCGGCGGGGTGCGCGCCGTGCGCGACCACCGCGTCCAGCAGCAGGCCGTGCAGCGCGAGGCCGGCCCGGATCCGGGCCAGGGCGCGCGGCGCGGGGCGGGCGGCGTCCAGCACCAGGCGGACGGTGGTGCCGGGCGCGGCGATCACGGCGGCGGCCTCGGCGAGCGCGGCGGACGCGGCGGCCCGGGCCTCGAACAGCTTGTCGGTGGGCATCGGGACGCCCGCCAGCCCGGCCAGCAGCGGGCGCAGCGCGCGGGCGGCCTGCCGCTGCTCGGGCAGCAGCCGGGCCAGGTAGCGCTCCAGTTGGGCGGGCAGCGCCAGGGTGGCGATCAGTTCGGCGGGCGGCGGGGCGGCGACCACCAGCACCTCGGCCTCGGCCCGCGGCAGCGCGCGCAGCAGGGCGAGGGCGCGGGTGCCGGGCAGCGGGGCGAGCTCGTCGGGGTCGAGCGGCTGGGCGCCGATCAGGTCGAGCGCGGGGGCGAGCCGGTCGCGGTAGCCGTCCAGGGCGGCGCGGAAGGCGGCCTGCTCGTCCATCCGGGCGGCGGCCAGGCACGGCTCCAGTTCGACGGCCTCGGGGCCGAGCCGGACGCCGAGCAGGTCGTCGACGGCGCGGTGCGGGTCGTCGGCGGCCAGCAGCAGGGTCGTGCTGCCCTGCCGGGCGTGGTGCAGGGCGGTGGCGGCGGCGATCCTGGCGGACTCCGGGCCGCTGATCAGTACGGTGCGGGTGGCCACGGGCCCGGTCAGCCCTCGACGCGCTTCTTCAGGCCGGCCAGCGCCCGGTCGATGATGACCTTCTCCGCCTTGCGCTTGATCATGCCGAGCATCGGGATCTTGACGTCCACGGCCAGCTGGTAGGTGACCTCGGTGCGGCCCTGGCCGACCGGGGTGAGCCGGTAGGAGCCGTCCAGCGAACGCAGCATCTGGCTCTTGACCAGGGTCCAGCTGACCTCGCGGTCGCCGTCCCAGGTGTAGGCGAGCGCGTGCTCGTCGCGGATCGCGCCGGCGTCCAGCAGCAGCCGCACCTCGGCGGCGCGGCCGTCCGGACCGGTCTGCAGGACCTCGATCTCCTTCAGCTCGTCGGTCCACTCCGGGTAGGCCCCGAAATCGGCGATCACCGCCATGACCTCGGCCGGGGTGGCGTCGATGACAATGCTCGACCTGGTGTGCTCCGCCATTGCGGCCTCCGCGATCTCCCTGTGCTGCTGTGCGCCCAGCAGAGGCTATCGCGGGCGGGACCCCGTCCTTTCCGCCGAGGCACCTTACCGGCGGGTCACCTCACGCCTGACGTAGGGTTCGCATCGATCCATCCCACGTCCGACCTGCGATGTGACGATCGGAACACCGAGGCCGACCCCTCTGGTCGAACTCACCTACCCAGCAGTAACGTCCAGTCGTCCCGCAGCGTCGCAGACGAGGAGCAGTCTTGCTCGAGGAGTTCAGCCTTCCGGCCCGCTACCAGGTACCGAGCGACGGCAACCTCGCCGACCTGGTCCACCAGAACGCGGAGCGGCACCCGGGCGTCGCTGTGCTCAGCCGCAAGGCGGACGGGCAGTGGCAGGACCTCACCGCCGTCCAGTTCCTCGCCGAGGTGCACGCCGTCGCCAAGGGCCTGATCGCCGTCGGCGTCGGCCCCGGCGACCGGGTCGCCGTGATGTCCCGCACCCGCTACGAGTGGACGCTGCTCGACTTCGCGATCTGGACCGCCGGCGCGATCACCGTCCCCGTCTACGAGACCTCCTCCGCCGAGCAGGTGCAGTGGATCCTCGGCGACTCCGGCGCCCGCGTCGTGGTCACCGAGACCGACAAGCACGCCGCCGTGGTGGCCGAGGTCCGCGAGGCGCTGCCCGCGCTCGAACACACCTGGCAGATCGAACGTGACGGCATCGCCGCACTGACCCTGGCCGGCCAGGACGTCGCCGACCAGGTGATCGCCGAACGCCGGGTGATCGCGAACCCCGACACGATCGCCACCATCGTCTACACCTCCGGCACCACCGGCCGCCCCAAGGGCTGTCAGCTCACCCACGGCAACTTCCTCGCCGAACTGGGCAACGTCACCGCCCGGATGCCCGAGCTGTTCGTCACCGGCGAGTCCTCGGTGCTGCTCTTCCTGCCGCTGGCCCACGTGCTCGGCCGGATCGCCGAGATCGCCGCCGCCATCGCCCCGGTCAAGCTCGGCCACGTCTCCGACATCCGGAACGTCACCGAGGAGCTCGGCTCCTTCCGGCCGACGCTGATCCTCGGCGTCCCCCGGGTCTTCGAGAAGGTCTACAACACCGCCCGCGCCAAGGCCCAGGCCGACGGCAAGGGCAAGATCTTCGACCGCGCCGCCGACACCGCCGTCGCCTACAGCCGCGCGCTGGACGCCGGCGGCCCCTCGCTGCTCCTGCGGATCAAGCACGCGATCTTCGACAAGCTGGTCTACGTCAAGCTCCGCAACGCGCTCGGCGGCCGCTGCAAGACCGCCATCTCCGGCGGCGCCCCGCTCGGCGAGCGGCTCGGCCACTTCTACCGCGGCATCGGCTTCTCCGTCCTGGAGGGCTACGGCCTCACCGAGTCCTGCGCCGCCACCACCTTCAACCCCAACGACCGGGCCAAGATCGGCACCGTCGGCCAGCCGCTGCCCGGCTCCGCGGTCCGGATCGCCGAGGACGGCGAGGTCCTGCTCAAGGGCCCGCAGATCTTCACCGGCTACTGGAACAACCCCACCGCCACCGCCGACGCCCTCCGGGACGGCTGGTTCGCCACCGGCGACCTCGGCAGCCTCGACGACGACGGCTACCTCACCATCACCGGCCGCAAGAAGGAGATCATCGTCACCGCCGGCGGCAAGAACGTCGCCCCCGCCGTGATCGAGGACCGCATCCGCGCCCACGCGATCATCGGCGAGGTCATGGTGGTCGGCGACCGCAAGCCCTTCATCGCCTGCCTGGTCACCGTCGACGACGAGTTCTTCCCCCGCTGGAAGGCCCTCAACAACAAGCCCGCCGACGCGACCGTCGCCGACCTCCGCGAGGACCCCGACCTCCTCGCCGCGATCCAGGCCGCCGTCGACGACGGCAACCAGGCCGTCTCCCACGCCGAGGCCGTCAAGAAGTTCCGCCTCCTCACCACCGCCTTCACCGAGGCCAGCGGCCACATCACGCCGTCCCTCAAGCTCAAGCGCAACGTCGTCCTGAAGGACTTCGCGGCCGAGATCGAAGCGCTCTACACCCGCTAGCGGGTGGTGGGCGCGAAAACAGGGGCGCACGACCAGGGGCGCTGGGGGTACCCCCAGGCGAAGCCGAGGGGGCGGAACTGCGCGACCAGCGCAAGGCCCGTCCGTTAGGTCGCGATCACGTGCAGGTCATTGTCCTGCGGCGCGATCTTGCGGACGGAGTGCCTTCCGCTTCGCGCAGTTCCCCGCGCCCCTGTTTTCGCTTCAGCGCACCTCCAGCAACCCCGTGAGCCGTTCCGCCAGCATGTCCCAGCGCCACGCGTCATGAACCCACTTGCGCCCCGCCTCCCCCATCTCGCGTCGCAGACTCGCGTCCCCCAGCAGCCGCACCAGCCGGTCCGCCAGGACCGTCTCGCCGTGCTTGCCCGGCACCACGAACCCCGTCTCCCCCTCGCGGACCGCGTCCGGCGCGCCGCCGGAGTCTCCGGCGACGACAGGCAGGCCGGTCGCGGAGGCCTCCAGGTAGACGATGCCGAGGCCCTCGACGTCGAGTCCGCCCCGCCGGGTGCGGCACGGCATGGCGAAGACGTCCCCGGCGCCGTAGTGGGCGGGGAGTTCCTCCCAGGGCACCGCGCCGGTGAAGACCACCGAGGACCGCACCCCGACCTGGTCCACGAGTTTTTCGAGGTCGCCGCGGTACGGCCCGCCGCCGACGATCAGCAGGACCGCGTCGGGCTGCGCCGCCAACACTCGCGGCCAGGTGCGGATCAGCGTGTCCTGCCCCTTCCGGGGGACCAGCCGCGACACGCAGACCACGACCGGGCGATCCGTCAGCCCGAGCCGGGCCCGGACCGCGTCCCCGCCGGAGTCGGGCCGGAAGGTGGACTCGTCGACACCCGGCGGCAGTTGGGCCATCCGGGAGGCGACCCGGGGGCCGACCGCACGGGCGATCCGCGAACGCGTGTACTCGCCGAGGTAGGTCAGCACGTCGGTGTTGCCGCCGATCCGGCGTAGCAGCTGCGCGGAGACCGGCAGTTGGGCCCACGCGGCCTCGTGGCCGTGGGTCATGCCGAGGAGCCGCTGGGCGCCGGCCCGGCGCAGGTGCGGGGCCATCAGGCCGAGCGGGGCGGCGGCGCCGAACCAGACGGAGGTGCAGTTCTCGGCGCGCAGGATCTCCGCGGCCCGCCGGGTGACCCGGGTGGTGGGGATCATCATCCTGGTGCGGTCGCGGATCACCGGAAAGGGCTGTTCGGCGTCGAACTCGGCGACTTCCCGCCCGTCGCGCCAGGTGGAGGCGTACACCACGATCGATCCGGCGGGTTGCCGGACCGCCATGTTGTGGACGAACGCCTGGATGCCGCCTGGCCTGGGCGGAAAGTCGTTGGTGACGATGAGGGTTCTGGTCATGTGCCGCGGCTCGCTCGGTCAGGGGGTGCTCGGAGTACCCGTGAGTGGTCCGTACGATAGGTCACCGTGCCCGTCCGCCGGGAACGCGGCCCGCACCGTCCACGGCGGCGGGACCGTCGCAGGATCGGAAGGTTCGGACACGGTTCGGAGAAGTTAGAGGACACGGCCGCAATCGATGCGGTGTGCTTGGTGGCCTGACCGGTACCCCCGGCGGGCGCCCGGTACCGGTGCGTACGCGACGACCCGAAGGAGCGTAGTGGAGTCACCCCAGGCCGAACGGCCCGGCAGTTCGGAGGCCCCGGCGCTGCCTGCCCCGTCCGGTTCCGCGCCGAGTCGCCGTCCGCTGTGGGCCCTGGGGGCCGCCTGGACGGTCTCCCGGACACTGCTCGTGCTGGTCGTCTCGGGGGTGTTGCGGATCGCCAACACGGACGTGACGGCGGACGTCTCGGTGATCTACCACAGCTGGTACGAGGTGCTGTGCACCGGCACGTTCCCGCTGGACGACGTGACCTGGCAGTACCCGCCGGGCGCGGCGCTGGTGATCCTGCTGCCGGGGCTGCTGCCGTGGTCGTACCTGGTGTCGTTCTTCGTGATCTGCGCCGTGGTGGACGCGGCGGCGATGGCCCTGCTGATGCGCGCGGGGGTGCGCAAGGGCCGGAGCTACCTGGGCGCCTGGTACTGGGTGGTGGGCGTGCCGCTGCTCGGGCCGACGGTGTACTGCCGGTACGACATCATCGTGACGGCGCTGGCGGTGGCGGGTCTGCTGGTGGTGCTGCGCCGCCCGGCGCTGGGCGGCGTGCTGCTGGGCCTGGGCGGGCTGTTGAAGATCTGGCCGCTGCTGGCGCTGTTCGGAACGCCGCGCGGCCGGCGCACCCGGCGGTCGTGGACCTCGGCGGCGGCGTTCGCGGCGGCGCTGGGCTTCCTGCTGACGGCGGGCATGAACGGGGCGTTCGAGTTCCTGAAGTTCCAGTCGGAGCGGGGCATCGAGATCGAGTCGCTGGGCGCGCTGCCGCTGCACTTCGCGAAGCTGGCGGGTTCGTGGCACGGCACCGTGACGATGAACTACGGCTCGGTGGAGTTCCTCGGCCCGTGGGTGCCGGTGATCTCCAAGGTGATGGTCGGCATGACGGTGGCCGGTTTCGGCTGGCTGCTGATCTGGCGGCTGCGGGCGGCCCGGTGGACGTCGGCGACCACGTTCGACGCGGCGCTGTGCGCGCTGCTGATCTTCACCGCGACCAGCCGGGTGATCAGCCCGCAGTACATGATCTGGGTGGTCGGCCTGGCGGCGGTGTGCCTGACGGTGCGGGGCAGCAGCCAGCGCCCGGTGGCGGTGCTGGTGCTGGTGGCCACGGTGCTGACCACGCTGGAGTTCCCGGTGATGTTCGGCTCGGTGAACCGCAGCGAGCTGGCGGGCGTGCTGGTGCTGACGGCCCGCAACCTGGTGCTGCTGGTGACCACCGTGCTGTCGGCGTACCGGCTGTGGCGCTCCACCCGGCGGCGCGAGGCGCTGACCACGGTGGTGCTGCCGGCCGGGCAGGTGGTGTCGCAGTACCCGGTGCGGCCGGGCATCGCCTACGAGCAGGACCTGCTGGACGACCTCACTCCGGCGGACCGCACCTGACGGACCGTCACACCGCCCTGCAAGTTTCTGAAAGCGCTTGCAGGGCCTGGCTCTCCGCTGCCACCATCGCCGAATGATCGACTACGACATCCTGATCGTCGGCGGCGTCGGCGTGGACACCATCGTCCGGGTGGACCGCCTGGAGATCCCGCCCGGCCGCGACTCGGTGCACGTCCCCCCGGTGCGCGACTACCCGGCGCACACCGGCAACGGCGTCGCGCTGGCCTGCCACACGCTGGGCCTGCGCACCAAGCTCGCCGACTTCCTCGGCGAGGACCCGCAGGGCGCCCTGGTGCTGTCCGAGTACGCCCGCCGCGGCCTGGACTTCAGCCACCTGCCCGCCCCCGCCGGCACCCCGCGCAGCGTCAACCTGGTGGACGCCGACGGCCTGCGGTTCTCCTTCTACGACGGCCGCCACCCGGCGGACGCCCGGCTGCCGCGCGAGTTCTGGCTGCCGCTGCTGGAGCGCTCGAAGCACGTCCACCTGTCGATCACCGGCGTCAACCGGGACATGTACCCGGACGTCGAGCGGCTGGGCCGCCCCAGCTCCACCGACCTGCACGCCTGGGACGGCGAGAACGAGCACCACCGCTTCTACGCACTCCGCTCGGACGTGGTGTTCCTGTCCGCGGCCGGCCTCGACAACCGCCCGGAGGCGGCGATGCGGTCGATCCTGGCCCACGGCCGGGCCGAGCTGGTGGTGGCCACCGCGGGCGCCCACGGCGCGTTCCTGCTCACCCGCGAGGACGACGCGCCCCGGCACTTCCCGGCGGTGGACCCGGGCGCGCCGATCGTCGACAGCAACGGCGCGGGCGACGCGTTCGTCTCCGGCTTCCTGCACCACCGGCTGGCGGGCCGCCCGGTCGAGGAGTGCATGCGCGCGGGCGCGGCGGCCGGCGCGTTCGCCTGCACCACGGCGGGCACCCACACCGCGTTCCTGGACGCGGCGGGCCTGGAGCGGGCGCTGGCCTGAGAGCTCAGGACCGCAGGGTGGCCACCTCGGCCTCCCAGCTCTTGGTGAACTCGGCGACGCCGAGGCCGAGTTCGGACCGGAAGGCACGCTCCAGACCGCCGCTGCCGTTCTGCCCGACGGCCCGGTAGAGCGCCACCAGCCGCTGCGGCCCGTACCGGCGGGCGATCAGGTCGCAGGCCAGCCAGGACTGCTCGTAGGCCTGGGCGATGCCGGCCGAACCGGCGGTGAAGGCGTCGTCGGTGGGCAGCCCGGCGGGCATCCGTCCGGCCCGGACGTCCCGGGCGAGTTCGGGGGCGATCTGCCGGACGGTCCGCCCGGTGCCCTGGTAGCCGGTGTAGTCGGCGACGCCCTCGGACAGCCACAGCGGGGTCCACGACCTGGTGTCGGCCCGGGTCGCGACGTGGGTGGCCTCGTGGGTCACCACCACCCGCCGGCCGAGCTCGCTGAGCTGCCGGTACGCCTCGGGGTTGACCACGATTCGGTCGGCGGGGGTGTGCGTCGGCGCGCCGCCGACCGCCAGGGTGACCGCCGCTATCCCCTGGTAGGCGTCCGCCGAGACGTCCATCCGACGGGCGAACTGCTGGACGGTGAGCGGCAGTTCGAGCAGCAGCCGGCCGGGCTTCCAGGCGCCCCAGACGGCCTCGACAGTGGGCATCGCGCGGTCGGCGAGGGCGGCCAGGTCGGCCAGTTCGGCGCCCTCGCCGAGGCCCAGCACCAGGCTGTGCTGCCCGGTCGCGGTCCGGACGGCGCCCAGGTCCCAGGGCGCCACCGCGCCGGTCGGCACCTCCCTGAGCACCCGCCAGCCGGCCGGCTCCCGCCGGAGTTCGACCTGCCGTTCCAGCAGCGCCGGGTAGTCGTCCACGCCGGCGATCCGGTAGCCGAGTTCGGCGCCGACGGTCAGCCGGTCGGCGCCGGGCGCGGGTTCGGCGAACGTGGTCAGCCGCAGCGTGTACTCGGTGAAGCGGATCGCCGCGGTGCGGGTGAGCACGTCCCGGTCGGCCTCCTCGGCGCCCACCGCCGTCGGCAGCCCGCCGGGGTCGCGCCGCAGGATCGCGCTCGCCCGCCGCGCCAGCACCTGCGTGACGGCCTCCCGGACCCCGGACGGCGCGCCCGGCGCGGGCGGGGCGGCGGCCGGCGCGACGGGCCCGGCCGGGAGCACCCGGGGCAGCGACAGCTGGGCGGCGCACCCGGCGGCGACCAGCAGCGCGGCCCGCCGGGACAGCGAGGCCCCGGCCTGTCGCGGGGCTTCCGGCGGCAGGTCGGTGACCAGGGGCTCGTGCTGGTTCAGACCCGCACCACCGAGTTGACCGGCATCGCGCTGACGCTCTCGTAGCGGACCCGGGCGCCGGGGTGGGGCGCGTGCACGACGACCCCGCCGCCGGCGTACATGCCGACGTGGTGCCTGTCCTTGAAGAAGATCACCAGGTCTCCGGGCCGGGCTTCGGCGAGGCTCACCCGCCGACCGGCCGAGGCCTGTCCCTGCGAGGTCCGCGGCAGGGTCACTCCGGCCTGCCGCCACGCCCAGTACATCAGACCGGAGCAGTCGAACGTGGTCGGGCCGGTGGATCCGTACACGTACGGGGAGCCGATCTTCGAGACGGCGGCGTTCAGCGCGGCCGCGGCGCGGTCGGACGCGGGGGGCAGGTCGCCGAGGTCGAGCCGGTCGGTGCCGCGGGTGGCGCGGTCCTGGGCGTCCCGGGCGTCGTCGTCGGCCAGCCGGACCCGCTCGGCGGCGCTGAGGCCGCCCAGCAGCCGCTGCGCCCGGGCGAGCCGGCTGTGGACCTCGTCCTTGGCGGCGGCCAGGCGCTGCCGGGCCTGTTCCAGTTCGTCGAGCTTGGCGGTGGCCTCCTGGCGCCGCTGGTCCAGTCGGCGCTGCCGTTCGTGCAGCTCGCGCAGGGTCTCGTTCTGCCGCTCGGTGGCCTGGCCGAGGGCGCGGGCGCCGGCCAGGTAGGACGCCGGGTCCTGGTCGAGCATCAGCCGCAGGGTGGGGTCGAGGCCCTGGGTGCGGTACTGGGCGGCGACCACCGCCCCGAGGTCGCCGCGCAGCCGGTTGAGGTCGTCCTGCCCGGCCGCGACCTGGCTCTGCAGGGCGCCGGCCTCGCGCTGCAGCCTCCGCTGCTGCTCCTGGGCCGCGTTGTACTTCTCGTTCGCCTGCTCGGCCTCCTCGTACAGCTGGTCGACCTGCGCCTTGACGTCGGCGCGGTCGGGCGGGTCGGTCGGCGCGGCGCCGGCCGGGGCGACGCCGAGGTGGAGGACGCCGGTCGCGGCGGCGGTGAGCGCCAGGGCGCGGGCGAGGCGCTGGACACCGGGCAGTGGGGGGCGACGGTGCACGGACACGTGCGACGACTCCGTTCCTGCGGCCGGCCTCCGCCGCCGCCCGCCGGTCGGGCGGCCGTCCGCACGGGGGGCCGGGCCAGAGGTTAGCGAGTCGGAAGGATCCAGTCCAAACCCTGACAACCTCGAATATTCGACCGCGAATCGGACACCGGAACGAGTGCGGCCCGGCACCCCCTGTGCGGGGTGCCGGGCCGGGCGCTCGAAGGAGCCGTCAGATCCGGACGATCTTGGTGATCGGCATCACGGTGGCGGACTCGTAGCGGACCTGCGCGCCGGTGTGCGGGGCGTGCACGATCTGCCCGTTGCCGACGTACATGCCGACGTGGTGCTGGTCGCCGTAGTAGATGATCAGGTCACCCGGTCGGGCGTTGGCGATGTTGGTGCCGATGTTGGTGCCGGCGCCCGCCTGGGCCTGCGAGGTGCGCGGGATCGACACACCCGCTTGGGCGTACGCCCACTGCATCAGACCGGAGCAGTCGAAGGTGCTCGGGCCGGCCGCGCCGTAGGAGTACCAGCTGCCCAGCTTGGACAGCGCGGCGCTCATCGCGGCGCCCGCGTAGCCGGCCGGGGCCTGCACCGGGGCGGCGAGGCCGGTCCGGGCGGTGTCGCGGGAGGCCCGCTCGGCCTGGCTGCGGGAGGCGTCGGCGGCCTTGGCCTCGGCCGCGGCGAGCTCGTCGCGCTCCTTCTGGGTGAGCGTGTTGAGCAGGTCCTGCGCCTTGGCCAGCTTGGCCTGGACGTCCTCCTTGTCGGCCTGGAGGGCCTTCGTGGTGGTGTCCAGCTCGGCGAGCTTCTGCTCGGCCTCCTTGCGCTGCCCGTCCAGCTTGGCCTGCTCGGCCTTGAAGCTCTTCAGCAGGTCCGCCTGGGTGGCGCCGACCGTGTTGAGCGTGCCGGCCTGCCCGAGGAAGGCGTCCGGGCTGCTGGAGAGCATCAGCTGCATGGTCTGCGAGATGCCGCCGTTGCGGTACTGCTCGGCGGCGATGTTGGCCAGGCTGTCCTGAACGGTGGTCACCTGGTCCTGCTGGCGGGCCAGCTGGTCCTGCAACTGGGTGACCTGCTTCTGCAGGTTCTGCTGCTTCTCGACGGAGGCGTTGAGCGCCTCGGTCTTCACCTCGGCCTGCTCGTTGAGCTGGTCGACCTGCTGCTTGACCTGGTCCTTGGTGGGCGCCGGGTCGGCGTGCGCGCCGGTCTGCGCGGAGAGCGCGACGGCGGTGGCGGCAGCGGCAGTGAGAATCGAGACCCGGGCACGGCCGACGGGCTTGGGACGGCGATGGGACGCCACGAAGGCGGACTCCTTCTTCCTCACACCGCCTACCGGGTGAGCTGACGGGTTCGGGCCGGAAGAGATGCCCTACAGCGCTTCACCGACCGCTGTCGCGGCCGGCCCGGCGCCGATTCACCCCGGGGGAACGTGGTTCCCCGGCTCCGTTCGACAGCACCCCCGCAGGGGTATCCCCGTCGGCGGACCTCGTTCTGACGATCCGCCCGCTGCGTCACGGACTCGGCGGCGACCCCCACCGTCGCCCCCCTTGGGCGATCGACTCTGCGGCGGTCGAACCAAGACCCTAGTAACCGATCCGTGATCGGTTCAAATCCTTGTCCGAAAAAAATCTGAATCTGAGTCAATTTCGATTACGGAAATGACCGAACGTAAGGGATTCGTTGCACAGTGCGCAGCATTTCCCTTCGTTCCATCGAAAAACACAACGCCCGGACGTGTTCGAGATCACAGTGGAATCTCGACCCGTCCGGGCGTGTCACGGCGCGTCAGTTGTCGCCCTCTGGGGCGTATGTCCGGATTGTCGGACCGTCAGACCCGGCGGATGGTGAGGATCGGCAGGGTGTCCGCGGCCATCAGCTTCACCACGTCGCCGGTGCGCGGCGCGTGCACCACCATGCCGTTGCCGACGTACATGCCCACGTGGTGCGCGTCGTTGTAGTAGACCACCAGGTCACCGGGCTGCGCGTTGTGCCAGTCCTTGCCCACGTTGGTGCCCACGCCGGCCTGCGACTGCGAGGTGCGCGGCAGCGAGACGCCGGCCTGCGCGTACGCCCACACCATCAGGCCGGAGCAGTCGAAGGTGCTCGAGCCGGTCGCGCCCCACACGTAGGCCGAGCCGCGCTTGTCGAGCGCCCGCTGCACCGCGACGCCGGCGTAGCCGGCGGCCTTCGGCAGGCTGCCCAGGTCGACCCGGTCGGCGCCGCGCGAGGCTGCGCCGCCGCCGCGCAGGATCGCGGCCCGGTCGGTGGCGGAGAGCTGGCTGAGCAGCTTCTGCGCCTCCTGGAGCTTGCTCTGCACGTCGTTCTTGGCGTCGTTGAGCGCCTGGGTGGAGCTGTCCAGCTCGGCCAGGACGGTCGCCGCCTCCTGCTTCTGCTGGTCCAGCCGGCGCTGCTGGTCCTCCAGCGACTTCAGCGTGGCGGCCTGGGTGCTGGCCGCCTGGTCGAAGGAGGACGCCTGGTCCAGGTACTTGTCCGGGTCGGAGGAGAGCATCAGCTGCATCGACGGGTCGATGCCCGCGTGCCGGTACTGGTCGCCGGCCACCGCCGCCAGCCCGGAGGCCAGCTCGGTCAGCTGCTCCTGGCCGCGGGCCACCTGGTCCTGCAGCTGGTCGGCCTGCTTGCGCAGCTGGTCGGCCTTCTCCTTGGCGCCGTTGTACTTCTCGGCGGCCTGCTCCTGCTCCTCCAGCAGCTTGTCGACCTGCGCCTTGACCTCGTCCTTGTTCGGCTGGGCCGGCGCGGCGTGCGCACTCACCTGGGCCGACAGGGCGACCGCGGTCGCGGCGGCAGCGGTCAGCACGGTCACCCGGGCGCGACTCGGCTGCTTGGGACGGCGGTGGGAGGCCACGGCGGTGCTCCTTCTTCCTGCTGGACTCACCCGATCAGGCGATAGTCCGGAATATAGGTTTGACGCCAGACCCTAGTGAAGTCCCTACCCCCGCGTCCACTCCCGGGGGGCTCCCGAATCGGCTTCTCCGCCCCCTTTCACGACACCGACACACTCCGGACGCTTCAACGCCGCTGACCGCCCGTCAACTCGATCAGCTGCGCGACAGCCGGTTCAGCAGCAGCACCGAGGCCACCGGGCGGGCGCCGGCCTTGCGCACCCCGTCCGCGACCTCCTTGTCGGCGGAGACCACCACCACCGGTCGGCCCTGCGGCTCGGCCCGCACCATGCGGCGGATCAGCTCGTCCGCGGTCTCCCCGGTCCGGCTGAACCGGACCCGCACACCGCGCGGCGGAGCCATGATCACCGGCACGTCCAGGTCCTGGCCGTCGAACACGCAGGTCACCTCGGCCTGGGTCCGCTGGGCCAGCATCGCCAGGCCGCCCAGCAGCCTCAGCCGCTGCTGCTCCAGCGGCAGTTGCGGATAGCCGGTCTTGGTCACGTTGTAGCCGTCCACCACCAGGTGGACCTGCGGGATGGCCAGCAGTTGGTCCAGCAGCGCCGGATCGTCCTCGGCCAGGCCGCGCCGGGCCACGTCGTGCGGCGAGGCCGAGCCGGGCTCCACCGCCTCCACCAGGTCGGCCGGGCGCAGCGCCGTCACCGGCAGTGCCAACTCCCGCTGCAGGCCCTGCGCGGACTGCAGCACGGTGTCCAGCAGCAGCCGCAGCCGCATGTCCTCGACGCTGCGGCCCTCCCGGGCGGTGCGCCGCCCGGTCTCCACCGCGGACTCCAGCTCGGACACCCGGTGCCGCAGCCGGCGGGCCTCCACCTCGGCGGCGCCGCGCTCGGCCGCGGCGGCGGCCCGGGCGGCCTCCAGCTCGGCGGCCAGGCGGCGGCTCTCGGCCTGTGCCCGGCGGGTGTCGGCCTCCAGCGAGCGGACCTTCTTGCGCAGCGAGTCGGCCTCCCGGCGCACCCCCTCGGACTCGGCGCGGTGCCGGTCCAGCTCGGCGCGGGCGGCGGCGCGGGCCTCGGCGAGCTCCTCCTGGAGCTTCTCGACCGTCCGGGCGGCCTCCGCGGCGACGCCCTCGGCGTCCACCCGCTCGGCCTGCTCGCCGGCCTCCTCGACCAGCCGGGCCCAGCCGGTGGGCCGCACCAGGTAGGCGGCGGCCGCCACGTCCATCGGGTCGGCGGCGGCCGGCACGGTGCCCGCCTCCAGCGCGCGCACCAGGTCGGGCTGACCGAGCCGCAGCCGCTCGGCTATCCGCACCCGGAACGCCGGGTCGGACTCCAGCGCGGCGGCCAGCGCGGTCGCCGCGTACTTGGCCCGCCGGGCGGCGGTGAACTTCGCGTAGGGGCGCAGCGCGGCGGGCAGCTCGCCGGGCGCGATGCCGCCGAGCGCGTCGGACGCGATGCCCACCACCCGGCGCCGCACGCCCTCGGGCAGCGCCCGACCGGCCGTCTCGCCGTTGCCGTCCTCGGCGCCCGGTGCGGTCTCGGCGGCCTCGACGGGCCCAGCGTCCTGGGTCTGTCGGACCGGAGCGGGCGCGGTCCCGTCCGTGCCCGTGGGCGCGTTCGCTGCCTCCGCCACTGTTCTCGGCTCCGATCCTGGTCCGGGCGGGCCCCGGCGGGTGCCGGGGGCGTTGGTGTCCGCCGCTGCTTGCAATTGTCCCGTCTACCGTGCCGCACCGACAGCACCCCGCCGACGAGTCCGCCCCGCGCCCCCGTCCGGGGCGCGGACGGGAACGCGGGGCGGTGGAAGTGCGTCAGCCCTGCGCGGGGCCGCCCTCCGCGGACTCCTCGGCGCCCGGGCGGGCCACCAGCTCGACCTGGTCCACGGCGTTGCACCAGCGGCAGCGCACCGACTCGACGGTCTCGGAGAGCACCTGGGTCTCCTCGACCTTGGAGTCGCCGGCGAGGTCGAAGTGCACGAAATCGATCACCCGGGAGGACCGGGTGACGTCGAAGCGCGTGAGGTTGCCGCACAGCGTGCAGCGCCAGCGGGTCTCGGCGGTCGGCGCGGCAATGGTCATCAGTGGTCCCTCTCGGCTGGTCCCGGTTCCGGGCCTCCAGCCTATTGCCTGTGCCGCGGCGGCCGGGTCACCGGTCCACCGCCCGGACGCTCACCCGTCCGGAGCAGCGCCCGGTGTCGCGGACGCGCCCCCGAGGAATGCTCACCGGCATGGTGCTCACCACCCCCGCCCGGGCCGGTTCGCCGACGACCGGGCGGACCGCCCGCACCCCGGTCGTCTGCTACCTGCTGATCGCGCTCTCCGCGCTGGTCCTGCTGGCCGGCCCGGCCGGCGGTCTGAACCCGGCGTACGGCAGCGGCCCCGCCCGGGCCTGCGCCGAGCAGCGCTACGAGCACCGCTGGGGCGCGGTGCCCGCCGAACTGCTCGGCGGCCGTCCCCTGACGGCGGACCGGCTGTCCTCGCTCACCCCTGCGACGCCGGGCTGCACGCTGCCGCCGACCCCCTCGAAGATCCCCGAACTCTCCGTGCTCACCTCGCTGTTCGTCCACGCGGGGTGGCTGCACCTGGTCGGCAACCTGCTGTTCCTGTTCGTCTTCGGCCCGGCCGTGGAGGCCCGGCTGGGCCGGATCCGGTTCCTGACCGGCTACCTGGCGATCGGCTACCTGGCCACCTACGGCTACGCGGTGGCCGAGGCGCACACCGCGGACGGGATGCGCGCCCTGGTCGGCGCGTCCGGCGCGATCGCCGGGGTGCTGGGCGCGTACCTGCGGCTGTGGCCGCGAGCGCGGGTGACGGTGCTGGTGCCGGTCCTGCTGTTCCTGCCGCTGCGGTTCCCGGCCTGGCTGGTGCTCGGCCTGTGGTTCGCGCTCCAGTGGTGGTCCGTCAGTTCCGGCGGCAGCGGAGTGGCCTATCTGGTGCACGTGATCGGCTTCGTGACGGGCTGGCTGTTCGCCTGGGCCGCCCGTCCGGCGGGCGATACCCTGGGCGCACCTTCTCGAACAGGAGTTGCTCAGTGATCACCGCGATCGTCCTCATCAACACCAGCGTCGACCGGATCCCCGAGATCGCCGAGGCGATCGCGGCCATCGAGGGCGTCAGCGAGGTCTACTCCGTCACCGGCACCTACGACCTGGTCGCCATGGTCCGGGTGCGCAACCACGAGGACCTGGCCGAGGTGATCCCCGGCCGCCTCAACAAGGTCCCGGGCGTCTCCAACACCGAGACCCACATCGCCTTCCGCACCTACTCGCAGCACGACCTGGAGGCCGCGTTCTCGCTCGGCCTGGACGAGTAGCCGCTCAGCGCTGCCTGGTGTCCGCGACGCAGCGGCCGCCCTCGCTGCGGTAGCTCCACCGCGCCCCGTCGGTGACCAGGTCCCGAACGGCCGTCAGGAACCGGTCCAGGTGCTCGACGGGGGTGCCGGCGCCGAAGCTCACCCGGATCGCGTTCAGGCTGCGCTCCCCCGGCAGCGACGGCTCGGGCGCCCCGCACTCGCCCGGCGCCGCGTCCTCCCCGCCGAGCAGCGTCCGCACCAGCGGGTGCGCGCAGAACAGCCCGTCCCGCACGCCGATGCCGTACTCGGCGGACAGCGCGGCCGAGAAGTGCGAGCTGTTCCAGCCGCGCACCACGAACGACACCACGCCGACCCGGTCCGCGTCCTCGCCGAACAGGCTCAGCACCCGCACCTCGGGGATCGCCGCCAGCCCCTCCGTCAACTTCGCGACCAGCGCCCGCTCCCGGGCCTCCAGCGCGTCGAAGCCGGCCTCGGTGAGCGCCCGGCAGGCCGAGGCGATCGCGTACGCGCCGATCACGTTCGGCGAACCGGCCTCGTGCCGGGCCGGGCCGGTGTGCCACTCCACCGCCACCGAGCCGTCCAGCTCCCGGGCCACCGTCCGGCTCGCCCCGCCGCCGGCCAGGTACGGCTCCGCCGCGTCCAGCCAGTCCGCCCGGCCGGCCAGCACGCCGGCGCCGAACGGCGCGTACAGCTTGTGCCCGGAGAACGCGATCCAGTCGACGTCCAACTCCCGCACCGACACCCGGTGGTGGGGCGCCAGCTGGGCCGCGTCCAGCACCACCCGGGCGCCGTACCGGTGCGCGACCGCAGTCAGCTCCTTCACCGGCCACAGCTCACCGGTGACGTTCGACGCCCCGGTCACGCAGAACAGCTTCGGCCCCTCGGCCGCCCCCAGCAGCGCCTCCTCCAGCGCGGCCACCGCCTCACCGTGCGAACGCGGCGCCCGCAGGTAACGCACCGTCAGGCCCTCGCGCCGCCACGGCAGCAGCGAGGCGTGGTGCTCGGTCTCGAACGCGAACACCTCGGTCCCGACCGGCACCGCCCCGGCCAGCAGGTTCAGCGAATCGGTGGTCGCCCGGGTGAACACCACCTGGTCGCCGTCCCGCAGCTCCAGGAACTCCGCGACGGTCCGTCGGCTCTGCTCGAACAGGTCCGTCGACAGCTGCGACAGGTACCCGGCCCCCCGGTGCACGGACCCGTAGTACGGCGCGTACGCCGCCACGTCCTCCCACACCCGGGCCAGCGCCGGCGCACTCGCCGCGTAGTCCAGCGCCGCGTACCCGACCTTCTCGCCGGACGCCAACGGCACCTCGACCTCCTGGCCCAGGACGGCCAGCGGCTCACAGATTTCGGCGATCACGGACATGGATGCACTCCTCCACGGGGTAAGGACCCCGGGGTGCATCGACCGGAAGTCCGCGCTTGCCGTGCGGACGGATCGCCGCGCAGCCCGGTCCTCACCCAGGGCACCCCGCCACGGACGGAGGGTTGCCGGACAGCAAGCTGGGGCTTGTCGCTGCCACTCATGACCTGCGAAAGACCTTACACGAGAGCCCCTCGCGCTCAACCCCCGTCCGCCACCTGGACACACTCCTGAAACCTCGTCACCCGCGCCCCCGCCCCGCCTGGGGCGCAGACAGCCGCCCACCAACGGCAAGGTCCGCCCGGGGAGGAGCAACTCCCCTCCCCGGGCGGACCCTTGAAGCTCACTGGGTCGCGTCGGCCCACCGCTTCAGCAGCTCCCCCGCCGCCCCGGAATCGATCGCCGCCGCCGTCCGCACCATCGCCGCCGCGAGCTGCTCGCCCAGCGGCGCGTCCGTCAGCTCCAGCGCCACCAGCGCGGCGGCGCTGTTGAGCAGCACCGCGTCCCGCACCGCCCCGCGCTCCCCGTTGAGCACCCGCCGGGCGACCGCCGCGTTGAACTCCGCGTCGGCGCCGCGCAGCGCCTCGATCCCGACCAGCTCGATGCCGACGTCCCGCGGGTCGAACCGGGTCTCCGTCACCCGGCCGTCCCGGATCACCCAGACGTGGGACGTGGTGGTGATCGTCAGCTCGTCGAGTCCGTCGTCACCCCGGAACACCAGTCCCTGTCCGCCGCGCCGGGCGAGCACGCCGGCGATCAGTCCGGCCAGCCGGGTGTCGAAGCAGCCGACCGCGTGGGCGCCGACCCGGGCCGGGTTGGTGAGCGGGCCGAGGATGTTGAAGACCGTCGGGACGGCGAGTTCGGCGCGGGCCTGCGCCGTGTGCCGCATCGAAGGGTGGAACTTGGCGGCGAAGCAGAAGGTCAGTCCGACCTCCTCGGCCACCGCCGCGACCCGGGCGGCGGACAGGTCGAGGTTGATGCCGAGCCGGCCGAGCACGTCCGAGGAGCCGGACGCGGAGGAGGAGGCCCGGTTGCCGTGCTTGACCACCTTCGCACCGGCCGCCGCGGCGACCACCGCCGACATGGTGGAGATGTTGACGGTCTTGGCCCGGTCGCCGCCGGTGCCGACGATGTCGACGGCCGGGCCGGGGATGTCCAGCGGCACGGCGTGCCCGTACATCGCCTCGACCAGGCCGGAGATCTCCTCGACCGTCTCGCCCTTGCCGCGCAGCGCGATCAGGAAGCCGGCCACCTGCACGGGGCTGGCCTCGCCGCTCATGATCCGGTCCATCGCCCAGGCGGTGTCGGCCTGGGCGAGGTCCTCGCCGCGCATCAGGGCCATCAGGAGGTCGGGCCAGGTGCGGACCACCTGCGCGGGGTCGCTACCGCCGTTCGCAGAGTGCACGTTCACCATGGCCGTCTCCAGCTCTCGTCTTGTCGCAGAGGAATTGGAGTCAGCCTATCGAGCGGGCGGGGACGGCCGCCCCGAGTTGCCGTCCCCTTCTCTCCAGGTGAGACGGACCGGTCCGCGGACCGGACCGGTCAGCGTGCGACCGGCGCCCGCCGGGCCACCCGGGCCCGCAGCAGCGTGGTCGCGGCGTCGACCAGCGCGACCGGGTCGACGGGGTGCGAGATCGCCGCGTCGGCCCGGCTCCAGGCGGCCAGCCAGGAGTCCTGCGGGCGGCCGATCAGCACCAGCACCGGCGGGCAGCCGTAGATCTCGTCCTTCAGCTGCCGGGTGAGGCCGAGGCCGCCGGCGGGCACCGCCTCGCCGTCCAGCACGCACAGGTCGACGCCGCCCTTCTCCAGGGCGCGCAGCACCGCGGGGGCGGTGGCGCACTCCAGGTACTCCAGCGCGGGAACGTCCCCGGCGGGGCGCCGGCCGAGGGCGAGGGTCACCTGCTCACGGGTGTTGCGGTCGTCGCTGTAGACGAGAACGGTGAGCGTCTCGTCGGTGTGCTGCGCCATGTCCCCTGCTTCCTGGTGCTCGTCCTCTTATATGTGTCCACTGTGTCCGTGCGGGCCGCGACCGCGCGCGGACCCCGACCGAACGGCCCAGTGTGACCCGGACCACGTTCTGGGACGGATGCTACTCCGGTGGGCCCGTCCTGAAGAGACCCCGACGCGATCTCGCTCAAGCCGCCGCGCCACGGGCTCACTCCCCCGGCCCAGTTCCCTCACCCGGTCCGAACAACCGTCAGAAAACGGACGGACCGCGAGGCGGGCATACCTCACGCACCGGACACTCCGAGGGAGACCCCCCGGCGTGAAGACGGAATAAGGGACCGACATAATGTCCGTCGTGGCGACAGCAACAGCAACAGAAACCGGACACGCGCACGGAGCGGTCAACAGGCCGAACCTGGTCAGCGTGGGAACCATTGTCTGGCTGAGCTCGGAGCTGATGTTCTTCGCGGCCCTGTTCGCGATGTACTTCACCCTCCGCTCGGTCAAGGGCGCCGAGTTCTGGCACGAGAAGGCCCATGCCCTCAACGTGCCCTTCTCCTCGGTCAACACCACGATCCTGGTGCTCTCCTCGCTCACCTGCCAGCTCGGCGTGTTCGCCGCCGAGCGCGGTGACGTGAAGAAGCTGCGTTCCTGGTTCGTGGTCACCTTCGTGATGGGCGCCATCTTCATCGGCGGCCAGATCTTCGAGTACACCGACCTGGTCAAGAAGGACGGCCTCTCGCTGTCCTCCGACCCGTACGGCACGGTGTTCTACCTGACCACCGGCTTCCACGGACTCCACGTGACGGGTGGTCTGATCGCCTTCCTGCTGGTCCTCGGCCGGACCTACGCGGCGCGGCGCTTCACCCACGAGCAGGCCACCGCGGCGATCGTGGTGTCGTACTACTGGCACTTCGTCGACGTTGTGTGGATCGGCCTGTTCGCGACCATCTACCTGATCAAGTAACAGCCGCCCCGCCCCTGACCCGGCGTCATCGCGACGCGTGTGGAGTCGGGGGCAGGCTGCTGCCGACCAGATCCTGACACCGGGGTTATTCCGTGAAAAAGCTCTCCGCACGACGGCGCCACCCACTGGCGGCGGTCGTCGTTCTACTTCTCGCCCTGGCGGCCACCGGGGGGCTGTACGCCGCTTTCGCGCCCGCCTCGAAGGCGCAGGCCGACAGCTCCTCGCAGTCGCTCGCCATCGACGAGGGCAAGAAGCTCTTCGCCGTCGGCTGCTCCTCCTGCCACGGCCTGAACGGCCAGGGCACTTCTGACGGTCCGTCGCTGGTCGGCGTCGGCTCTGCTGCTGTCGACTTCCAGGTCGGCACCGGCCGCATGCCGGCCCAGCAGCCGGGCGCGCAGGTCCCGCGCAAGAAGGCCGTCTACAACCAGTCCGAGATCGACCAGCTGGCCGCGTACGTGGCCTCGCTCGGCCCCGGCCCGGTCACTCCGAACCCGGACCAGTACCAGCCGTCCGAGGACAAGGTCACCAACGCCGAGCAGGTCGCCAAGGGTGGCGAGCTGTTCCGCACCAACTGCGCCCAGTGCCACAACTTCGCCGGCAAGGGCGGCGCGCTGACCGACGGCAAGTACGCCCCCTCCCTGGAGGGCGTGGACTCCAAGCACATCTACGAGGCCATGCAGACCGGCCCGCAGAACATGCCGTCGTTCCCCGACACCACCATGCCGGAGGAGCAGAAGCGCGCGATCATCGCGTACGTCCAGAACACCAACGACGCGCCGAACCCCGGTGGTCTGGCCCTGGGCAGCCTCGGCCCCTTCACCGAGGGCCTGTTCAGCTGGATCTTCGGTATCGGCACGCTGATCGTGATCGCGATCTGGGTCGCCGCCCACACCACCAAGGCCAAGAAGTCATGAGCCACGACATGTCAGAGAACCTGCCGGAGGCGCACGAAGCCTCCCACGGCGCTGAGGTCGTCACCCACGACGACCCGTTCGCCGACCCGGGCCTGCCGGCCCACGAGCCGCGTCGGACCGACATCGACGAGCGGGCCGCCAAGCGGGCCGAGCGCCAGGTGTCGCTGATGTTCGTGCTGTCGATGCTGGCGACCGTCGGCTTCATCGCGTCCTACGCCGCGATCGACGCCGACAAGCTGGTCTACATCTTCCCGCTGGGCAAGGTCAGCGCCCTCAACTTCGCCCTGGGCATGACCCTCGGCGTGGCGCTGTTCTGCATCGGCGCGGGCGCGGTCCACTGGGCCCGCACCCTGATGTCGGACCACGAGCTGCCGGCCGACCGTCACCCGATCGAGGCCTCCGACGAGGTCCGCAACGACGTCATCGAGCAGTTCAAGACCGGTGCCGCGGAGTCCGGCTTCGGCCGTCGCAAGATGATCCGCAACACCCTCATCGGTTCGATGGCCCTGGTGCCGCTGTCCGGTGTGGTGCTGCTGCGCGACCTCGGCCCGCTGCCGGAGAAGAAGCTCCTGCACACCGGTTGGGACGAGGCCACCCAGGCCAAGCCGATCCAGCTGGTCAACATGAACACCGACCAGCCGATGAAGCCCGAGGACATCATCCAGGGCTCGCTGACCTTCGCCAAGCCGCACGGCCTGGAGGAGTCGGACGAGGACTTCCAGCAGCGCATCGCCAAGGACGCCCTGATGCTGGTCCGGATCGCGCCGGAGGACATCAAGGACGCCCAGTCCCGCGACATGGGCTTCGAGGGCATCCTGGCCTACTCGAAGATCTGCACCCACGTCGGCTGCCCGATCTCGCTGTACGAGCAGCAGACCCACCACGCGCTCTGCCCCTGCCACCAGTCGACCTTCGACCTGGCGGACGGCGCTCGCGTCATCTTCGGCCCGGCCGGCCACCCGCTGCCCCAGCTGAAGATCACCACCGATGAGCAGGGCTTCCTGGTCGCCACCGGCGACTTCGACGAGCCCGTCGGCCCGAGTTACTGGGAGCGCAAGCGATGAGCACCGCGAGCGGCACCACCACTGGTGCCTCCAAGCCGGCCAGCACGCGCGCCAAGCCCGCCAACAAGGCCGAGGCGACCGCGGACTGGGTCGACGGCCGGCTGGGGATCTACTCCCTGGCCAAGGCCAACCTGCGCAAGATCTTCCCGGACCACTGGTCCTTCATGCTCGGTGAGATCTGCCTCTACAGCTTCATCATCATCATCCTCACGGGTGTCTACCTGACGATGTTCTTCAAGCCGAGCATGGCGGAGACCGTTTACCACGGTTCCTACCTGCCGCTGAACGGCATCCGGATGTCGGAGGCGTACGCCTCGACGGTGGACATCAGCTTCGAGATCCGCGGCGGTCTGCTGATCCGCCAGATCCACCACTGGGCCGCGCTGGTCTTCGTCGCCGCGATGTTCGTGCACATGATGCGCGTCTTCTTCACCGGCGCGTTCCGCAAGCCCCGTGAGATCAACTGGCTGTTCGGCTTCCTGCTGCTCTGCCTGGGCTTCTTCGACGGCTTCTTCGGCTACTCGCTGCCGGACGACCTGCTGTCGGGCACCGGCATCCGCTTCATGGAGGGCGCGATCCTGGCGGTGCCGATCGTCGGCACCTACATCCAGATGTTCCTGTTCGGCGGCGAGTTCCCGGGCACGGACATCATCCCGCGCTTCTTCACCATCCACGTGCTGCTCATCCCGGGCATCATGCTGGGCCTGCTGGTCGCGCACCTGATCCTGGTCTTCTACCACAAGCACACCCAGTGGGCGGGCCCGGGCAAGACCGAGAAGAACGTCGTCGGCATGCCGCTGATGCCGGTCTACATGGCCAAGGCCGGTGGCTTCTTCTTCCTGGTGTTCGGCATCATCGCGGCGATGTCCGCGATCGCCACCATCAACCCGGTGTGGGCGTACGGCCCGTACCGTCCGGACCAGGTGTCGACCGACGCCCAGCCCGACTGGTACATGGGCTTCGCCGAAGGCCTGATCCGCTTCATGCCGGGCTGGGAGATCTCCGTCTGGGGCGGCCACACCCTGAACCTGGGCGTGTTCATCCCGCTGATGCTCTTCCCGCTGGTCCTGGTCGCGATCGCGGTCTACCCGTTCATCGAGTCCTGGGTCACCGGCGACAAGCGCGAGCACCACATCCTGGACCGCCCGCGCAACGCCCCGGTCCGTACCGCGCTCGGCGCGGCCTGGATCTCGCTGTACCTGGTCCTGCTGGTCGGCGGTGGCAACGACCTGTTCGCCACTCACCTGCACATGTCGATCAACACGATCACCTACATGGTCCGGGTCGGCTTCTTCGTGGTGCCGGTCATCACCTTCTTCGTCGCCAAGCGCTGGTGCCTCGGCCTGCAGCGCCGCGACAAGGACAAGGTGCTGCACGGCCGCGAGTCGGGCATCATCAAGCGCCTGCCGCACGGTGAGTTCGTCGAGGTCCACACCCCGCTGTCGCAGACGGACCTGCACACCCTCACCGCGCACGAGCAGCCCCAGCCGCTGGAGCTGCCCGCCGAGACCGACGAGAACGGCGTGGCCCGCAAGGCCGGCGTGGTCACCAAGACCCGTACGAAGCTCTCCGAGGGCTTCTACGGCGAGGGCAACCAGATCGCCAAGCCCACCTCCGAGGAGTACCTGGAGATCACCAGCGGCCACGGCCACCACTGATCCCTAGCTGTCACGCCACGTCAGAACCCCCATCGGCTCCGGCCGGTGGGGGTTCTGGCATATTTCTCCGGCACCGGCCCGACGCCCTGTTATCTTGGCCGGGTGCACGTGGCGATCGACCCCCTCTCCTCCACGCCGCCCTACGAGCAGGTGCGCTCGCAGATCGCGGCCCAGGCCCGTACGGGTGAACTCCCGACCGGCCTGAAGCTCCCCACCGTCCGCGCGCTGGCCGAGCAGCTCGGCCTGGCCGCCAACACCGTGGCCCGCGCCTACCGCGAGCTGGAGGCGGACGGCGTGGTCGAGACCCGCGGCCGGGCCGGCACCTCCATCGCCCCCACCGGGGACACCTCGCACCGCCTGGCGGCCGACGCCGCCGCCGAGTACGTCGCCCGCACCGCCCGCCTCGGCCTCGGCCGCGACGAGGCGCTGGCCGCCGTCCTGACGGCGCTGGACGCCGCCCACCGCTGACGCGGACGGCGAGGTCCGCCCGGCGGGAGCGCTGGCTCCTGCCGGGCGGACCTCGCCGCCGTCGGTGCCGCTACCGGCCCGCGGCCGTCCCGTCCGGCGCCGGGTGGTTCACGGCGGTCTCCGGCGCGGCCGTGTTCACCGGCTTGCCGAGGGCGCTGTGCTTCACGTAGTCGTCCCAGTCGACGTTCCAGTCGCCGAAGCCGTTGCCGAACGGCTCCATCTCGTGACCCTTGCTGTTGACCACCTGCACGAGGTCGCCGACCCGGGTGTTGTCGAAGAACCACTTCGCGTCGTCGGTGCTCATGCCGGTGCAGCCGTGGCTGACGTTCTCCCGGCCCTGCGCCCAGGTCGACCAGGGCGCCGCGTGGACGTACTCGCCGCTCCAGGTGACCCGGGTCGCCCACTTCACGTCCAGGTCGTAGGACTCGCTGCTGCCGTCGGGTATGCCGATGGTCTCGCCGCTCATCCGGACGGAGGACTCCTGGCCGAGCACGACCTTGACGCCGTTGCGGGTGTCGAAGCCCGGCTTGCCGGTGGTGACCGGGATGGTCCTGACCACCTCGCCGTTGCGCTTGTAGGTCAGCTCGTCGCTGTCGGCGTCGATCACCGCCTCGACCCGGTCGCCGGTCCGCAGCGCCAGGGTCTTCTCGTCGCCGCCGTACACGCCCTCGGCGACCCGGACGCCGGGCAGGTCGTAGGCGAGCTTCACGGTGGCGTTGGCCGGCCAGTAGTCCTCCGGCCGGAAGTGCAGGTTCTGGTCGTCGACCCAGTACCAGGCGCCGGTCACGGCGGGCTGCGAGGTGACGGTCAGGCCGCTCTCTATCCGCTTGCGGGCCGCCGGGTCGGTGACCTTCTCGGACAGCGTCACGGTGAGCGGCTGGCCGACGCCGTAGACGCCGCTGCCGGAGCTGTCGGGGCCGAGGTCGGCGCCTATCACGTGCGGGGCGGCCCCGGTGGTGAAGGTGGAGTCGGCCTCGCCGTGGCCGCCCCTGCCGTCCTCGGCGGTGACCTTGACGGTGTATCCGGCGCCGGCCCGGAGCGGGTCGGTGGTCTGCCAGTGCTGCTGGTCGGCGGCGAGCTGTCCGGCGACGGGCTTTCCGTCGGGGCCGGTGACGGTGACCTCGCCGAGCTTGGCGGTGCCGTCCGCGGTGACGCTGAACGCCTTCGTGGGGTCGGCCTTCGCCCCGGCCGCCGAGGTGTGGATCAGCGGCGCCACGTCGACCTGGTGGGGCGAGTTCTTTCCGGACGGGCCGCTGGTGGAACATGCCGCAGCCGGTGTGATCACCAGCAGGGCGGCCAGCGTGGTCCGGGTATTGACTATCCGAGAGCCCTTCAACGGAACCTCCCAGGGGTTGGAACCTGCCTCGAAGCGTAGGAAGGCGTCACCCCGGAGGCACTCCGGGTAACCCGCGCGGGGGAACTTCGGAGCGGTACCCCGACGACGAAGGGCCGGGCACCCCCCGAGGGGAGTACCCGGCCCGCCGTACGGCTCGCGCGATCCGGAACCCTACTGGTTCTGGTTCTCGCCGCGGTAGAACTCGAAGACCCAGCCGTACAGACCGATCAGCAGGACCGGAATCGACCAGAACAGCAGCCACCAGCCGAAGATGACGCCCAGGAAGGCCAGCGCGCCACCGACCGCCAGGGACAGCGGCTGCCAGCTGTGCGGGGCGAAGAAGCCCAGCTCGCCGGCGTCGTCCGAGACCTCGGCCTCGGGGTTGTCACCCGCACCGGTGTCCACCCGCTTGGCGGTGAACGCCAGGTAGAAGCCGATGAAGGCGCACAGGCCGAAGGCCAGGAACAGCGCGGTGGTGCCGGCGGCCTCCAGGCCGTGGTCCGACTTGGTGGTCCACACGAAGTACGTGATGGCGATGGCCAGCGTGAAGACGGCCAGACCCGCGAAGATCTTTCCCTGTTCCTTCATCGGGCGTCGCCCTCCTTGCCCTTGCCCAGGGAGCGGCCGTCGTACTGCGCGGGCGTGACACCCTCGAAGTGCTTCGCCATCTCACCGTGGTTCTCGAGGTAGTCCAGCGCGGCGATCTCCGGGTGGTGCAGGTCGAACGCCGGGGATTCCGAACGGACACGCGGCAGCGTGGTGAAGTTGTGCCGCGGCGGCGGGCAGGAGGTCGCCCACTCCAGCGAACGGCCGTAGCCCCACGGGTCGTCGACGGTGACCTTCTCGCCGTACTTGGCGGTCTTCCACACGTTGTAGAGGAACGGCAGCATCGACAGGCCCAGCAGGAACGAGCCGATGGTCGACACCGTGTTCAGCGTGGTGAAGCCGTCCGAGGCCAGGTAGTCGGCGTAGCGGCGGGGCATGCCCTCCGCGCCGAGCCAGTGCTGGACCAGGAAGGTGGTGTGGAAGCCGAAGAACAGCGTCCAGAAGGTGATCTTGCCGAGGCGCTCGTCCAGCATCTTGCCGGTCATCTTCGGCCACCAGAAGTGGAAGCCGGCGAACATCGCGAAGACGACGGTGCCGAACACCACGTAGTGGAAGTGCGCGACGACGAAGTACGAGTCCGAGACGTGGAAGTCGATCGGCGGGGAGGCGAGCAGGACGCCCGTCAGACCGCCGAACAGGAAGGTGACCAGGAAGCCGATCGTCCAGAGCATCGGGGTCTCGAAGCTCAGCGAGCCCTTCCACATGGTGCCGACCCAGTTGAAGAACTTCACACCGGTCGGGACCGCGATCAGGAAGGTCATGAACGAGAAGAACGGCAGCAGGACCTGGCCGGTCACGTACATGTGGTGCGCCCACACCGTCACCGAGAGGCCGGCGATGGCGATGGTCGCGGCGATCAGGCCGGAGTAGCCGAACATCGGCTTGCGGCTGAACACCGGGATGATCTCCGAGACGATGCCGAAGAACGGCAGCGCGATGATGTACACCTCGGGGTGACCGAAGAACCAGAACAGGTGCTGCCACAGCATGGCGCCACCGTTGGCCGGGTCGAAGACGTGCGCTCCGAACTTGCGGTCCGCCTCCAGGGCGAACAGCGCGGCGGCCAGCACCGGGAAGGCCAGCAGGATCAGCACGGCGGTCAGCAGGACGTTCCAGCAGAAGATCGACATCCGGAACATCGTCATGCCGGGGGCGCGCATGCAGATGATGGTGGTGATGAAGTTGACCGCACCGAGGATGGTGCCGAAGCCGGAGAAGGCCAGGCCCATGATCCACATGTCGGCGCCGATGCCCGGCGAGCGGACCGCGTCCGACAGCGGCGAGTAGGCGAACCAACCGAAGTCGGCGGCGCCCTGCGGGGTGATGAAGCCCGCCACCGCGATGACCGAGCCGAACAGGTACAGCCAGAAGGCGAACATGTTCAGACGCGGGAACGCGACGTCGGGGGCGCCGATCTGGAGCGGCATGATCCAGTTGGCGAAGCCCGAGAACAGCGGGGTGGCGAACATCAGCAGCATGATCGTGCCATGCATGGTGAACGCCTGGTTGAACTGCTCGTTCGACAGGATCTGCGTACCCGGCCGGGCGAGCTCGGCGCGCATGACCAGGGCGAGCACGCCACCGATCAGGAAGAACGCAAACGAGGTCGCCAGGTACAGGGTGCCGATCGTCTTGTGGTCAGTGGTGGTGAGCCACTTGATGATCGCGTTGCCCGGCTTGCGCACGCGCGGGGTCCCGGAGGTGACGGCCCCGGCTGCCCCACCGGCCGCGGCGGGCTCGTTGAGGATGGTCACTTCTCTTCACTACTTCCCGTGGGGAGGATGCCTGCGGGAACCGCGCCGGCCTGGCCCTTGTCGCGAAGTTCCTTCAGGTGCGCCTCGTACTCGTCGTGCGAGACGACCTTCACGTTGAAGAGCATCCGCGAGTGGTCGACGCCGCAGAGCTCGGCGCACTTGCCACGGAAGGTGCCGTACGCGGTCGGGGTCACCTCGAACTCGTTGACCACACCGGGCACGACGTCCATCTTCATCATGAAGTTGACGGGCCAGAAGTCGTGGATGACGTCGTTCGAGGTCAGCTTGAACTTCACCGACTCGTTGATCGGCAGGTAGAGGGTCGGAGCCTCCTTGGTGCTGCCGACCTCGTACGCCGCCGTGGTGCTCGACGGGTCGGGGATCTCGCTGTTCTCGTAGTTGAACGCCCAACTCCACTGGAAGCCCACCACGTTGATGGTGTGCTGGGGCTTCTCGGAGACCTTCGTCAGGGTGGCCTCGTCGCGAGCGACGAAGTAGAACAGCACCGAGACGATGACGAGGGGGACCGCGGTGTACAGCGCCTCGATGGGCACGTTGTACCGGGTCTGAGCGGGGACCTCCACCTTGGTGCGGCTGCGCCGGTGGAAGATCACGCTCCAGAGGATCAGACCCCACATCAATGCACCAACAACCAGAGCCGCGATCCACGAGCCCTGCCACATGTGAAGGACCAGAGGGCCTTCCTTGGTGACGGGACTGGGGAGGCCAAGCCTGGGCAGGTCGTTGGCCGAGCAGCCGGTGGCGGTCGCGATGACGAGGCCCAGTGCCAGCGCCTGAGGCAGCTTCCGCCGCATCGTGCGCCGCGGCGAGCGGTCGGAGCCGTTGGGACTCACGTAGCGCCTTCCCGAAGTCTCGCCCGCGAACGCACCACCATGGAGAGTCCGTTGTCTGGTCTCTCCGGCGGTCCGGCCACGGGCACGGTTTGAATGCTTATGCGGGCCAAACGCTACTCCATCCTTATGCGGCACTCACGGGCAGCCCCCGCTAACGCGCCGCCCGGCTACCCGATCAGCCCCCGAGGGGTGAAGCACCTCGTAGGAGGGGACGGAGTCGCAGGTCATGGCGGACTTCCGAGCCTCCCACGACCGAACGGGCGACCGCACTACGACACGCGGGTGACGGGCCGTCGGCTCCCCCGGAGGCCGGGAGGAATCCCCCCGTAAGGGGCGTCGTCTACCGTGGCCCCGTGCCCTACTTCGACGCCGCATCCACCGCTCCGCCGCACCCCGTCGCCCGGCAGGCGCTGCTCGCCGCCCTCGACGAGGGCTGGGCCGACCCGGCCAGGCTGCACCGATCCGGCCGGCAGGCCCGGATGCTGCTCGACGCCGCCCGGGAGACCGTCGCCGAGGTCCTCGGCGCCCGGGCCGACGAGATCGCCTTCACCGCATCCGGCACCCAGGCCGTCCAGTTGGGCGTCCTCGGCGTCCTGCGCGGCAACCGCCGTCGCGGCGCCCACCTGCTGCACTCCGCCGTCGAGCACTCCGCCGTCCTGCACACCGCCGAACGCTGGGAGGCCGACGGCGGCAGCGCCACCGCCGTCCCGGTCGACCGTCACGGCCGGGTGGACGCCGCCGAGTTCGCCGCCGCGCTGCGCCCCGACACCGCGCTCGCCGTGCTGCAGTCCGCCAACCACGAGGTCGGCACCCTCCAGCCGGTCGCCGAGACCGCCGCGCTGACCGGGGACGTCCCGCTGCTGGTGGACGCCGCGCAGAGCGCCGGACGGCTCCCGGCGCCGAGCGGCTGGTCGGTGCTGACGGCCAGTGCGCACAAGTGGGGCGGCCCGGCCGGCGTCGGGGTGCTGGCGGTCCGCAAGGGCGTCCGGTACTCGTCGCCGCTGCCCGCCGACGACCGGGAGAACGGCCGGGTGCCCGGCTACGTCAACGTCCCCGCGGTCGTGGCCGCGGCCGCCTCGCTGCGCGCCGTCCGGGCCGAGGCCGAGGCCGAGAACGCCCGGCTGCACGCCCTGGTCGAACTGATCCGGCATCGGGTGCCGCAGCTGGTCCCCTCGGTGGAGGTGGTCGGCCACCCCGAGCTCCGGCTCCCCCACCTGGTCACCTTCTCCTGCCTGTACGTGGACGGCGAGGTGCTGCTCGGCGAACTCGACCGGGCCGGCTTCGCCGTCAACTCCGGCTCCTCCTGCACGTCCAGCACGCTGACGCCCAGCCACGTGCTGGCCGCGATGGGCGTCCTCACCGAGGGCAACGTCCGCGTCTCGCTCCCGCCGGGCACCGCCGCCGCGGACGTGGACCGCTTCCTCGACGTGCTCCCCCGGATCGTCGCCGATATCCGCGCCCCGCTCGGCCTCGACCTCCCCGCCCCCGCCGCCACCGCCGACGCCCTGGTCCTCGACACCCTCGGCAGGCGCTGCCCGGTCCCGGTCATCGAGCTCGCCAAGCGCATCCCCGAGGTCGCCCCCGGCGGCCGCGTCGCCGTCCTCTCCGACGACGAAGCGGCCCGCCACGACATCCCCGCCTGGTGCGAGATGTGCGGCCACACCTACGCGGGCGAGACCCCGGCCACGGACTACGGCGCGGACCACGGCACGGCGTACCTGGTGGTCAGGTCGGGGGCGTAGCGGCGGGCTCCGCCCCCGGCCGGACTACAGCTTGGTGCGGACCTCGGCCGCGGCGTCCGCCCCGTAGGCCGCCTCGAAGCGCTCCAGGAAGTGCCCGCTGCGCAGCTCGTACTCCTGGGTGCCGACGGTCTCGATGACCAGGGTGGCGATCATGCAGCCGACCTGGGCGGCGCGCTCCAGGCCGAGGCCCCAGGACAGACCCGCCAGGAAGCCGGCCCGGAAGCCGTCGCCGACGCCGGTGGGGTCGACCTTGCGCTCCTCCGCGGCGCAGCCGACCACGATGTCCGGCTCGCCCTGGCGCTGGATGCAGACGCCCTTCGGGCCGAGGGTGGTGACCCGGGTGCCGACGCGGCTCAGGATCTCGTCCGCGGACCAGCCGGTCTTGGACTCGATCAGCGCGGCCTCGTACTCGTTGGTGAACAGGTAGGCCGCGCCGTCGACGATCTCCCGGATGTCGTCGCCCTCCAGGCGGGCGAGCTGCTGGGAGGGGTCGGCGGCGAACGCGTAGCCGCGAGTGCGGCACTCCTGGGTGTGCCGCACCATCGCGGCGGGGTCGTCCGCGCTGATCAGGACCAGGTCGAGGCCGCCGACCCGGTCGGCGATCGGCTTCAGCTCGATGCTGCGGGCCTCGGCCATCGCGCCGGTGTAGAAGGACGCGATCTGGTTGTGGTCCTGGTCGGTGGTGCACATGAACCGGGCGGTGTGCCGGGTCTCGGAGATGTGCACGGACTCGGTGTCCACGCCGTGCCGGTCGAGCCAGCTGCGGTACTCGGCGAAGTCCGCGCCGGCCGCGCCGACCAGGACCGGGCGCAGGCCGAGCACGCCCATGCCGAAGGCGATGTTGCCGCCGACGCCGCCGCGGCGGATGTCGAGGGTGTCGACCAGGAACGACAGCGACACC
Source organism: Kitasatospora sp. CB02891 (assembly GCF_002803145.1). Lineage (NCBI taxonomy): Bacteria > Bacillati > Actinomycetota > Actinomycetes > Kitasatosporales > Streptomycetaceae > Kitasatospora > Kitasatospora sp. CB02891. The sequence continues at coordinate 460,896 of NZ_NNBO01000003.1, read as the reverse complement.
GTGTGCAGCTGCTCGGGGACCAGTTGGTCCGAGAAGCGGCCGGGGAAGGTCGTCAGGTGGTCGGTGGCGATCGAGCCGGCGACGGCGATGCGCACGGAGTTCTCCTCGGGCGGCCCGGCGGGGGCCGGAGCAGCGGACATCAACCCACCTAAGGTACCCGCCCGATCCGGTACTACCGATGGGTAGGCCTGTCGCCGGGGCCGGGAGCGTCCTAGGGTCGCCAGTACGGGGGCCGGACGCGGCCCCCGTCCAGTCCGCGGCAGCGTGGCCGCGGCGCGGCGATCGGAGCTGGTACCGCATGGTGATCGATCACTCCCCCCGCCGACTGCCGGTCGGCCTGGACGACCCCGATGCGGAGTCGCTGGCGGACCTGCTGGACTCCTCGCGCAAGCTGGGCCGGTTCTGGCCGGCCACCGGGCCGGGCCCTTCGCGGTCGGTGCCGACGGTGCTGGGCGTCCGGGTGCCGATGGAGGCGCGCCGGGTGGTGGCGGGGATGCCGGAGTTCGGCGAGTAGCGGGAACCGGATTCCTCCCGAGCACGTCAAATCCGCGCGGTGCCGCTCCCGGCGGCACTGCGCGACCCTCGGGAGGAACGCAGATCATGGACGTCAGGACCGCAGCCGTCTCCGCCAAGCCCGCGCACCTGCGCCGGACCGCGCTGGCCCTCGCCGCCGTGTCCCTCGCTGGCGGCCTGTTGACCGCGTGCGGCAGTTCCGCCCCGACCGCGGCAGGCTCTCCGGGCTCGTCGAGCCCGTCCGCCGCCTCCGACGCGACGCCCGGCCCGGGCACCGCCGCCCCCGGATCGCCGACGGCCACCCCGTCCGGCGGGGCCGACACGGGCGCCCAGTCCTCGCCGACGCCCGGCGCCGGACAGCCGACCAGTCCGGGCATCGCGGTCGGCGAGCACCCGCCGACCGCGGTGAGGATCCCCGTGACGGGCTACCGGCAGGACAGCCCCACCCAGTTGACGGTGTTCTACGTCGCCGGGGTGTGCGACAAGTACGGGGTCCGGCTGGAGGAGGACGCCCCGCCCACCGTGAAGCTGCGGATCGTGATCACCAGGACCGCCACGCCGGGCCAGGCCTGTCCGCAGGTGATGAAGGAGCAGCAGGCGACGGTGACCCTGCCCCGCCCGATGAACGGCGGCGGCGTGGTGGACACCGCGACCGGCGACCAGGTGCCGCTGCAGACCGACGGGGTGGGCGTCGGCGGCCCGCGCTGACCCCGGAAAGCCCCGAGGGCGGCTCCCCGACCGGGGAGCCGCCCTCTTCGTTCGCGCCGTCCTGGAGGCTTAGCTGAACGAGTCGCCGCAGGCGCAGGAGCCGGTGGCGTTCGGGTTGTCGATGGTGAAGCCCTGCTTCTCGATGGTGTCGACGAAGTCGACGGTGGCGCCGCCCAGGTACGGGGCGCTCATCCGGTCGGTGACGACCTTGACACCGTTGAAGTCCTTGACGACGTCGCCGTCCAGCGAACGCTCGTCGAAGAACAGCTGGTAGCGCAGGCCCGAGCAGCCGCCGGGCTGCACGGCGACGCGCAGCGACAGGTCCTCGCGGCCCTCCTGCTCCAGCAGGCCCTTGACCTTGGCCGCAGCGGCATCGGTGAGGAGAATGCCACTCTCGACGGTGGTCTCGTCCTGGACGGTCATGCTTACTCCCGGTCTGTGACGACTGTGATCCGCCAGTGCCAACCAGCGGCCTCCCGGATTCATTTCCGGGAGGTGGTGCGTTCGGGGGACTTTTTTCGTCGCCCACTCCCCCACGCACCCCATGCTCGCACACCGGGCGCAGGCGGTCACCGCCCAGTTGGGCAAACCGCTACCGCCCGCACACCCGGGCACAGCAGGATGTGACGGTGATCATTCGTCAGCTGAGAGACACCGCGGAGGACGCCGAGGCCGTGAACCGCGTCTCCCGGGCGGCGTTCCGCGACCTGGACGGCCGGCCGACGGACGCCGAGCCGGAGGCGGCGGACGCGCCGTCCCGGATCCGCCGGCTCGCCCGCTCCCGCCACCTGGCCGTCACCGACCCGCAGGGGTGCTGGATCGCCGAGCAGGACGGCGAGGCGGTGGGGGCGGCGCTGTCGCTGCGCCGCGAGGGCGTGTGGGTGCTGGCGCTGTTCGTGGTGCTGCCGTCCGCGCAGGGCCGGGGGGTGGGCCGGCTGCTGCTGGAGCGGGCCGCCGCGTACGGGCGGGGCTGTCTGCGCGGCATGCTGTGCGCCTCGTCGTCGCCGGCGGCGGCGCGCCGCTACCGGGCGGCCGGGTTCACCCTGCACCCGACGATGCGGCTGACCGGCCGGGTCGACCGGGAGCGGCTGCTGGACCCGGGGGACATCCCGGTGCACACCGGCAACGCCTCGCACCTGCACCTGCTGGACTCGGTGGACCGGCGGCTGCGGGGCGCGGCGCACGGCCCCGACCACCCGTTCATGCTGGCGCACTTCGAGGAGCTGCTGATCGCGGACACCCTGGCCGGCACCGGCTACTGCTACCGGGACGGCGGCGCCGTCCAGCTGGTCGCCGCCACCTCGAAGCGGATCGCCACCCGGCTGCTGCGCGAGGCGCTGGCCCGGGTGCCGGAGGGCGTAGACGCGGACGTGGAGTTCCTGACGGCGGAGCAGGAGTGGGCGGTCGACGTGGGCCTGGAGCTGGGCCTGTCGCTGACCACCCGCGGCTACCTGGCGGTCCGCGGGATGCGCCCGCCGACCCCGTACGTGCCGAACGGCGGCTACCTGTAGCCGCCGTTCGGGACGGCACGTCACCGCATGGTGTCGAGGATCTCCTGGACCATCTCCATGGTGGTGCCGGGGTGCAGGAACGCGAACCGGGCGACGGTCTCGCCGTCCCAGCCGGTCGGGGTGACGAAGCCGACCTGGTCGGCGAGCAGCTGCCGGGACCAGCGGTAGTAGTCGTCGTGGGTCCAGCCGGTGCGGCGGAAGCAGACCGCGGACAGCTGCGGGTCGTGGAGCAGTTCGAGGTGCTCGGTGTCGCGGATCAGCTGCGCGGTGTCCTCGGCCAGCCGCAGGCCGGTCTCGATGGCGTCGGTGTACGCCTGGACGCCGTGGACGGCGAGCGAGAACCAGAGCGGGAGGCCGCGGGCGCGCCGGGTGAGGTGGTACGCGTAGTCGGTGGGGTTCCACTCGTCGCCCTCGGTGTGCAGGACGTCCAGGTAGCCGGCGTCCTGGGTGTGCACGGCGCGGGCCAGGCGCGGGTCGCGGTAGAGCAGCGCGGCGCAGTCGAACGGGGCGAACAGCCACTTGTGCGGGTCGACCACGAAGGAGTCGGCGTGCTCGATGCCGTTGTAGCGCTCGCGCACCGAGGGGGCGAACAGTCCGGCGCCGCCGTACGCGCCGTCCACGTGGAACCAGAGCCCGCGTTCGCGGGCGACCTCGGCGATGCCCGCGAGGTCGTCGATGATGCCTTCGTTGGTGGTGCCGGCGGTGCCGACCACGGCGATGACGGTCTCGGGGTGCGGGTCGGCGGCGAGGGCGGCGCGCAGGGCCGCGCCGGTGAGGCGGCGGTCGACGGCGGGGACGGGGAAGGCCTCGACGCCGATGATGTTGAAGGTGTTCTTGACCGAGGAGTGCACCTGGTCGGCGACGGCGATCCGCAGCCGGGCCTCGGGGCCGACGTTCAGCCGGCGCCGGGCGGTGTCGCGGGCGACCACCAGCGCGGACAGGTTGCCGGCCGAGCCGCCGGAGACGAAGACGCCGCCGGCCGTGGCGGGCAGTCCGGCGCGGTCGGCTATCAGCCGCAGCACCTGGTTCTCGGCGGCGATCGCGCCGGCCGCCTCCAGCCAGGAGATGCCCTGCAGGGAGGCGCAGGAGACCACCATGTCGAACAGCAGCGCGGCCTTGGTGGGGGCGCACGGGATGAAGGACAGGTAGCGCGGGCTGTCGGCGGAGATGACGGCGCGGGACAGCTCGTGGTCGTACAGCTTGAGCACGTCGGCCGGGTTGTTGCCGTGCTCGTTCAGCAGCCCGGCGAGCACCTCCCGCAGGTGGGCGCCGTCGCCGGGGTGGTCGAGCGGAACGGGGTCGTACTGCAGCCGTTCGCGCATGTAGTCGAAGACCAGGTCGACGAGTTCGCTGTCCGGCTTGTGCATGCGGTCGGGGGCTGCGTACACGGGTGTCCTCTTCGCTGCTGCGGTGCGTGGGGTCATGATCAGCGTAGGCAGCGGCGCGGTGCGGGCGCGCGTCGGAACGGGGCCGGTCAGGGCCGGTTTCGTGCGTGTTCGGGGGGTGCTGCGCAGGATTCCTGCGTCAGATGAGCTGGGAGAGCACCACCGAGGAACGACTGCGCTGGACGCCGGGCTCCTTGCGGATGCGCTCGATGACGGCTTCCAGGTGACGGGTGTCGGCGGCCCGCAGGTGGACCAGCGCGTCCGGGTCGCCGGTGACCGTCCAGGCGGCGGCCACCTCGGGGAACTGGCGCAGCGAGGCGAGCAGCTCCTCCGGCGAGGTGCGGGCCCGGCAGTAGACCTCGACGAACGCCTCGGTGCCCCAGCCGAGCAGCGCGGGGTCGAGCACCACCGTGAAGCCGCGGACCACGCCGCGCGCCCGCAGCCGGTCGATCCGGCGGCGGACGGCGGTGGCGGACAGGTTGGTGAGCAGCCCGATCTCGGCGTACGAGGCCCGGCCGTCCCGGCTGAGGTGCTCCAGCAGCAGGCGGTCGGTGTCGTCCAGGGCCTGTCCGGTCACCGCCTGGCCGAGGTCGGGCGGCCGGTGGGTGCTCATGGCGGGGCTCCACGGGTGGTACGGGTGAGGGTGTGGCGAGCCGCGGCCCCCGCACAGGGGCGGACTCTGCGGGGCCCATTCTTGCCGACGCCGGGCGTCCGATCAGTCCACCAGCAGGACGATCTTGCCGCGGGTGCGCCCTTCGGCGTTCAGGGCCTGCGCGGACGCGGCCTGGCCGAGCGGGAAGGTGGAGGCGACCGGCACGGTGAGCAGCCCGTCGTCGGCGAGCCGGGCGACGGCGGCCAGGTCCTCGGGGTCGGGCCGGGTCCAGATGTAGTGACCGCCCAGCCCGCTCACCCGGTAGTCGACGGCGGAGGCGATCCGGGTCGGGTCCTTGACCAGGGCGGTGGACACGTCGAGCGCCTCCCCGCCGACCAGGTCGAGCACCGCGTCCACCCCCTCCGGGGCGAGCGCCCGCACCCGCTCCGCCAGGCCCTGGCCGTACTCGACGGGCTCCGCGCCGAGCCCGCGCAGGAAGGTGTGGTTGTGCGACCCGGCCGTCCCGATCACCCGGGCGCCGAGCGCGGTGGCGACCTGCACCGCGAGCGAGCCGACGCCACCGGCCGCGGCGTGGATCAGCACGCTCTCCCCGCGCCGCACCCGCAGCGCGTTCACCAGCGCCTGCTGCGCCGTGAGCCCGGCCGTGGGCAGCCCCCCGGCCTGCGCCCAGTCGAGCGCCGCCGGCTTCCGGGCCAACGTCCGAACGGGCGCGGCGACGAGTTCGGCATAGGTGCCGTACCCGATGACGTCCTTGCGGACGTACCCGATCACCTCGTCCCCCGGCACGAACTCGGTGACGGCCCCCCCGACTGCCTGCACCACCCCGGCCAGGTCGAACCCCATGATCATCGGGAAGCACACGTCGAGGATCCCGTCGAGGTGCCCTTCCCGGATCTTCCAGTCGACCGGATTGACCCCCACCGCCCGCGTACGGACGAGAACGGAGTCGGGACCGACCTTGGGATCCGGCAGCTCGGTGTACTCGACCACCTCGGGCCCGCCGTAGCGGTTGATCGCGATTGCCTTCATGCCCCCCACCCAACCGGGGGCACGGCCGGTTCTCGCGCCGGAAGCATCCATCCCGGTGAGCGGTTCTCTTGACGTCCCCCGGGCCCCGAAGGGCCTGGATTCCTGTCGCGGTCGGCCGACCGCGACAGCGGGGTTCCTGCTTCTCGGCGCGGCGCCGGTACGGACACCGGTCCTACCCTCGCTCCACAGGCGTTCTGCCTGTCCGCCCGTCCGGCGGCCAGGATGTTGCGCGCGGCGTTCACGTCCCGGTCGTGGACGACCCCGCATGCGCCGCAGGTCCACCGGCGGACCTCCAGGGGCTTGGGCCCGTCCTTGACACCACAGGCCGAACAGACCTGCGAGGTCGGTTCGAAGCGTCCGATGCGAGCAAAGTGACGGCCGTGCTTGGCAGCCTTGTACTCCAGCATCGCGACGAACCGCGACCACCCGGCGTCGTGCACCGAGGCGGCCAGCCACCCTCGTCCGAGAGCGGACACCGCCAGGTCCTCCACGTACACCGCTTGGCTGTCGCGGATGATCCTCGTGGATTCCTGGTGATGCCAGTCCCTGCGGCGGTCGGCGACCTTCGCGTGCTGGCGCGCGACCCTCCTACGGGCCTTCGCCCGGTTCTTCGACCTCTCCTCGCATCGCCCGAGTTCCTTCTGAAGACGCTTGAGCTTCTTCTCCGCACGGCGCAGGAACCGCGGCGAATCGAGCTTGCGGCCGTCCGAGAGCACGGCGAAGTGGGTCAGCCCGAGATCGATGCCGACTTCGACGCCGGTCTCGGGCAGGATCTCCGGCAGGGCTTCGACGACGAACGACGCCCAGTACCGGCCGACGGCGTCCTTGGTGACGGTGACACTGGTCGGCGGTGCCGGAAGCCTCCGGGACCAGCGGACTTCCAGATCTCCGACCTTGGCCACGTACAACCGTCCGGATTCCCGCAGCCGGAAGCCGTTGGCGGTGAGCCGAATGCTCTGCCGACCGTCGCGCTTGGACTTGAACCGCGGCGGCTCGACCTTCGGCCCCTTGCGCCCTCCGGCGGCGGAGGCGAAGAAGTTGCGGAAGGCGGTGTGCAGATCACGCAGCGACTGCACCAGCACCACCGACGACACCTCGCTCAGCCATGCCCGCTCCGGAGAGCGCTTCGCCATGGTGATGACCCGCTTCTGCAGGTCCCGTGTCCCCGATGTGGGGCAGCCCTGCCGCACGGGCCTCCTGCCGGGCCCGCAAACCGTCGTTGAACACCACGCGTGCGCACCCGAACGCGCGCGCCAGCGCCACCCGCTGACCTGAGGTCGGATACACCCGGAAGTTGTACCGAAGTTGCACGCTCGCACGTTATGACGCACGGCCGGCGGAGGCCCACCTCGCTCACGTGCCGGGCACGTCTGTGGTAGTGCACCGACCCTTGGATCGACGGTTGGTACATGTGTTGAAGAGGCCCTGGTCACATCGACAGGACGTCCATCGTCAGGCTGACGACAACCGGTTATCATAGATAGCGTCAGATAGACGAGAAGGCTGGTCGAGAACGATCCGGCCGCACCAGGAGGGCAGCCGCCCGTGACCACCACCACCGAGACGCACGGCGTCGACCCGACTCCCTCGCCGCTCGCCCTGCTGCTGCTCGGCCGTGAGGCCGACCCGAACAGTGAGCGCGGGGTGGAGTGCCCCGGCGATCTGCCTGCGGCCTCCGACCCGGACCTGGTGGCGCGGGCTCGCGCCGCCAAGGAGAAGCTGGGGGACCGGGTCTTCATCCTGGGTCACCACTACCAGCGTGACGAGGTCATCGAGTTCGCCGATGTCACCGGCGACTCCTTCAAGCTGGCCCGGGACGCCGCGGCCCGTCCGGAGGCCGAGTACATCGTCTTCTGCGGCGTGCACTTCATGGCGGAGTCGGCCGACATCCTCACCTCCGAGCGTCAGCAGGTCGTGCTGCCGGACCTCGCCGCGGGCTGCTCGATGGCCGACATGGCCACCGCCGAGCAGGTCGCCGAGTGCTGGGACGTGCTGACCGACGCGGGTGTCGCGGACGTGACCGTGCCGGTCTCGTACATGAACTCCTCCGCCGACATCAAGGCCTTCACCGGCAAGCACGGCGGCACCATCTGCACCTCGTCCAACGCCAAGCGGGCGCTGGAGTGGGCGTTCGAGCAGGGGCAGAAGGTGCTGTTCCTGCCGGACCAGCACCTGGGCCGCAACACCGCGGTGCTGGAGATGGGCTTCTCGCTGGAGGACTGCGTCCTCTACAACCCGCACAAGCCGAACGGCGGCCTGACCGCCGAGCAGCTGCGGGACGCGAAGATGATCCTGTGGCGCGGCCACTGCTCGGTGCACGGCCGGTTCAACCTGGACTCGGTCAACGAGGTGCGCGAGCGGATCCCCGGCGTCAACGTCCTGGTGCACCCCGAGTGCCGGCACGAGGTGGTCACCGCCGCCGACCAGGTCGGCTCGACCGAGTACATCATCAAGGCGCTGGACGCCGCCGAGCCCGGCTCCAAGTGGGCCATCGGCACCGAGCTGAACCTGGTCCGCCGCCTGGCCAAGGCGCACCCGGACAAGGAGGTCGTCTTCCTCGACCGCACGGTGTGCTTCTGCTCCACCATGAACCGGATCGACCTGCCGCACCTGGTGTGGGCGCTGGAGTCGCTCGCCGAGGGCCGGGTCCCGAACGTGATCACGGTGGACGCGGAGACCGAGAAGTACGCCAAGGCCGCGCTGGACCGCATGCTGGCCCTGCCGTAACGATTCGCCGCAGACCGGCGCCGGGCACACGAGAGGGCGGGCATCCCCTGGGGGATGCCCGCCCTCTCGTCACGAACGGCGCCCGAACTACTCCGGGATGCCCGGGATCAGGCCGTCACCCTCGGCGCGCAGCAGCTCACGCACCTGGTCCAGGGACGCCTCGGCGTCCGGCAGGATCAGGTCCGACGGCTCCAGCGACTCCGGCGGCAGCGGCGTGCCGACCTCCCGGACGGCCGCCAGCAGGCTGCCGAGGGCGGCCTTGAAGGCCTCCTCGTCGTCCGCCTCGACGGCCTGGAGCAGGTCGTCGTCCAGCTGGTTCAGCCGGTTCAGGTCCTTCTCCGCGACCTCGAACTGCCCCTCACCCAAGACCCGCATGATCATGCTGGTACGTCTCCCCTGCTCGCGGGCTTACTTCTGGTAGTTGATGGTGGGCGGCGGGGTGTCGTTCTTCCCCTGCTCGATCGCGTGCGGCTGCGAGGCCGGAGTGCCGCCGGTCAGCTCGGCCTTCATCCGGGCCAGCTCCAGCTCGACGTCGCTGCCGCCGGCCACCCGCTCCAGCTCGGCCTCGATGTCGTCCTTGCGGCCCAGGCCGCTGGCGTCGTCGAGCGCGCCGGAGGCCAGCAGCTCGTCGATCGCACCCGCGCGGGCCTGCATCTGGGCGGTCTTGTCCTCGGCCCGCTGGATCGCCAGGCCGACGTCGCCCATCTCCTCCGAGATGCCGGAGAAGGACTCGGCGATCCGGGTCTGCGCCTGGGCGGCGGTGTAGGTGGCCTTGATGGTCTCCTTCTTGGTGCGGAAGGCGTCCACCTTGGCCTGGAGGCGCTGGGAGGCGAGCGTGAGCTTCTCCTCCTCGGCCTGCAGGGCCTGGTACTGCGTCTCCAGGTCGGTGATCTGGGACTGCAGGTTGGCCTTGCGGCTGAGCGCCTCGCGCGCCAGGTCCTCGCGGCCGAGGGACAGCGCCTTGCGGCCCTGGTCCTCGTACTTGGAGGACTGCTGCTGCAGCTGGGTCAGCTGGAGCTCCAGGCGCTTGCGGGAGGTGGCCACGTCGGCGACGCCCCTGCGCACCTTCTGCAGCAGTTCCAGCTGCTTCTGGTAGGAGTAGTCGAGCGTTTCGCGCGGGTCCTCCGCCCGGTCCAAGGCCTTGTTCGCCTTGGAGCGGAAGATCAGCCCCATACGCTTCATGATTCCGTCGCTCATGGGCCTCGATAGCCCCCTTCTTCGGGCCTGGGTTTGCGTCTCGTGACAGGTCGAGTGTATGCGCGACGGGGTCCCCGGCGCAGTCCACCGGCCAGCAACAATGCTGCTACAGCGAGCGGCCGTTCGGCATCGTCCTCACGATCGATATCGGTTCGCATCCGGGGCCGGGCCGGAAAGCGGCCGGTCACGCCGTACGCTGGGAGTGTGTTTCGACGCCGCTCTGAAGACTCCGCCGCCTCCTCCACCGTCACCATGACCAAGGAGGACGAGCGCCTGCCCCGCGACCCGCAGGCCCCCAAGGGCCGGCCCACGCCCAAGCGCAGTGAGGCCGAGGCCAACCGGAAGACCCGGGTCACCGTCCCCAAGGACCGCAAGGAGGCCGCCCGCCAGGCCCGCGACCGGATGCGCGTCGAGCGCGAGAAGCAGCGCATCGCGATGCTCGAGGGCGACGAGCGCGCCCTGCCGGCGCGCGACAAGGGCCCGGTCAAGCGCTACACCCGCGACTTCATCGACTCCCGCCGCGCCGTGGCCGAGTACTTCCTGCCGTTCGCCGTCGTGGTGCTGGTGCTCGGCATCGTCCGGATCGGCTACCTGCAGACGCTGTCCTCGCTGCTGTTCATGCTGTTCTTCGTGACGGTGATCCTCGACTTCGTCCGGCTCGGCCTCGCGCTGCGCAAGGGCCTCGCCGCGCGCTTCCCGAACGAGAACACCCGCGGCGCCGTGATGTACGGCATGCTGCGCACCCTGCAGATGCGCCGGCTGCGGATGCCCAAGCCGATGGTCAAGCGGGGCGAGCGGCCCTGACCGCGGAAGCCGTTCCGCCGTACTGGGCCCCGCCGGCGCAGCAGCCGGTCGGGGCCTTCGGCACACCGGGCGTCCCGGCGCAGTACGGGGCGCCGCGCGGCCGTCACGGGCGGCTGCCGGCCCGTGGCGGGCCGTACCACAGCGGGGCCGGCGAATGGCTGGAGCGGCACGGCGGACTGCACAACCTGGTCCGCCAGGAACTGGTGACCCGGCAGCTCGCCGAGCAGCTCACCCGCGGCACCGCGCTGCGGGTGCTGGACGTCGGCTGCGCCGAGGGCACCCAGGCGCTGCGGCTGGCCCGCGCCGGGCACTTCGTCACCGGGATCGACCCGGACCCGAGCATCCTCGCCGTCGCCCACCAGGCGCTGGCCGCCGAGCCGCCCGAGGTCCGCGACCGGGTCCAGCTGCTCACCGGCGACGGCCACCAGGTCGGCCGCTGGTTCGGACCGCGCAGCTTCGACCTGGTGCTCTGCCACGGCACCCTGATGTACCTGCCCGACCCGGACCCGATGCTGGCCTCGGTGGCCCGCATCCTGGCCCCCGGCGGGCTGCTCTCGCTGCTGGTCCGCAACGGCGACGCGCTGGCCATGCGGGCCGGACTGACCGGCGACTGGCGGGCCTGCCAGGAAGCCTTCGACACCACCCGCTACACCAACCGCCTCGGCCTGCCCGCCCGCGCCGACCGGCTCGCCGAACTCTCCGGCACCCTCGCCGGGTTCGCCGTCCCCGTGCGCCACTGGTACGGGGTACGGGTGTTCACCGACACCATGCCGGACGAGGCCGCCCCGGTGGACGGCCGTCAGCTCGGCCAGCTGCTGGACGCCGAGGAACGGGCCGGCAAGCAGGACCCGTACCGGCACGTCGCCGCGCTGCTGCACGTGGTCTGCGCGAAGTGACGGGGCGTCAGCCCTCGTGCAGGCTCATCGGGTAGATGTCGCGGCCGTCCTCGACCAGCACCACCCGGTCGACGCCGTCGTCCAGCAGCGTCTTCCACTCCTCGCCGATCCAGGTCTCGGCGTCGCCCTGGCTGGAGAACTCCTCGGCGTCGCCGGCCGGGCTCACCACGCTGCCGTCGTTCTTCTCGTACCGCCAGGTCCACACCATGCCGGGCTCCTCCGGGTCGAACACTGCTGCTGAAGGGTTGCGACAGTAGCGTGCCCACCCCGCAGGCGGGCATGCGCCGTCCGGCAGGATGATCGCATGGCACTCCCCCGCACCCTGCTGCTCGGCGGCGCCCGCTCCGGCAAGTCCACCCGCGCCGAACAGCTGCTCGCCCCGTTCCCCGACGTCCTGTACGTCGCCACCTCGGGCACCCGCGACGGCGACACCGACTGGGCGCACCGCGTCGAACTGCACCGGGCCCGCCGGCCGGCCCGCTGGCGCACCGCGGAGACCTGCGAGCTGGAGGCCGTGCTCGCCGACGACAGCGACCCGGCGCCGGTGCTGATCGACTGTCTGGCGCTGTGGCTGACCGCCGTGATGGACGAGCACCGGGCCTGGGACGACGAGCAGTGGCTGGACGGCGGCCAGGAGGCCGTCGAGGCGCGCTGCGCGGCACTGGCCGCGGCCTGGGCCGGCACCCGGCGAACGGTCGTGGCGGTCTCCAACGAGGTCGGCATGGGCGTGGTCCCCGCCACCGCCTCCGGGCGGCGCTTCCGGGACACCCTCGGGCGGCTCAACATGGCCGTCGCCGACGCCTCCGAGCAGGTGCTGCTGGTGGTCGCGGGACAGGTGCTGACCATCAAAGCGACGGCCGTGTAGATTGCCGAGCGATGGACACCACCGTGGATCTCGACACTTTCTCCTCGCTCGTCGAACGGCCTGACGAGAGTGCGCGCCGCGGCGCCGAGGAGCGCTGGCAGCAGTTGGCCGTGCCGCGCGGCGGCCTGGGCCGGCTCCAGGAGTTGGCGGCCTGGCTGGCGTCCGCGCAGGGCGAGGCGCCGACCCGCCCGCTGCACGCCAGCAAGGTCCTGCTGTTCGCCGCCGACCACGGCGTCGCCACGCTCGGCATCTCCACCCTCGACGCCCGCGGCGGCACCGCCGACCGGGTCCGCGCCGTCCTCGACGGCACCGCGCCGGTCGCCGTGCTGGCCCGCCGCTACGGCGCGGACGTCCGGGTGGTCGACATCGCGGTGGACGCCGACCCCGCCGAGTTCCCCGACGAGGTCGTCCGTCACCGTGTCCGGCGCGGCTCCGGCCGGATCGACGTCGAGAACGCGCTGACCCTCGACGAAGCCACCCGGGCCTTCCGGGCCGGCATGGCCGTCGCGGACGAGGAGGCCGACGCCGGCACCGACCTCGTCCTGCTCGGCGACCTGGGCGTCGGCTCCACCACCGTCGCCGCCGTCCTGATCGGCGCGCTGTGCGGCACCGACGCCGCCGCCGTCACCGGCCGCGGCTCCGGCGTCGACGACCGGGTCTGGATGGTCAAGTGCGCCACCATCCGCGACGCGCTGCGCCGGGCCCGCCCCGTGCTCGGCGACCAGCTCGCGCTGCTCGCCGCGACCGGCGGCGCGGACTTCGCGGCGATCACCGGCTTCCTGCTGCAGGCCGCCGTCCGCAGGCTCCCCGTCGTCCTCGACGGCGTGGTATCCGCGGCCTGCGCGCTGGTCGCCCAGCGGATCGCCTTCCGCGCCCCCGAGTGGTGGCGGGCCGCCGCCCTCACCGGCGAACCCGCCCAGGCCAAGGCGTACGACCGCCTCACCCTGACCCCGCTCCAGGAGATCGGCGCCACCATGGGCGAAGGCGTCTCCGCGGTCCTGGCCCTGCCGCTCCTCCAGGCCGCGACGGACACCCTCGCCGAACCGGCGGCGGTGCCGAGCGCGAAGCCGCTGCCGCCGCGGGCGCCGGCGAAGCTGCCGACGGCCGCGGAGCTGCTGGGTCGTTACTGACCGGGCGCTGGTGGGCGCAGGGAACTGCGCGAAGCGGAAGAGAGCTGCCGTAGAGCCCTCCGACGATGAGAACTTGCACGTGAGAGGCCCTGGCCGGTGAGCAACGAGAACGTCCGGCCCGGGGCCGAGCACGCGGAGAGTCTCTCGGCGGGGGGCTCTGCGTCGTCGGTTCCGTGCCCGCCGGCGCCTCGGTTGACAGACGCTCTGCGCTTCGCTTTCGGGACGCTGACGGTCTTTCGGGTGCGGGTGCACCGGTGGGACCGGGCCGCCGGTGGGGCGGCGATGGTGGTGGCCCCGGTGGTCGGGGTCGTGGTGGGGGTGCTGGCCGGGGCGGTGGGGGCGCTGGTCGCGTGGCGGGGTGGGGCGCTGCTGGGCGCGGTCGCGGTGGTGGCGGTCGGGGCGATGGTGACCCGGGGGCTGCACCTGGACGGGGTCGCGGACGTCGCGGACGGGCTGGGCAGCGGCAAGCCCGCCGAGGACGCGTTGCGGATCATGAAGCAGTCGGACATCGGCCCGTTCGGCGTGCTGACGCTCGTTCTGCTGATGCTCGGTCAGATCACCGTACTGGCAGGTCAGTTCGGAGAGTCGCTCTGGCGCGGGGCGCTCGCCGCGGCCGTCGCGGCGACCGCCGGCCGTACCGCGCTGCTGTGGGGCTGTCTGCGGTCGGTGCCGGCCGCCCGGCCCGGGGGGTTGGGGGCGATGGTGGCGGGGACGGTGCGTCCGGCGGCGGCGGTGGCGGTGACGTTGCTGGTGGTCGGCGCGGCGGCGGCGTTGCGGTGGCAGGGCGGGGTGGCCGTGCTGGTCGGGGTGGCGGTCGCCGCAGGCGTGCTGCGGCGGTGCGTGCGGCGCTTCGGCGGGGTGACGGGGGACGTGCTGGGGGCGCTGGTGGAGACTTCGGCGACGGCGACCCTGGTGGCGCTCGCGCTGACATGACGGCGCACCCGCGCGAGAACTCACGCACCGTCACGAGTTGCGCCGGTTCGTGCACGGGGGCAGGCGGGGCGGCGAGATCCCAATATGCGGACTACCATGCGGTGAGCACCCTGGCCCCGAGCCCCGTTTTGCCGCGGAGTCTGCCTGGGTTTGCCGGTCGGCAACGGAGCCGTCACCGGCTGTGGACCGCGAAAGAACAGGACGCATTTGTCGTGACTGCACTGTCTGTGAGCACCTCCTCCGCCGCGAGCCTGCGTGCGGATGCCCTGGTGATCGGCGTGGCGAAGGGCCCCAAGGGCCTGGTCGTGGCGGCCGGTGCCGAGGCGGTCGTCGAGGCGTTCGAGGGCAAGCTGGCCGAGGTCCTCACCACCCTGGGCGCCACCGGTGCCGAGGGTGAGGCGGTCAAGCTTCCCGCGCCGGCCGGGCTGAAGGCGCCGCTGGTGCTGGCCGTCGGCCTGGGCGAGGCCGTTGACGGCCCGTTCGGCGCCGAGGACCTGCGCCGGGCCGCCGGTGTGGCCGCCCGCACCCTGGCCGGTGCGAAGAAGGTCGCGCTGGCGCTGCCGACCGGCTCCGCCGAGGACGTCGAGGCCGTCGCGCTGGGCGCCCTGCTCGGCTCGTACGCGTTCGGCGCCTACAAGGCCGACGTGGCGAAGGCCCCCGTCGCCGAGCTGGTCGTGCTGACCGACCGCAAGGGCTCGAAGGACGCCAAGGCGGCCGTCGAGCGCGCCACGGCGATCGGCGAGGAGATGAACCGGGCCCGTGACCTGGTCAACACCGCGCCGAACGACCTGAACCCGAAGTCGTTCGCCGCGATCGCGCAGGCGGCCGGCAAGGAGCACGGCCTGAAGGTCGAGGTCCTGGACGAGAAGGCGCTGGCCAAGGGCGGCTTCGGCGGCATCCTCGGCGTCGGCGTCGGCTCGACCAACCCGCCGCGGCTGGTGAAGGTGGCGTACACCCACCCGAAGGCGAAGGCGTCGCTGGCGTTCGTCGGCAAGGGCATCACCTACGACTCGGGCGGCATCTCGCTGAAGCCGGCCGGTCACAACGAGACCATGAAGTGCGACATGGCCGGCGCCGCCGCGGTGTTCGCCGCCGTGGTCGCCGCCAAGCGCCTGGGTCTGCAGGTCAACGTGACGGCGTGGCTGGCGCTGGCGGAGAACATGCCGTCCGGTTCGGCGACCCGCCCCGGCGACGTGCTGCGGATGTACGGCGGCAAGACCGTCGAGGTGCTGAACACCGACGCCGAGGGCCGGCTGGTGCTGGCCGACGCGATCGTCCGGGCCGGCGAGGAGAAGCCCGACGTGATCGTCGACGTGGCGACCCTGACCGGCGCGATGGTGCTGGCGCTCGGCAACCGCACCTTCGGTGTGATGGCCAACGACGACGCGCTGCGCACCCAGCTGCACGAGACCGCGGGCGCGGTCGGCGAGCCGTCCTGGCCGATGCCGCTGCCGGCCGACCTGCGCAAGGGCATGGTCGAGTCGACCGTCGCCGACCTGGCGAACATGGGCGAGCGGATGGGCGGCGGCCTGGTGGCCGGCCTGTTCCTGCAGGAGTTCGTCGCCGAGGGCATCGACTGGGCGCACATCGACATCGCCGGCCCGGCGTTCCACGAGGGCGGCCCGTTCGGCTACACCCCGAAGGGCGGCACCGCCAGCGCGGTGCGCACCCTGGTCCGCTTCGCGGAGGACACCGCCGCGGGCAAGTGACCCGTTGATCGACGCGTGGGGCCCGGCACCGATGGTGTCGGGCCCCACACGCATTACCAGCCAGTAGCAACCGGTGCCAATCCACCCGACTGTTCGCCTCCGGCGAAAATTGATTCCGCAGGGCGGAACTGCTACGGCGAAGCCCCCCGGACGGAGTACCTCCGAATGCCGATTTCCCGGCCGTGAGCTGGGACGATACCTCCGGGACCGGGTCACCCCACCGCTTCGCGGGTCGCACCGGGGCCGGGCCGGGGCACCCTCCGACGCCACCCGCCGCCAACAAGTGCAAAGATGTATTTCCGGCACGACTGGGCGCCTTACAAGGGCTCTCACCCACCGGACCGCGACCGGCCCGGCGATCCGCACCTTTTGCATGGAGGACGTGACGTGGCGAACGACGCCAGCACCGTTTTCGACGTAGTCATTCTCGGAGGCGGAAGCGGCGGCTACGCCGCGGCCCTCCGTGGCGCTCAGCTGGGCCTGAGCGTCGCGCTGATCGAGAAGGGTGAGCTGGGCGGCACCTGCCTGCACCGCGGCTGCATCCCGACCAAGGCGCTGCTGCACGCCGCCGAGGTCGCCGACGAGACCCGCGAAGCCGCCGACTTCGGCGTCCTGGCCACCTTCCAGGGCATCGACATCAAGGGCGTCCACAAGTACAAGGACGACGTCGTCGCCGGCCTGTACAAGGGCCTGCAGGGCCTGGTCGCCTCCCGCAAGGTCACCTTCATCCAGGGCGAGGGCCGGCTGTCCTCGCAGACCTCGGTGGACGTCAACGGCCAGCGCATCGAGGGCCGCCACATCGTCCTCGCCACCGGCTCCGTGCCGCGCTCGATCCCGGGCCTGGACATCGACGGCGACCGGATCATCTCCTCCGACCACGCGCTGAAGCTGGACTACATCCCGAAGTCGGCGATCATCCTCGGCGGCGGCGTCATCGGCTGCGAGTTCGCCTCGGTCTGGAAGTCGTTCGGCGTCGACGTCACCATCGTCGAGGGCCTGCCGCACCTGGTGCCGCTGGAGGACGAGAACTCCTCCAAGCTGCTGGAGCGCGCGTTCCGCAAGCGCGGCATCAAGTTCGAGCTGAAGTCCCGCTTCTCCGGCGTGGAGTACACCGCCGAGGGCGTCCGGGTCTCCACCGAGAACGGCAAGTCCATCGAGGCCGACGTGCTGCTCGTCGCCATCGGCCGCGGCCCGGTCTCGACCGGCCTGGGCTACGAGGAGCAGGGCGTCGCGATGGACCGCGGCTACGTCCTGGTCGACGAGTACCTGCGCACCAACGTGCCGACCATCTCCGCCGTCGGCGACCTGGTCCCGACCCTGCAGCTCGCCCACGTCGGCTTCGCCGAGGGCATCCTGGTGGCCGAGCGGATCGCCGGCCTGAAGGTCGTCCCGATCGACTACGACGGCATCCCGCGGGTGACGTACTCCAACCCGGAGGTCGCCTCCGTCGGCCTGACCGAGGCCAAGGCCGTCGAGCAGTACGGCAAGGAGAAGGTCGTCACCCTCAAGTACAACCTGGCCGGCAACGGCAAGAGCAAGATCCTCAAGACCGCCGGCGAGATCAAGCTGGTCCAGGTCAAGGACGGCGCCGTCGTGGGTGTCCACATGGTCGGCGCCCGCATGGGCGAGCAGGTCGGCGAGGCCCAGCTGATCTACAACTGGGAGGCCCTGCCCGCCGAGGTCGCGCAGCTGATCCACGCGCACCCGAGCCAGTCCGAGGCCCTCGGCGAGGCCCACCTCGCGCTGGCCGGCAAGCCGCTGCACGCGCACGACTGATCGCGCCCCCGTCCCTTTCATTCCTGAACGCAAGACTTGATAGGAGTCGCTGAAACCATGGCGGTCTCAGTAACACTGCCCGCGCTGGGCGAGAGCGTGACCGAAGGCACCGTCACCCGCTGGCTGAAGGCCGAGGGTGAGCGCGTGGAGATGGACGAGCCCCTGCTCGAGGTCTCCACCGACAAGGTCGACACCGAGATCCCGGCGCCGGCCTCCGGCATCCTGGCCTCGATCAAGGTCGGCGAGGACGAGACCGTCGAGGTGGGCGCCGAGCTGGCGATCATCGACGACGGCTCCGGCGCCCCGGCCGCCGCACCGGCGCCCGCCGCCGAGGCTGCTCCGGCCCCGGTCGCCGAGGCTCCGGCCGCCCCGGTTGCGGAGGCCCCCGCGGCCGCCGCTCCGGTCGCCGAGGCTCCGGCTGCCGCCGCCGCTCCGGCCGCCGACGCCACCCCGGTGGTGCTGCCCGCGCTGGGCGAGTCGGTCACCGAGGGCACCGTCACCCGCTGGCTGAAGGCCGAGGGCGACACCGTCGAGGTCGACGAGCCGCTGCTCGAGGTCTCCACCGACAAGGTCGACACCGAGATCCCCTCCCCCGTGGCGGGCACCCTGGTGAAGATCCTGGTCGGCGAGGACGAGACCGCCGAGGTCGGCGCCCAGCTGGCGCTGATCGGCGCCGCGGGCGCGGTCGCCGCCGCCCCGGCCCCGGTCGCCGCCCCGGCTGCCCCCGCCGCTCCGGCCGCTCCGGCCCCGGTGGCCGCTGCTCCGGCTCCGGTCGCCGCTCCGGCCCCCGCGCCGGTCGCGCCCGCCGCCCCGGTCGCCGCCCCGGCTCCGGTGGCCCCGGCCGCTCCGGTCGCCGCCCCGGCCCCGGTCGCCGCCGCTCCGGCCGCTGCCGCTCCGGTCGCGGACGCGGATGCCGGTGACGCCTACGTCACCCCGCTGGTGCGCAAGCTCGCCGCCGAGCACGGTGTCGCGCTGTCCTCCGTCGCCGGTACCGGCGTCGGCGGCCGCATCCGCAAGCAGGACGTGGTCGCCGCGGCCGAGGCCGCGAAGGCCGCCGCCGAGGCCGCGAAGGCCGCGCCGGCTCCGGTCGCCGCCTCTGCCGCCGCCCCGGCGAAGGCCGCCGCCGCGCCGTCCGCGCTGCGTGGCCAGACCGTCAAGATGACCCGCATGCGCAAGGTCATCGGCGACAACATGATGAAGGCCCTGCACGAGCAGGCGCAGCTGACCAGCGTGGTCGAGGTGGACGTCACCCGGATCATGTCGCTGCGCGCGAAGGCGAAGGACTCCTTCCTGGCCCGCGAGGGCGTGAAGCTGTCCCCGATGCCGTTCTTCGTGAAGGCCGCCGCCCAGGCGCTGAAGGCCCACGCGGTCGTCAACGCCCGGATCAACGACGCCGAGGGCACCATCACCTACTTCGACACCGAGAACATCGGTATCGCGGTGGACTCCGAGAAGGGTCTGATGACCCCGGTCATCAAGGGTGCGGGCGACCTGAACATCGCCGGCATCTCGAAGAAGACCGCGGAGCTGGCGTCGAAGGTCCGCGACAGCAAGATCACCCCGGACGAGCTGTCCGGTGCGACCTTCACCATCTCCAACACCGGTTCGCGCGGTGCGCTGTTCGACACCGTCATCGTCCCGCCGAACCAGGCCGCCATCCTGGGCATCGGCGCGACCGTGAAGCGTCCCGTGGTGATCGAGGCCGACGGCGGCACCGCCATCGGCATCCGCGACATGACCTACCTGTCGCTCTCCTACGACCACCGCCTGGTGGACGGCGCGGACGCCGCCCGCTACCTGGTCGCGGTCAAGGAGATCCTGGAGGCCGGCGAGTTCGAGGTCGAGCTCGGCCTGTAAGGCGCCCCGGTTCCGCCCGGAAGCCCCGCACCGTCCCCGGACGGTGCGGGGCTCGTGCGTGTCCGGGCACTTGTCGGGCTGTGCCGTCAGCGGTGCGATCGGGTGCGGGCGCGGTGCGGATTGTGGATGCTGGAGCGGTGATGGACGAGACGGCATTCTGGCAGCTGATCGACGACTCCCGGGACGCGGCCGGGGGTGATCCGGACGAGCAGGCACAGGGCCTGGTGGAGCGGCTGATGGGGCTGACCCCCGACGACGTGCTGGACTTCGCCCGGCAGTTCGAGGCGCGGTTCCAACGGGCGTACACGGTGGACGTGTGGGGCGCCGCGTACCTGCTGCTCGGCGGGGCCTCCGAGGACAGCTTCGACTACTTCCGCTGCTGGCTGATCGCCCAGGGCCGGGAGGTGTTCGAGGGCGGGGTGCACGACCCAGACCAACTCGCCGAGCTGCTGCCCGACTTCGACGAGGAGGAGGACGGCGACGCGGAGGAGCTCGGGTACGCCGCCGACGAGGCGTACGAGCGGTTGACCGGCCTGCCGCTGCCGGACCTGGGGGTGCCTCAACCGCGCGCGCCGCAGGGTGCCTGGTTCGACTTCGCGGACCGGACGGCGATGGCCGCCCGCTACCCGCAGCTGTGGGAGCTGTACGGGGACTGACGACCCGTCGACCGGGGCGGGTGGCGTCCGGGTGGCGGCCGACCGGGTGCGGGCCGCCACCGACGGTCCGGTCAGTCCAGGGCGCGGCCCATCCAGACGTCGTCCACGTAGGCGCCGTCCAGCAGGAAGTGCTCGGGGAGCACGCCGAGCACCTGGAAGCCGTTGCGCTCGTACAGGCGGCGGGCGGGCGTGTTGTGGCCGAGCACCCGCAGGGTCATCCGGCGGGCGCCGACGGCGCGGGCGGCGTCGCAGGCGGCGGTGATCAGGGCGTCGCCGAGGCCCCGGCCGCGGGCCTGCGGGAGCACGCCCAGGCCCTGGATCTGCCGGACGTGGGCGGCGGACTCCAGCGGGATCTCCTGCAACTGGCGGATGTAGCCGACGACCCGGCCGTCGAGCTCGGCCACCAGGTACTGCTCGGGCCGGTGCTGCGGGTCGAAGACCGGCGCGTCGGCGGCGCCCTTCGGGGAGACCTCGCTGAGCGTGGACCAGATGGCGTGGTCGACGGCGCGGATCGCCTGCTCGTCCTGCTCCACGGCGGGTCGGATGATCGGATCGGTCGATGGCATGGCGGCCATGCTAGGCGCTCCGCTGTGGATCTTGCCGGGAATTGTCGCCCCGTGAGCGGGCGGGCGGCCCGGCTGCCCGGGCGGGCCGGTAAGGGCTGCGAGGATGGCCGGTATGCGTATCGCGGTGACAGGTTCCACGGGATTGATCGGGTCCGCGCTGGTGGACTCCCTGGTCGGGGACGGGCACGAGGTGCTGCGGCTGGTGCGGCAGCGCTCGCGCACCGGCCCGCAGCCGGACGGGACGGTCGGGGTGGGGTGGAACCCGCTCCTGATGCAGATCGACGGCGCCGCGCTGGAGGGCGTCGACGCGGTGGTGCACCTGGCCGGGGCGGGCGTCGGCGACCGGCGCTGGTCGGACGCCTACCGGCGGGAGATCCGGGACAGCCGGGTGCTCGGCACCGAGACCCTGGCGGCCGCGCTGACCCGGCTGAAGAGCCCGCCGAAGGTCCTGGTCAGCGCCTCGGCGGTCGGCTGGTACGGGCAGACCGGGGACCAGCTGATCGACGAACGGGCGCCCAGCGGCAGCGACTTCCTGTCCGAGGTGTGCCAGGAGTGGGAGCGGGCCGCACAGCCCGCCGCGGCCGCCGGGATCCGGGTGGTGCACCCGCGCACCGGCCTGGTGCTCGACCCCAAGGGCGGCGCGGGGGCCCGGCTGCTGCCGCTGTTCAAGCTCGGACTGGGCGGGCGGCTCGGCAACGGCAAGCAGTACTGGAGCCTGATCTCACTGGCCGACGAGGTGGCCGCGCTGCGTTTCCTGATCGACTGCCAGGACCTCAGCGGCCCCGTCAACCTGGCCGGGCCCGCGCCCGTCACCAACGGCGAGCTGACCGCCGAGCTGGCCCGGCAACTGGGGCGGCCGGCGGTGTTCGCGGTGCCGGAGTGGACCCTGCGCGCGGTGCTCGGGGAGATGGCCGTAGAGGTGGTCGGCAGTCACCGGGTGGTACCGAAAGCCCTGGTGGAGGCGGGGTTCGAGTTCCTCCACCCGGACCTGGAGTCGATCGTGGCGGCGGCGCTCGGGCGACCCGGGAACTGACGGAACGTCAGGGGGCGCACGGGTGCATGGGGGCGGCGCACGGGGCGTGGACGGTGACGGTGCGCGCCCGCACCTGCCTCGCGCGCCCCGTTTGGCGCACGGTGGGTGACGGAGCCGCCCCGCTGTGTCTCCTCCGCCAGTGGTCTGAACCGATTGAGTGGCGGCCGGCGGTCTGGGTGGCCGGGTGACGGGGCATCACCTTCGACGGACCGTGTTGTCCTCGCCCCCGCTGCCCGCCCCGGCACCCCCCGCTCATTCGCGGGCACTGCCGCGCGCGGCGGCAGCGGAGGGCTCCGCCAGGGAGGGAGCACCCACTCGTGCCCGCACATGACTTCATCAGCCGTGTTCACGCCACCGACCCCGACGCGATCGTGGTCGGCGCCGGCGTCGCCGGGCTGACCGCCGCCGCCGCGCTCACCGCCCAGGGCCTGCACGTCCAGGTCCTGGAGGGCACCGAACGCGTCGGCGGCCGCATGGCCACCCGGGAACTCGACGGCTTCCGCCTCGACCTCGGCGGCCACCTGCTGAACACCGCCGACCCCGAACTCGTCCGCCACCTCGACCTGGACCGGCTGGACCTGCGTCCGCTCGCCCCCGGCGTCCTGGTGCACAGCAGCGGCCGCACCTACCGGGTCGGCGACCCGCAGCTCACCCCCGCCCGGCAGGCCGCCACCCGCAGCCCGCTCGGCACCCCACTGGACCGGGCCCGGCTCGCCGGCACCCTGTCCCGGCTGGCCGCCACCCCCACCGCCCGGCTGCTGGCCCGTCAGGAGACCACCGCCGCCCGCGCCCTGGCCGACCGCGGCCTGCCCGGTCGCACCGTGGACGGCTTCCTGCGCCCCCTGCTCGCCGCGCTGCTCTCCGACCCGGCACTCGGCACCTCCAGCCGGGTCGCCGACCTGGCCCTGCGCGACTACGCCCGCGGCCGGCTGTGCGTCCCCGCCGCCGGGATCGGCGCCGTCCCCGCCCAGCTGGCCGCCGGGCTGCCGGACGGCACGCTCCGCCCGGGCGTGGACGTCACCGCGGTCGGCACCGACGGTGTGGAGACCGCCGCGCACGGCCCGATCCGGGCCCGCGCGGTGATCGTCGCCACCGACGCCGCGACGGCTGCCGCCCTGCTCCCCGGCCTCCGGCAGCCCGGGTTCCACCCCGTCACCACCTACTACCACGCCGCCAACCGCTCGCCGCTGGGCGAACCCGTGCTGCTCCTGGACGCCGAGCGCACCGGCATCTCGCACTCCCTGGTGCTCAGCGACGCCGACCCGTCCTACGCCGCCGACGGCCGCGCCCTGATCGCCACCACCGTGCTCGGCCGCCGCGCCTTCGACTCCGGCGGCCCGGCCGGCGACGAACCCGTCGTCCGACGCCGCCTGTCCGAGCTGTACGGCACCTCCACCGCCCCCTGGGAGTTCCTGACGGTCCGCCACGCCCCCGACGCGGTCGTCACGATGCCCCCGCCGCACCACTTCCGCCGGTCCGTCCGCCTCCTGGCCGGCCTCTACGTCTGCGGCGACCACCGCGACACCGGCACCCTCCACGGCGCGATCGCCTCGGGCCGGCGGGCCGCGAGCGCCGCCCTGCGCGACCTGGGGGTACGAACGGAACCGGAGGTCGTCGAGGCGGCGGCCTGAGGGCGCAGGGGCCCGGGGAACGGCGGGCCGAGTTCGCCGGTGCTCAGCGGGGCGCGAGAGGGTCCCCGTTTCCGGTCCCCAGGACGGGGACCGGAAACGGCGGAACGCCCGGCGCCCCGTTGCTCGCCGGCAGACACGGCCTCGCCGTTCCCGGGCCCCCGGGATCTAGATCACCCCTGCCTGCCGGGTCGCCTCCTCGAAGGCGCGCGCCGCAGGCGTGGTTCGGTACGGGGCGAGGCGGCGGTGGAAGTCGCGGAGGTACTCGACGGTGCGGGCGGAGCGCATCTCGCCGGCCGCCCGGAGGCTGTCGGTGGCCATCGAGCAGGACTCGTCGACGTCGCCCATGCCGAGGCGGGCGGAGGCGAGGACGAGGCGGCACAGGATGCGGCTGCGGGCGTACGCGGGGGCGCGCAGGCGCAGCGACTTCTCGGCGTGCTGGGCGGCGGGGCGCCACTGCTGGAGGTCGCGGTAGCAGTGGGCGAACTCGTCGGCGAGTTGGGCGTCGTCGAAGTAGCGGGCCCAGGACGGGACGTCGTCGCCGCTGCGGGCGGTGGCCAGGGCGCGTTCGCAGCGGACCAGGGCGGTGGTGCAGGCGCGGACGTCGCCCGCCAGGGCGTGGCCGCGGGCCTCGGCGGCGTGCATCAGGGCCTGGACGACGGGCGCGGCGGTGGTGCCGACGCCCTGCTGGGCGACCCGGGCGAGCTGGATGGCCTCGCGGGCGTGCCCGAGGTGGACGGCCTGTTGGCTCATGGTGGTCAGCACGAAGCCGCCGAGGACCCGGTCGCCGGCCGCCTGGGAGAGTCGCAGCGCCTGCACGAAGTAGCGCTGGGCGAGGCCGTGCGCGGCGATGTCGAAGGACGTCCAGCCGGCCAGTCGGGTGAGGTCGGCGACGGCGCCGAACAGGGCCCGGCCGATCTGTTCGCCGTAGCGGCCGCGGAGCATCGGTTCGGCTTCGCTCTCCAGGTAGCGGACCAGCGCCTGCCGGGCGTGGCCGCCGCCGTAGGCGTGGTCGAGGGCCCGGAAGAGGTCTCCGACGGCGCGGATCGCGGCGATGTCGCCGCGGCCGACCCGGACCGGGGGACGGGTCTCCCGGGCGTCCGCGGCGGCGGGTTCGAGGGCGCTGCCGCCGGGGCGGCGCGAGCCCTGCGGGGGGACCCGGGCGGCGGCGCCGGGCGGGGGTGTGCGGAGTTCCTCGGGGGTGAGGGTGGTGCCGTCCCGGGCGACGCGTTCGTCGGTGCGGCCGATCAGCCAGTCGCGGCTGGGGACGACCAGTCCGGCGGGGGTGAAGGCGATCTTGCGCAGTTCCGCGTAGGGGCCGTTGTCCTTGCGCCACATGGAGGCGACGATGTCGACGGCCTCCTGCGGGGTCTCGGCGAACTCCAGCCCGGCGTAGACGGGCGCGCAGGCGTCCAGGCCGACGTCCTGGGCGGTGAGGCGGCGGCCGAGGCGGCGGGTGAAGACTTCGGCGATCAGCGCCGGGGTGGCGCCGCGCGGCTGTTGGCCGCGCAGCCAGCGGGTGACGGAGGTCTTGTCGTAGCGCAGGTCGAGGCCGTGTTCCAGGCCGAGCTGGTCGACCCGGCGGGCGAGGCCGGCGTGCGAGAAGCCGGATTCCTCGATGAGTGCCGCGAGTTGGGGGTTCTGGGCGCGCCCGCCGGACGGTGGGTCGGCCGGCTCGGCGGCGCGCGGAGGGGTCTCGTCCGCTCCGGTTTGGCGCGGGCCGAGCGGGTCGAGCGGTCGGTACGCCGGGCTGTCGATTACGGGCCGTTGGGGCATAGCAGTCCACACCTCTCAGGCGCCGATCCGGCCCCTCCTGCCCGGTACAGCGCCCCCTGATCGGGAATCGGCGCGAATGTAGCGAGCATTGGGACGCTATGGGTGGATTCGGCCCACCCGTCCTCCGAACGGGTGAACCAGGCCCGCCCGTTCTGAGGAAGCCCGGGCACCGCGTGTTTGAGTTCGGGGGCCCTTGCCCGCCTTCCGGCGGCATGGCGGGCGGCACCATGCGGGATGGGGATGCTGTGGTGTCCGCCCACATCGTTGCGGGGCCCGCGGATTCCTACCGTTCTCGGCCATGGACACCACTTCTGACCCGCTCCTCCGACCCTCCCTGCACGGCCGCACCGCACTGGTCACCGGCGCCGCCTCCGGCATCGGCAGGGCCTGCGCGGAGGCGTTCGCCGCGGCCGGCGCGCGCGTGTACGTCGTCGACCTGGCCGCCGCGCCCGCCGAGGAGCTGGCGGAGCGGATCGGCGGGGTCGCGCACGTCGCCGACCTGTCCGACCCGGACGCGGTGGAGGCGCTGCCGACCGACGCGGACATCGTGGTCAACAACGCCGGCCTGCAGCACGTCGCGCCGGTGCACGAGTTCCCGATGGAGCGGTTCACGCTGATCCAGCGGGTCATGGTGGAGGCCCCGTTCCGGATCCTCCGCCGCACCCTGCCGCACATGTACGAGCGCGAGTGGGGCCGGGTGGTCAACATCTCCTCGGTGCACGGCCTGCGCGCCAGCGCCTTCAAGTCGGCGTACGTGACGGCCAAGCACGCGATGGAGGGCCTGAGCAAGACCGTCGCCCTGGAGGGCGCCCCGCACGGGGTGACCAGCAACTGCATCAACCCGGGGTACGTCCGCACCGCGCTGGTGGAGAAGCAGATCGCCGCGCAGGCGCTGGCGCACGGCATCCCCGAGGACGAGGTGGTCGAGCAGATCATGCTCGACCGGACCGCCGTGAAGCGACTGATCGAACCGGACGAGGTGGCGCAGCTGGCGGTGTGGCTGTGCTCGCCGAGCGCCTCCTACATCACCGGCGCGAGCCTGCCGGTGGACGGCGGCTGGACCGCGCACTGAGCGCGGCCGCCGCGGGCCGATAAGGTCCTGAACCTCCCTCACCCCCCATCTCACGCCAGGGAGTTCCTGATGGCTGCCCCTCCCGAACTCGCGAAACCCGCCTCCCTTCCCCGGGTGGTGGCCGCCTCACTGATCGGCACCACCATCGAGTGGTACGACTACTTCTTGTACGGATCGGCGGCGGCGCTGGTCTTCGGGCACGTCTTCTTCCCGAAGTCGGACCCGCTGACGGGCACTCTGCTGTCCTTCCTGACCTACGCGATCGGGTTCGCCGCCCGGCCGCTGGGCGCGCTGGTGTTCGGGCACTTCGGCGACCGGATCGGCCGCAAGAAGCTGCTGGTGCTGTCCTTGCTGCTGATGGGCGGGGCGACCACCCTGATCGGCTGCCTGCCGACGTACGACCAGGTCGGCGTGGCGGCGCCGGTCATGCTGACGGTGCTCCGGCTGGTGCAGGGCTTCGCGCTGGGCGGCGAGTGGGGCGGGGCGGTGCTGCTGGTCTCCGAGCACGGCGACCAGCGGCGGCGCGGCTTCTGGGCGTCCTGGCCGCAGGGCGGTGCGCCGGCGGGCAACCTGCTGGCGGCCGGTGTGCTGTCGCTGATGACGGCCGTCCAGTCGGACGCGGCGTTCCTGTCCTGGGGCTGGCGGGTGCCGTTCCTGCTGTCGGCGGTGCTGGTCATGGTCGGGCTGTGGATCCGGCTGGCGGTGGACGAGTCGCCGCTGTTCAAGGCGGCGCTGGCGGCCGCCGAGGAGCGCACGGAGCAGCAGAAGCCGCCGCTGGTGGCGGTGCTGCGCGACCACTGGCGGGACGTGCTGGTGGCGATGGGCGCGCGGATGGCGGAGAACATCTCGTACTACGTGATGACCACCTTCGTGCTGGCGTACGCCGTCGGCCACACCCACCTGCCCAAGCAGACCGCGCTGAACGCCGTCCTGATCGGCTCGGCCGTCCAGTTCGCGCTGATACCGCTGTTCGGGGCGCTCTCCGACCGGGTCGGCCGCAAACCGGTGTACCTGGTCGGCGCGGTCGGCGTCGGCGTCTGGGCGTTCGTGTTCTTCGGCCTGGTGGACACCAAGGACTTCACCTCCCTGGTCACCGCCGTCACCGTCGGCCTGTTCTTCCACAGCATGATGTACGCCCCGCAGGCCGCGTTCTTCTCGGAGCTGTTCGCCACCCGCACCCGCTACTCGGGGGCGTCCATCGGCGCCCAGTTCTCCTCCGTCGCGGCCGGCGCCCCCGCGCCGCTGATCGCCACCGCGCTGCTCAAGGACTACGGCAGCGCCACCCCGATCGCCGTGTACGTGGCGATCGCCGCCGCGATCACCGTCCTCGCCGTGCTGTGCGGCCGGGAGACCCGCGGCACGGACCTCGCCGAGGCGGGCGCCGCTCGGGGGGACTCCGTGAAGGCCGCTACGACGGTCTGACCGATTCCGACAAAATCAGGGCCGCGTCACCGGGCACCCGCCCGGCGGCGCGGCCCCGGCCCGTCCGGGGCCTGTCCGGTCGGTCTCGTCGGATCAGCGTGCTCCCAGCCGGGATGATCCGGCGTCGCGCGCCCGGCAGGATCGACCGGACAGGCCCCAGTGCGACGGGCCGCGGGCGACGGGGCCACGGGGGGCACGAGTGACAGGGAAGACCGAATGGACCGCCACACCACCGCCGCACCGGCGCTGCGCCGACTCCTCGACCTGCTGGCGACCGGCGCCGCCACCGAGGACTTCGGCGAAGTCCTCGCCGAAGCCCGCCGGCAGGGCGCACCCGCCCAGGTCCTGACCGAGATCGACGACGCCACCTGGCAAGCCCTGCGGGTGCACCGGACGATGCGTCAGCACCGCCGCCGCGAAGCCGAGCTGACGGCCCTGTTCGACACCGCCGGAGACCTCGCCGCCTCCCGCGACCTCGACGCCGTGCTGCAGGCCATCGTCCGCCGCGCCCGCATGCTGCTCGGCACCGACACCGCGTACCTCACCCTCCCGGACGAGCGGGCCGGCGACACCTACATGCGGGTCACCGACGGCTCCGTCTCACCGATCTTCCAGACCCTGCGGCTCAGCCTCGGCGACGGCCTCGGCGGCCTGGTCGCGCAGACCGCCCGCCCCTACGCCACCCACGACTACCGGGTCGACGAGCGCTTCCGGCACACCGGCAAGATCGACGCCGGTGTGCTCGACGAGGGCCTGGTCGCCATCATCGGCGTGCCGCTGCTGCTCGGCGGCACCGTGATCGGCGTGCTGTTCGCCGCCGACCGCACCCCGCGCGCCTTCTCCCCCGACGAGGTCGCGCTGCTGTGCACCCTCGCCGCGCACGCCGCGATCGCCCTGGACACCGCCAAGTCGCTCGCCGACACCCGCGCCGCGCTCGCCGAACTCGCCACCGCCAACGCCGTCATCCGCGCCCACGCGGGCTCCGTCCAGCGCGCCGAACAGGCCCACGACCGGCTCACCGACCTGGTCCTGCGCGGCGCGGAGGTCGCCGACGTGGCCGCGGAGGTCGCCGCGCTGCTCGACGGCGAGGCCTCCGTCCACGACGCGGAGGGCGCCCCGCTCACCGGCCCCGGCGGCGCCCCCGACGGCCTCGCCGACGCCGTCGCCGCCTCCCGCGCCGGCGGCCACGCCGTGCGGCACGGCGCCGAGTGGGTCTGCGCCGTCCTGGCCGGCCAGGAACTGCTCGGCTCGCTCGTGCTGCACGGCAGACCCGAGCTGGACGACGCCGACCGGCGGGTGTTCGAACGCGCGAGCGTGGTCACCGCGCTGCTGCTCCTGCTGCGGCGCTCGGTCGCCGAGACCGAGAACCGCGTCCGCGGCGAACTGCTGGCCGACCTGCTCACCGCCCCCGACCGCGACCCCGCCGGCCTCACCGCCCGCGGCCGCCGCCTCGGCGTCGACCTGGGCCGCCCCCACCTGGTCCTGGTCGCCGTCTCCGCCGACGCCACCGCCCGGGAACGGCTCGCGGGCGCGGCGGCCCGGTACCTGTTCGGCTCGCGCGGGATCAGCGCCGAGTTCGGCGACGGCGTCGTCCTGCTCGTCCCGCACGACGGCACCGGCGACGGCGCGGTCGCCGCACTCGCCGCGGAACGCCTCGCCCGGCTGGTCGGGGCGCCCGTCACCGTCGGCACCGGCCGCGCCGCGAGCGGGCCCGTCCCGCTGGCCGCGGCCTACGCGGAGGGCGTGCGGTGCGTCCGGGCCCTGCACGTGCTCGGCCGCGAGGGCGACGGCGCGTGCGCGACCGACCTCGGCTTCCTCGGCGTCCTGCTCGGCGACGGCCACGACGTCGAGGGCTTCGTCCGCGCCACCCTCGGCCCCCTGCTCGACTACGACGCCAAGCGCGGCACCGAACTGGTCCGCACCCTGCGCGCCTACTTCGACTGCGGCGGCAGCCTGACCCGGGCCAAGGACCTGCTGCACGTCCACGTCAACACCGTGGTGCAGCGGCTGGACCGGGTCGAGGTCCTCCTCGGCCGCGACTGGAACCAGCCGGAGCGGGCGCTGGAGCTGCAGCTGGCGCTGAGGCTCCTGCTGCTGGCCACGGGATGAGAGACGCGGGCGGGCGCGGCACCGGGGGCGCGGGCGAGCGATCAGCCGTGCCGGAAGGGTGCGCCCGGGCACGGGCGTACAGTGGCGAGGTTGAGCTGAGCCGGCCGACAGGCAGGAGCGTGTGGTGAGCGAGAACGTGCGGTTCGTCCGGATGGGGATAGGCGAACGGACCGTCCCCTACCAGGAGGCGTGGGCGGAGCAGCAGCGGCTGCACGCGTTGCGGGTCGCGGACGAGATTCCGGACACGGTGCTGCTGTTGGAGCACGACCCGGTGTACACGATGGGCAAGCGCACCAACCCGGAGGACCTGCCGCTGGACGGGACGCCGGTGGTGGAGGTGAACCGGGGCGGGGAGATCACCTGGCACGGCCCGGGGCAGCTGGTGGGGTACCCGATCGTGAAGCTGCCGGATCCGATC
Organism: Kitasatospora sp. CB02891; assembly: GCF_002803145.1. Lineage (NCBI taxonomy): Bacteria > Bacillati > Actinomycetota > Actinomycetes > Kitasatosporales > Streptomycetaceae > Kitasatospora > Kitasatospora sp. CB02891. The sequence continues at coordinate 430,563 of NZ_NNBO01000003.1, read as the reverse complement.
GACGTGGTGGCGTACGTGCGGCGGCTGGAGGAGTCGCTGATCCGGGCGTGCACCGAGTTCGGGGTGGAGACCGCCCGGGTGGAGGGCCGCAGCGGGGTGTGGAAGCTGGGCGCGGCGATCCCGGGCGCGGTGGTGGACCCGTCGAAGGTGGTGGAGATCGGCAAGCTGACGCTGCGGATGGGCCTGCCGCTGGGCATCGACCCGCGTCTCGCGGGCCCGGAGTACGCCCCGTCCAACGCGGGCCAGCGCGGCGACGACCGCAAGCTCGCGGCGATCGGGGTGCGGGTGGCGCGCGGCGTGACCATGCACGGCTTCGCGCTGAACTGCGACCCGGAGATGACGTACTTCGACAAGATCGTCCCGTGCGGCATCCGGGACGCCGGGGTGGCGTCGCTGAGCGGTGAGCTGGCCCGGCCGTTCTCGGTGTCGGACGCCGTGGGGACGGTGGAGCGCACGCTGCGCGAGGTGTTCGCCGAGCTGCCCGAACCGGCCGTCGCGGTCTGATCCGCGCGGATCGTCGCAGTCTGATCCGCGCGGTCGCGGAATCGGCGCGCCGTGCCCGGTGTTGCCTTCCGAACGAAGGCCCGGGGCCCGGAGCAGGCCATCGAAGCAACGGCGTACTCTTTGGGGTACCCCGTCTAGTTCTAGGAGTCGCACGTGTCCGCTGTCGCACCCGACGGCAGGAAGCTTCTCCGCCTGGAGGTCCGCAACAGCGAGACCCCCATCGAGCGGAAGCCCGAGTGGATCAAGACCAGGGCGAAGATGGGGCCGGAGTACAACGCCCTGCAGTCCCTGGTGAAGAAGGAAGGGCTGCACACGGTCTGCCAGGAGGCGGGCTGCCCCAACATCTTCGAGTGCTGGGAAGACCGCGAGGCGACCTTCCTGATCGGCGGCGACCAGTGCACCCGCCGCTGCGACTTCTGCCAGATCGACACCGGCAAGCCCGCCGAGTTCGACCGGGACGAGCCGCGCCGGGTCGCCGAGTCCATCGTCACGATGGACCTGAACTACGCCACCATCACCGGTGTCGCCCGTGACGACCTGGCGGACGGCGGCGCGTGGCTGTACGCCGAGACGGTCCGCCAGGTGCACGCGATGACGGCGGCCCGTGAGGCCGGCCGTACCGGCGTCGAGCTGCTGATCCCGGACTTCAACGCCGTCCCGGAGCAGCTCGCCGAGGTGTTCTCGTCCCGTCCCGAGGTGCTCGCGCACAACGTCGAGACGGTGCCGCGGATCTTCAAGCGGATCCGTCCGGCGTTCCGCTACGAGCGGTCGCTCGACGTGATCACCCAGGCCCGGGCGGCCGGGCTGGTCACCAAGTCGAACCTGATCCTGGGCATGGGCGAGACCCGCGAGGAGGTCAGCGAGGCGCTGGCCGACCTGGTCGACGCCGGCTGCGAGCTGATCACCATCACCCAGTACCTGCGGCCCTCGCTGCGCCACCACCCGGTGGAGCGCTGGGTGAAGCCGCAGGAGTTCGTCGAGCTCCAGCAGGAGGCCGAGGAGCTGGGCTACGCCGGTGTGATGTCCGGCCCGCTGGTGCGTTCCTCGTACCGGGCCGGCCGGCTGTACCGGCAGGCGCTGGAGCGCCGCGCGCAGGCGGCGGTCTGAGCAGCTCCGTGACGCTGTGACGCTGTGCGTGAGGAGGGCGGGCCCGATCGGGCCCGCCCTCCTCGCGTACGGGGAGCTGTCCGGGCTAACCGCCGACGTTTCACGTGGCATTGAGGGTCGGGTCACCGTACGGTAACGGGCGTCCGGGACGCTGAAGCGGTACCCGGGTCGAGGAGTTGGTGTGGTCATGCGTACCGGACTCAGGACCGCCCTGCGGCGGGCCGAAACGCTGTTGCTGATCCGCGGCGCGCGCCGCAACGCGTGGGCGGCGGTGTGCGAGAACCGCCGGCTGGCGGGCGAACGCGAGCAGCCCGAACGGGTGCCCGAGCGCAGCGCCTGAACTCCCGGTGGCCTCCGGGCCGGGATCCGGGAAAGTCCAGGGTCGCCGAACCGGCACCGCCTTGGATGATCGCCACCCCCGCCCCGTACCATGAGCAGTATGGCGAGGCAAAAATCCGATACCCCTGGGCGGCTCGCACAGATCCGCCAGGCATATGTCATGACCAAGCAGGTCGACTCCAAAATCGGCCTGATCATCGCCGGCGTCGGCCTGCTGACCTTCGGCGTGTTCCTCGCCATCGGCTTCGCCCTGGACCACCCGGTCTACCTGGGCATTCTCGGTTTCGTGGTGGCAGTGCTGGCGGTCGCGATCGTGTTCGGCCGTCGGGCCGAGCGGGCCGCGTTCGGGCAGATGGAAGGCCAGCCGGGCGCAGTCGCCGCGGTGCTGGGCAACATCCGCCGCGGCTGGAGTGCCAACCAGACTCCGGTGGCGGTCACCCGTAACCAGGACGCGGTCTACCGCGCGGTCGGCCGGGCCGGCATCGCGCTGATCGGCGAGGGCAACCCGAACCGGGTGCGTCCGCTGCTGGCGTCCGAGAAGAAGAAGATGGCCCGCGTCGTCGGCGACGTGCCGGTGCACGACATCATGGTCGGCAACGGCGAGGGCGAGATCCCGCTGAAGAAGCTGCAGATCCACCTGATGCGGCTGCCGCGGGCGATCACGGCCGCCCAGGTCACCGAGACCAACGACCGGCTGCGGGCGCTCGGCGACCTGCTGTCGAAGGCGCCGATCCCCAAGGGCCCGATGCCGAAGGGCGCCCGGATGCCCAAGGGCGGCGCACGCTAGGCGCCCACTCCCCCGTAGGACACCACGGCCCCGCTCGCGAGATTCCTCTCCGCGAGCGGGGCCGTTCGACGTTTCCGGGCTTCGGGTTCCGGGCTTCCGGGTTCGGCTCCTGGGCTTCCGTTTCCCGGGTTCGGTTCCCGGGATCAGCTCCTGGGCTTCGGCGCCCGGGTTCGGTTCCCGGGTTTCGGCGCCCGGGATCGGCTCCCGGGCTCCGGCAGGGTCAGATCCGGACCTCGACGGTGCCGACGGCCTTGTCGTGCAGGCCGCGGGTGTCGCGGTCCCAGACGGCGGCCGGGATGACCAGGCAGAGCAGGAAGGTACGCAGCAGCACCTGCGGGATGGTGGCGCGGCTGCCGTCCAGCCGGACCACCCGCAGGCCGAACAGGCGCTTGCCGACGGTGGTGCCGGTGGTGGCCAGGAACAGCACGCTGACGGCGTAGAACAGCGGCGTCGTCCACAGGTTGGCTGCGCTCTTGTCGCCTTGGGCGAGCAGGCCGTAGGCGACCAGGCTGACCAGCCAGCCGTCCACGAACAGGGCACCGATCCGGCGGCCGGGGCCGGCGATCGAGCCGGGGCCGGAACGCGGCAGGCCGAGGCGCTCGCCGCGGTAGCCGAAGTCGGCGCCCATCTTCTCGGCGGCCGCCTTCGGGCCGTCGATCCACGATCCGAGTGCTTCTCTGGTGTCCACGGACCCACCCTAACCGGGCTTACCCGCGGATCCGGTGGCGGGCCCGCGGACGGGACGCGCCGGGCCGGGATCCCCCGAGGGTGAACCGAATTCCTCCGACTGCCACGAATGGTCTGAACCACCCTGGGTACACGTCACCCGCAGGACAGGCGATTTGCCCGGGGCCGTACCGCTTTGCCACCCGCCGGAACGGCCTGGTTAACATGTGGGAAACAGTCGGGTCACGATCCGGAAACGGCCCATTCCTATCGTGAACCCCTGCACCGGGCCCCCGTCGCCCCTGACGGAGGCTCAGAGCGCACGCCGAGGAGGAGTACGGATGTTCACCAACGCCGACGAGGTGAAGCAGTACATCGCGGAGAACGACATCAAGTTCGTCGACGTCCGGTTCTGCGATCTGCCGGGCGTGCTGCAACACCTCGCGGTCCCGGCCGACACCTTCGACCCGACCGAGACACTGATGTTCGACGGCTCCTCGATCCGCGGCTTCCAGGCCATCCACGAGTCCGACATGGCCCTCGTCCCGGACTTCGCCACCGCCCGGCTGGACCCGTTCCGCACCGAGAAGCACCTCAACATCAACTTCTTCATCCAGGACCCGATCACCGGCGAGGCCTACAGCCGCGACCCGCGCAACGTGGCCCGCAAGGCCGAGGCCTACCTCGCCTCCTCCGGCATCGCCGACACCGCGTACTTCGGGCCCGAGGCCGAGTTCTACGTCTTCGACTCGGTGCGCTTCGAGACCAGCGCCAACGCGTCCTACTACCACATCGACTCGGTGGCCGGCGCCTGGAACACCGGCTCCGCCGAGGGCGACGTCCGTGGCTACAAGGTCAAGTACAAGGGCGGGTACTTCCCCGTCCCGCCGGTCGACCACTTCGCCGACCTGCGCGCCGAGATGTCCCTCGAACTCGGCCGCGCCGGTCTGACGGTGGAGCGCCAGCACCACGAGGTCGGCACCGCCGGGCAGGCCGAGATCAACTACAGGTTCAACACCCTGCTGCACGCCGCGGACGACCTGATGCTGTTCAAATACATCATCAAGAACGTCGCCTGGCGGGCCGGCAAGACCGCCACCTTCATGCCCAAGCCGATCTTCGGCGACAACGGCTCCGGCATGCACGTCCACCAGTCGCTGTGGACCAACGGCAACCCGCTGTTCTACGACGAGCAGGGGTACGCGGGCCTCTCCGACACCGCCCGCTACTACATCGGCGGCATCCTCCGGCACGCCCCGTCCCTGCTCGCCTTCACCAACCCGTCGGTCAACTCGTACCACCGGCTGGTCCCCGGCTTCGAGGCGCCCGTCAACCTGGTCTACTCGCAGCGCAACCGCTCCGCCGCGATCCGGATCCCGATCACCGGCTCCAACGCCAAGGCCAAGCGCATCGAGTTCCGCGCCCCCGACCCGGCCTCCAACCCCTACCTCGCCTTCTCCGCCATGCTGATGGCCGGCCTCGACGGCATCAAGAACAAGATCGAACCCGCCGAGCCCGTCGACAAGGACCTCTACGAACTCGCCCCCGACGAGCACGCCGCAGTCCCCCAGGTCCCCGCCTCCCTCCCCGCCGTCCTCGACGCTCTGGAGGCCGACCACGAATACCTGCTGGCCGGCGGCGTCTTCACCACCGACCTCATCGACACCTGGATCGACTACAAGCGCACCCAGGAAATCGCCCCGATCGCCCTGCGCCCACACCCGCACGAGTTCGAGCTGTACTACGACCTGTAGGAACACCTCCGGCCTGTGGAAACGTAGGTCTGACGCCCGATGTTTCCGCAGGTCAGTGAAGTGCTGACCTGCGGAAACATCATGTCGCTGACTCTCGTTGAAGGCGCTGGTGCTCACGATGTGAAATGGGAGTGCACTGAGTTCGATCTCAGCTCGACCTCTGTGGCGCGCCCGTCGTGGAGTTCAGCCTGGCCCTCGCGGCTCGCGTTGGCGGACTGGGCGGCGTGTGCGGCGACATCCTTCGTCACCAGTTGCGCCGAGCAGCGTTCAGCACGTCGGCCGCCCGGAGAACCTCCTGGGCCGCTTCCCTGAGTTCAATGACTGGCCCTCCAGGTTACCCAGCTTGTTCACGGCATCCACGAATGTCTTCGCGATGCCTTCCAGGTCATGCAACCGTTGGACCGCGGACGTGATGGCCGTCGCTTCGCCATGCAGCCCCCGCAGATCATCTGCGGCATCCGCCAGCGTGTTGGCGGCTATCCGTCAAACCTCTCAGATCGTGTGCCGGCAGACTGAGTGTGTTGGCATTGTCTTCCAGCCCACGCAGCGAGCGGGCGGCATCGCTCAGAAGCGTGGCATCGTCTTCGGAGACACCACCTCGGTGGCGGCAAAGGTCCGCGGCCTCAGAGGTGGCGAGCTTGAAAAGGGAGGCGAGTTCCGGGGCTGACTTCGCGAACTCGTCGAGGGCCGGGCCGAGGCGGTCGACGAACTCGGCCTGGGCCTCACGGATGAGCCCCCCGAGGTCTGCCTTGCTGAGGTCCCCGAGGCCTTCGAGGGCATCGACTCCGTCGGCTTCGCGGGCCATCTTCCAGTCGATAAGCAGTTCATCGAGAACTCCTTGCTCCGGGGCACGTCGATCACCTTGTGATGGACGGTGCAGAGCAGGATCAGGTTGGAGAAGTGATTGCGCTCGATTTCCGGCTAAGTCGGTTCGGCGGGGGGGGCCATTGTCCTCCAGGGCGCAAATGTGGGCGATCTGCAGGTTCTGGACGGGATCGCCCTCAACCATGCGGAGGTGGGCTCCTTGCAGCCGGGCTAGTAGCAGCCGTCACGGGCCAGAGTGAGAAGCCCGGCGACAGTGCCGCTGCTGTAGTTGCGCCGCAGCCTCTTCGGTGGAGTCATGAATGTGCCACCTTGGTTGACGTTTCATCAGCGCCGTAGAGGCCTCCCCTGACACTTATGGTCGCCACAACGTGAGGTCTGGTTCCGAACAGTGATTTCGGGGCAGCCCTGGCAGGCCGTCAGTCGCGAGGGGGGCGTGGCCCACTTGCCAGAACTGCGAACTTTAGATCCGAACGCCAGAGTCAGCACCCGTTGTTTATCCGTCAGGACCTAAAGTTTCCAGGCGGGTTGGATCGGTTCAGCATGCAGGAACCACCGGAATCGGCAGCCGGCACACTCACCGCTGCGAGCGGGAGAACGTATTCCTTCGCCAAGCGTGCGAGGTGCAGCGGAAGAGGGTAGCCCAGCGGCGGATAGTCGTCGTGGTAACGGAGTTGGTGGGTGAGGGTGGCCCAGTCGATGGGATTGTCTGATTGTCCGGACGAAGCGCAACAGCCGAGGACCGTGACTTCCAGGAGCTTAGGGTTCCAGGCCGTCGCTCCGGGCGCGGTCCGGACTCCTGGGGCTGGAGTGAGCTTCACCAGGCCCTTGGGCCTTGCCGCACTGGGCGGAGTACCGGTCGTACTGGCGAAGACGCGGTTGTTCGGATCGTCCGACGCCGCCCAGACGCCTTCCGAGAAGCCGATCCCGGCCGCGCCGTCGTGGGCATACCACTCGGGTACTTCGTCCCGGCCGTTGTCGTCCCGAACCAGGACCATCCGCAGATCCTCGCCGTAGAGCGAGAGTCGCTGTGCCGGCCCGGAGCCGAAGGCGAGCAGGTCCCGACGGAGCCCACCGTTGCGCAGCTGCGGCCAGCACTGCCTGAGGTTGCCCGAGTTGGCCAACAATAGGGTCGGCCGGTCACGCAGCCGGAAGAGCACCGTACGGATCTCGCGTTCCAGGTCTGCGGAGGGGTTCTCAGCCGTCCCCGCGAGGGAGAGCAGCATGCTCGGGTAGGGCACCCAGTCGGCCTGCGCGGCGTCCCAGCCCTCGACCGCTCCCGTGCCGGCGTCCGTGCGCACTCGGACCGCGACCAGACGACGGGCCGGGCTCCGGGTGGGTCCGTCCTTCGTGCAGCGGACCAGCCAGAGCGCGACGTACTGTAGGTTGTCCGGGATGTCGTCGCCCGCCCGATGGGCGGGCGGGCCGACCGCACCGAGTTGCCGGAAGGCGTCCAGCCAGGCCCAGTTGGCCCTGTGCTCCAGGTCGGCAGTCCCTGGCCCCGGCAGGTTGATGAACTGGGTGAGGCGCCCCTGGCGAGCGTGGGCCACGCGCAGCGCGTGCTTGGGATCTGAGTCGGAGGTCGAGGCGAAGATCTCCTTCCCTGCGATCTCGGCAATCACCAGGCCGACCCCGTCGCCCTTCCACAGCTCCGCCCCCATCACCAGGGCACAGCGCTCCTCGACGGCCTCCGCCAGGCGTACGGCCGCCGGGCGTCTACGGTCACCGGAGGGCGCCAGGGCACTCGCCAGCACCCCCGCCTGCCTCGCCCTGATCCTGATCCTGACGCCATCGGCGGTCCATCCGGTCGTGTCACCCTCATCCGTCCGGCACCCCGGTGCGAGGCCGATGACCTTCGGGAGGGCTGCAAGCAGGGCGTCCCTGGTCTGCGGTGACTGCCAGAGGACTTCCACGTCCAAGGGTCGGCCGCCGAGGGCCCGGCCCAGCGCGGCCCGGCGGCCCAGGGCCTGCTGCGCCTCCCTGGTTCCCCGCTCCCCGGCCCTCGCTGACCGGGGCAATAGTGCAGGTGTGTTCCGGCGGGTGACTCGGGCGAGGTCCGGCACCCGACGCAGGACCGGGCTCAGCACCTGTTCGATCCAGCCGTCCAATCCGGCTCGCTCACGGGGCATCAGACCGGCCCCGACCCCGTGCGGACCGAGGACGGGGTGGTGGACGATTCCGGCAGCCACGTCCTGTCGGCTGTTGAGCCACTTCTCCGGAAAGGTGAACAGATCCTCCGGCTCCGGGAACCGCGAGGTCAGGTCCAGATCGGGCAGGAGCAGTGCGGGGCTGCGCCGCTTCCAGCCGATCTCCTTCGAACTCCGGTCGTACCCGAGGGTGTTGACCATCAGACGGTAGCCCCGATCCGGCCCTTCGGACCACGGGAGCGGAGTGTCGAGCAAAACAGTGGCCCCGCCCAGCTGCCACCGGGGAAGGTCGAGCCGGGTGGCCCAGCGACGTACCCCTGTGGCCACGTGAACCCGGAACCGCTCGCCGAACGGCGCGGTGTGTACGGTGACGGTCAGGTGAGCCGAGTAGTACCAGGTCTGCCTCCGCTGCTCGTACCGCAGGGGCGGCCAGGAGACCAGGTCAACCCCACCAGTCCCGGAACTTACGACCCGGAAGCGCAGGACACTGCCGCCGGCCCGGAACGGCGTACCGGCCAGCCGGAAGGCCACGGCCTCGGGGAGCAGGTGGTACAGCCTGGCTGCAGGCTCAGCAGTGCCACCGCAAGACACGACCGTCTCGGTGAGGTCGACGCGCTCGGCCTCCCACTCCGGCAAGGCCGGGGCCTCGGGCTCGCCGTCCGCCAGCAACAGCTGCTCCAGGTCTACCGCGCCGTCCTCGTCGCCGGAGAGGGCCGCGGCCCAGGTGCCAATCAACGGTGCGAGCACCTCCCTCGGAACGGGCTCACGGGCGTAGAGCCAGGGAAGGAGACCGTCGGCTCCGGCACTGCGGCCGGTCGCCAGGACACCCGGTGCCAAGGCCCGGAGCAGCGCGTGGAGCCGTCGCGTCGGAAGGTGCGGCCGGTGGGCACCGCGCGCCTCGCCCTGTCGGCGCGTCAACTCCTTCTGCAGGTCCTCACCAAGTCGCAGGACGTGCAGGTCCTGCCCCCAGGAACCGTGCCTCGGATCGGGCTCGTAGGCCACGGGGCGGATGGCGTGATACACGGCAGTACTCCTCTGCTGGGAAAGGGAAGCGGGTTAGCCGGCGGACTGCCCCTCAGGCAGCGGGCAGTGGCTGGGCCAAGCATCGACCGAGCATGTGCCACAGCGGCCCGTACAGAGCCCGGACGATGAACTCCTCGTCGGCCGGCGTCGCACCATCCCGGAAGTACGGTGCGAGGACCCCGAGGATGCTGTGCAGCAGGCTGGACTCGACGGTGTCCTCCGCCGACGGGCAGGAGGTGCGCTTCGGTGCGAAGGCTGCGTCGACGAAGACCACCCGGGCCGGGACACCGCCGCGCACGAGCCGGCCGATGACCTGCCAGATCAGCACTAGGAGGTCCCAGGTGACCTGCGTGCGGTCCGCCCCGAGCCGGCTCCACGCCGTGGATCGTCGTACCACGTGGTACCAGTAAGACCTGGCCCTCCGGCGGACCGTCTCGACGCCTTCCTCCAGGCTGCTTCCGCTGCGTACCCAGGACCCGAATCGGTCGTCGTCCTGGGCTCTGACAATCCAGTCATTGACCGCGTGCACTGCAAGTGACAGGTCGTCCGGGTGCGGATTCGGACGAACGAGGAAGTAGACCGACCCAATGGCCGCCTCGTCCCGGCGGTTGAGGATGTTGTGGCCCCGTTCCACCGAGAGGAGCGGGGCCACCAGGATGTCCGCGCGGAGGTCCCGCAGGCGTTCGACGTCGCCCCGGCGCAGCGTCCGGGCGCGTAGCGTGGACGAGCTCTCCTCCGCTTCCTCGATCACCTCGTCGTCTGAGACGAGGCAGAGCACCCTGTCGCGCCAGCGCTCGTTCAGGTTGTGAAGGGTGTCCGCCACCAGCCGTGCTTCGCGGTAACTACCCACCAGCAACAAAATCTGATCACGCCCCTGCGGGAGGGCCAGCAGCTCCCGTTCCAGTGGCCCGCCATCCTCGGCATCCTCCGCTCCAGCGCCGAGCCAGGTCGCAATGCGGCGCAGCTTCTCCGGCCGTTCGTCCATGTCGCTGCCCGACACGCGCAGGCTCCCCGGCTCGTCAGGGACGAACTCGAAGCGCATCTCGCTCTCGATGGCGATCCGCTCCGTCACCTCCGGGGGCGGTTCGATCACCACGCCAACCGGCACCTGGACGTGGTAACGACTGGACTCCCCCGCCCAACTGCTGCCCGACAACAGCAGTACATGGGCACCTGGCCGGCCGTCCACCGCAGCCAAACCGGGCATGGCTCGCAGCAGTTCGCGTCCCACTCCTGTGCACCGGAAGAAGGTCAGCTCACCATTGCGAACGCCTTCACCGTCGTCTCCGCGGACCACGAACTGGAAGCCGAGCACATTGCCCATCGGTGCCTCCGGCACCATCGGGGCGTAGTCGTTCGGCCGCCGGTACATCTCGCTGAAGCCGAGGCCCAGAGCGGACTCCACCCTGGGCCACATGGCGTTGATCAGGGCCAGGCGCGGCTCCAGGGCACTCAGCAGAAGGGTCAGCTCGAAGCGGTCGGCCACGCTCTCGCGCCACTCGCCGGGGGTCTGCGGCGGCGGGACCTGCTTCCCGGTCCGCTTGCCGTCACGCTGTCGTTTCAGCCGTTTCCTCTCATTCAACTGCCAAGAGGCGAAGCGTTCCTGGTACTCCTCCTGCTTCTGGGCCATGAATGCCGCGTCAAGCAGCAGCAGGGAGTCGACGACCGCCAGCAGCCGGTTCCGGGTCCGCTCCGGATTCCCAGTGTGCAGCAACTCGTTGAGCAGCACGGTGAGGTGTGAGAAGTCCACCTCAGCATGCTTCCCGCGATCGGCGAACGGATCGTCGCGGAACGCCTCCAACATGCGCTGCCGTTGCTCGGACAGGCCACGGTGCGGATGGCAGTCCGCCGCGTCTTCGGGCACCGGGAAGCGCTCGTCCAGGATGTCCGCCTGGAGTGTCCACGCGCTGAAGTAGCCACGCCCCACCCACCGGCGCAGTGGGTACTGGACGACCAGCATGGCGTGCAGCAGATCGGTCGCCGTCACTGCGGTGTTGAGCGCTGCGCAGAAGACCGCCACATCACGGTCCGACAGCTGGGTACGGCCGCTCGCGGCGAGTTCGCGGACCTTGTGCCGGCTCAGCCAGTCGATCAGCCCCCGCTCCTCGTCGGCGGCCAGCAGCACTGCGGGGGCGAAGATCTGATCGAGGTGCATCTGGACCCGGTCGGCCTCGTCAATGACCACCAAATCACTACGCCGACACGCCAGTTCCAGGTAACGGATGCTTTCGCCGTTCTGCGGCTTCGGTGGTGCCGAGTCAATCAGGCTCGGCAGCGTGGCGACCCAGATGTCCGCACCGACCAAGGCCCGCGAAGCATGGTGCCTGGGGCAGGCGGACCAGTAGGGACAAGCCAGGCCCTGCTTCTGCCACTCGGAGGACCTGGGGCGATTGGTCCTCCGCTGTGGATCGACTGGCGGACGCAGTCGGCTGCACGGCGCTTCTCCGAAAGCGGGCTGGTCGCCGCCGCGCAGTCGGAGGTTCAACACACAGGAGGTCCCCAGGTAGGCGAAAGCCGGGTCGTCGTGGGCCAGCAACCGATGTTCTCCGCGACCGGCCAGCCTGCGGTGCAACCGCTGAGCGTGACGCTCCCGCCCGGACGCCCCGAGGACAGGTGCGGCCGCGTCGCCGGTGTACCGGTTGTAGAGCTCGACCAGCTTCAGGACCTCGGCCACGTCAGGGACCACCACAGTGGTCCGCCGTCCCTTCCCGGCCAGGTGGACCGCGATGATGTCCCGCAGCGTGCTCTTGCCCGCTCCCACGATACCGAGCAGATGCTGGATTCCTTCCACGGTGAACTCGTCCGACTTCCGGAAGGCGCCGCACTCCGCCGTGGACATCTCGAACGCACGGAGCCGCCCCACCCAGGTCGATTCGCTCACCTCACCGTGGAGCCGGTCCACGGCGTCCATCGCAGCCGCGGTCCGGGCCAACTCCGCCAGCCGGAAGGTGAGTGCCTCCCCCTCGCCCGCAGGCCGCAGGTGAAGGTCGTGGGACACAAGGGGCGTCGAAGATACCACCGGCAGGTCCACCACCGCCAGCGAACGGCCGACCGGGAAGGCATGCGGCCCCGGGCCAGCCACCCGAGGCCGTCGACCCGCCAACGGCGGTGCTGCCGAAAGCAGTCTGTCGTAGGCCGACCACCGCCCCGTACCGACGGAGATCTCCTGACGGACGGCAGGGGCACCGACGGACGCCACGTCGTATCCACGCAGCACCGGGTCCATCCGCTGGTAGCGCTCCAGCGCCACTTCCCAGGCCCTGCCCCGCGCCAGGGTCCAGAGCGAGTACCTGGCCGTCCTGAGCATCTCGTCGGTGCCCGGTGGCAGCGGCACTCGATAGGCTTGAGCGAACCCGTACCCGCCGAACAACACCCATGCTTGATTCGCCGGGGCTCCCGGCATCAGCTGGCGCTGCAGATACAGTCCCAGTTCGACCTGACAGAAGAACTCCGCTGTTCTTCCGGGAAATTGTCCCTTGGCGTGGCGCTGAAGATCCTGGATCGTCTCCTGCAGGACCGGTGTCAGAGTACGCATTGACCTCTCCCTTTCCGCTCTGTCTCCTCAAAAGCGCGTCCACCGCGCAAGTGGACCACCAGTCCGTCCGGCCCGGTCAGTGCGACCAGTTCCGGATCAGGCAGTGCCCGGGTGAAGGCGGTCCGGTACCGAGCCGACCCGGCGATCCCCTCCGGCACCACCACCAGGGCCGGTTCCGTCAGATTGCTCAATCGACGGGCCAGCAGCGCGGGCTGAATCCAGTCACAGACATACAAGTGACCGGCCGTCAACCCGGCGTTCCGGATCCGGTACGCGCCGACCTCCCCCTGCACGGCCTCGTGGTCAACGGCCTCGCGAGCCAGACCGGCCAGGACCTCCTGCTCCAACCGGGACGGAAGCGAGAAGAAGATTCTCAGCGGTCGCCGCAACAGCTGGACCTTCCCCGGCTTGCGGATCAACTCCATCTGGACCCCATCCGGACAGGTCTCACCCTCACACCAGGTGTCCGGCCCGGAAACCGCCGTCGCCCGGTCCGGCGTCCGACCGCCGCCCAGCAGGGCCGGGAGTCCGCAGGTGCCGCAGCGAAGCAGGGTGCCGCCGACCGTCAAGTACTCCGGCACTGGGTGGTAGAGATCTCTGACCCTGGACCAGACCTCCCTGCTCCAACCGCCGCGGCACCGATCGCCCTGGCGGACCATCGGATTGAGTGCCAAGAACCGCCGGCTCCGGTGAAACCGGTCCGTCGGGCCACAGCGGCCCGCCAGCTCCGCCAGTAGCCTGCGGGTAGCCCCTTCCGGCCCGTGCTCCATCCCGTCGGAGGAGAGCTCCAGACACGTACGGGTGGGCATCAACCCGATGGGGTGGACCAGGGTCGCGTCCGGTGACACCAGCGTCGGTGGGACGCCGAAGAGCTGGTCGGCCGCCGGCCGGGAGCGGCACCACTCAAGCAACTCCGGCAGGCCCTTCGGAGGCTCCAGGCCGCGGCCGATGCAGTGCAACACTGTCCGGTCCAGCACGCGCTGGGCTGCGTACGGGTAGGGCAGTCGGAACGAACCGATTCCAGAGCGCTCTCCCAAAACACTGACGACCACAGCGAGTTCACGGAACAGCTCAGGCCCGTCCGGCGTCATCGGGTCACCGGTGAGGCCGGTCCGCTGGAGCACCAGCGCGCGGTCTCACACCGGGTGCAGGCCGTTCCGGGGCGTGGAGGGTAGTCCTCATCCCCGATCCACGGATCCACCAACTCCTTCACCACCCGCCCTGCTTGGGCCCGGATCGCAGGATCGAACGGGTCGATGAGTTCAAGGTCGGCCCCGCTCGGCCGGAGCACCTCGAGTTCGACCCGTGCCCCGCCCGGCCTGCCACCCAGGTCTCCGCGGGCCAGCAGCAGAACGGCCAGGGCCAGTTGCGGATAGTGCTCCAGCAGGGACCGGGCACCCCGGTCCCGGGTCGTGCTCTTGGTCTCGCGCCACACCCAGACCCCGTCATCCCGGTATAGCAGGTCGGGCCTGGCGACCACCACCACCTCGGCCTCGGTGTCGTACCGCACCACTCGCGGCTCGTTGCGGACATCGCTGGCGTCCCGCACCAGCCGCATCGGGCAGACCGCAGCATGGCCGCGCAGCAACGCCGCTCCGAGGGCCCGCTCCTGCTCCGGCAGGTGGAATCCCTCGGGCACCCACTGTTCGGGGACCCTCACGGTGCACGGGCGCAGCCCGCCGCCCCCGTGGCGCTCGGCAAGGTAGGCGTGCAGGGCGCGACCACGCTCAGCGGCAGCAGAACGGTCGATCCCGTCCTCCGTCGGAAGGTGGAGCCGACGCATCTGGTCGCGGGCCGGACATGCCCGGTGGTTACGGCCGTTGGTGACAGACCACCAGCGCCTGGTCCGCCCGGGGCGGGCGGCCTCCAGCAAACCGGGGGCCCTCCGCAGCACCGGGCAGGCGGCTGTGTACGGGCAGCTGGCACAGACCGCACCGGGACGGTACTGCCGACCGTCCAGCAGCTCGGCCAGCGCCGTGCGACCGTGCAGCCGGTAGAGGGCCAGTGCTTCGTCCCGACTCCCTTCGAAGACCGTACGGACCCGCCCGTCCAGCAGGGCGAACTCGACGATCCGGACGTGCCGGGGCCGGGGCCCTGGGGCTCCCTCGGCGAGCACCAGCGCGGCAGCGGCTGCGAAACCGGTCGGCGGCGGCAACTCTCCCAACCGGTTCACAGGAAGCCGCAGTTCACGCACCGTTCCATCCAGGGACCGCAAGCAGCGGCCCCAGACGGTCAGTTGGTACTCGCCGGCCCCTCGGGAGTCGGCCTCCGCCACCGCGTGGCTGTAGCACCAAGGGGTACTGACCTCCGTCATCGGGGAGTCCGGGTCCTCCGGGAAGGCCGCGGCGTAGGTGCTCAACGCATGTGCCGTCCACTGCCTCAAGCCGTCATGGCCTGGCCGCCCAGGCGACGTCCGGCCGGCCGAGCCACTCACTTTCCCGCTCCGGGCGTCGCAGGCGGCCATGAACGGACCGAAGGCGAACTGCTCCATTTTCTCCTGGGGTTGATGGACAGACATCGCCGGCCGGTAGTCACGTGCCTTGAGCGCGTCCGCTGCCGGGCAGCGGAACTCACTGCCCTTGAACATGCCGATCGAAACCTTGATGCGGGGGGACACCCGGACGACACCGTCCGGGGGAAGCCATGAATCGGACATAGTGACTCCATGTCTCTGGGAACGGAAAGAAGAACATGACGCGGAAGATCAGGGAGTTCGGCGACGTCGAGGACCACTACGAGGTGCTCGACCACATCGGCCACGGTGCCCAGGCGGACCTCCGCCTCGGCCGGGACCGGGAGACCGGGGAGTGGGTGGCCGTCAAAGTGCAGCGGGAGCGGGAGTTCGAGTCAGCACGGACCTTCGCCAGCCTGGCGCGCACCATCAGCCGGGAGGGCCGGACCTACCAGCGCCTCATCTCAGCAGGCCCCTGTGCCACCTTGCGGCTGTTCGGAGCGGGCAACTACCGAGGCCACCGGTGCATCATCCTGGAATACGTCGACGGTGCCCTGATGTGGGACGTGATCAACGAGGACCGGCCGATCAGGGAGGAGCAGACCGTCGCCTCGATCATCGGCCAACTCTGCGAAGCCCTGGACGACATGCACGACCGCGGCTTCGTCCACCGGGACGTGAAGCCCGAGAACATCATGCTCGAACCGGATGGGCGGGTACGGCTGCTCGATCTGGGGCTCACCATCGGCGTGGGAAAGCGCACGCCCCGCGGCTGCGGGACGATCGGCTACGCCCCTCCCGAACAGCTCGGCGCGGCCCCGAACGGTGTGTCGGCCCGGGCCGACATCTTCGCTCTGGGCTGCCTGCTCCTGGAGATGACCGTCATCGCCCTTCCCTACGACGGGTGCCGGGAGGGCATGACCTGCGAGCACCCGGTCGTCCTTCCGCAGGACAAGCTCGACCTCCTGCCACCCCCGTTCGCGGAGCTCGCCCTCTCCATGGTGGAACTCGACCCGGAGAGGCGCCCCGGTTCGATGCGCGAGGTCTACGACGGTCTCCGCGACCTGCTGCCCCAGGTCGGAGGCCGCCCACCGCTGAAGCCGCTCAAAGCGGCCGATCCGACGGAGTACTACCGGACCCACCCCCACCGTTGGTGACGCGGGGGTCACCGCAGTGACTCCAACCGGACGCACGCATCGGCGAGGTCCTCGGCCCCCATCCGCTCCCGGAGCACCACCACTCGTTCCAGCGCCACCACCGCCTCCGAGGTCCGGCCGAGCGGCACCAGGACGTCGGCCAGGAGCCACAGCGCCCGGGCCTCGTCGATCCACGAACCCAGCTCCCGGTAGATCCCGACCGCCTCCTCATACAGCAGCGGCGCCAACTCCCACTCACCCAGGGAGAATCGAATACCGGCGAGGGTGCGTAGCACATCGGCTGTTCCACTGCGGTCCACCGTCTCACGGACCAACTCGAACGCCTTGGTGCAGAGCTGGAGGGCTTCGAGGTGTTCGCCGCGGTCCTGATGGATCGTCCCCAGGCCGTTCAACGCCGCGGCCGCTCCCGCGTCGTCACCGAGTCCCCGGTACAGCTCCAGGGCCGACCGGTGGGCTCGCTGCGCATCTACCTCCCGCTCCTGTTTGCGCCAGGTGAGGGCCAGCGTGTGCTGGGACCTGGCGAGACTCAACCGCCCCCGCGCACTGTCGTCTTGCTCGCTCAGCATGACCGCACGCAGGAGATGGCCGACCGCCCGGAAGAAGTCTCGCTGGTACCAGCAGGTCCCGGCGCGCATCCGGCAGATCATGGCCTGGTCGACCGGATCCGCCTCGCATCTCTCGGCGGCGTCGGCGGCCAGGCCCAGGAAGCGCTGGGCATCGGCGAACCGATGGCGTCGCCACTGGTAGGTGACCAGCACCATCGGCAGCAGCCAGGTGTAACGCGAGCACGCGCGGTCGACCGCCATTTCGATGCCGCGGACGAGGGTGTCGTAGTCCTGGTCGAGCACTTCCAGGGCCTGACCGAGATCCGCGGGTGGATCCACCATGACGCCCTGCGGCTCACCGACCGGCAACCACCTCTGCCCGTCGAGCCACTGGTCGCAGGCCCAGGCATTCTGCAACTGGTGCTCCAGAACCTGACGGACCGTGGCCTCCTCGAAACCGGAGCCCGGAACCAATGCTTCGGGGTGCACCCGCTGGCGGGCGAAGGTCCGCAGCAGACTGTGAATGCGGTAGCGATCCGACTCCACCTCCACCAGGTGGAGGTCCAGCAGTTCCTCCGCCGCCCGGTCGGGGTGCGCGCCTTCGGCTGCCCGGCCGAGATCCAGCAGTGCGGCTCGGCTGATCAAGGGGCCGGGGTGCAGGGCCAGTTGCCAGAGCAGACACCTGGCCGCCTCGGACAGGGCGTTTACCGAGCAGGCGAAGGCGGCGCGTACTGACAGCTGCGTCGGAAGATGCTCCAGTGCGTCGAGTCGCTTCTCCTCCTCCTTGAGCTGACGACGCAGATCCTGGATGGCCGCAACCGGATGCCCCTTGAACCGCTGGACGGCGATGGTCAGCGCCAGCGGATGGCCGCCGCAGAACTCGACGAGGGCCTTGACCTCCTGGCTGGACTTCCGGTGGTCGGCCTCGGGGATGTACTCCTGGAGCAAGGCTGTGGCGGTCCGATCGTCCAGCGTGCCCAGCGTCCAGGTTGCCACCTCATGCCGGGTCTGCAGGTCCTCCATCCGCCGGTGACTGGTGATCAGCACCGCGCTGCTACCCGTGCCGGGGAGCAACGGCAGCACCTGGGCGGCATCCCAGACGTTGTCCAGCAGGATGAGCACCGACCGGTTCGCCAGGACCGACCGCAGTGCCGCGCTCTTCTCTGCGAGTCCGGACGGCGAAGTGGGCAGCGGGAACTCGGCCAGGAACCGGTCGATGACGTACTCGGGGTCGGCGCACTGCTCCTCCTTCCCCTCGGGACCGCCAAAGTCGGCGTAGAGCGCCCCGTCCGGAAAGTAAGGCCGTAACTGGTGAGCGACATGATTGCCTGCCAGGCTGGTACCAATACCCCGCATGCCACTGATCGCGGCCAAGGCGGGCCTACCCGGCTCCTGTCGTCGCACCGTCTCCACCACGTCGCGGATCATCTCCTCCCTGCCGAGCGCCGCACGCCCGCGTGGTGGCAACTGGTTCGGGACGGAGGTCGAGGCGGGTCGCGGAAGGACGAGCCTCCCGCACAACCGGTCGATGGTGTCCTGCAGGACGTCATCCGTCCGCCCGAGGAATTTCTTCATCAATCGCTTGATCGCACGCTCCCGTTCTGCCAACGGCAGCCTGCCCACGTGCTGCTGCAGGTAGTGCCGGAACAACCAGGGCTCCTTCGGAAACTCGCCGTGCCACCGGTCCGACTCGGTCTGGAGCCACTCTTCGAGCCCCGCACCTTGCGCAGCTTCGAACTGGGCCCGCAGTGCCTTCAGCCACTCGGCCCGCAACTCCCCTCGGCGCAGTTCGGCCCAGGTACCCGTCAGGCCGCTCAATGCCTCCCCCGCTTCGGGCCACTCCGCCAACGCCGCAGTGATGGTTCCGAACCGGTCCTTCCCGAACTGACTCTGAGCGCTGATCAGCAGATCCCGGAAACGGTAGAGATCGATCTGATCCCTCGGCGCATGAATGGAACAAATTCCCGATTCATAGGTCAGGAATTCCCTACCTCCCATGGCCGGGCGCAGATCCGACATGGCTCGGTAGAGCCTGCCGGATGAGAACTCCTCTTCGGGCCAGAGGCAGTGGAACAGCTCGTCAGCGCGGCACTGTCTGTGAGGCGAGGTCACCATCAGGGCGAACAACGCGGCTGCTTTCTTGGTACCTCTGACCACCGGACCGTCGGACAGCGCCGAGGGCTTGACCGCCACCACTCCGAGCACACGTCCATCCATGTTCGATTTCCTCCGCTCCGCAGCGACCCTTTCGGCCGGGCCTTGGACACAGAGATCTGTACGTAGCCGGCCCACTGTTTACACCGGCGTGCTCCTATGCGCCCCTCAGATGCGCCTCAGAAATCCCTCAGTTCCACCCCCGACGGCCCCCCCTTCCCTCAGGCAGCATCAAGTCAGTCGCCTGCCGGACCGGCTGCGACAGCTCGACCACGGAATGCCAGGAACGAGAAAGGACGAATCCATGAGCAACCGCATGCCCGCCCGCCGAGGGGGCCGCACCAAGCGGACCTCCGGCGGGTTCCCGCCGACCAGCAAGCGCCGGATCCGTGAGAAGGACGTGCCGCCGGCGCCGGCCGCCCTGCCCGACCCGACCCCGGACAACCCGGCACCGCCCTCGGTCTAGACCCGGCGGCCATACCAAAACGGGTGCCCACCAACAGGTGGGCACCCTCCGGAAGGACCTCGTCCTTCTGCCGTTCCGGTTCCCCAAGTTCACGGGACGGCACGCAGTACCACTGCGTGATACGCGGTACCACTCCTCACCAGTTCAGCGTCCGGACGGACGCCAAGAGAGGACTGCACCTTGACCGTTGCGACTACCAGCAGCGTGTTCAACGCCGTAGCACGATACTTCGACGACCCCCGGACCACGGAGGCGCTCCACCTGAGCGTCCACCCGGACAACCAGGTGCCGGTGCTGCTGACGCCCGCACAGGCATGGGAGGCCCTCTACGGGCCGACCCCCGACCCCGCCCTCACCGCCCCTGTCTGGCGAGCGACGCTGCATGCCGCCCGGAGCATGCAAGCGTCCGCCGAACAGTGGCAGCTGCTGCTCGTCTGGCTGGCCACGCCGAGGCTGATCGGCACCGTCTTCCGCATCTGCCGCCGCCTGCGAGCCGACCGAGCCGACCTGGAGGCGGAGATGGTGCTCGGTCTGCTGGAGGGCCTGCAGACCGATGAGGACGGGTCGGTCGACGACCTGCTCAAGGCCGCGCGCACCCGGGCATGGAATCACGCCCGGGCCGGAATCAGGGAGACCGCATCCGCCGCCTTGGAAAACCGGGCGGACGACCTGGTGGCACCGGACGAGGACCCGCGCGAGTCCGACCCGGCCCAGCCCCTCCGGATGGAGGTCACCCGGCACGGACACACCGACGGGTTGCGGGCCGAACTTCGCTTCACCGTCTCTCCCGGCAGCGCGGGGTACCAAGCCCTGAGTGCGCTCGAGGAGACGACCGGACAACAAGGAAGCCTCCGTCGGGCCCAGGACACCGACCATGGGCGCCACCTGACGGGCGGACGCCCGCCCCGCAGGGTGGTGCGCCGATGAGCTCGGATGACCGGACCCCGTTGAGCTTCATGGAGGCGTTCGACCTCCCGGTCGTGGTCAACGTCCCGACGGCGGCCAGGGCGCTGGGCATCTGCCTGACCACCGCGTACCGGCTCGCCCGCGAGGACGTCTTCCCCTGCAAGATCCTGCGGATCGGCAACAAGTACCGGGTACCCACCCTCGAGCTGATGCGGGCCATCGGCATGGACGAGCGTGCCGCGTACACCTTCACCCTCGGAGTGGACGACTCCTGACCCCGTGACGAGGCCTGCGGAGACATTCGTCCGTCTCCGCAGGCCCTGGGGTCAGAGGTCGAGTTGATACTCCTGGACCAGGTGGATCAGGGAGGTGGCCGAGGGCACCGTTGACGTGGCGCATGTGGGGGTGGCATTCGCAGGCGGCGAGGATGGCGGCAGCCTTCATCAAGCGGGCCAAACCGTGGCCCCGGTGAGGGGAGGACGGCAGTGCAGTAGCGCTGGGCATCGCCGACGGCTGTGGCGGGGACAACGTGGACGCCCACCCCGCGCATCTGGAGCAGAATCGGCAAACCCAACGACTTCGGAACCACTCGCCCAGCCGATGCTGTGCAGGCTCTGCCTGGCGACTGAGGCTGTCGTCCATCTTTACGAGCAGAGCAACCGCACACCGGCTCACTGCGCGACTCGACCGACCTGGAGATTGCATGAGCCGGTTCGACGCTTGATAGCGCTGCGCAGCGCGCCGCGGCGAGCAGCAAATGCGCCCCCTGCTCACCATCCAGTCCTTCTCGACGCATCTCATCTGCTGAAGGCACCGCGTGTGCACTGGCTGCGAAGCGCTCTTCCCAGCGGACCATGTTTTCGCAGGTCATAGGCATGTTCGATCAGAACTACGAGCTGTCGGAGCGCGCTCACCTGACACCGCAAGGGCCCGGCGGTCGGCCTCCGCTCGGAGGTCGGCGGCCGGGCCCTTGCGCCGGTTGTCGGCGCGGGGGGCGGCGGTGTGGGAGTTCGCGCCGTCAGGCGGCGGACGGCGGGAGTCGGTCGGGGTGGAGGTGGTTGAGCAGGTCCCGCAGCCGGGCCGTCTCGTCGTGGGGCAGGGGCAGCAGCGGCGGGCGCGGCGGGCCGGAGGGGCGGTTCTGGAGGTCGAGGCCCGCCTTGATGGCGCGGGGGAGGCCGTGGTCGACGATGAACCGCAGGAAGGGCAGCAGTTCCTGCAGCAGCGTGTCGGCGCGGTCGTCGTGTCCGCCGACGGCTGCGGCGTGGAGCGCCAGCACCCACTCCGGTACGAGGCAGGGGGCGGCCGTGCACCAGCCGACGGCTCCGGCGCGGAAGGCGTCCAGGGCGACCGGGTTGCTGCCGTTGTAGACGGACAGCTCCCCGTCGGACAGCTCACGGATGGCGCGGAAGCGCGAAACCTCGCCCGAGCTCTCCTTGACCATGGTGAGGTTGGGGATCTTCCGGGCGAGCGCGACCACCGCTTCGGGGTGCAGGTCCACGCCGCTGGTGCCGGGGTTGTTGTAGAGCATCATCGGCAGGTCGGTGGCACGGGCCACCTCGCCGTAGTGGCGGGCGAGTTCGTCCTCGGTCAGCTTCCAGTACACCTGGGGCAGCACCATGATCGCGGTGGCACCGTGGCGGGCGGCCACGCGGGCGCGGCGGACCGTGCCCTCGGTGCTCCAGTGGGAGACGCCGACGAGGGTCGGCACCCGGCCGGCCACGGTGTCGAGGGTGGTCTCGCAGACCGCGTCCCACTCCCGGTCCGTCAGGTAGGCGCTCTCACCGGTGCTGCCCAGCGGAGCGACGGCGTGGCTGCCGGCGGCGACGAGGTCGCCGGTGAGGCTTCGCAGCGCGGGCAGGTCGACCTCGCCGGTGACGGCGTCGAAGGGGGTGACCGGGTAGGAGATGATGCCCTTCAGGGGCGGGTTGGCCATCAGAGTTCCACCTGTCCGGTCACACAGTCGGGGTGATTGCGCAGCGCCTTGCGCGCGTAGTACTCGAAGTTCGCCCTGCTGCGCCGGTCGGTGGAGGTCCAGTCGTGGGCCTCGCGGGCCAGCGCCGGGTCCAGGGGCTGGATGGTCCCCGCCGACATCGCCAGCAGTTGCAGGCGGGCGGCCCGTTCGATGAGCAGCGCCAGGGTGCACGCCTCCTCGATGGTGGAGCCCGTCACCAGCTGGCCGTGGTGGGCCAGCAGGATGGCCCGCTTGTCGCCGAGGGCGGCGGAGATGATCCGGCCCTCCTCGTTGCCCACCGGCACGCCCGGCCAGTCCTTGAGGAAGGCGCAGTCGTCGTACAGCGGCGTCGTGTCCATCTGGGAGACCACCAGCGGCACTTCCAGCATGGCGAGGGCGGCCGTGTGCAACGGGTGCGTGTGGATGATGCAGTTGACGTCCGCGCGCTCCCGGTAGATCCAGGAGTGGAAGCGGTTGGCGGGGTTGGGCATGCCCTCCCCCTCCAGGACTTCCAGGTCCTCGTTCACCAGCAGCAGGTTGTCCTCGGTGATCTCGTCGAAGCCCAGCCCGAGGCGCTGGGTGT
This sequence comes from Kitasatospora sp. CB02891, assembly GCF_002803145.1. Lineage (NCBI taxonomy): Bacteria > Bacillati > Actinomycetota > Actinomycetes > Kitasatosporales > Streptomycetaceae > Kitasatospora > Kitasatospora sp. CB02891. Next base: position 407,665 of record NZ_NNBO01000003.1, on the reverse strand, counting down.
AGTAGGTGCCCGGCTCCCGACCGCGGAAGCTGATCTGCCCGGCGAGGCCCGAGTCGTGGCCGCCGTCGTAGGCGATCCGGCAGGTGAGCGCCAGCTTCTGGCGCGTGGTCAGTTTCGAGTCCCCGAAGTGCCGGTCCATCTGCCGCTCGGCGCGGTCGACGAGGACGTCCTTCGAGTCCTGCAGTGTTTTCGCCATGTGTCTCTGCTCCCGCTCTCCGACCCTGCCCCGGCGGCACGGCCTGCGTCCGGAGCCGCAGCCCCGGAGGAAACATTGTTCACCATAGGACACAAGGTTTCCTGTCGCAAGAGCCCCGAGGCGGACGTCCGCAGCCCCGGCGCACCGAGGGGAAGTCCGCGACAGGCGCCGGCGGGCCACACCTCCCGGGCCTGCCGGTCGCGCCGCGGCGTAGCATTTGTTCGCCATAGGACACGAGGTGTCATCAGGAGCGGACGCGCTCGGCACCGCACGGCCCCGTCGGTTCAGGGGCACGGGAGAGGAAGACGCCAGTGATCAACCGGGTACGCCGGCTGCGCAAGGAACGGCTGATGACCCTGGAGGCGCTGGCCGAGCGGTCCGGCGTCACCAAGAGCTACCTGTCGAAGGTCGAACGCGGGCAGAGCGTTCCCTCGATCGCCGTGTGCGCCTCCCTGGCCAAGGCCCTCGAAGTCCCCCTGGACAGCCTGTTCGCCGACGCCGACGAACTGAGCGAGGTCACCGTCACCCGGGCCGCGGAACGCCAGGCCCTGACCTCCCCGGACGAGCCCGGCACCCGCTACGAGGGCATGGCGCTCGGCGCCGGCGCCAAGGGCATGACCCCGTTCATGCTCTACCCGCCGCTCGACGACGGCCCCGCCGCCTTCCGGGACCACCCCGGCGAGGAGTTCGTCTTCGTCCACGCGGGACGGGTCGAACTGGTCCTCCCCTCGCGCGCGATCACGCTCGACCCGGGCGACTGCGCCTACTTCAAGGCCACCACGCCGCACCGACTCCGCTCCCTGGGAACCACGCGCGCGACCGTCCTCCTCCTGGTCTCCAGCGACTACGACGCGCCGGACGGCGCCTGGCCCCCGCACTCCCGCCTGCCCTGAGGCGCACCGGCGCCCGCCGCTCCGAACGGGCGTGCGGTGCCGGACGGATCGTCCGGCACCGCACGGCTGTGGAGGACCGGTCAGCAGGTGAGGACCGGACCCGCCCAGTCCGCGTGGTCACTGTTGTTGCCGTCGCCGCCGTCGGTGACGACGAGGTGCAGCTCGTCGGCGCCGGTGAGGTCGGCGGTGAGGTGCTTGACGCCGGCGGCGGCGTTCAGCACGCCGCTGTCGGCGACCTTGGTGTCGTCCTTCCAGATCTGGAAGGCGACGGTGCCGCGGCCCATGGCCTCGGCGTCGACGCCGACATCGGTGGTCAGCGAGGTGCAGGCGCCGCCGAGGTAGTAGACGATCTCGCTGAACGCATTGGTGCCCAGGCCCTTGGCGTAGGTCGCGCCGTTGATGGTGATGGTGCGTCCGTCGCCGGACTGGTTGTCGCCGTTGCTCATGTCCTTCTCGACCTGGCCCCAGCCGTTGCTCGCGGAGGTCCAGGTGAGGTCGGAGAGCTGGTGGGCGCCGGCGGCGGGGCCGTTGCCGCAGGCGATCCTGGCTCCGGCCCAGTCGGCGTGGTCCCAGCTGGTGCCGTCGCCGCCGTCGGTGACCACCAGGCGCAGCACGGCGGCGCCCGTGAGGTCGACGGTGAGCTTCTTGGCCGCGTCCCTGCCGGTGAGCCTTCCGCTGTCGGCGGCGAGAGTCCCGTCCTTGAACACCTGGAAGACGGCGGAGCCGTTGCCGGACGTCTCGTCGTCGATCCCGACGCTGGTCACCAGGTTCTTGCAGGTGCCGCCGAGGTTGAAGCTGATGTCACTGGGGGCGTTGGTGCCGATGCCCTTCGCGTACGTGGTGCCGCGGATGGCCAGGGTGCGGCCGTCGCCGGCTGCCCAGTCGCCGTTGCTGTGGTCGCGCTCGGCCGGGCCCCAGCCGTTGGTCTGGGCGAGGAACGGCAGGTCGCTCAGGTGGCTCATGCCGGTGGGCGGCGGGACGGGCGTGCTCGGGGTGACCCGGAACATCGCGGTGCCGTGGCCGGGGACGGTGGCGCTGATCGCCCCGGTGCTGGTGATGGTCTTCTTCGACCACAGGTCCTTGACCGTGTACGAGGGCGCGCCGGCGATGCCGACGGCCTGCACGGTGGTGGTGATGGCGGCGTCGTAGGAGCCCTCGTTGGTGAGGGTGACCGCACGGCTGCCGTCGGCCAGCGGCTTCGACATGACGACCAGGCCGTTGTCGCTGGAGACCACCGAGCCCTGCTTGCCCAGCGGGTCCTGGTCGATCGCGATGACGTCGGCGTTGGTGAGGATGTCGAACGTCTCCTGCTGGGCGGTGCGCAGGTCGGCGCCGATCAGCAGTGGTGCGGCCATCTCGGCCCAGAGACTGAAGTGCGTGCGGTACTCGGTGCCGGTCATGCCGCCGTTGCCGACCTCCAGCATGTCCGGGTCGTTGAAGGCGCCGGCCTTGGCGTAGGCGGACAGTCCCTGGTTGGCGTGCGCGATGGAGATCATGCTCTGCCAGGTGTCGCTGATGTCGCCGGTGGTGCGCCAGGAGTTGCCGACCGGCTGCGCCCAGTTCCACGGGCCGCTGGAGCCCCAGTCGCAGATGCTGTAGAGGATCGGTCGGCCGGTCTTCTTCAGCGCGTCGCCCATGGTCTTGTAGCGGGTCTGCGCGTCGACGCCCATGTTGTTGCAGTTGTCGTACTTGAGGTAGTCGACGCCCCAGGAGGCCCACAGGTCGGCGTCCTGCTGCTCGTGGCCGAGGCCGCCGGGGAAGCCCTGGACGTCGCAGGTGTGGGTGCCGGCGCTCGAGTAGAGGCCGAACTTCAGGCCCTTGGCGTGGACGTAGTCCGCGAGCGCCTTGATGCCGTGCGGGAACCGGACCGGGTCGGGCACCAGGTTGCCGGACAGGTCCCGGGCGGGCAGCACCCAACAGTCGTCGAGGTTGACGTACTGGTAGCCGGCCGCCTTGAGGCCCTTGCTGACGAACAGGTCGGCCATGCCCTTGACCAGGTCCTCGTTGAACTGGGACCCGCACCAGGTGGTGTTCCAGTTGTTGAAGCCCATCTGGGGCGTCAGGTTGATGCCGTTGTCGAGCGCCGACGCCGGTGGGGCGGTGGCGAGTTGGGTGCCGACGGCGAGCGCGCCGCCGCCGGCCAGCAGGGTGAGGGATGTCAACGCCGCACTGACGCGGCGGGACAGCTTCGCGCGTAAGGACTGCAAGGTTCCTCCCCGGGAACGGGACATGCGGAAGTCGACCGCACGGAGACGCGGGTCGAGGAGGAGCCGTCGCACGGTCCGCCGACACCGTGGCGCGGAGCGGGCGGAGTCGGGCGGCTCCTCGACGGAGGGTGCGGGGGCCCAAGGCGGCGCCGCCCCGCACTCTCCGGGCTGATGGGTCCGCCGCGTCAGGACACCGGGCTCCAGGACTGGCCTGCGGCCGATCCGTCGGGCCGGCTGAGGACGACGGCGGACGTGGGCGTGGACTGCGGGGCGTCCAGGGCGAGGCCGGTGGCCACGTTGGTGACGGTCAGCGCACCGGTGGCGGTGTTCTGGACGACGCGCCACTTCTGGTACGGGCTGTTGGGGTCGTAGCTGTTGAGGACCCACGCCGGGCCGCCGGGCGCGGCCGGTCCGGTCAGGGTGCCGTGGACCTGGGTGTCGGTGAAGCAGTCGTCGGTGATGTGCACCGTGCCGTCGCCGTTGGCGTCGAAGCGCCACCGCTCCGAGGTGTGCCAGTCCCACCAGGTGTTGACGTCGGTGGTCGAGCCGTCGGGGGCGCTGCACGTGCCCCGGACCTCCAGGACCTGGCCGCCGGTGCCGCCGGCGCTGATGCCGTGGTAGCGGCCGTCGCCGATCACCGTCGCGGGGACGGTGACGGGCAGGGCCTTGAGCCGGTACATGGCCACGCCGTGCGGGGCGACCGAGGCGCCGAGCGTGCCGGTGACGTCGCCGGTGGCGCCGGTCCACAGCTCCTTGGAGGAGTAGCCGGGGCCGGTCAGTCCCAGCGCGCTCAGGGTGGTGGAGACGGTCCGGGCGGAATTCGGGTCCTGGTTGACCAGCAGGACGGCGGTGTCGCCGTTCGCCAGCTGCCGCTTGAGGACCAGCGGGGCGGTGGGGCTGTTCGGCGGGTCGCCGACCAGGGTGGCGGGCTTGGCGAGGCCGTCCTGGTCGACGGCGATGACGTCGGCGTTCTTGTAGACGGCGAGCGCGGAGTCGCTGATACCCGTGGACCAGGTGTAACCGCTGTCGCTGTGCTGGGAGTCGGCGGCGGTGCGCAGGTCGGCGCCGGAGATCAGCGGGGCGGCCGTCATGGCGAGGATCGACATCTCGCTGCGCGATTCGGTGTCGTTCATCGGCTTGTGGCAGGTGCAGGTGTCGGTGGTGCCGTAGAGGCCGTACGGATCGAGCCAGCCGGCGAACATCATGTCCATGTCGTTCCAGCTGCCCGGCCGGACATTGCCCGGGTACTGCAGCGCAGTCTGCAACTGGCCGTTGTAGAGCACGCCTTCCAGGTCCGGGCCGCGGTCGCCGCCGATCCGGCAGAGGTTCGCGACCTGACCGCACCAGACGCCGGTCGGCGCGTAGCCGGGGGCCTGCCGGGCAGGGGTGCCGGCCGCGACGACCACCGGGTCGGTGCGGGCGGGGTCGTCACCGGCCAGCAGGTACGGGAGACCGGTGTGCACGGGCTGGGCGGACACGCTCAGCACGACGCGCGGTCGGCCCCGGGCGGCCGAGGCGGCGTCCAGAGCACGCTGGAAGTCCTGGGTGCGGGCGTAGATGGAGCGGGTCAACTCCCGCCCCTCGCCCTGGGTTCCGTAGTTGTACCCGTCCGGACCGGTGATCGGCGGGCCGTAGGGGCAGTCGTCGTACTTGACGAAGTCGACACCCCAGGCGACGAAGTCGGCGGCGTCGGTCGACTCGTGCCCGAGACTGCCCGGGTGCCCCTGGCAGGTGGTGTAGGTGTCGGTGGCGTAGAGGCCGAACTTCATGCCCTTGCTGTGGGCGTACCACGACAGGTACTGGATGCCGTTGAGGGTCTGCCCGTTGACGGTGTGCGCCGGGAAGTGGGCCGGGTCCGGCATCAGGTGGCCCGTCGTCAGGTCGAAGCCGGTGCCGTCGAGACCGCTGGTGGGGTTGCGGTCGGCGTCGTACAGCTGCATCGCGCCGTAGGAGTTCTTGACGAGGTCGGTGGTCTGGCCGTCGCGGTGGGACAGCGACCAGCCGTCGTCGATGGTGACGGTGTCGTAGCCGGCCGCCACCAGGCCCTTGGACGACATGAAGTCGATGGTCTGGACGACCTGTTGCTGGGTCACCGCGGTGCCCAGGCTGTTCCAGGAGTTCCACCCCATGGGCGGAGTGCGGGCGAGGCCGTTGTCGAGGGCCGCGGCGGGGGCGGAGGCGGCGGAGGCGGCGACGGCCGTGAGGCCGGAGGCCGCGAGGGACAACGCCGCCAGGGCGTGCAGCAGGGTGCGGGGCGTGGGTGGACGCATGGGGGCGCTCCAGGTGAGCACGCGGGGGAATGTGGCATGACCGTTCGGTTCTGTTGAATCCATCTCCAGAGATCGACGGCTGGAGGAATCTTCAAACAGAAAGCAACACATGGTAGCCAGACCGGAAACGCGCGCTCAAGACCTCGAACACGCCGTCTTCACGAAGCTTCCGGCCAAGCTGACACTTTGACCGCAACGGAGAACGTCACGCGCCGGCGGCGGAGACCGACAGGCGCCCGCCATCTTGACATGCCCGCGCAATGGCACTGTGATATGTCGGGTCGCGTTCGAGCATGTTGGTTTCTGGTGGTTGACGGGCCGCCGGATCCTGCGCGACGGAGTCAGGAGCCCTTCCCCTCTCGCGTCCGACGAAAAGGAGTCTCCCCTCATGTTCCGTGCCATCAACTGCCGTGCCGCCGCAGGACTCCTGCTCGCCCTGGGCCTGACCACCGCCGCCTGCTCCACCGGCCGGGAGTCCACCTCCGGCGCCCCCTCGGTCGCCCCGGTCGGCGGACGGATCTCGATCACCTACCTGCAGAAGCAGGGCGACCAGGAGTACTTCGTCGGCGAGGCGGCCGGTGCGAGAGCGAAGGCCGCCGAACTGGGCGTCGACCTCAGGGTGGTGAACCTCGGCAACGACGCCAACAAGACCATCAGCGAAGTGCGGTCCGCGATCGCGCAGAAGACCAACGGCGTCATCGTGGTCGTGCCCGACCCGGCCGTCGGCCCGCAGGTCGCGCAGACCGCGAGGGACGCGAGGATCGCCCTGCTCACCTCGGACGACCAGGTCTGCACCACCGGACCGGACCCGGCGAAGTGCGCCAAGTCCGACCTGGTGCCGCGGATCGGGTTCTCCGGCGCGCAGATGGGCGGCGAGGTCGGCAAGCGCGCCGCCGAGGAGTTCAAGAAGGCCGGCTGGAACGCCGCCGACACCCGGATCATCTCCGCCTGGAAGCAGGACGTCACCGTCTGCGGCGACCGGGTCAGGGCCGCCAAGGAAGCCTTCGACTCCGCCGTCCCCGGGGTCCGGAACATCGACGTCGCCACCGACAACACCCCGACCGGCGCGCAGGACAAGGTCGCCGCGACGGTCACCGCCAATGCCGGGGTCAAGCACTGGGTGGTCTGGGGCTGCAACGACGAGAACGTCCAGGGCGGCGTCACCGCCCTGCAGAACGCCGGCGTCAGCCCCGACGACATCGACGGCGTCGGCCTCGGCGCCTACCTCGCCTGCAAGGACTGGACCGGCGGCAAGCCGTCCGGGATGAAGGCCGCCCTGTTCATCAACGGCAAGGACGTCGGCGCACTCGCGGTCCGGACCATGTACGACCGGCTGAAGAACAACGTGGAGATGCCCGCCGAGGCGTTCGCCCCCACCACCATGGTCGACGCCGCCACCTGGAAGAGCGCCGGCGTCACCTGCAACTGACCGTCCTTCCCCCCGCGGTCGCCCGGTGGGGCGGGCGGCCGCCGCCACTCCTTCGCCCCATTCCTGAGGTGACCCAGCAGTGAGCAGAGCACGCCCCTCGACCTCCAGCTCCCTACCGCCCGCCGGCCGGCCCTCCACCGCCGGCGCACGGGTCGAGGGGATCACCAAGCGATTCGGTGCGGTGCAGGCCCTGGACGACGTGACCCTCGACCTCCCCGGCGGCAGCGTCACCGCCCTCATGGGCGAGAACGGCGCCGGCAAGTCCACCCTCCTGAAGATCCTCACCGGTGACCACCGGCCCACCCGGGGACGCGTCCTGTTGGACGGGCGACCGGTCGACCTGCGCTCCCCGGCCGACGCACGGGCCGCCGGCATCCGGATCATCCCGCAGGAACCCGAGATCGTCCCGCACGTCTCGGTCGCCGAGAACGTCTACACCGGATCCCTGCCCCGCCGGGCCGGCCGCCGCCTCGACCGGGCCGAGCTGCGCCGCCGGATCACCGCGGACCTCGACCGGCTGGGTTTCGCCGACGTCCTGGAACCCGATCTGCTCGGATCACAACTGACCGCTGCCCAGCGCCAGTTGGTCGAGATCATGCGAGCGCTGACCGGCGGGACCGCCGCCCGGGTCATCGCCTTCGACGAGCCGACCTCCTCACTGTCCGAGCACGAGGTCGACGCGCTGTTCGCGCTGATCGACCGCTTGCGCGATCAGGGCGTCGCCGTCGTCTACGTGTCGCACCGGATGCAGGAGATCCTCCGGCTCGCCGACCGCATCGCCGTCCTGCGCGACGGAGCCCTGGTCGGCGTCCAGGACGCCAGGACCACCACCGAGGACGACCTGGTGCGTCTGATGGTCGGCCGCGACCTGTCGACGATGTTCGTCCGCCGGTCCGTCGTCGGCGACCGGGTCGTCCTGGACGTCCGCGGCCTGACGACGGACCGGGTCCACGGCATCGACCTGCGGATCCGCGCCGGCGAAGTGGTCGGCCTCGCCGGACTGATCGGCGCCGGACGCTCCGAACTCGCTCTCGCGCTCGCCGGGGACCTGCCCGTCCGCTCCGGCAGCGTCACCCTGGACGGACGGCCGCTGCCGTCCGGCAACCCCGGGGCGGTGATCCGCGCCGGCCTCGGCCTGGCCCCGGAGGAGCGGAAGGCGCAGGCGCTGTTCCTGCACCGCACGATCCGGGACAACACCTCCATCGCGGTACTGGAGCGACTGCGCCGCTTCCGCTTCGTCAAGCGAGGAGCGGAACGCGACCTCGCCCAGGAGTACATCGACCGCCTGCGGGTACGCACGCCGTCCATCGAGCACGAGGTCCGCAAGCTCTCCGGCGGCAACCAGCAGAAGGTCGTCCTCGCCCGCTGGCTCGCCCGCAGGCCCAAGCTGCTGATCCTCGACGAGCCCACCCGCGGCATCGACGTCGGCGCCAAGACCGAGATCTACCGGATCATCGCCGACCTCGCCGAACAGGGCGTCGCGCTGCTGGTGATCTCCTCCGAACTGCCCGAACTGCTCGGCCTCGCCGACCGGATCGTCGTCATGCAGAACGGCCGCACCACCGGCGAACTGAACCGTGAAGAAGCCACCGAGGAGGCCGTCCTCGCCCTCGCGATGGCCGATGACATCAGCCCCAGCGCCCCAGGAGCAGCCTCATGACAACCGCCGCCACACCGCCGGCCTCCGTCCCGGACGACGGAGGCCGGCGCCGGCCCGCCGCGAGGATTCCCGTGCTGGGCGCCATCGGCGGGCAGAACCTCGGCCTGATCGGCGCCCTGGTCGCCGTCCTCACCGTCTTCGGCCTCCTCAACGACAACTACCTCAGCCTCACCAACATGCAGGTGATCGCCGAGGCCGCCACCATCACCGGGCTGCTCGCCGTCGTCCAGACCGTCGTCATCATCTGCGGCGGACTCGACATCTCGGTCGGCTCCCAGGCGGGCGTCGCCTCCGTCGTCAGCGCCATGGCCTTCACCTCCGCCGGCTCCAACGCCTTCGCGGGCATGGCCGCCGCCGTCGCCGTCGGCCTGCTGATCGGCCTCCTCAACGGCGCGATCATCGTGTACGGCCGGGTCAACCCCACCATCGCCACCCTCGCCGGCCTCGCCGCCTACAAGGGCCTCGCCCAACTCCTCTCCGACGGCCGGGCCCAGGGCTACGTCCTCAACGACGCCGTCTTCGTCTTCCTCGGCCGGGGCAGGATCGCCGGACTCCCCGTCATGGTCTGGATCCTCATCGCCGTCGCCGTCGCCGTCCACCTCCTGCTCGCCTGCACCGACATCGGCCGCAACGTCTACGCCATCGGCGGCAACGACACCGCCGCACGCCTCGCCGGCATCGACATCAACAAGTACCTGGTCGCCGTGTACGCCCTCATCGGCGCCGTCGCCGCCGTCGCCGGAATCCTGCTCACCGCCCGCACCGGCAGCGGACAGCCCACCTCCGGCAGTGAAGGCCTCGAACTCAAGGCCATCACCGCCTCCGCCCTCGGCGGCTGCGCCCTCCGGGGCGGCAGGGGCACCATCGGCGGCACCCTCCTCGCCGTCGCCCTCCTCGGCGCCCTCGACAACGGACTCACCGTCCAGGGCATCAACTCCTTCTGGCAGAACGTCGCCCAGGGCACGCTGCTCGTGGTCGCGGTCGTCGTCCAGCAGCGCCGCACCGGGGAACGCGCCGTCGGCCTCCCCGCCTGACGCGGTGTCGGTTTACCCGCGACGGAGGCCACGGCGCGTGCTCAGCGGGGCAGCCGGGCGACGAGCTCCAGTTCGTCCGCCAGGAGGGCCGGGTCGCGCGGGCCGGCGTGCGGGGCGGGCAGGGAGCGGACGCGGAAGGGGTTGTGCGGGGTGGTGGCGTCCGCCTCGCGGATCATGAGGTCCTGGAGCGGGAGGGGGATGGTGCGGTCCTGGGTGTAGCGCAGGAAGGTGCGCGGCACCCGGCCCCACTCGGTCGGGAGGCCGCGGGCGTCCTCGCTCGCGCCGACGGCCGCGGACTCGTCCGGCTCCAGGATGTTCATCAGCGCCCGGACTTCGGCGTCCGGGCGGTCGGCGGCGATCGACTCCTTGACGAGGGCGAAGAACGCGGGGTCGCCCGAGCGCCAGTTGACCCGGCTGACGCCCAGCTCGGGCGGGGTCTGGATCGCGGGGAGCCTGAACATGGAGCTGGTGGCCGCCTCGGGGGTCGTCATCAGCCGCAGCACCGAGGGGTGTTCGGTCGGGCAGAACGCGGAGGCGTACACCAGGTGCGCGAGCAGGTCGGGCACCTGGTTGGCGACGGCGTTGAGGGTGGCGCCGCCGAGGCTTCCGCCGACCAGCACGACCGGGCCGTTGCGGCGGGCCCGCCGCACCACGCCGATCACGTGCGCGGCGAAGTCGCCCAGCGTCACCCGGGACATCGGGGACGGCTCGGTGCGCAGCCGGTCGAGGTCCTGCGGGAACCGGTAGGACTCGGGGAGGTACGCGCCGAGCCCGTGCCCGGGCAGGTCGACCGCGATCGCGCGGTGTCCGCGCAGGCCCAGTTCGCGCAGCAGGGGCTGCCAGTAGAAGGAGTTGCTGCCCGAGCCGTGGACGAGGACGAAGGTCGGCGCGCCGCGCCCGGACCCGTCCGCGTGCGCGACGGAGGCGGACGCGCCCAGTGCGGTGATCGCCCCCGCCCCGGCCACGGCCGCCTTCAGCGCGCTGCGCCGTGACGTTCCGCCGGTCTTCGTGCCGGCGCTCTCGACGCTGCGCTGTTCCTTGGTCATCGACGGCCCGCTCCTTGAGTGTTGAGTGAGTGCTGCACCCTTCACAGGAGGAGACGGGACAGCCCACGGAGATGTGACACCGGCCGGGGCGCTATCGCTCGGCGACCACCTCCAGGACGGTCAGGGTCGGTTCGGCGCCCGCCTCCCGGAAGAGTCGCGGGGCGGCCGGCGGTTCCGGCTGTGCGCGCATGGCGTCGAGCGCGGCGCGGTCCCGCCAGAGGGTCTGGATGCGCCAGTGGCCGCCCTCGGCGCGCAGCAGTCGGGTGTGCAGCAGCCCGTCGGGCAGTGGCCCGTCGACGAGTCGGCGGTAGGCGGATTCCAGCGCGGCCCGGCGGTCGGCGGGGACCACGGCGCCGACCTCGGTGAGGATCCTTCCGGACTCCACCGGCGTCTCCATTCCCTGCGGTTCGCGGCCCGCCCGGTCGACGGGCCCCGGACGATTCCACCCGATGGCCGGCCGAAAACGGGGGCCGACACCTCGGGACCTGGGGTGACGGTCGGCTGCCCGTGCGTTCGCCCTCCGGCCGCCGTGAACCGCCGGGCCGTCTCGCGCAGCGCGGCGGCGGACGGACCGGCCCGCGCGGTGCGTCGCCGAGCGGTTCAGTCGTTCGGGTGGAGACGCCCCGACCCGCATTGACGCACCAGCCTGCCGGAGGTGCCCAACTCCCTTTTCACCCAAGGGAAATGATCGGATTCGACCGACGCTCCGGCGGGAGACCCGACGCGTCCGGCCCGGTACGTTCGGTGACATGACGGGATGTTGCGACGGGCGCCGGGGGTGGGAGCTCCTGTGGGTCCTCGCCGTCCTCGCGGCCCTGGTGCACTCCCTGCTCTGCGCGCACGGCCCGCTCACCGCCGCGGCTCCGGCGGACTCGCTCCCGGTGGCCGCGGCCCACTGCCCGGGCGCGGCCGACCCGCACGACGGCGGCCCGCACGACGGCGAGTCGCACCGCCACGAATGCGCGGGCGAGGACCAGCCGGTGACGGTCCATCAGGACGGTCGTCCGCTGCCCGCACCCGTCGAGGCCCCGCTCACCGACCCGGCGGCGGCCGCCGCCCCGGCGCGGCCCGCGACCGGCGGACCGCCGTCCGACGCTCCCCGGCGGGGCGGTGGCCGGACCAGGGCGGTGCTGGGGGTCTGGCGGACCTGACGGGACCTGCCGCGGCTCGCCTCCCGGAGGCCCGCGGCAGCCGACTCCCCGTCACCCTCGAACGGTCCGCCGTGCCCGCGCGGACCGCAGGAGATCCCTGCCATGACCTCTGTCGTGTCCCGCCCCGCCGACGCCGCCCCCGCGTCCCCCGCGCAACTGCTCGCCCCTGCCGCCCGGGCGGCCTGGACCCCCGCCGGGCTGGTCGGCGACACGCCCGTGCTGTGGGTGGGCGAGCCGTTCACCGCCCCCGGGCACGGCTTCTGGGCGAAGCTGGAGGGCCTCAATCCGGGCGGCATCAAGGACCGCCCCGCCCTGCACATGGTGCGCGCCGCCCGCGAGCGGGGTGAACTGCGGCCCGGCGCACGGATCGTGGAGTCCACCTCGGGCACGCTGGGCCTCGGCCTGGCGCTGGCCGGCGTCACCTACGGGCATCCCGTCACCGTCGTCACCGACCCCGAGATCGAACCGCCGATGACGGGGCTGCTCGCCGCACACGGCGCCGAGGTGGTCGTGGTGGACGCCCCGCACCCGGTCGGCGGCTGGCAGCAGGCCCGGCGCGAGAAGGTCGCCGAGCTGCTCGCCGTGCACCCCGGCGCCTGGTGCCCCGACCAGTACGGCAACCCCGACAACGTCGCCGCCTACCGGCCGCTCGCCCTGGAGCTGATCGCCCAACTCGGCCGCATCGACGCCCTGGTGGTCAGCGTCGGCACCGGCGGCCACTCGGCGGGCGTCGCCGGGGTGCTCCGCGAGTACTTCCCCGCCCTGCGGGTGGTCGGCGTCGACACCACCGGCTCCACCATCTTCGGCCAGCCCGCGCTGCCCCGGCTGATGCGCGGACTCGGCAGCAGCATCCACCCCCGCAACGTCGCCTATCCACTGTTCGACGAGGTGCACTGGGTGGCCGCGCCGGAAGCCGTCTGGGCCGCCCGCGCGCTCGCCGCCTCCCGCTGCGCGGGCGGCGGTTGGAGCGTCGGCGCGGTCGCCCTGGTCGCCCGCTGGCTGGCCGCCGTCACCGCCCCCGACACCCGGATCGCCGCGGTCTTCCCGGACGGCCCGCAGCGCTACCTCGGCACGGTCTTCGACGACGGCTACTGCCGGGCCCACGGCCTGCTCGGCCACCGTCCGCCGGAGCACCCCGACGAGATCGCCCACCCCGGCGAACGCACCGTCACCCGCTGGACGCGGTGCCGCACCGTCCTCGACCCGCTGGCCGCAGCCTGCGCGCAGCAGCCCGCCGCCGACCGTCCGCAGGCCGCACGGTGAGGGCGCTGTGGCGGCAGACCCGCTCCTTCAGCCCCGCGGCCCGGCTGCTGATGGTCAATCAGTTCGCCATCAACCTCGCCTTCTACATGCTGATGCCCTACCTGGCCACCCACCTGGCGGACGACCTGGGCCTCGCCGCGTGGACGGTCGGCCTGGTGCTGGGCATGCGCAACCTCTCCCAGCAGGGCATGTTCCTGATCGGCGGCACCCTCGCCGACCGGTACGGCTACCGCGCCCCGATCATCGCCGGCTGCCTGCTGCGCACCGCGGGCTTCGCGCTGCTCGGCTCGGTGGACTCGCTGCCGGCGCTGCTGGCGGCGTCCGCCGCCACGGGCTTCGCCGGCGCCCTGTTCAACCCGGCCGTGCGGGCGTACCTGGCGGCCGAGGCGGGCGGTCGGCGGGTCGACGCCTTCGCCGCCTTCAACGTGTACTACCAGGCCGGCATGCTGCTCGGCCCGCTGGTCGGACTCGCCCTGCTGGCGGCCGACTTCGCCGCCGTGTGCACCGCGGCGGCGGCGGTCTTCGCGGCGCTCACCGTCCTGCAGTGGCGGGCGCTGCCGGCCCGGCGGGGCGGGGTCGAGCGGGGCCGGGACAGCGTCCTGGCGCAGTGGCGGACGGTCGTCGCCAATCGGCCGTTCCTGCTGTTCTCCGGTGCGATGATCGGCTCCTACGTGCTGACCTTCCAGGTCTACCTGGCGCTGCCGCTCGCCGCCGACCTCGCCCTCGGCGTCGACGGGTCCAAGGCCACCACCGGGCTGTTCGTCCTCTCCGCCGCCGTCGCCGTCGCGGGCCAACTGCGGCTCACCGGCTGGGCCGGCCGCGTCTGGACGCCCTCCCGGGCGCTGGTGCGCGGGCTCGCCGCCATGGGGGCGGCGTTCGTTCCGCTCGCGCTGCTCCCCCGCTCCGGCGCGGTGGCCCAGCTGGTGGCGCTGGCGGTCGCGGCGGCCGTGCTCGCCGCGGCGGGCGCGGTGGTCTACCCGTTCGAGATGGACACCGTCGTCACGCTCGCCCGGGGCCGTCTGGTCGCCACCCACTACGGCCTGTACAACACCGTCTCCGGGCTCGGCATCACCCTCGGCAACCTCGCCGTCGGGGCCCTCTGGGACTACGCCGCCCGCCACGACGCCCGCTGCCTGCCCTGGCTCGCGCTCGCCGCCACCGGTCTGCTCTGCGCCGCCGCGGTGCACCGCCTCGCCCGGACCGGGCGGCTCCCCCACCCGGCCGAGGAGGCTGCCGTCTCGCCCGCCTGAGGACTGTTGCAAACTATGTGCAACTGCAATTGATACGCGAAAGTGGTGCGGGCCGATGCCGAAGTCGCCGGTGGTGCTGGGAATCGAGTCGTCCTGCGACGAGACGGGAGCGGGGCTGGTCCGGGACGGGGTGCTGCTCGGGCAGGCCGTGGCGTCGAGCATGGACGAGCACGCCCGGTACGGCGGAGTGGTGCCGGAGATCGCGGCCCGCGCGCACGTCCACGCGATGGCGCCGGTGGTGCGGGCGGCCCTGGACCGGGCGGGGCTGACGCTGCGGGACGTGGGAGCGGTCGCGGTCACCACCGGGCCGGGGCTGTCGGGGGCGCTCCAGGTCGGGGTGGCCGCCGCGAAGGGCTACGCGTTCTCGCTCGGAGTGCCGCTGTACGGCGTCCACCACCTGGCCGGGCACGTGGCCGCCGCCGGGCTGGCGGGCGGGCCGCTGCCGAACCCGTGCGTGGTGCTGATCGTCTCCGGCGGCCACACCTCGCTGCTGCTGGTCCGCGACCTGGCCCGCGACCCGATCGTGCACCTCGGCGACACCCTGGACGACGCGGCGGGCGAGTGCTTCGACAAGACCGCCCGCATCCTCGGCCTGCCCTACCCCGGCGGACCGGCGATCGACCGCGCCGCCCGCGACGGCGACCCGGGCGCGGTCCGGCTGCCGCGCCCGCTCACCGGGCCCGGCGACGCACCGTACGCCTTCTCCTTCTCCGGGCTGAAGACCGCCGCCGCCCGCTGGGTCGAGGGCCACCGCGCCGCCGGCGTCGAACCGCGGGTGCCGGACGCGGCGGCCTCGCTGCAGGAGGCGATCGCCGACACCCTCACCCGCAAGGCCGTCCGCGCCTGCACCGACCACGGCATCCGCACCCTGGTGGTGGTCGGCGGCGTCGCCGCCAACTCGCGGATCCGGGCCCTGACCGAACAGCGCTGCGCCGCCGCCGGCATCACCCTGCGGGTGCCGCCCCTGCCCCTCTGCACGGACAACGGCGCGATGGTCGCCGCGATCGGCGACCTCCTGGCCCGCGCCGGCGCCGAACCCGCCCCGCTGGACGTGTCGATCGACCCGTCCGCACCACTGGAGTACGCCGCGCTGACGCCGCGCCCGCGGGCCCGGTCCGCCGCCTGATCCGAGGTCGGGACCCGGGCCGCCAGGACCCGGACGCACGACAAAGCGCCGGCCGCGAGGGCCGGCGCTTCGGTGGTGCGGGAGGGAGGGCTGGGACGGCCCTCCCTCCCGGTCGGGCTCGGTGCGTCAGGATTACCAGCTCGCGCCGGAGTCGGTGGCCGAACCGGAGACACCCTCGTCGTCCGCGACGGCGAAGCCGCTGAAGTGCTCCACGCTGTTCGGGGTGACGAACGAGCCGGAGCCCGCGATGCCGGCGGTGGTCTCGTTGGCGATGAACTGGACCTCGACGAAGTGCGCCTCGGGGCTGCCGCCCGCGTTGGCGGCATCCATGTCGCCGCCCTCGTGGGCGGAGGCCAGGCCCGCGCAGCCGAGCAGGACGGGGGCGGCGAGGCTGATGGCGGCGACAGTACGAGTGAGAGCACGCATGAGAAATAAATCCTTCCGAAAACGGAATCCGATTCGGGAAGCAGTGGGCTTCCCTGTACTCCAAGACACACGACCTCAGCCGGGGCGGCCAGTCGGAAAAGTCCGATTGCTCCCCATGGCCGAGTGGCCCTGCCCGCGGCCGGGACAGGCCGCCGGCCCGCCTCCCGCTCCTTCGAACGGCCGGTCGGCCGTCCACCCGCCCGCCCGCCCGTTCGACCGTCAAGGCCGCCGCTCCCCCGGGGAGTTGGCGGCCTTCGCCGTCCCCCCGACCGGATCGAAATCGCTTGGCGGAAACGCCCGCCTAGGGTACCTTGGCGCAAAACTAGGGGCCCTAGGGAGACTGGAGAAGCCATGCAGGCGCTGACCGAGGCGGAGATCCGGGCGTCGTTCGTCAACTGCACCAAGGGGGAGGCGAGTCGGGCCCGGCTGCCGCGCGAATTGGCGGAGCTGGACTGGGCCGGACTGGACTTTCTCGGCTGGCGGGAGCCAGGGGCACCCGACCGGGGGTACTTGGTGGCCGAGTTCGAGGGGCGGACGGTCGGGGTGGCCCTGCGACTGGCGCAGCGACCGGGCGCGGGGCGCGGTGGGGCGATGTGCTCGATCTGCCTGACGGCGCATCCGGCCTCGGGAGTGGCGTTGATGACGGCGCGTCGGGCGGGCCGGGGCGCGGCGGCGGCGGAGTACGCCTCGGCGGGCGAGTACTTCTGCAGCGACCTGGCGTGCCCGCTGTACGTGCGGGGTCGAAAGCGGGTGGCCGCGGGCGGTGCGCGGATGACGGAGAGCCTGGACGCGGACCAGCGGGTGGCCCGGATGCGGGCGAATCTCGCCGGGTTCCTCGGGCGGGTCGTCCGATGACGGATCGTGCGGTGACGGACCGTCCGGCGACGGGGCGGGCGGCGGGCCGTGAGGCGCTCGGCGGGCCGGTGGTGCGGGCGGCGCTGCTGCTGGCGGCGGGCGCGTTCGTCGCGCTGCTGGACACCACGGTGGTGGGGGTGGCGCTGGAGTCGTTCGCGCGGCGGTTCGACGCGGGCCTGGCGCAGGTGCAGTGGGTGGCGACGGCGTACCTGCTGGCGATGTCGGCGGTGATCCCGGCGACGGGGTGGGCGGCGCGGCGGTTCGGGGCGGTGGCGTGCTGGACGGCTTCGCTGGCGGTGTTCCTGCTGGGGTCGGTGCTGTGCGGGCTGGCCTGGTCGCCGGCTTCGCTGGTGGCGTTCCGGGTGGTGCAGGGGTTGGGCGCGGGGATGCTGTTCCCGCTGATGCGGATCCTGGTGGTTCAGGTGGCCGGTCCGGCGCGGATGGGCCGGACGATGGCGCTGATCGCGGTGCCGGTGCTGGTCGCTCCGGTGGCGGGGCCGGTGGTGGGCGGGGCGCTGGTCCAGGGCCACTCGTGGCGGTGGGTGTTCCTGCTGAACGTGCCGGTGTGCCTGGCGGTGGCGGTGCTGTCGCCGCTGCTGATGCGCAATCGGCGGGACGACGCGCCGGGCCGACTGGACCTGGCGGGTCTGGTGACGGTGAGCGGCGGGCTGACGGCGGCCGTTCTCGGGTTCGTCCGGCTGGGCGGGGGCCGGCCGGTGGGCGACCTGCGGGTGCTGGGGCCGCTGCTGGCGGCGGCGGTGCTGCTGACGGCGCACGGACTGCTGTCGCGACGTCGGCGGGAGCGGGCGCTGCTGGACTTCGGGCTGTTCCGGGACCGCGCGTTCGCCGCGTCGACCGCCGTCTCACTGCTGAACAGCTTCGGCCTGTACGGGGCGGTGGTGCTGGTGCCGCTGTTCTTCCAGCAGGCGGGCGGCCGCGGGCCGTTGGCCGCCGGTCTGGTGATGGTCGCGCAGGGGGCGGGCGCGGGCGTGGCGGTGCTGCTGGTGGGGCGGGTGATCGACGCCCGGAGCAATCCGCGGGCGCTGGTACTGGCCGGGCTGGCCCTGGTCGCCGCGGGCCTGGCGGTGTTCGCCCGGGCCGGCGCCGCGGAACCGGGCGGGCTGCTGCTGGTCGCCCTGTTCGCGCAGGGGGTCGGGCTGGCGCTGGCCGCCTCGCCGGTGGTGGTGACGCTCTACCACTCGCTGCCGCCGGCCGCGGTGCCCGCCGCGACCACCGTGAACGCGGTCGCGCAGCAGCTCGGTGCGGCGGCCGGCACGGCGGTGGTGGCGCTGGTGCTGCAGCACGCCTCGCACGGCGGTGCGGGGACGGTCGCGGCGTTCCGTCCAGTGTTCGCGGTGGCGCTGGGGTTCGTGCTGCTGACGGCGGTTCCGGCCGCGTTCCTGCCGGCGCGACGGAAGAGCTAGCCGGGGCCCGGCCCGGCGGACGGGCTAGGCAGTGCCCGGCCCGGCGGACGGGCTAGGCAGTGCGCGGCCAGTTCTCCAGCAGCCGGTGCAGGCCGGAGACGATCCGCTGCCAGGAGCCGTCCACGCCGCGCGGGTGATGGAAGCCTCCGTTGGCCTCGATGGCGATGAAGCCGTGGAAGGTGGAGCGCAGCAGCCGGACGGCGTCGGTCAGGTCGGGTTCGTCCAGCCGGTAGTGGCGCATCACCGCGTAGGTGAGTTCGACCGACCGGGCGAGGGCCTCGGTGTCGGCGAAGTCGGCCGGGTCCAGGCGGAGTTGGGTGGCGGCGTAGCGGCCGGGGTGCTGCTGGGCGTAGGTCCGCTGGGCGTCGGCGAAGGCGGTGAGGGCGTCGGCGCCGGAGCGGCCGGCGACGGCGCTCGCGATGCGGTCGTTGATCTCCTCGGTGGCGAGCAGGGCGACCCGGGTGCGGATCTCCTGGAGGCTCCTGACGTGCGAGTAGAGGCTGGCGTCCTTGACGCCGAAGCCGCGGGCGAGGGCGGAGGCGGTGACCTTGTCGATGCCGACCCGGTCGGCGAGTTCGGCGGCGGCGCGGGTGATCCGCTCGACCGTCAGTCCGGCGTGCGCGCCCATGTCTCCCGTTCCGAACCTTGCCTGCTGAAGCCCGCGTCAGTGTATCCGGGGTCGCTCCGGCCACTCGGGGCGCGACGTTCCGGGGCGCCGGAGCGTAGGGAAGAGGGGAGCCTGCGGAGTCCGGTCCGGGGAGCCCGAGGAGCCAGGCGTAAAGATCATCTGATTTCCCATCAGATGGTAATGTACCGGACAAAACGGGGGCGTGGGTGACGCACGTTCCCCGGTCGATCCGCACCTTGGAGCAATCCGTGCCCGCACGTCCGTACCGCCGCAGTCTGCCGCTGGCAGCCGCGGTCCTCGCCGCCTCCCTGCTCGCCGTCTCGGCGCAGGCCGACGACCCGAAGCCGGCCGACGCCACGCTGACCGCCGATCTGAACACCCTGCTCGCCGACCCGCGGCTGGCCAGCGCCCAGGCCGGCGTCGAGGTGCTGGACGCCACCACCGGCGAGGTGCTGTTCGCCCGGCAGCCGCAGTCGCTGTTCACCCCGGCGTCCACCCTGAAGACCGTGACCTCGACCGCGGCGCTCGACCTGCTCGGCGCGGACTACCGGTTCACCACCGAGGTCCGCACCACCGGCAACACCTACGGCGACACCCTGGTCGGCGACCTGGTGCTGCGCGGCGGCGGCGACCCCAGCCTGCTGGTGCAGGACCTCGACGACCTGGCCGCGAAGGTCGCGGCGACCGGCGTCACCACCGTCACCGGCCGGGTGCTGGCCGACGGCACCCGGTACGACTCGACGCCGTTCGGCCCGGGCTGGGCCTGGGAGGACGAGCCGTACTCGTACAACCCGCAGATCTCCGGGCTGACCGTCGCCAACGACCCCGAGTACCTGATGGACACCGTCCAGGTGACGGTCACCCCGGGTGCGGCCGGCGAGGCCGCCAAGGTGACGCTGAACCCGGCCGAGGCGCCGATGAAGTTCGTCGGCACCGTCGCCACCGGCGCGGCCGGCAGCGGGTCGAGCGTGGGCGTGGACCGGCGCCGGGGCGGCAACGACGTCGCACTGTCCGGCAGCATCGCGGCCGGCGCCGCGCCGCAGACCTCCTGGCTGACGGTCGACGACCCCAGCACGTACACCGGGAAGGTGTTCGCGGGCGCGCTGGCCCGGCACGGCGTGCGGGTGGTGCGCGGAGTGCAGCCGGCCGCCGGCTCCGAGACCTCGCAGGCGCTGGCCTCGCACCAGTCGAAGACCCTGTCCGAGCTGATCGTCCCGATGCTGAAGGTCAGCAACAACGGCATCGCCGAGCACCTGACCAAGGAGATCGGCAAGGTCAAGGGCGGCCGCGGCGACTGGGCGACCGGCATCAACCAGGTCAACGCCTTCCTGAAGGCGAACGGCATCACCGGCCCGACCACCCGTCAGGTGGACGGCTCCGGCCTGTCCCGCTACGACCTGACCACCCCCGCGAAGATGGCGGACCTGCTGAAGCTCGCGCAGACCAAGCCGTGGTTCGACGCCTGGTACAACGCGCTGCCGGTGGCGGGCAACCCGGAGCGGATGGTCGGCGGCACCCTGGCCGCCCGGATGCGCGGCACCAAGGCCGAGAACAACGTGCACGCCAAGAGCGGTTCGATGGGCGGCGTCGACAACCTGATGGGCTACGCGACCGCGCCCGACGGCCGCAAGCTGCTGTTCGTCGTGATGGTCAACAACTACGCCGGCACCAGCCCGCGCCCCGTGGTCGACGCGATAGCCGTCCGGCTCGCCGCCGGCCCCGCCGTCACGGCCCAGCTGAAGTCCAACAAGCTGGTCGCGCCCGGCGGTTCCGGTGACGAGTACACCGGCACCCGCTGGGAGGACTGCGAGACCCTGTCGCACTGCTGACGCCTCGCCAGAACGGGCCCCGCCGCACTGCGGCGGGGCCCGTTGCCGTTCGCGGACGCTCGAAATCTCTCTCCATCAAGCGCTTGATCGACGCCGGAGGGCGCGCGTACGCTCCCCCACCATGAGCCAGCACCGGACGGCGGCCGAGGCGAGCCGGGAACGGATCCTCGCGGTCGCCACCGACCTGTTCGCCGAACACGGCTACGACGGCACCACCACCCGGACGATCGCCGGCGCGGCCGGACTGAACGTCGCCACCGTCGCCTACCACGTGGGCACCAAGGCCGACCTGTACCGCGAGGTGATGCGGCGGGCCCACGAGGCCGAACGCGCCGCCGTCGACGCGGCGTTGGCGGAGTTCGCCCGGACCGCCCCGGACGATCCGGCCCGGGCGGCGGCCGAATTCGCCGACCGGTACCTGGACTTCTGCCTGGAACAGCCGCACGTCCCCGCCCTGTGGATGCGCCGCTGGATGGCCGACGCCGCCGAGTTCGCCGACCTGGAGGAGCGGTACGCCCAGCCACTGTTGGAGACCGTCCGGCGTGAACTCGTCGCCGCCCTGCCGCAGTTGACGTCCGACCGGGCCGAACTCGCGGTGTGGACGGTGCTGTGGACCACGCACGGGTTCTGCCGCTCGGTGATCCGCGCACAGGTACCGCGCTTCCGCACCCACCTGCGGGCCCTGGTGCAGCGCGAACTCGGCCTGGACGGCGGCGTGCGGTGACGGGCCGCGAAGTGTCGCGGCGGGAGCTCGCCCGGTACGCGGTGGGCTCGATCGGCACCGGCATCCACTCCACCGTCCCCGGCCTGCTGCTGCTCTACTTCATGACCGACGCGCTGGGCGTCCCGGCCGGCCTGGCCGGTCTGGTGGTCGCCCTGCCGAAGGCCTGGGACGCGCTGTTCAACCCGCTGGTCGGCGCGGCCAGCGACCGCGAGGCGCTGCGCACCGGGCGCCGCACCCGGATCCTGCTGGCCGGCACGCTCGCCCTGCCGGTCGCGTTCGCCGCGATGTTCCTCTCCCCGCTCACCGGCTCCGGCGCCGCCGCCTGGGTCGCCGTCACCTTCGTCCTCGCCTCCAGCGCGTTCGCGCTGTTCCAGGTCCCGTACGTGGCGCTGCCCGCCGAGATGTCGGAGCAGCCGCGGGTCCGCACCCGGATCACGGTGTGGCGGATCGTCTGCCTGACCATCGGCATCCTGGTCGCGGGCGGCCTCGCCCCGGCCCTGGTCTCGCTGGCCGGCGGCGGGCGCGGCGGCTACGCCGTGATGGCCGTGGCGGTCGCCGCGCTGCTGCTGGTGACGCTGCTGGTCCCGACCCTCGGCGCCCGCACGGTGCCGGCCCGGCCCGGGGCGGAGCCGCTCGGGCTGCCGGCGGCGCTGCGCACCGCACGCGGCAACCGGGCGTTCTTCGCGCTGCTCGGCGCGTTCGTGCTGCAGGCCGCCGCGGTGGCGATCATGCTGGCGGCCGCGCCGTACGTCGCCACCTACTGGCTCGGCGGGTACGGGCTGACCTCGGTGCTGTTCGTCTGCCTGGTCGCGCCGAGCGCCGTCGCCGTCCCGCTGTGGGGCCGGGCCGCCGCCCGCTGGGGCCGGCTGCGCTGCCTGACCGCCGCGACCGGTCTGTTCACCGTCGCCTCCGCCGCGCTCTGGCCCGCGGCGCACAGCGGTGCCCGGGTCGGGCCGGTGCTGGTCCTGTGCGCCCTGCTGGGCGTCGCGTACGCGGCCCTGCAGGTGCTGCCGCTCTCGCTGCTGCCCGACACCGTGCACGCGGACGCGGCGCGCACCGGCCGCCTCCAGTCGGGGGCGTTCACCGGGCTGTGGACCGCCGGGGAGACCGCCGGACTGGCCGCCGGCCCCGGGCTGTTCTCGCTGGCGCTGGCCGCCGCCGGATTCGTCTCCTCGACCACCGACCACCCCGTCGCGCAGACCGGCGCCGCCCGGGCCGGGGTGCTGCTCGGCTTCAGCCTGGTGCCCGCCGCCCTGATGCTGCTCTCGCTGCCCGCCCTGCGCGCGTACGGCCGGCGCCGCTCGGCCGTGCCGAACGCCGCCCACTCCCCCCTTGGAGCCGAATCATGACCACCGCCCACCCCGGGCTGCCGCAATTCGGCCGCCCCGCCGAGGAGTTGCCCGACGAGCTGCGGGCGATGACCGCCCACGACCTGCCCACCCGCGGCGGGCGCACCACCGCCTACACCTACGACGCGGGACGGCCCGACGTCCGGGAGGCCGCGGAGCGCGCGTACCTCGCCATGCTGGACGTCAACGGCCTCGACCCGACGGCCTTCCCGAGCATCGTCGCGCTGGAACGCCAGGTGGTCGGCGCGGTCGCCACCCGGCTCGGCGGGGACGACGGCACACCGGGGATCTTCACCAGCGGCGGCACCGAATCGATCCTGCTCGCCGTGAAGGCCGCGCGGGACTGCCGCCCCGAGATCGCCGAGCCGGAGATCGTCGTCCCCGCCACCGCGCACGCCGCCTTCTTCAAGGCCGGACGCTACCTGAAGGTCAAGGTGGTGGCGGTGCCGGTCGACCCCGGGACGTTCCGGGCGGTGCCGGCGGCGATGGCCGCCGCCTGCACTTCGAACACCGTGCTGGTGGTGGCCTCCGCGCCCTCGTACGCGCACGGGGTGGTCGACCCGGTCACCGAGATGGCCGCCGACGCGGCCGGACGCGGACTGCCCTGCCACGTGGACGCCTGCGTCGGCGGCTGGCTGCTGCCGTGGCTCGCCGAAGCGGGCGCCGCCGTCCCCGAGTTCGACCTGTCGGTGCCCGGAGTGACCTCGCTCTCCTGCGACCTGCACAAGTTCGGGTACGCCCCCAAGGGGGCCTCCGTCCTGCTGTTCCGGGACCGGCCGATGCGGCTCGCCGCGTACTTCGCCTGCGCACAGTGGCCCGGATACCCGGTGGTCAACTCGACCGTGCAGAGCAGCAAGGGCGCCGGCCCGCTGGCCGCCGCCTGGGCCACCCTGCAAGTCCTCGGGGCGGACGGCTACCGGGAGTTGGGGCGCGCCGCACTCACCGCGACCCGCCGACTGATCGCGGGCGTCGACGCGATCGACGGGCTCCGGGTGCTCGGCTCGCCGGACGCGACGCTGGTCGCGCTCGGCACGGACGACGCCGCCCTCGACCTGTGGGAGCTGGCCGACGAGACCCGCGCCCGCGGGTTCTTCCTGCAACCCCAGTTGAGCGTGGCCGGCCTGCCCGCCAGCCTGCACCTCACCCTCACCGGCGTCAGCGAACTCGGCGTGGACGGGCTGCTCGACGCCCTCCGCGAAGCGGTCGCGGCCGTCCGCGCCCGCGGGCCCGTCGCCCCGCCGACCGAACTGCTCGCCCTCCTCGACCAGTTCGACCTCACCGACCTCGACGACGCGACGCTCGCCGCGCTCCTGCCTGCCGCCGGCTTCGGCCCCGCCCGCATGGCCGGCGTCAACCGGCTCCTCGACGCCCTGCCTCCGGAGCTGCGCGACCAGCTGGCGACGCGGTTCCTCTCGGCGCTGTACAGCCCGTACCTGGAGCAGAACTGACGGGAGGGCGCAAACGCAGGCGGGCGCGAGAACAGGGGCGCGGGGAACTGCGCGAAGGGGAACGCACCCAACTGCAAGATCGCGACGCAGGACAATGACCTGCACGTGATCGCGACCTTGCGGACGTGACGTGCGCTTGTCGCGCAGTTCCGCCCCTTCGGCTTCGCCTGCGGCTACCCCCAGCGCCCTCGGTTTCGGGCCCGCCCGCCGCTACGCGGGAAGCAGCGCCGCCAGGCCGTCCGCGAGGCGTTGGAGGCCGAATTCGAAGCGGGTCTCCATGTCGGGGTCGGTGAGGTCGTCGGCGAGGGCGACCAGGTTGGGGTAGGTCTCGGCGGGGAGGGTGCGGAAGGTCTCGCCGGCCGCGCGGGCGGCATCGCCGCGGGTCGCGCCGGCGGCCTCGGCGGCGGAGAGCGGGGACTGCTCCTGGAGGACGAAGCCCTGGACGTACGCGGAGAGCAGGTAGGAGGCCATCGCGGCGTCGGCGTCGCTGAAGCCCGCGGCGCGCAGGCGGTCGAGCTGGTCCTCCAGGACGGCGAGGATGTGCGGGCCCGGGGCGAGGCGGCCGGCGACGACCTTGGCGGCGTCGCGGCGGGCGAGCAGCAGGGCGCGGTGGCGGCGGCCGTATTCGAGGAACTGGTCGCGCCAGCTGCCTTCGCGGGGCGGGAGTTCCGCGTCGGCGACGAGTGCGTCGCTGAGCAGGTCGAGCAGCTCTTCCTTATTGCGGACGTGCCAGTAGAGCGAGGCGGCTTTGACGCCGACCTCGGCGGCGACCTTGCGCATGGACAGGCCGGCCAGGCCGTCGCGTTCGAGGATGCGCAGGGCGGCGGCGGTCAGGGCCTGCCGGGTGAGGGCCTGCCCGGGGGTGTCGGACGCAGCGGCGTCGGGGGTGGTCTCGGCCATGCGGGGTTCCTCAGGGTGGGTGGTCCGGGGCACTGATCGCGCTTGCAATCTAACACCGTTAGGGCCATCCTGGGTGCGCACCAGCGACCCCTAACACCGTTAGGGGCTATCTCGACACGCCCGGAGGGGGACGGTCCCGGTGGAAGGTTCGATCAGCGCGCGCCACAAGTGGCAGGCGCTCGGCACGCTCTGCGTCACGATGTTCATGGCGATGCTGGACAACGTCATCGTCAACATCGCCCTGCCCCGGATCGGCCGGGACCTGGACGCGGGCATCAGCGGCCTGCAGTGGGTCGCCGAGGGCTACAGCCTGGTGTACGCAGCGCTGCTGCTCACCGGCGGCACGCTCGGCGACCGGTACGGCCGGACCAGGGTGTTCCGGTTCGGGCTGGCGCTGTTCACGCTCGGCTCGGCGGCCGCCGCGCTGGCCGGCGACATCGGGGTGCTGGTCGCCGCGCGGATGCTGCAGGGCGTGGGTGCGGCCCTGCTGACGCCGGGCAGCCTGGCGATCCTGCGGCAGGTGTTCACCGACGAGAAGGAGCGGGCCCGGGCGATCGGCCTGTGGTCGGGGGTCTCGGCGCTCGGCCTGTCGATCGGTCCGGTGATCGGCGGTCCGATGGTGGACGCGTTCGGCTGGGCCAGCGTGTTCTGGATCAACGTCCCGGTCGGGCTGCTGGCCATGGTGCTCGCGTACCGGGTGCTGCCGGTGATCGCGCCGCGCGAGCGCCGGATCGACCTCGGCGGGCTCGCGCTGTCCGCCGCCGGCCTGGGCGCGCTGGTCTACGGCCTGATCGAGGGCCCGGGCCGGGGCTGGGCCGACCCGGTCGTACTGGCCTGCGGGGCGGCCGCGGTCGTGCTGCTCACCGTCTTCGTGCTGGTCGAACTGCGGGTCGCGGAGCCGATGCTGGAGCTGCGGCTGTTCCGCGACCGGGTGCTCGCCGGGGCGCTGCTGAGCGGACTGACGGTCAGTTTCGGGATGTTCGGCGCACTGTTCTTCCTGCCGTTGATGCTGCAGGGCGTGATGCGCTGGGCCCCGACCGACGCCGGGTACGCCGGCCTGCCGATGACGGCCGTGATCATGCTGGCCGCGCCGCTGTCCGGCCGGCTGACCTCCCGTCACGGAGCCCGCCTGCCGCTGGTGCTGGGCATCGCGCTGTGCGCGGCCGGCCTCGGCGGGCTGTCGCTGTACGGCGGGCACGCGCACTACTGGTCGTACGTGTGGACGCTGGTGGTGCTGGGCTTCGGCATGGGCCTGACGTTCACGCCGGTGTCGATCGCGGTGCTCCAACGGGTCGCCCCCGCGCAGACCGGCATGGCCTCGGCGACCATCAACACGCTGCGCGAACTCGGCGGCGTGCTCGGCATCGCGGTCCTCGGCGCCGTCCTCACCAACCGCCTGACCGACTCGCTCACCACCGCCCTGCCGCGGCTCGGCCTGCCCGTCGACCACGTCTCCCGCGCGGTGTCCGCCCTCACCGGCCACGGCGCCGGCCCCGCCGCGGCGCCCACCCCCGCCCCCGTCCGGGCCGCCGTCGACACCGCCTTCGTCGACGCCCTCCACCTGGCCCTGCGCTGCGGCTCCGCGGCCCTCGCCGCCACCGCCGTCCTGGTCGCCGTCCTGCTCCACCGCCCGGCCGTCCGGCGACCGGTCGCCGAACCGGCCCCGGTCGGCGGGTCGGCGCGGCGACGGACCGTCAACCACTCGGCCGAGTGACGGCCGCAGTCCGGGACGACCGTTCACCCGTTCAGGTAAAGCATCGTCAAAGTACGCACCAAGTAGGGTGACGAACGGTATGCGGGGATGTGGTGAACGGCCCTGGGTTCGGCGGCCGGGTTTCGCTAGCATGACCCGCTCAAGTGGTCGGACCGACACCGGTGTTGGGGGATGGCGTGCGCGACGTGGGCCCAGGCGGCAGTGGCGGCGGGTTCCAGGTGGATCCGGACGAGCTGGACGGGGCGGGGCAGACCGCGAGGATCGTCGCGGAGCGGGTCCCGGACGCGGCCGGGCGGGTGCTGGGTCCGTCCGACAGCGCGGAGGGCGGGCTGCGCGGCTGGCTGACGGGCAGTGAGCTGGACGCCTGCACCACCGCGTGGAAGTCGATGCTGGACCGGCTGTCCGCGGAGATGGACCAGCAGGGCGAGAAGCTCCGGCAGACCGCGGCCAACTACCGCAGCGCCGAGCAGGCCGCGGGCAACGCCGTCGCCACGGCCGGCGGGCGGTGACCATGGACGTCCCCACGCTCCGCGACGCGGACCCGCAGCGGCTGTTCGGCGCCGCCGACGCGTACCAGGCGCTCGCCGAGGCCGTCGCCGACGACGGCCGGCAGTGGCGCGCCGGGGTGGACGACCGGGTGCGGAACTCCGGGTGGACCGGCAACGCGGCCGACGGCGCCCGGCAGTCACTGTCCCGGACCACCGGCAAACTGGCCGCCGCGCAGCTGGAGCTGGCCCGGATCGCGCCCGTCCTGCGGGAGGGCGCGGAGGCGTTCGTGCTGGCCCAGGCGGACCTGCGCCGGGCCCTGCAGGAGGCGCAGGCCGGCGGCTACCAGGTCTCCGACGACGGCGGGATCTCCTGGCCGCCGCCGAGCGCCGCCGAACGGCACGACCCGGACGCGCCGGACCGCGCCCGGCAGGGCACCGACCTGCGCGACCGGATCGGCGAGGCGCTGTCCAAGGCCGCGCACGCCGACCAGGTGACGGCGGAGCGGCTGCGCCAGTACACCACCGACGCCCGCACCGGCGCCGGCCTCGACCCGGGCACCGCCGCGATGCGGCTGAACAGCACGCTGCTGCGCGCGTTCACCGGCAGTGAGGACCTGGTCCTGGCGGGCATGCCGGACCAGAACGCCTCGCCGACCGAGGTGAACTCCTGGTGGAAGGCGCTGCCGGCGGACGAACAGCAGCGGCTGATCAGCCGGCACCCGGGCGAGATCGGCAACCGCAACGGCATCCCCACCCCGGCCCGCGACCAGGCCAACCGGATCCGGCTCGACCAGCTGGTGAACGACCTGTCGTCCCGTCAGAACCTGTCGGAGTGGGACCAGAAGAAGCTGGAGGGCTTCCGTTCCATCCAGGGCCGGCTGAAGGACGACCAGGGCAAGCAGCCGCCCGCCTACCTGCTGGTGATCGGCGACCAGGGCCAGGGCCGGGCCGCGCTCGCGTACGGCAACCCGGACACCGCGGACGACGTGGTGGCGTACGTGCCGGGCCTGAACACCGAGATCAAGAACATGGGCGGCGGCGACGCCAACCGGGCCCGCGACCTGTGGCAGTCCGCGCACGACATCGACCCGAGCCGGTCCACCGCCTCGATCGCCTGGCTGGGCTACGACGCCCCGCAGGCCAAGGGGATCAGCCCGGACGCGCTGGCGGTGGCCGGCGACGAGCGGGCCAAGCAGGGCGGCGAGGCCTACCAGGGCTTCCTGCAGGGCCTGCGGGCCTCGCACGAGGGCCAACCGGCGCACCTGACGGCGCTCGGCCACAGCTACGGCTCGTTCACCGTCGGGCAGGCGGCGCAGCGGCCGGGCGGCATACCGGCGGACGACATCATCCTGGTCGGCTCGCCCGGCACCGGCGCGCAGAAGGCCGGGCAGCTGGGCGTGGACGGCTCGCACGTGTGGGTGGGCGCGGCCGAGCACGACCCGGTCTCGCACCTGCCGAGCCACGCCGAGGCGAAGGGCATCGGCATCGGCGCGGGCATCGGCGGTCTGGTCGGCGGCGTGCCGGGCGCGGTGCTCGGCGGCTTCATCGGTGACAAGATCGCGGGGCACGGTGATCCGCACGAGCTCTGGTTCGGGCAGGACCCGGCGAGTTCCGAGTTCGGCGCGCGCCGTTTCGACGTGGCGGACGGCCCGCTGGGCTTCCAGTCGCACTCGGACTACTGGAATCAGGGCGACGGCCGGGACGGCCACTCGCTGCGCAACATGGGCATGATCGTCTCCGGTCACGGTGACCGGGTGATCGGACAGGACCGGCGATGAACGACTTCGCGGCACCCCACCCGTCGGCCGCGCTGCTGGCCGCGAAGGCGGCGGTGGACGAGCTGCTGGACTCCGCCCCGGCGGCGCTGAACCCGCCCGCCGACTGGGCGGACGGCCCGTACGTGGCGGTGGAGCACGAGCACCCGTACACCCGGGAGCCGGACGGCACCGCGCACCTGGAGAAGCGGCGCTACCTGATGACCCGGCTGTCGGCGGACCGCTACCCGGAGCTGCTCGCCCAGCTGGGCCGGGCCTGGCGGGCCCGCGGCTGGCAGCTGAGCGGCGAGAACGATCCGGTGCTGCCGCTGCTGCGGGCCGAATCATCGCTCGGGACGGTCGAGTTGAGGATCGGCATCCCGGGCAACGCGACGCTGCTGGCGCGGGTGCAGGACGTGCCGCCGAGCGGCACCTCGTACCCGTTCGGCGGCGACTCCACCGTCCCGCTGGGGCCGGACGGCGTGATGGACACCATGCCGCGCCGGCACGACCCGTTCTGGTCGGTGTGACGCCGATGAGCGGTCGGACGAGGCTGCGGGTGGCGGGCGCCGTCGCGGCGCTGCTGCTGGGGCCGGTGCTGGCGGGCTGCGGCTCCTCCGGCGCGGCCGCGGGCGGCGGTTCGGCGCAGGCCGCGGACCTGGCCCGGGGACGGCTCCAGGAGCTGGTGGACGGCACCACCTCGGCGCTGACGCCCGCGGTGCGGTTCGCCGACGACGCCTTCCGTGCGGTGCCGCACGAGAACGCCCGCCGGGACAACGACGGCACCGCGCAGTTGACGCTCCGTCGGTACGTGCTGACGAAGGTCTCCGAGGCCAACCGGCCCCGGCTGCTGGAGCAGGTCCGGGCGTACTGGACCGGCCGCGGCTGGACGCTGACCGAGAGCTCCGCCTTCGCGGCGGGCGCGCGCACCTCGGACGGGACGGGCGTGACCGTCACCGTCGGCGTGCCCGGCAACGTGACGGTCGCGGCCACCGCGCGGGTGAAGGACCCGGGCGCCACCGAGCCGTTCGGGCCTGCCCCGAGCCCGCTGCCGACCGGCCCCGACGGGGGCCCCGACACCCTGCCGCGGTTCACCGACCCGGGGTGGTCCTGACGTCCGTCCCGACGGGCCCGTCCGGCCTCCGACCTGGACGAACCGGGCCGGACCGGGTCTGATCGGACGTCAGTGCAGGTGACGTGGGCGGCAATTGCCGGGGGGCTCTAGGGCTGGCGTGGCCATGCTGGCTATAGTCGCCCATGATTTAGCCGGAACGGCGGCCGGCCGAGGGGTTCCCTCGGTATTGCCATTGCCGTTCGTCGGCCATGCCGCCATGCCGTCCGCAGCTCCGGGCCGTCGTGTGTTCCGCCGTTGACCACGGGGAGAGACGACGACCATGGCACACACGACCGGGCGGGGGCGCACCGCGCTCGTCGCCGTCATCGGCGGGGCGCTGCTGCTGGGCGGCTGCGGCACCGGCGGCTCCGCCGAGAAGAAGGTGGACCTGCACGCGCTGCTGCCGGAGGCGGTGCGCAAGGCGGGGGTGCTGAAGGTCGGCACCTCGTTCACCGCGGCGCCGGTGGTGTACCGCAACGACCGCAACGAGCCGGACGGCCTCGACCCGCACCTGGTGGACAAGCTGGGCGCGGCGCTCGGCATCCGGATGGAGCTCCAGGACGCCGGACCGTTCGCGAACGTGCTGCCGGGCCTGATGAGCCGCCAGTACGACATCGCGATGTCCGGCATCACCGACACCCGCGAGCGCGAGGAGGGCCTGGACAAGGACGGCAAGCAGACCGGTCCGGGCGTGGACTTCGTCGACTACTTCATGGCGGGCATCGGCATCGCCGTCGACAAGGGCAACCCGCAGAACATCGCCGACATCGACCAGCTGTGCGGGCACACCGTGGTGGTCAAGAAGGGCACCACCCACGACGACCTGGTGCAGCGCCAGGTGAAGGTCTGCGAGCACGAGTCGAAGCCGCTGAAGGTGGTGCAGACCGACACCGACACCGCGGCGCTGGAGAAGCTGAAGGGCCAGGCGGACGCGTTCGTCACCGACTACCCGAAGGCCAAGTACGCGGCGCAGACCGTGGACAACGGCAACGCCTTCCAGATGGGCGGCCCGCAGATCCAGCCCCGGCCGTTCGGCATCGCGGTGCGCAAGGAGGACGCGGCGCTGCGCGACGTGCTGATGCGGGCGATGAACCGGCTGATCACCGACGGCACCTACGACCAGGTGCTGGCCGACCACGACCTGGCGGTCGGGGCGATCCAGAACTCGGTGATCAACGGCTCGACCTGATCGGGGCCTTCGCCCGGGTCAGTGCGCGCGCAGGGCCAGCACGGCGACGTCGTCGGTGAGGGCGCCAGCGTGGCGGCGGACGTCCTGGGCGAGGAAGGCGACCAGGGTGTCCGGGTCGGTGATGGGCAGCGTGCCGAGCCGGGCGGCCAGCGGGTAGAACTCGCCGTCGCCGTCCCGGGCCTCGGTGACGCCGTCGGTGTGCAGCAGCAGGCTGTGCCCGGCCGGCAGCGACACGGCGGTGGGCGCCGCGGCCGGACCGGCGGCGAGGTGGCCGAGGCCGAGCGGAAGGTCCTCGGCGCAGCGGACGGCGGCGACCGTGCCGGGGCCGACCACCAGCGGGTCCAGGTGACCGCGGTTGACCAGCTCGAACCGGCCGGTGAAACGGTCGTGCTGGACCAGCACGGCGGTGACGAACAGCTCGCCGTCGCCGCGGTCCTCGGCCGCCCGCCCCACCTGGCGGTCGAGCTGGGCGGCGAGTTCGCCGAGGTCGGCGGTCTCGTGGGCGGCGATCCGGAACGCGCCGACCACGTCGGCGACGGTGCGCACCGCCTCCAGGCCCTTGCCGCGCACGTCGCCCAGCAGGATCCGGGTGCCGTACCGGGTCTCGCACACGTCGTACAGGTCGCCGCCGATGCCGACGTCGGCCTCCGCGGGCCGGTACAGCCCGGCGGCGCGCAGCCCCCCGACCCGGGCGGGGACGGGGTGCAGCACGGTGTGCTGGAGGGTGTCGGCGACGGCCCGCATCCGGACCAGGTCGCGGGCCTGGCAGCGGCGCTGCCGGGCCAACCCCGCGCCCATCACACCGGCCAGCACGGTGCCCAGGTACGTCCACAGGTGGTGCTGCTCGTAAAGGTGCCCGGCCCGCAGGGCGAGCAGCGCCTGGAGGCCGACGGTGAGCGCGGTGGCGCCGGCCACCACGGCGGGGCCGGCGCTGAACGCGACGACCACCGGCAGCACGGTCAGCAGGAAGCCCGCGGCGACGGACCGGGGGACGGACTCCTCCAGCACCAGGTCGGCGACCAGCAGCAGGATCGGCAGGACGCGCACCCAGGTCGGGGTGCGCAGCGCCTCCGCCATGGCGGCCTCCCACCGGGCGGTGGCCTGACGGCCGTGCTGGCCGGGGGCCGCCTCGCCGGGGGCGACGCGAACGGGAGCGGCGGTGGGCGCGGGCATGCTGACCTCCTCGGCGGGCGTCCGGATCCGGGTGCGATGTCGCTTTCAATCGTCCCGTGCCGTCGGTCGGGGCCACCCCTTACCAAAGTCCCGACGAGTTGGGCCCTTGGACCCGATTCGATCATATTTCAACCAGTTCGGTGACCTGTGTCACTCCGGGTTCACGAGTCTCGGCGGCTCGACGGCTCAGCGGCTCGGCCGGTGAGGGTGACGGGCAGGGTGCGGTAGCCGCGCAGCACCAGCCGCTCCCGCCGGTCGGCCGGGCCGGCGGCGGCCAGGTCCGGGAAGCGGCGCAGCAGCGCGGGCAGCGCGGCGGTGGCCTCCAGCCGGGCGAGCTGCGCGCCGAGGCAGTAGTGCGGGCCGCCGCCGAAGCTGAGCGGCCGGCCGGCGGCGCGGTCCGGGTCGAACCGCCCGGGGTCGGTGTAGCGCCGCGGGTCGCGGTTGGCGGCGCCGATCAGCAGCAGCACGCCGGTGTGCAGGGGGACGGGCATGCCGCCGACCGTGAGGCCGTCGGTGAGCGCGATCCGGGAGGTGAGCTGGACGGGCGAGTCGAACCGCAGCACCTCGTCCACCAGGGCGGCCGGGTCGAGGGCGCCCTCGCGCAGCCGCGCGGCGGTGTCGGGGTGCCCGAGCAGCAGGGCGAGGGCGTTGCCGAGCAGGTTGCCGGTGGTCTCGAAGCCGGCCACCAGCAGCAGTGCCAGGTTGGCCAGCAGCTCGATGTCGGACAGTCGCTGCGGGTCGGCGTCGGCGGTCGCGACCAGCGCGCTGACCAGGTCGTCCTTCGGGTCGGCGCGCCGGAGGGCGGCCAGCTCGGCGAAGTACTGCGAGAGTTCCCCGGCGGCACGGTCGGCGGCGACCAGTTCGTCGTCCTCGACCAGCGCCTCCAGCGTCACGGTGAGGTCGGCGGCCAGCGGGCGGAACAGGTGCCGGTCCTGCTCGGGCACGCCGAGCAGTTCGCAGATCACGCCGATCGGCAGCCGGAACGCGAAGGCGTCCAGGAAGTCCACCGGGCCGTCGCCGTGCTCGGCGAGCTCGTCGAGCAGCGCGTCGACGGCGGCGGTGACGGCGGGCTCCAGGGCCGCGACCCGGCGCGGGGTGAACACCGAGGAGATCAGCGAGCGCATCCGGCCGTGGTCGGGCGCGTTGCGCTGCAGGATCGAATCGCCCAACAGGGTCTGGCCCGGGTGTTCGAGGTGGTCCGGCTCGAACCGGGTGGCCAGCTCCGGGTCGATGACCCCGAAGGCGGGGGTCCGCAGGACCTCGTCGGCCTCCTCGTGGCCGGTGACCATCACCATGTACTCGTCGGTCTGCACGACGGGCCCGAGTGCGCGCAGTTCCTCGTACAGCGGGTACGGCTCGCGGCGGCCCTCCGGGCCCAGCAGCCCGTTGACGATCGTGGCGATGTCCATGCAACTCCCCCAAGCAGCAGTCGTGTCCATTCGTTCGGAGCGGGAACGGCCGGACGGCGCACCGGGGTTCCCGGCGGGCCGGACCGGACGGGCGGGCGGCGAGCGGTCGGCTGACGGGTGGGCGGCGGCGGTCGGCGGGCCGGGCCGGGCGGCCCGGGGTCGGTGGGTAGGCTGGCCGGTCATGGAGATCTGGATCAACCCGCGGTGCAGCAAGTGCCGCACCGCCCTGGGCGAGCTCGACGCGGTGGGCGCCGAGTACACGGTGCGCCGCTACCTGGAGGAGCCGCCGACGGCCGCCGAACTGACCGAGGTGCTGGGCCGCCTCGGCCTGGAGCCGTGGGACGTGGCCCGCGTCGACGAACCGGTCAGCAAGGATTTGGGCCTGCGGTCCTGGGGCCGCGAGGACGCCGACCGGGCCCGCTGGGTCGAGGCGATGGCCGCGAACCCGGCGCTGATCCAGCGCCCGATCATCACCGCCGACGACGGCTACACGGTGATCGGCCGCACCGAGGAAGCCCTCAAGGACGTGCTCTCGCACTGACCTCGCGGCGCTGACAGCCCGCTGACAGCGTGCTGTGAGCGGGCCCCGGCAGGCTGGCCCGGCCACCTCCGATCCGACAGGAGCCCGCCGTGCCCGACCTGCCGATCCGCCGGCTGACCGTCACCGCCGTCCACCGCCCCACCCCGCGCACCGCCCGGGTGAGCTTCGCCCTGCCGCCCGGCGAGTTCGCCCTGGCCGGGCCCGACCAGCAGGTCAAGCTGTACTTCCCGCGCCCCGGGCAGGACCGCCCCGACCTGCCCGCGGCGACCCCCGGGCAGGACCTGATGGACTGGTACCGGGCCTGCCACGCCGTCCCCGAGCACCGCCGTCCGTGGATGCGGTCCTTCACCGTCCGTGCCCACGACGCCGAACGGCACACCGTGGACGTCGACTTCGTGCTGCACGGCGACGGCCCGGCGGCCGACTGGGCGGCCCGCGCCCGGCCCGGGCAGGAGCTGGCCATGTTCGGCCCCTCCCCCGAGTTCGCCCGCCCGTTCCCGCTGGACGGCGGCCGGCCGCTGCTGTTCGCCTGCGACGAGTCGGCGCTGCCCGCGCTCGCCACCCTGGTGGAGGCCCTGCCGGCCGGCGCCCGGGCCCACGCCTGGATCGAGACGGCCGGTCCCGAGGAGCAGCAACCCCTGCTCGGCTTCGGCGAGTTGACCGCCCACTGGATCCACCGCGAGGACGCCGCCCCCGGCGAGCGGCTGCTCGCCGCCGTCCGCTCCGCCGACCTGCCCGCCGGCCTCGGCCACGCCTGGCTGGCTGGCGAGGCCGGCGTCGTCCGCGAGCTCCGCCGCCACCTACTGACCGAACGTCACCTCGACCACGCGAACGTCCACTTCACCGGCTACTGGCGCCACCGCCTCACCCAGGACGACGCGCCCACCGCCGAGGACCTCGCCGACGCCCGGGAACTGCTGGCCCAGTACGGCGGCTGACCGACTG
Source organism: Kitasatospora sp. CB02891 (assembly GCF_002803145.1). Taxonomy (NCBI): domain Bacteria; kingdom Bacillati; phylum Actinomycetota; class Actinomycetes; order Kitasatosporales; family Streptomycetaceae; genus Kitasatospora; species Kitasatospora sp. CB02891. The sequence continues at coordinate 372,230 of NZ_NNBO01000003.1, read as the reverse complement.
CTACCGTCCGCCCGGTGACCACCAGCCTGCTCCAACCGCCCCTGCTCACCCGCCTGCTGGCCGCCGAACGGATCCTGATCGCCGGCGCGGGCGGCGGCTTCGACGTCTACGCCGGGCTGCCGCTCGCCCTCGCGCTGCGCGCCGCCGGGCGCGAAGTGCACCTGGCGAACTTCTCCTTCAGCAACCTGTACGGCCTCGGCCTGGACGTCTGGCAGGCCCCGGACCTGGCCCGGATCACCCCTGACACCCGCTCCGCCGACGCCTACTTCCCCGAGCGCTCCCTCGCCCGGTGGCTGCGCGAGCACCAACAGCCGGACACCGTCTGGGCGTTCCCCTCCACCGGCGTCCAGCCGCTGCGCGACGCCTACCGGGCGCTGGTCGAACTGTTCGACATCGACGCGATCCTGCTGGTCGACGGCGGCACCGACATCCTGCTGCGCGGCGACGAAGCCGGACTCGGCACCCCCGAGGAGGACATGGCCTCGCTCGCCGCCGTCGCCGGGCTGCGGTCGGTGCCCACCCGGCTGGTCGCCTGCCTGGGCTTCGGCATCGACGCCCACCACGGCGTCAACCACGCCCTGGTACTGGAGAACCTCGCCGCCCTGCACCGCGACGGCGGCTACCTCGGCGCGTTCTCACTCCCCGCCGACGCGCCGGAGACGGCGCTCTACCTGGACGCCGTCGAGCACGCCCGGGCCGCCGCGCCGGAGCGGCCGAGCATCGTGCAGGGGTCCGTCGCGGCGGCGCTGCGCGGCGGGTTCGGCGATGTCGGGCCCGCCGAGCGGGTGGCCGGCAGCGAACCGTTCGTCAACCCGCTGATGACGCTGTACTTCGGCGTCACCGTCGAAGCCCTCGCCGCCCGCAACCTCTACCTCGACCGCCTGGAGCACACCGTCCTGATGCGCCAGATCGCCACCGCCATCGCCGCCTTCCAGGACTCCCTCCCCCACCAGCGCCCGCCCCGGGCCTACCCGCACTGAAAACCCGGGTGCCGCGCCGAACGGGCCCTGTTACCGTCCGGCCGGTGACCACCAGCCTGCTCCAACCGCCCCTGCTCACCCGCCTGCTGGCCGCCGAACGGATCCTGATCGCCGGCGCGGGCGGCGGCCACGACGTCTACGCCGGGCTGCCGCTCGCCCTCGCCCTGCGCACCGCCGGGCGCGAGGTGCACCTGGCGAACCTGGCGTTCACCCACCACTACGGGCTGGACGCGACCGCCTGGGCGGGCCCCCAGCTGGCCCGGATCACGCCCGACACCCGCTCCGCCGAGCCGAAGTTCCCCGAGCGTTCGCTGGCCCGGTGGCTGCGGGAGCACCAACAGCCGGACACCGTCTGGGCGTTCGCCTCCACCGGGGTGAAACCGCTGCGGGCCGCGTACCGGGCGCTGGTGCGCCGGCTCGGCGTCGACGCGATCCTGCTGGTCGACGGCGGCACCGACATCCTGCTGCGCGGCGACGAAGCCGGACTCGGCACCCCCGAGGAGGACATGGCCTCGCTCGCCGCCGTCGCCGGGCTGCGGTCGGTGCCCACCCGGCTGGTCGCCTGCCTGGGCTTCGGCATCGACGCCCACCACGGCGTCAACCACGCCCTGGTACTGGAGAACCTCGCCGCCCTGCACCGCGACGGCGGCTACCTCGGCGCGTTCTCACTCCCCGCCGACGCGCCGGAGACGGCGCTCTACCTGGACGCCGTCGAGCACGCCCGGGCCGCCGCGCCGGAGCGGCCGAGCATCGTGCAGGGGTCCGTCGCGGCGGCGCTGCGCGGCGGGTTCGGCGATGTCGGGCCCGCCGAGCGGGTGGCCGGCAGCGAACCGTTCGTCAACCCGCTGATGACGCTGTACTTCGGCGTCACCGTCGAAGCCCTCGCCGCCCGCAACCTCTACCTCGACCGGCTGGAGGGCACCGTGCAGACCCGGCAGATCGCCTCCACCATCGCCGACTTCCGCGAGGAACTGCCCCGGCTGCGACCCGCCCGGGCCTACCCGCACTGACCGGGCGTCAGCCCTTGCGGGCCGCGGCGGCGATCTTCGCGGTGGTGTGGAAGAACCGCGAAGTCGCCTGCCCCTGGTACGACTTGGGGAAGCAGGTGGCCGGGTTGCCGTTCATCCGCCCGCCGCGCAGGTGCATCACCACGAACGCCGCGCCCTCGTTCGCGCCGATCATCTCCCAGTCGCCCTTCGGCGAGGCCGCCGGCAGCTCCACCTCCGGCGGCATCGGCTCGGAGAGGAACAGCACGCACAGCCGGACGTCCTCGGTGACCTCCACGCCCGCGAACGGGTCCGACTCGACGACGGCCTCCACCTCCTCGACCGTCCGCAGCATCACCGGCACCGGGTACCCCAGGCCCTCGGCGAGCCCCGCCTCGATCCGGGCCGTCAGCGCCGCGCGGTCGGTCTCCGCGGTGCGGAAGAACACGTTGCCGCTCTGGATGTACGTCCGCACGCCGTCGAGACCGAGGCCCTCGAACAGCTCCCGCAACCGGTCCATCTTCACGGTGCGGCCACCGACGTTGATCGCCCGCAGGAAGGCAATGTAGGTCTCCATGGGCGGAGTCTAGGACGGGCCGCCGACAATCAGCGGTTTCGACGGGAAGGCGGCCTACACTCGCGCGCATGACGACCTGGCAGGACTTCGAGCAGCAGGCTCCCGACCTCGCCCCGCGCATCCGCGCCCGCTTCGAGGCGCACCGGCACCACGTGCTCGCCACCTTGGCCAGGGACGGCTCGCCCCGGGTGAGCGGCATCGAGGTGGACTTCATCGGCGCCGACCTGTTCCTCGGTTCGATGGCGGGCGCGGTCAAGGCCCTCGACCTGCGTCACGACCCGCGCTGCGCCCTGCACTCGAACCCGGGGCCGGACACCAGCATGACCGGCGGGGACGCGAAACTCGCCCTGTCCGCCGTCGAGTTGACCGATCCGGTGGACATCGCCGGCTACCTGGCGGGCCTGCCCGAGCCGCCGCCCGGCCCGTTCCACGCGTTCCGGCTGGAGCTGCGGCGGGCCACCCTGACCGAGGTGGCGGACGACCGGCTGGTGATCAGCACCTGGCAGCCCGGCGAGCAGGTCAAGGTGATCGAACGCCGGTAGCGGCCTCCCCCGGTCACCCCGGGGAGGCCGCTACCGACGGGCCGTCAGCCGTTCGGCAGGATCACCGCCCGACCGTCGATCCTCCCGGCGTGCAGGCGCTCGTACGCGAGCGGCGCCTCGTCGATGCCGTACGTCTCGACGTGGACGTCGATCGCCCCGGCGCGGGCCAGGTCCAGGACCTCGATCAGCTCGGAGCGGCTGCCCCAGTACGGGGAGCTGACGCGGACGTCGTAGGGCAGCACGCCGAAGCCGACGGCCAGCGTGCCGCCGCCCAGGCCGACGACGGAGACGTCGCCCTCGACGGCGACCAGCTGCCCGGCCAGCGCGGTGGTCGGCGGGGCGCCGACGAAGTCGAACACGGCCTGCGCGCCGAGCCCGCCGGTCAGTTCGCGGACCTTCCCGGCGGCCGCGCCGTCCGACCGCACGGCCTCGTGCGCACCGACGGCGCGGGCCAGTTCGAGCTTCTCCTCGCTGATGTCCAGAGCGATCACCCGGGCCGCGGTCATCGCCCGCAGCAGTTGGACGGCGACGTGCCCGAGGCCGCCGGCGCCGATCACCACGGCCGTGGAGCCGGGGACGAGCTTCGGCAGCGCGCTCTTGATCGCGTGGTAGGGCGTCAGCCCGGCGTCGGTGAGCGGCACGGTGCGCACCGGGTCGAGGTCGCCGAGCGGGACCAGGTGCCGCGGGTCGTCGACCAGCAGGTACTCGGCCATCGCACCGGGCGCGCCGAGCCCGGGCGGCGCGATGCCCAGCTCGCGCGCCCGCAGGCAGTAGTTCTCCTTGCCCTCCGCGCACTTGGCGCAGCTGCCGCAGCCCCACGGGCCGTACACGGCGACCGACTCGCCCTCGGTGAAGCCGGTGACGCCGGCGCCCAGCGCGGCGATCGTGCCGACGCCCTCGTGGCCGAGGGTGAGCGGCAGCGGGAACGGCAGCCGGTCGGCGGGCCAGCTCATCACGGCGATGTCGGAGTGGCAGGCCCCGGCGGCGGTGACCTTCAGCAGGACCTGCCCGGGGCCGGGCTCGGGGTCGGGAACGGTGACCACCTCGGGGTGGCCGCCGACGGTGCGGTACTGGACTGCCTTCATGTGCTCGGACCCTCTCTGGTGCGCGCCCCCCTCGACGGACGGTCAGCGGGCGGAGTAGCCGCCGTCGACCAGGTGGTAGCTGCCGGTGACGAAGGACGCCCGGTCGGAGAGCAGGAACGCGGTGAGCTCGGCGACCTCCTCGGCCCGGCCGAGCCGTCCGGCGGGGTGCAGCGAGATCAGCAGCTCGCGCCCGGCCGGGTCGGTGTCCTTCAGCAGCGGGGTGTCGATGAAGCCGGGGCCGACCGCGTTGACCCGGACGCCCTGCGGGGCGTACTCGATCGCGGTCGTCTTGGTCAGGCCGACCACGCCGTGCTTGGCGGCGACGTACGCGGGCGAGCCGGCGAAGCCGTTGGTGCCGAGGATGGAGGCCATGTTGACGATCGCCCCGCCGCCCGCGGCGAGGATCTCCGGGAGTTCGTAGCGCATCGAGTAGAAGACGCCGTCGAGGTTGGTGGCGAGCACCCGCCGCCAGGCCTCCGGCTCGTACGCGCCGGTGGGGGCGATCGCGCCGCCGATGCCGGCGTTGTTGACGGCCAGCGAGAGCGGGCCGAGGCCCTGCACGGTGGCGCGGACGGCGGCCTCGACGGAGGCCGGGTCGGTGACGTCGACCTGCACGGCGAGCGCCTTGGCACCGGTCGCTTCGAGGGCCGCGGCGGCCTCCCGGGCGCCGTCCAGGTTGTAGTCGGCGACGGCGACGTTCGCGCCGCGCTCGGCGAGCAGGGTGGCGACGGCCAGGCCGATGCCGGAGGCGGCGCCGGTGACGAGAGCGGTGCGGCCGGTGAACTCCTGTGCGGTCATGGGTGGTCGGTCCTTTCGTGCGCCGCGCCCGGGGCGGGCGCGGGTGGTGCGGGGGTTTCTGACGGTCAGTCAGCGCGGGGGTTCGGCCGCGACCAGGTCGAAGGCGCGGTCGATCAGGGCGGGCAGGTCGCCCGCCGGGTCGCGCACCCAGGTGCGGGTGGCGGCGTGCAGGGCGGTGACGCCGAGGCCGACGGCGACGGCGGGCCGCAGGTCGGTCTCCGGGTGCAGGCCGAGCCGGGCGGCGACCAGCCGGATCGACTGCTCCTCCTCGGCGACGGCGATCCGCCGGTAGGCGGCGGTCAGCGCGGGCTCGTCGTCGATCAGCGCGAACAGCGCGCGCATGCCGGGACGGCGGTGCCAGGCGGGGTGGTCGCCGTCGTGCAGCCAGGCGGTGACGGCGGCCCGGTACGCGGCGACGGGGGCCTCGGCGGCGGGCCGGGCGGCGAGGCGCTCGTTGATCCGGGCGAAGTCGGCGCGCAGCGAGTCCAGGACGGCGTCCTCGCGGGACGCGAAGTAGCGGCTGAAGGTGCGCCGGGAGACGTCGGCGGCGTCGGTGACCTGCTCGACGGCGAAGGCGGCCGGGCCGTGCTCCAGGGCCAGGCGCAGCGCGGCGTCGGCCATCGCCTCGCGGGTGCGGCGGGCCTTGCGGTCGCGCCGCCCGGGCGGGACCGGCGCCTGCTGCTGGTCGGTGCTCATACGAACACCGTACTACCGGAAATGTCCCGGCGGGACATCAGTCCCGCCGGGACACTCGGGCCCGGATCGTGCTGCTCACGTCCCGGACAGGTGCGGGACGGGACTCACTGGCCCGCCGGGCCCCACAGACGGTCGGTGCAGCGGGCGTAGGTGTCGCGCCAGTGCGGCCAGTGCCGGACGGTCTCGTCGTCGCAGTCGGCCAGCAGCCGGTCGATCTGCACCGGGTCGACGCCCTCCAGCAGCCAGACCAGGGCGTCGGACGCGGACGGGCCGTCGGCCAGGCGCAGCAGGTCGAGCAGTTCGGGCAGGGTGCCGATCCGGGAGCCGGGCTGGAAGACGCCGGCCATCCGGGGCAGCAGCTGGCGCTCCTCGATCCGCAGGTGGGTCTCCACCCGGGCGGCGAGCTCCTCCACCGCGTAGGAGACCGGCCAGGAGCTGGCGGGGTCGCGGGTGGCGATGCCGACCAGCGTGGTGGTGCGGGTGAAGCACTGGTCGAGGTTGTGGTGGTCGGACTCCAGCCAGTTGAGCAGCAGCCGGAGCTCGGGCGCGAAGCGGCGCAGCAGCGGCCAGAGCCGGGTGTCCTGCTGCTCGTGGTGGCAGGTGACCATGGCGGTCACGAAGTCCCAGTGCCGCTTGAGCGCGAGCGCGCTCTCGTGGTCGTCGGGCTGGAGCAGTCGCAGTGCCTGCGGGATCCGGGCGAGGTCGCGCCGGACGGCGGCGTGCACCAGGCTCAGCCCGGCGAACGGGAGGGGTTCGACAGCCGGCGCGGAAGGGAGCTCCTCGCGCGGGGCGGGAATGGTCGTCGGGCCGACGGACAGCAGGTGGCGGGACATGGCGCTCTCTTCACGACTGGCTGGGGCTGGGCCGGAGCGGGGGCCGCGGTTGCGGCGCCCCGGTCCAGTTCTCCGGTCCACGGGTTCCAGGGTGGGAGCAGTGCATCAGGGTCGAATGAACGACCGATTGATGTGCAGGTCAGCGCGCTTTCGGGGCCGTCCCGGGCGGTTTCGCGACCGTTCCCGACCGGCCGTCCGACCGGCCGCCCGACGAGCCGGCCGCCGTCCGGTCAGTCCGACTCGGGCCCGGCGGTGTTGGCGGTCAGCCACTCCAGCGTGTGCGGGATCATCTTCTTGAAGTCGGAGGTGAGGTGCTTGCCGCCGGGCTGCTCGTAGTACTCGACGGTGGTGGGGGCCTTGGCCTTCTCCACCCAGGCCTTCACCAGCCTGGTCTCGTACGGGTTGGCGCCGCCCGCGGTGGCCAGCATCCGCACGTCGGCGGTGCCCGCGCCGATCAGCTGGTCGGGGCTGTTGGCCTGGCGCTCCTGCTCGTGGCCCTTCCACAGCGGCGAGTCCGGGTTCCAGTAGCCGTCGATCGGCACCGCGGCCTTGAACACGTCGGGGTGCTGCAGGGCGAGCTTGGCGCTGCAGAACGCGCCGGTGGAGGCGCCCATCACGGCCCAGCCGTCGCGGCCCTTGACGGTGCGGAAGTTGGCCCGGACGAAGTCGGGGATGTCCTCGGCCATCCAGGTGCCGATCTTCGGCTGGCCGGGGATGTCGGCGCACTCCAGGGCCCGGGACTCGGCGGAGTCCAGGTTCTGCACCGGCATGATCATGATGAACGGGTGGGCCTTGCCCTGGGAGACCATCTGCTGGTCGATCTCCTGGATCGGCAGCTGGTTGTCGGTCCAGGTGTTGTAGCCGGCGCTCTGGCCGCCCGCGTACAGGGTGAGCACCGGGAAGCCGGTCTTGGCGTACTTCGGGTCGTTGTACTGCGGGGGCAGCCAGACCCACACCTTGCCGCTGACGCCGGACTTGGCGCCGTTCAGGGTGGTCATCATGATCGGTCCGGCGGCGGTGTCGCGGACCTTGGACAGCTGCGCGGCCGGGCCGGTCGGCATCAGGACCTTGGACGGCTTGGGCGGCGCGCTGCTGCTCTTGGCGGCGGACGGCGACGAGTGGTCGCCGGAGATGGCGGCCTTGGCCTCGCCGGAGGTTCCGGTGTTGCTGCCGCAGGCGGCCAGCGGGGTGGCGAGGGCGAGCAGGGCGACGGCGGTCAGCAGACGGCGGGCGGCGGAACGGGGCTGCGGCAGCACGGATCGGTCTCTCCGGGCGGGGGCCGACCCGGCAGTCGGGAGGGGCCCTGGTCATTGGGCTTCGCCGGGTCCGCCGTGCGCTGATGGCCGGCGCTCCCCGGGAACGGCCGCGGTCGCACGAGGGTGCGTCGGCCGGGCCGTCCGAGATCCTATGACGTACCACCCCGGACCCCGGTTGCGGCGGGGTGAACAACCCCCCGCACGACGGGGGCAGCCCCCGCCGTCCGGCGGGGGCTGCGGGGCCGCGGGCACGGGCGCGGGGTCAGGGGCGCCAGGTGTCGTTGAGCGTGATCCGCCCGCTCGCCGGGACGCTCGCGGTGCGGTTGGCGCCGCTCTCCCAGGTGACGTTGCCGGCGGCGTCCTTGCGGAGGTACTTGTACTGGATCGCGGCACCGGCCGGCAGCGCCACGTCCAGCTTCCACACCGGGTACGAGGCGGAGCCCAGCAGCAGCGCCTTGGAGGTGTCCCAGCCGCCGAGCGCGGCCGCGTCGCCGACCACGTAGAGGTTCTGGCCGAGCGCGGTGGTGCCGTTGACCGCGAACGAGGCGCCGGGCGCGGTGCTCGCGGCGGTGGCGCCGACGTACAGCGCGACCGCGTCGCCCGCGCCGACCGAGGCGGTGAACTTCCCGTCCGAACCGACGGTGTAGGTCGGGCCGGAGCAGCCGCCGCTCACCGGGTCGCCGTGCTGGACGTCGCAGTAGACGCCGGCGGGCAGCGAGGTCTGGAAGGTCTGGGTGATCGCCGAGGTCTCCCGGTTGATCGCCACGTAGCCCTTGCTGCCGCGGCCGAAGCCGATCGCGTTGTTGCCGTTGGACCACCAGTTGGTCATCGCGGCGCCGGCGACGGCGTTGCGGAAGCCGACCATGTTGGCGACCTGCCGCCAGGCGTGGACGCAGTTCCAGCCGTTCTGGTAGCAGGCGGTGACGGCGCCGCCGTTCGGCGGGCCGTCGTCGTTGGCGTTGAACGCGTACCCGGAGTAGACGTTCGGCGAGCCGTACGGGTGGGCCAGCATGAAGACGTTGGCCAGCGTGTAGGTGGAGCCGTCCTTGTAGGTGAGGGTGGAGCCGTTGCGCTCGGTGTCCCAGTTGTCGACGAAGGTGCGGGCCTGGGTGGAGGCGAGCAGGCCGCTGCCCCAGCTCTGCAGGTCGGAAATCTTGCCGCCGTTGAAGGCGCTCTTCAGCCACGTCCCGGAGCGGAACTCGTCCACGTCGCCGTTGCCGGTGTACTCGGAGGGCTGGACGGCCTCGCCCGCGCCGTAGATGACCTCCTGCACCCAGTAGGCGTTCGGGTTGCTCATCTTGGCCTTGACGGCCGCCAGGTCGGTGGCGGCCATGTGCTTGGCGGCGTCGATCCGGAAGCCGTCCACGCCGAGCGACAGCAGGTCGCTGAGGTAGTTGGCGATGGTCTGCTGGACGTAGGCGGAGCCGGTGTCGAGGTCGGACAGGCCGGCCAGTTCGCAGTTCTGGACGTTCGCGCGGTCGCCGTAGTTGGTGATGTCCGTGCGGCAGCCGTGGAAGTCCTGGTTCTGGTAGTAGCCCGGGTAGTTGTACTTCGTGTAGGCGGTGCCGCCGGTGCCGGTGCCGCTGCCCGCGCTCATGTGGTTGATCACCGAGTCGGCGAGCACCTTGACGCCCGCGTTGTGGCAGGTGGTGACCATGTTCTTGAACGCGGTGCGGTCGCCGAGCCGGCCGGCGATCTTGTAACTGACGGGCTGGTAGGAGGTCCACCACTGGGCGCCCTGGATGTGCTCCTGGGGCGGGGAGACCTCGACGAAGCCGTAGCCCTTGGGGCCGAGGGTGTCGGTGCAGGCCTTGGCCACCGAGTCGAACTTCCACTCGAACAGGGTGGCTGTGACGCCCTTGCTGCCGGGCGTGGCGGCCGCGGCGGTGGGCGCCAGCGAGAGCCCGGCGCCGGCCGGGAGACCGAGCGCCGCGAGGGCGGTGCAGGCGGCGAGGACGCGCTTCCTGCGGGCGGGGGCGGGGGTGGGCAAGGGAGCACTCCTGGGGGGAGGCCCGGTCCGCGGACGCACGTCGCGGCCGGGAGGCGGCAGGGTGGGGGCCGCGACGGCCGGGGGTGTTGGGGCCCCCGGCCGTCCGCGCGAAAGGGGGGCCGTCGCTACTGCAAGGATCCTGCAAGAGACTGCAAGAACGCCGAAACTTGCTGGAAATTTGCAGTGGCATGACCATATGGTCGGCCCGGACGGCCGTCAAGGGAGCCCGCGACCGCTTCCGGGGCCCCGAAAACGGCCGCGCCGGCCCGCCGCTGACAGTTCGTCAACGGCGGACCGGCGCGGGCCGGGCGGGATGCCGGAGGCGGGTGCCTCAGCCCAGCTGCTGCTCGATCAGGTCACAGGCGCGGGCGGTGCCGCCCTCGCCCTTCGCCAGGGCGCTCAACTCCCGCAGGCGGGCGGCCACCGCCTCGTCCGCGACCAGCTCGGTGAGCGCCGACCACAGCGCCTCGGGGGTGGCGTCGGCGGTCTCCAGACGGCGGGCCACGCCGAGCTCGACCAGCCGGTCGGCGTTCATGGGCTGGTCGGCGGCCTGCGGCACCGCGATCATCGGCACGCCCGCCAGCAGCCCTTCGGCGCAGCCGCCCATTCCGGCGTGGGTGACGAAGGCGTCGGCCTGCTCCAGGATCGCCCGCTGCGGCACCCACGGGTGCACCTCGACGTTGGCCGGGACCTCCCCCAGCTCGGCCGGGTCGACGAACTTGCCGATCTGCAGCACCACGTGCCAGCCGGGGCGGCCGCCGAAGGCGGCCAGGCAGTTCCGGTAGAACGCGGGCTGCCGGGTGAACGCCGAGCCGAGCGACACCAGCAGCACCTTCTCGGCCCCGGCAGGGCGCCGCCAGGCGCCCTGCTCCGCCCGCAGGTCGAAGCACGGCCCGACGAAGTCGACCGCTTTGCGGTCCACCCGCTCGGCGTTCGGCTGCATCGCCTCGGTGATCATCGCGACGACGCGCGCCGGCTGCCCGACGAACGCGTCCACCTCCACCGTGGTGGCGCCGCTGCCGGCCAGCCACTCGGAGAAGAGGTCGAAGTAGGCGTCCGCACCCGGCAGTTGCCGTATCTGCCCGCCCACCTCCTCCTGGTAGCCGTCCCAGGCGACCATGGCCGGCGAGAGCTGGACGACCGGCCGGCCCTGCGCCTCGGCGAGCGCCCGGGCGGCGTACGCACCGATGTCGTACAGGTAGAGGTCTGCCGGGTCGGCGCCGTACTGCGCGTGCAGCCGGGGCAGCATCGCGATCGCGTCCTCCAGGAAGACCCGCATCTGGCCGATCGGGTCGGCCGGCCAGTCGTGGTCGGCGACCGGCAGCGTGGACGGGTAGGGGACGAACTCGGCACCGGTGGGGGCGATCAGCTCGGCCGCCGACGGGTCGTTGAAGTACGTCACCCGGTGGCCGCGGGCGACGAGTTCGCGGATCACTTCGAGGCTCGGGCGGACGTGGCTGACGGCCGGGATGCCGATCATGGCGATATGGGCACGACGGGTCATGGCGGAGCACCTGCTTCCGGTCTACGGGGGTGGGAAAGGAACGCCGCACCGCCGACGCGCCGTCGAAGGGCGTCGGGGCGTGCGGGACGCGAGGCTCGGGGCACTGCCCCGGCCGCGTCAGCCGTAGATCTGGTGGAAGAAGGACATGGCGGGACACTAACCCGCCGGGCCGGTCGCGCGCATCCGATTAAAAACGCGCCCTTGACCGGCATTTGACAGCTCATCAGGTCGAAGGGCAAAGGCATGCCGGTGCCCGGCGGCCGCCGAAGCGACTGCCGGGCACCGGCCCCTGAGGGTGTGTCAGCTGGTCTGGATCGCGGTGTCGTCGACCACGAAGGAGGTCTGCAGCGAGACGTCCTCGACGGCGTTGAACTTCACCGTGACGGTCTGGCCGGCGTAGGCCGACAGGTCGATGGTCTTCTGCGCGTAGCCGGTGTTCTTGTCGAGGTTGGAGTACGTGGCGACCGAGGTGCCGTTGACGGTGACGGTCATCTTGTCGTACGCCGTGGAGGTGGTGGTCTCAGCGGTGTCGATGTGCAGCCAGAAGCTCAGCGACGCCTTGCAGCCGGCCGGGATGGCGACGGTCTGCGAGATGGAGTCGGTGTGGCTGGAGCCGTAGCCGTCCATCCACGCCTTCCACGAACCGCCGTGCGCGGCCTGCGAGGCGGAGTTGTCGACCACGCCGCTGGTGGTGGTCCACGGGGCGGCGGTGCCGGTCTCGAAGCCCGGGTTGCCGAGCAGCTGGGCCGGGGTGCAGCTGCCGCCGCCGCCACCGGTGACGGTCCAGGTGAAGGACACCGAGCCGGTCTTGTTGGCCGCGTCCTTCGCGGTGACGGTCACGTTGTAGGTGCCGGCCGCGGTGGCGGTGCCGGTGATCTTGCCGGTGGCGGCGTCGATCGACAGGCCGGTGGGCAGGCCGGTGGCCGAGTAGCTGAGCGGCGCGGTGCCGCCGGTGGCGTTGATCTGCAGGCTGACCGCGGCGTTCAGCGCGGTCGACTGGTTGCCGGGGCTGGTCACGGTCGGGCCGCCGGTGCTGGGCACCGAGCCGACGTTGACGGCCGCCCAGGCGGTCGCGGTGGCGTTGTACTCGGGCGAGTTGGCCCCGTACAGGTCGGTCGCGGCGGAGAGCATGCCGACCCGCGCGTTCGCGTAGTTGGTGGTGGAGGTCCAGTACGTGGTCAGCGCCCGGAACCAGATGGCGGCGGCCTTGTCGTGGCCGATGCCGGTGACCGGGATGTTGTTGAAGGTCGGCGAGTTGTAGCTCACGCCGTTGATGACCTTGGCGCCGCTGCCCTCGGACAGCAGGTAGAAGGCGTGGTTGCCGACGCCGGACGAGTAGTGGACGTCCTTGTTGCCGACCGTGGAGGACCAGTTGTCGGCCGAGGACCCGTCCTTGGACGGCTGGTCCATGTAACGCAGCGGCGTGCCGTTGCCGTTGATGTCGATCAGCTCGCCGACCAGGTAGTCGGGGTTGTCCTTGGCGATGTTGGCGTACCACTCGACCATGTTGCCGAACACGTCCGAGGTGGACTCGTTCAGGCCGCCGGACTCGCCCGAGTAGATCAGGCCCGCCGTGTTGGAGGTGACGCCGTGCGTCATCTCGTGGCCCGCGACGTCGAGTTCGGTCAGCGGGTGGGTGTTGGAGGTGCCGTCGCCGTAGGTCATGCAGAAGCAGCTGTCGTCCCAGAACGCGTTGACGTAGTTGCTGCCGTAGTGGACCCGGCTGTAGGCGCCGACACCGTCGTTGCGGATGCCGTTGCGGCCGTAGGTGTTCTTGTAGTAGTCCCAGGTCATCGAGACGCCGAAGTGGGCGTCGACGGCCGCGGACTCCTTGTTGGTGGCGGTGCCGTCGCCCCAGGTGTCGGTGGCCTTGGTGAACAGGGTCCCGTTGCCGCTGGTGCCGTTGTTCAGGTTGGTGGTGTACATGTTGCCGCGGGTCGGGTCCTTCATCTGGTACGTCGACCCGGACAGCGAGGTGCCGATGGTGACGTTGCCGACGAAGACGCCGGTGCCGGTGCCGGTCTCGACACCTTCCCACTTCTGGATGACGTCGCCGCTGGTGGCGTCGGTGACCACGTGCAGCTTGCTCGGGGTGCCGTCCTTCTGGGTGCCGCCGACGACGGTCTCCCAGGCCAGGCGCGGGCTGTTGTCCGCGGCCCAGACCACCAGGCGGGGCGCGGTCTGCACGGCGGAGCCGGACTCGGCGGCCAGCGCGGTGGCCTGGCCCTTGGCGGCGGCCAGCTTCGGGGTGGTGGACAGGCCGTTCAGCGACGCCGAGGAGGCCCGGTCGACGCCCTTGGTGGAACCGTTCGCGGCCTGGTGGACGACCATGTCGCCACCGAGGACGGGGAGTCCGTTGTACGTGCGCTCGTAGCGGAAGTGCTGGGTGCCGTCCGCGTCCTTGAACGCGTCCTTGGCCACCAGCTTCTCGGCGGAGCCCAGGCCCAGGTTCTGCGCGAACTGGGCGGAGCGGGCGCCGGCGTCCGAGATCAGCTGGGCGTGCCCGGCGGCCGCCTGCTGGTCGGCGACCTGGGCCGCGGCGGACGGGCCGGCGGGGGCGGCCTGGGCCACCGCCACCGGAATCGCGGTCACCAGCAGGGCAGTGGTGGCCGCCAGGGCGGCCATGCTCACGCGGGCATGCGTGTAGCGAGACATGCAGACTCCTTTACCGACCGTCGCGGGGTCACGAGCGGTGGAGAGAATCTGGCCGCGGTTGCGGCGCAGCGGGGGCCCCAGCCGCTTGTCGCGGCGCGGGGTGCGGTGCATGTGCGCGGTGCGGTGCTGCGGGCTGCCGGTGGCCTGGGGAGGGCTCCACCGGCAGGAAGTGGGGCTACCCGTCTTCGCAGCGAGGGGAATCGTGGCAGCAAACACCCCGCGAATGACAGATGCATGCCACGGATTGACTCATTTATGACCGCCCTACAAGACGCCCAAGGGCCCTCCATGGTCCGGCATTTGGGATGGCGTCACGGTAAACCTGACGTTCGGTCGGGCCGACCGATGCTTTTCGGCCAACTCGCAAGGGGTCCCACCCGAAGGTGAGACCCCTGTTACCGACGGGGAACCATTACTTCTGGACGAACACCGCCACCGTCCGGCCCGGCACCGTGAAGGTCCCCGAGGCCGGGTCGAAGGCTGCCTGCCGGACCACCGGGTCGGCGCCCGCGGCCTGCACCCGGTGCAGCGCCTGCGCGGTGCCGCTCAGGCCCGCCACGGTCTGGTTCTGCGCGGTCGGGGTGGCGTTGAAGACCACCGTGAGGCCCTTCTCCGCGCCCGGCAGCCCGGTGCCGTCCAGGTGCATGGTGATCACGCCCGGGTTCTCCCCCGCGGTGCCGGACAGCGGGAAGGACAGCCGGCGCTGCACCTCGGCCGCGCTGGACAGGGCGAACAGCGGCGAGGACTGACGGATCCTCAGGAACTGCTGGTAGAGGGCGGTGCTCGCGCCCGTCTCGTTGCAGCCCATCCGCAGCTTCGGGTCGGCCAGCAGCTGCTTGTCGCGGGCCCACATCTCCTGGTTGTCGGCCGCCATCGGCAGGCCGCGGCCCCAGCCGTTGCCCAGCCTGCAGTCCCAGTTGACGGAGTTGAACCAGTCGCCGGAGTCGTAGGAGTTGGCGTCCAGCGACTTCGAGCGCAGCAGGTCGCTGCCGGCCTGGGCGAACCCCGGGCCCTGGGCGAGCGCGGTCAGCGACAGGCCGAGCGCCTGCATCCGGGCCCGGTCGGCGGGCGAGGTGCCCTGCGGCAGCTTGAACGCCAGCGCGTCGTACAGGTCGGCGTTGTCGTGCGCGTCCAGGTACTCCACCGCCTCGCCGGGCTGCGCGGCGTAGCCGGTCGGGGCGCCGTTGTAGTCGACTCCCTTGCCGGTGACGGCCTTTCCGGCGGAGTCGGTGAACGCGTAGCCGGCCAGGTTGCCGGTCAGGCCGACCTTGATCTGGTCCATCTGGTGCAGCAGCCGGGCCTTCTGGTCCGCCGGAGCGCCGTTGTCCGGCGAGCCGTTCGGGTCGGTGTACAGGCCGGAGGCGAAGCCCTGCTGCGGGGCGGAGGACAGCATGAAGTTGCCGCCGCGCCCGGCGTCCCGGATCCGGTCGTTGAAGGTGGCGATGCCGGTGCCGGCCATGTTGGCCTGGGTGGCCTGGACGAACCGCGCGTCGTTGGCGACGGTCCCGAAGTTCCAGCCCTCGCCGTACAGGAAGACGTTCTTCCCGTCGACGCCGTCCTTCTGCGGGGTCAGTCCGGCGAGCGCCGACCGCACGTCCAGCATGGTGGACTTCGGGTCCAGGCCCATCAGGTCGAACCGGAAGCCGTCCACCCGGTACTGCCTGGCCCAGGTGACCACCGAGTCGACGACCAGCTTGTTCATCATGGCGTGCTCGGGCGCGGTGTCGGCGCAGCACGAGTCGGTGGTGACCTTGCCGCTGTCGCTGAGGCGCTGGTAGTAGCCGGGGACGACCTTGTCCAGCACCGAGTGCTCGTCCTGCCCGGCCGCCGCGGTGTGGTTGTACACCACGTCCAGCACCACCCGCAGGCCCGCGTCGTGCATCGCCTGCACCATCTCGCGGAACTGCACGGTGCGCGCCGTCCCGGTCGGGTCGGTGGCGTACGAGCCCTCGGGGACGGTGTAGTGCAGCGGGTCGTAGCCCCAGTTGTAGGCGTCGTCGGCCTTCACCGCCGCCACGCACTCCTGCTGCTTCTCCGACGCCGCGGGCAGCGCGGCCAGGTCGCAGGCGGGGAGCTTCTGGTCGGCCCGGTTCTCCCGGATGGTGGCGATGTCGAAGGTCGGCAGCAGGTGAACGGTCGTCACCCCGGCCGCGGCGAGCTCCTTCAGGTGCTGCATGCCCGCGGACCTGGACTGCGTGAACGCCAGGTAGGTGCCGCGCTCGTCGGCCGGCACGGTGGTGTCGGCGGCCGAGAAGTCCCGCACGTGCAGTTCCTGGATCTGCTGCTTGACGGCCGGGATCGCCGCCGGGCTGCGGTGCTGGTCCCAGCCCTTGGGCTTGGTCGCGGCGGCCGACAGGTCGGCGACCAGGCTGCGCTTGGAGTCGGCGGCCAGCGCCGTCGAGTACGGGTCGGTGACGGTGTTGGTGACCACCTTCTGCACGCTCGGCGCCCACACCTTGACCTGGTACAGGTAGTACTTGCCGTCCAGGTCCTTGGCGTCCTTGGTCAACGACCACACGCCCGACGCCTCGTCGCGCTTCAACGGCACGGTCCTCGGGGTGCCGCCGCTCGCCCGGTCGAACAGCTGCACCGCCACCTCGGTCGCGGTCGGCGCCCACAGCGACAGCGTCACCTTGCGGTTGCGGCCGTTGCCCTGGCCCGGCCCCGTGTACACCGGGCCGAGCTGCGCCTCGGCGGCCTTCCCCGCGTACAGGTCGTCCAGCACGCCGGGGATCTGCACGCCGGTGGCGGCCAGCGCCGCGCCGTTCGGCAGGTGCTCGGCGAAGACCAGCTGGCTGCGCAGCGCGTCGGTGATCCGGCCGGCGTCGCGCGCGTCGACGGTGAAGGCCCGGTAGCCCGCCAGGTGCGGGAACTTCGCCTTCTGGGCGTCCGTCAGGCCGGCGGCCGGGGTGAGCCGGATCCAGTGGCCGGGCCGGGACAGCACGCCCTGCTCGACGCTCAGCCCGCCGGCCGGGTCGTAGATCAGCTGGGCGCTGGTGCCGCCCTTCAGCTGCGGGTCCGCCGCACCGTAGTTGGCGGGCACCACCACGGTCCTCGCGTCGATCCACTGGGCCTTCGCGGAGCCCGGGTCGAGCTGCGAGGAGGCGCCGGCGGCCTGCGGCAGCAGGTGGCCCTCCTGGCCGCCGATGATCCACACCTCGCGGCCGGAGACGGCGAAGTCCAGCGACTGGTCCTGCGGCAGGTCCTTGTCGTTGCCGTTGTGGATGATGTAGCTCAGGCTGGTCGCGCCCGGCGCCAGCGGCACCTCGAACACCGCGCCGAACGCGTCCTTGCGGGCCGGCATCAGCGGGTTGCCCCAGTCGGTCGGCGTGGCCGCGCCCGTCCAGTCGTGCAGGCCCCAGCCGTCGTAGTCGCCGTCGGCGCGCCGGTAGTGGATCACGGCCCTGCCCTCCGGCACCGGCTGCGCGCCGTCCGGGTTCGCGGGACGGACGGTCGGGTCGCCCTCCTTGATCCACACCTCGCCGGTGGCGGAGATGTCGATGTGCCGGTCCTGCTCGACGTCCTTGACGCCGTTCTTCTCCACCACGAACCCGACGTCGGACGCCCCGCCCTTCAGCTTCACGTACGCGAACGCGCCGTACGCGTCCCGCCCGACGAAGCCGTGCCCGTCCGGCCAGGTGGTGCCCTCGCCGTCGGCGATGTCGCCCCAGGTGTACAGGTTCCAGCCGTCGTAGTCGCCGTCCTGCCGCTGGTAGTGCACCACCGCGTACGGCCGGGACACCGCGCTGGGCGCGGGCGTCGGCGGCTGCTGCCCGGTGGTGAACTGCCCGCTCGCGGAGGCGAGTCGGCCCGCCGAGTCCTGCACCACGGCCTTGAACCGCACCACCGTGCCCGGCGCGACCCCGTCCAGGTCCTGCGTGACGCGGTACACCCCGTTGTCGGCCGTGCCCAGCGTCTGCCACGGCCCGTTGCCGACCTGCGCGGCGAACGTCACCCGGTCGAAGCCGCCGCCGGGCACGCTCGCCCCGAGCGCCACCGTCCCGTACGAGCCGTCGGCCGGCGCGTTCACCGTGATCGACGGGCCCGCCGCCGGCTTGGCCGACTTGTGCTTCGCCTTCAGCACCAGCGAGGACATCGCCGGCACCGTCACCGTCACCTTGCGGTCCGCGCCGCTGGTGGCCTTCCCCTGGAACCCGTACAGGCCGTCGAAGTCCATGCCCGCCGAGAAGGTGTCCAGCGTGACGGTCTTCGCCTCGGCCGCGTTGTTCACCGCCACCAGGTACTCCACCTGGTCCTTGGCGTCGATCCGGGAGAACGCGTACACGCCCGGCCCGTCCGCCGCGTACCGCTCCACCTGCGCGCCGTCCGCCAGCGCCGGGTTGTCCTTGCGCAGCTTCGCCAGCCCGGCGATGCCCTGGTACAGGGCGCCGTCCTTGTCGTACCGGTCCTTCGAACCGGACGCGCCGCCGATCACCGGGTCGCTGTTGTACGACGGGGTCTTCGAGGCGAACATGTCCTGCCGGGCGTCCTTGTCGCCGCCCGCGCCGGTGAAGCCCTGCTCGTCGCCGTAGTAGACCACCGGCTGACCGCGGGTCAGGAACTGCAGCTCGTTGGCCAGCCGGTCCTTGGCCAGCAGCGCCTGGTCCGACGCCCCCGGGTTGTCGCTCCGCAGGAACGACCCGAACCGGCCCATGTCGTGGTTGCCGAGGAAGGTCGGCAGCTCGTACGCGTCGGTGTCGGCCGTGGTGTAGCGGTAGTCCTGCGCGTACAGCTCGCTCAGCGCCTTCGCCGAACCGTTCTGCGACACGTACTTCCGCGCCGCCTCCTGGAACGCGAAGTCCAGCGTCGCCTGCAGCTTGCCCTTGGTGACGTACGGGGAGGTCACCGCCGGGTCGCCCGAGTACACCTCGCCGAACATGAAGAACTTCTTGTTGCCCTGCCGGGCCGCGAACTGCTTCAGCGCCGGCGCCCACTGCTCCCAGAACGCCAGGTTCACGTGCTTGACGGTGTCGATCCGGAACCCGTCCACCCCGGTGTCGGCCACCCACTGCTGGTAGATCTTCGCCATCCCCGCGACGACCTTCGGGTTCTGCGTGTCCAGGTCGTCCAGGCCGGAGAAGTCGCCCTCGGTCGCGGACTCGCCGACGAAGGTCGAGTTGCCCCGGTTGTGGTAGAGCGCCGGGTCGTTCAGCCAGGACGGGGTCTTCGCGGTCGCGTCCGCCGGGCTCCGGAACACCGGGGTATAGGGGAAGGAGTCCTTCGAGACGCTCGGCCACTGGGCCCGCGCGTCGGCGACCGCCGTCTCGTCCACCGGGTTGCCGTCCGCGTCCAACGTCGGATAGGCGCCGGTGGAGCGGTAGT
Organism: Kitasatospora sp. CB02891; assembly: GCF_002803145.1. Taxonomy (NCBI): domain Bacteria; kingdom Bacillati; phylum Actinomycetota; class Actinomycetes; order Kitasatosporales; family Streptomycetaceae; genus Kitasatospora; species Kitasatospora sp. CB02891. Next base: position 353,006 of record NZ_NNBO01000003.1, on the reverse strand, counting down.
CGTAGCCGCCCTCCGCGAAGTCGATCACGTCCGCGGTGTGGTTGGTGATGACGTCGAAGAAGACCTTGATGCCGCGCCGGTGCGCCTTGTCGATCAGCTCCTTGAGCTGCGCGTTGGTGCCGAAGTGCGGGTCGACCTGGGTGAAGTCGGTGATCCAGTAGCCGTGGTAGCCGGCCGAGGAGTCCGCCCCCGTGCCCTGCACCGGCTTGTTCTTGAAGATCGGGGCCATCCAGATCGCGGTGGTGCCGAGGTCCTGGATGTAGTCCAGCCGGTCGATCAGGCCCTGCAGGTCACCACCGTGGTAGAAGCCCTTGTCCGCCGGGTCGAAGCCGTTGTCCAGCCGGCCCCCGGTGATCCCGCCGGCGTCGTTCCCGGTGCTGCCGTTGGCGAACCGGTCCGGCAGCACGAAGTAGAACTGCTCCCGGGTCAGGTCGTGCCGGGCCGCGGTCGCCGCCAGCGAGGCGTCCGAGGGCGCGGCCGGCGGAGCGGACGGCGCGGCCGACGCGAGCGGCACGGCGCCCAGCGTGGCGGCGATCAGCGAGGCCGCCACCAGGACGGAGGTCCGTCCGGGACGGCGGTACGGGGTGGTGCGGCGCGGGGAACGGGCTTGGGCGTCGGCCACGGCAGGGCTCTCCCTCTGAGGCGCTCGGGCAGGGTGGGTGGCGTGGAACCTAGCGCCCTGCAAGATGTTTCAGCAAGATGCGAAAGCCCTTCCAGGCGCGAGTCATACCGAGTCGTGACCTGAGCCCCTACGGGCGCTTTCCGCTCCCCCGCGGCGTCCGGGCACGAACGAGACCCCGGTTCGACCCCCGGTAACCCGCGCGACACAATGGACCGCATGCGCCTCGAGAACCGATCGACCCCTACCCCCGTAGGGGGACAGTCGGTGAAGAATCCCCGACCAGAGGATGAGCAAGCGGCCACACCTCGTCTGGCAGACTTCTCGTCCATGGGGGAACCGACCGAGATCCACGCAGCCGGCGCCGACCGCGCCGAGAGCACGCGCGGCGGTTCCGACCCGGGCACGGACCACACCGCCCGCAAGCCCGGCGGAGCCACCCGCGTCGCCCAGCCACCCGCCACCGGCCTCCGCGGCCGCCTGCGCGAACAGCGACGCACCCCGCGCCGCCCGCACCTGTTCTTCGAACTCGCCCTGATCGGCATCAGCTACTGGCTGTACTCGCTGGTCCGCAACGCCGTTCCCGAACAGGCCGCGATAGCGCACAAGCACGCCGACTGGGTCTGGAACCTCGAACACACCCTCGGCATCGCCGTCGAGCGCTCGATCAACCACGCCGTGAACTCGGTCACCTGGCTGATCGTCGGAATGAACTACTACTACGCCACCCTGCACTTCATCGTCACCATCGGCGTACTGGTCTGGCTCTACCGCTCCCACCCCGGCCGCTACGCCGCTGCCCGCACGGTGCTCTTCGTCACCACCGGCATCGCGCTCCTCGGCTTCTACTTCTTCCCGCTCGCCCCGCCCCGGCTGATGGGCGCCGGCTTCGTCGACACCGTCACCGTCCACCAGACCTGGGGCTCCATGGCCTCCGGCGCGGGCGCACACGTCTCCAACCAGTTCGCGGCCATGCCCTCCATGCACATCGGCTGGTCCATGTGGTGCGGCCTGACCATCTTCTTCCTGGCCCGCCGCACCTGGGTCCGCGTCCTCGGCCTCGCCTACCCCCTGGTCACCCTCAGCGTGATCATCTCCACCGCGAACCACTTCTGGCTGGACGCGGTCGGCGGCGAGATCTGCCTCTTCATCGGCTTCGTCGCGGCCCGCCTGATCTACCACAACTGGGTCTACCGCCTCCCCCGCGACCCGGACGACGCCTCGGACCGGGCTCTGACGGTTCCGGTCTCCTGGGACACGAAGGTCTCCGCGTAGGGAACATCCGGGGAGCGCCCGTCCTACTCCGCGCCGTAGAACAGTCGCTCCACCGCGTGCCGCGCCCGTCGCGTCACGCGACGGTAGTCGTCCAGCAGCTCCCCGGAGTGCCCGACCCCGTACCCCAGGTACCGGGCCACGCCCGCCAGCTCCCTCGCGTCGCCCGGGAAGCTGTCCCCCGCCCGGCCGCGGACCAGCATGACCGCGGCCCGCACCCGGGAGGCCAGGACCCACGCGGCGTCCAGGACCTCCGCGTCCTCCCGTTCCACCAGGCCGGCCGCCGTCGCCGCGGCCAGCGCCGCCCGGGTGCGGGTGGTGCGCAGGCCCGGGATCTCGTGCCCGTGCTGCAGCTGCAGCAGTTGCACCGTCCACTCGACGTCCGCCAGCCCGCCGCGGCCGATCTTCGTGTGGGTGGTGGGGTCGGCGCCGCGGGGCAGTCGTTCCGCCTCGATGCGGGCCTTGATCCGGCGGATCTCCGTCAGGTCGCGTTCGGGAACGCCCGCCCCCGGGTAGCGGAGCGGGTCGATCAGGTCCCGGAACCGCGCCCCGAGGTCGAGGTCCCCGGCCATCGGTTCGGCCCGCAGCAGCGCCTGGCTCTCCCAGGCGTGCGACCAGCGGGCGTAGTACCCGGCGTACGAGGCGAGGGTGCGCACCAGCGGACCGTTGCGGCCCTCCGGGCGGAGGTCCGCGTCGACCTCCAGCGGCGGTTCGACGGAGGGTGCGGCGAGCAGGGTGCGCAGCTCGCCGATCACGGCCTTCGCCGCGCCCGCCGCGTCCTCCTCCAGGACGCCGAGTCGCGGCTCGTGGACGAAGAGCACGTCCGCGTCGGAGCCGTAGCCGAGTTCGTGGCCGCCGAACCGTCCCATGCCGATGACCGCGATCCGGGTGGGCAGTTCGCCGTTCCGGTCCTCCCAGCCGTTGACGGCCGCGCGCAGCGCGCCCTGCAGGGTGGCGGCGGTGATCGAGGTGAGGGCCTCGCCGGTGGCGTCCAGTGCCGTCGCGGGGTCGTCGTCGAGGCGTCCGAGCAGGTCGGCGGCGGCGGTGCGGAACAGTTCGCGGCGGCGCACCGACCGGGCCGCGGCCACCCCGGCCGCCGGGCCGGCGGCGCGGCCGACCGCGGCGAGGATCTCCGATTCGAGCGCGGCCCGGCTGCGCGGCGCCAGCCCGGTGGAGTCGCCGAGCATGGCGACCGCCTCGGGTGCGCGCAGCAGCAGGTCGGGGGCCAGCCGGCCGGCGGACAGCACCCGGGCCAGCTGTTCGGCGGCCGCGCCCTCGTCGCGCAGCAGCCGCAGGTACCAGGGGGTGGCGCCGAGCGCGTCGGAGACCTGTCGGAAGTTGAGCAGGCCGGCGTCCGGGTCGGCGGAGTCGGCGAACCAGCCGAGCAGCACCGGCAGCAGGGTGCGCTGGATGGCGGCCTTGCGGCTGACGCCGGAGGCGAGCGCGGAGATGTGCCGGAGCGCGGCGGCCGGGTCGGCGTAGCCGAGCGCGGCGAGGCGCTGCCGGGCGGCCTCGGCGGTGAGCCCGGCCGCGCCGGAGCGGGTGACCCGCAGTTCGGCGACCGGCAGTTCGGCGACGGCGTCGAGCAGCGGGCGGTAGAACAGCCGCTCGTGCAGTCGGCGCACCTCCACGGAGTGCCGCTTCCACTCGCGTTGCAGCGCGGTGACCGGGTCGTCCCTGGTGTCCCCGTTGATCAGCGGGGCCATGCTGCGGGCCAGTCGGCGCAGGTCGTCGGGGTCGGTGGGCATCAGGTGGGTGCGGCGCAGCCGGTGCAGCTGGATGCGGTGTTCGAGGGTGCGCAGGAAGCGGTACGCGCCGTCCAGCGAGGCGGCGTCGGCGCGGCCGACGTAGCCCCCGGAGGAGAGGGCGGAAAGCGCTTCCAGGGTGTTGCCGCTGCGCAGGCTCTCGTCGCTCCGGCCGTGCACGAGCTGCAGCAGCTGGACGGCGAACTCGACGTCCCGCAGGCCGCCCGGGCCGAGTTTCAGCTGCCGTTCCAGCTCTCCGGCCGGGATCGCGTCGACCACCCGGCGGCGCATCTGCTGGACGTCGGCGACGAAGTGCTCGCGGGCGGCGGCCTCCCACACCAGCGGGGCGACGGCCTCGCCGTAGGCCCGGCCGAGCTCGGCGTCCCCGGCGATCGGGCGGGCCTTCAGCAGGGCCTGGAACTCCCAGGTCTTGGCCCACCGCCGGTAGTAGGCGAGGTGGCTGGCCAGGGTGCGCACCAGTGGGCCGTTGCGGCCCTCGGGGCGCAGGTTGGCGTCCACCGGCCAGATCACGCCCTCGCCGGTGGTGTCCGAGCAGAGCCGCATCAGGTGCGCGGCGAGCCGGGTCGCGGCCTGCATCGCCCGCTGCTCGTCCACGCCGTCGCGCGGCTCGGCGACGAAGATCACGTCCACGTCGGAGACGTAGTTCAGCTCCCGGCCGCCGCACTTGCCCATGCCGATCACCGCCAGCCGGCAGGCGGCCGCGGCATCCGGGTCCTCGGCGGCGGCGAGGTCCAGCGCGGTCTGCAGGGTGGCGCCCGCCAGGTCGGCCAGTTCGGCGGCGGTCTGCGGCAGGTCGGTGGTGCCGGACAGGTCGCGGGCGGCGATCGTCAGCAGGCAGCGCCGGTACGCGACGCGCAGCGCGTCGGCCTCGCTCCCGCCGGGCCGGACGCGACGGGCGAGCTCGCCGAGGAAGTCTCCGGCCCCGGGGTGGATGTCGCGCAGCTCGAAGCTGACCAGGGCGTGCCAGTCCCGCGGGTGGCGGGCCAGGTGGTCGCCGAGCGCGGAGGACGCGCCGAGCACGCCGAGCAGCCGGTCCCGCAGCGGCTTGGAGGCGGTGAGGGTGTCGCGCAGGGTGTGCCGCTCGTGCGGATCGAGCGCCTCCAGCAGCCGGGCCAGGCCGAACAGCGCCTGGTCGGGATCGGCGGCCGCACCGAGCGCGTCCAGCAGCACCGGGTCGGCGGCGAGCCCGTGCAGCGCCGGTTCGTCGAGCAGCCGCACCGCCTGGTCGGGATCGGAGAACCCGCGCCGCACCAGTCGGGTCTCCAGCCGGCTGACCCGGCTCCCGGACCGTTCCTCCACCGCTGTCCCACCTCCCGTGGCCGTCCCCTGCCCGAAGCGTACGTTCCCACCGCCCCCGTACCCCGCCCGTGACGCACCGTCCGCCGCGCTCGTCGGCCCGGGGGCGACGCCACTCCCCTCCCTCACCGGGCTGCGCTTCCCGGCCTCCCCACCGCCGCCGCCCTCCACCACTGCGCGGAACGCCCCGTGGAACGCCTCCTCCGCGACCGGCCGACTCCGCCCGCCCCCGTTCCTTTGCACCGCTTGTAATAGTTCTTGTGCCACATTCGGAGTCATGAAGCCCACCCGCGCCGGAGCCACCGAGAACATCTCCGTGTCGATGCCCTCGGACCTCATCGCCGAGCTCCGCACACGCGCCGGACGCCGCGGTGTGTCCAGCTACATCACCGAAGCGGTCCGACACCGGCTCGCCATGGACGGCCTCGCAGAAATCGTCGCCTCGCACGAGGCCGACCACGGCGCGCTGACGGAACAGGAGATCGAGGAAGCCCGTCGCGAGCTGTTCGGAGAGGAAAACGCTCAGGACGCCGGACGGGACGTCGCGTGAAGGAGCGGCCCGCCCGGTCCCTGGTGCTCGACTCCCAGGCGCTCTCCCTGCTCCTGCGCAACGACCGCAGGATGGCGGCTCGTCTTGAAGCCTCCCGCCAGGCCGGAGTTCCTGTCGTCGTATCCGCCCTGACTGTCGTCGAAGCAGTGCACGGAAAGGCGGATCCGGCGCGCCTGCACTGGATCCTCTCCGACTCCAAGTGGAGCCGGTCACCCCGGAGGACTCCCTGACCGCAGTGGCACTGCTTCGGGACGCAGGCGGACTGCACGGGCACGAGTACGCCATCGACGCGCTCGTCGCCTCCCTCGCACTCCGGGTTCGGGGCCCGGTGCTGGTACTGACCTCCGACCGCGACGACTGGTCGAAGCTCTGCGGGAACCGCGTGGCCATCAGGGACGTGTGACGACCGCAGACTGATCGGTTCGCGCATTCACCGGCCGTCCACCACCACCGCGCACCATGCCCCCGGGCGAGCCCCGCGGCCGGCTCCACTCCTGAGTTGTCATCAGTTCATCCGCGCCCGAATCTCCGGCGGCAGCGCGTCCAGCAGCCGCTGCTGAAGGGGTGCCGCGTGCGCGGCGACGGACGGGATCGACCTGGCCAACGTACCGAGCACGATGTGCAGTTCGGCGAGCTGGCCGGTGTCCGGAGTGATCTCCAGGAACGAGTCCAGTGCGCGGGCGGCCTCGGCCGGGGCGGGTGCCATGGTGTGGGCGAGCACCAGGTTGCCCAGGTCCGCGGCGCAGCAGCCCGGCCCGAGGAGTTCGACGGCCCGCGCGAGGCAGGCGTCCCACTCGGGCCGGCCGAGGGCATGCAGGATCACCGCCCTCTCGTAGTGGAACCAGCCGCTGTGGGGATCGCCGGCGACCGCCCGATCGAGATCGGCCAACGCCTCCGGGTGGCGGCCGAGCAGACGGAGCGTCAGCCCGCGTCCCACGACCACCGAGACGTCACCGGGGTTGAGTTCCAGGGCCCGACCGTAGTCGGCCAACGCTTCCTCGTACCGCCCGAGCAGCCGATGGCCCTTGGCCCGGCGCGCCAGGTGGACGGGGGACTGCGGATCGAGTTCCACCGCGCGGTTGTGTGCCGTCACGGCCTCCGCGAGTCGCCCCGTCGCCAGATACGTCGCCCCTCGCGCACCGGCGGCCCGTACGAGGTCGGCGTCCGATCCGACCACTCGGTCGAAGTCGGCCAGTGCCTCCTCGTGCCGGCCCGACGCCCGGTGGACATGCCCTCTGGCAATGAGAGCCCAGACATTTCCGGGGTCGACCTCGATCGCCCGATCGAGGTCCGCCCGCGCCTCCTCGAACTGCCTGAGCCACCGATGGACCTGCCCTCGACCGACGAGGGCCCAGCTGTAGTCGGGGTCCAACTCGATGGCCCGGTCGAAGTCGGTCAGTGCCTCCCGGTGCCGGCCCTGGTTCCGGTAGGTCTCGGCCCGATGCGCGAGGGCCCAGCCGTGGCTCGGGTCGAGCTCGACGGCCCGGTCGAAGTCCGCCAGCGCGTCCGGGTAGTTCCGCAGCCGCCGCCGGGCCTCCCCGCGAGTGGCGAAGGCAGCGGGGCGGTCGGGGTCCAACGCGATCGCCCGGTCGAGGTCGACCAGCGCTTCCTCGTACCGACCCCCGAAGGCCAGGGCGCGCCCACGGCTGTGCAGGGACTTCGGCTGGTCCGGGTCCAGGGTGACGGACCGGTCGAAGTCCTTCAGTGCCAGATCGTCCCGACCGGCCCGGAGGTGCCCGACGCCACGCATCCGGTGGGCCACGGCCCGGCCCGGGCGGTCGAGGTCTGTACCCGACAGCAGCAGCGTCATCGCGGCCACCCCGGCCTCCGGTTCGCCCATCGCCGCGAGCAGCCGCTCGCCCCAGTCCCGCACCGCCCGGGCGTCCGCGTCCTGGCCGGCGCGGGCGAGCATCCGGACCCAGCGGCGGAGCGTCGCCGTACTGTGGCTCCACGCGTCCAGCAGCTCCCGCAGCGCGAGCGGCAGCGCTCGATCCGGGTCCGCGCACAGCCGGTGGTACGTCTCCTGTAGGCGGTACGAGCACCACCGCTCGTCCCGCCAGCGCTCACTCAACTCCACGACATCACAGGCGAGTTGGGTCCGCCACCCGGCGAACGCCTCCGCCAGTCCCACATGCTGCTGCCGCCACCGCGCCGGCGACTGCTGCCGTTGCAGGCGCAGCATCGCCGTCCGCACCACCTCGTGGTAGTGGCAGCGCCCGGCCCGGTCGATCACGAACGGCATCGACCGCAGCCACCCGAACAGCTCCCGGGCGTCCTCGTCCGCCACGGCGGCCCGGTAGACGTCCTCGTCCAGCTCCTGCGGCAGCGCGCACGCCAGCGCGGCCGCCCTCCGCTCGGGCCGGGTCTCCCACTTGAGGAAGCGTTCGACGGCGGTGCCGCTGGGGTCCCCGACCTCGGCGGCCGCCGTGGGGTGCGACTCGGCGAGGGTGGAGACCAGGAGCGGCAGGCGTCCGGACAGTCGCAGCACCACCTCGATGACGTGCTCGTCCGTCACGCCCTTCGCCGCGAGCAGCTGGCGCGCCTCGGTCTCGGTGAACACGTCGAGCGGCAGGTCGGCGACCAGGTCCAGCCAGTCGCCCCAGCACTGCGTGTCCAGCCGCCCCTGCCCGGCGAGCACCACCAGGACGTTCGCGGGCAGTTCGCCGTACCGGTCGCTGACCAGGACGTCCCGCAGCCAGGTGTCGAGCATCGGCCCGGTGCGTTCGTAGGTGTCGAAGAACAGCACCACCCAGCTGCGGCGCTGCGCGATCTCCGCCAGTTCCTGGAGGAACACCGGCGCCAGCGCCCGGACGGGCGACAGCACCAGCTGGACGTCCTCGTGGCTGCGGAACCTCGCGCTGAGCGCGCCCTTCAACTGCTCGGCCCCGGCGGCGACTTGATTCGCGTCCAGCGCCCCGGTGAACGCCCCGACCCCGGGGATCAGCCCCAGCCCGACCAGGCCGACCCGCGAGGCGATCACACTGCCCGGCGACGGCGCGGGGCTGCCCTCCACCACACCGGCGTCCGCCTCGTGGCGCCGCTGCTGGTACGTGTTCAGCAGCCGCTCCAGCGCCTTCATCGGGGCGCCCTGCTGCGCGAACTGCCCGGCCAGAGACTTCATCGCCTCGACCGGGTCGGTCACCGACTCGTCCACGTACCCGGTGACGGCCTGCACCTCCCGCGCCGCCGTCTCCATCTGCCGCACCAGCGTGGACTTCCCGACCCCACCGGGCCCGTGCACATGGAACAGGAACTGCGTCGCGTCCTCCGGCGCCTGCCGCAACACCTCGGTGAACGTGGCCAGTTCACTGCGCCGGCCGACGAAGCCGGTGCGCCGCCGACGCCGGATCAGCTCCTGCCGCGAGGGCGCCCGCCCGCCGCCGCTCACGGGGCCAGCACGCCTGTCGGCGCGGCGTCGCGCTGCTGGGCCTCGGGCGGCTGTTCCAGTTGGAGTTCCTTCTTGCGCTGCTCCTCCTTCAGCCGCTCCACCTCCTCGGCGAAGCAGGCCGCGGCGTCCTCCGGCGGCAGGCGCTTGTAGCGGCGGATCCCGAGGTTCAGCGACTGGATCTCCATGTCGAGCGCATCGGAGGTCTGCTGGAGGTTCATGCTCCGCTCGCGGAACTTGAAGTAGGTGATGACGCCGGCCGAAATGCTCACCGCCGCGCTCAGCGCCACCGCGATCCAGCGCCAGCCGTCGTCCTCGGCCGAGGCCGTGGTGAAGACCGACGTCAGAATCGACCCCACCAGGACCGAGACCTGGAAGAAGTTGTGCCGGTTCCGGTATTTCGCGGCGCCCTGCCGGTAGCTGTCCCGGATCTCGACGACCGACTCGCGGTATTCGTGGAACGAACTGGCCACGGCCTGGTTCTGCTTCGCCAGGATCGACCTGCGCTCGGATTCCAGCTTCTTCAGCTTCGTCCGGGCGGCGAGCAGGCTCCCCCGCAGGTCGAACCACATCGTGGGCGCCATGAAGAGCGAGAAGGCGAGCGGGGCCCCGAGCAGGAAGTTCAGCCCGATCCGGCCCTGTCCGGGGCGCGAATAGTCGACGAAGACATTGACGGCGACGATTCCGAGCACCAGCACCGGAATTCCGCCGAACCCCCACAGCATCGACAACCGCTTCCGGAACATCAGTTGATCGATTTCCGCTTCGGCGTCGATCACCTCGTGTTCCACAACCAGCAACTCGCGCGGCCCGGCCATGATCACCCCCCGGCGCGGCAGCCTAGCAAGCCGGACCCCGGCCCGGCAGGCCTTCGCCGCCGAACCGGGGTCCCGTACGCGCTACAGCACCTGGAGGATCTTCTTCAGCTCGAACGGGGTGACCTCCGAGCGGTACTCCTCCCACTCCTGCCGCTTGTTGCGGAGGAAGAAGTCGAAGACGTGCTCGCCCAGCGTCTCGGCGACGAGTTCGCTGCGCTGCATGAGATCGATGGCTTCGCCGAGGTTCTGCGGCATGGGCTGGATGCCGAGGGCGCGGCGTTCGGCGTCGGTCAGGGCCCAGACGTCGTCGTCGGCGCCGGGCGGGAGTTCCAGGTTGTCCTCGATGCCCTTGAGGCCGGCGGCGAGGGTGACGGCGTAGGCGAGGTAGGGGTTGCAGCCGGTGTCGAGGGAGCGGACCTCGATCCGGGTGGAGCCCTGCTTGCCGGGCTTGTACATGGGGACCCGGATGAGGGCGGAGCGGTTGTTGTGGCCCCAGCAGATGTAGGAGGGGGCCTCGCCGCCGGCGCCAGCGGTGCGCTGGGAGCCGCCCCAGATCCGCTTGTAGGAGTTGACCCACTGGTTGGTGACGGCGGCGGTCTCGGCGGCGTACTTGAGCAGGCCGGCGATGAAGGAGCGGCCGACCTTGGAGAGCTGGTACTCGGCGCCGGACTCGTGGAACGCGTTGCGGTCGCCCTCGAACAGGGAGACGTGGGTGTGCATGCCGGAGCCGGGGAAGTTGGAGAACGGCTTGGGCATGAAGCTGGCGTGGGCGCCCTGTTCGAGCGCGACCTCCTTCATGACCAGCCGGAAGGTCATGATGTTGTCGGCGGTGGAGAGCGCGTCGGCGTAGCGCAGGTCGATCTCCTGCTGGCCGGGGGCGCCCTCGTGGTGGCTGAACTCGACCGAGATGCCCATGGATTCGAGCATGGTGATGGCCTGGCGGCGGAAGTCGTGGCCGATGCCGCGCGGGGTGTGGTCGAAGTAGCCGGACTGGTCGGCGGGGGTGGGCGGGGTGCCGTCGCCGGGGAGGTCCTTGAGCAGGAAGAACTCGATCTCGGGGTGGGTGTAGAAGGTGAACCCCTGCTCGGAGGCCTTCTCCAGGGTGCGCTTGAGGACGTAGCGCGGGTCGGCGTAGGACGGCGAGCCGTCGGGCATCAGGATGTCGCAGAACATCCGGGCGGTGCCGGGGTTCTCGGAGCGCCACGGCAGTATCTGGAACGTGGTGGGGTCCGGCTTGGCGATCATGTCGGACTCGTACACCCGGGCGAAGCCCTCGATCGCGGAGCCGTCGAAGCCGATGCCCTCCTCGAAGGCCTGCTCCAGTTCCGCGGGGGCGACCGCCACCGACTTCAGGAAACCGAGGACATCGGTGAACCACAGCCGGACGAACCGGATGTCACGCTCTTCGAGTGTGCGAAGCACGAACTCCTGCTGCTTGCCCATGGGGACAGTCTCACCTCTGCTCTTTACGCCCGTGTTACGCCCTGCGCGTCCCACGCGTCGTGCGCGCCGTGTCGTGCGCGCCGCGCCGGACCCGCTGCACGCCGGATCCGCACCGCGCCCGAACGCGCCGTCCCCATCATGGCGGATCCCCGCCCGCTTGCCGACCGCGGCGGCCCCGGAGGCCACCAGGTCCGAGGGCCACCCCGAGCGACATAACGTCAGTTAGACGATTACACTCGTGGTCATGCCGAATCTGCGTCTCGCCCTGTGCCAGATCGACCCCTGGGTCGGTGACCTCGCCCGCAACAGCGAGGAGGTGCTGCGCTGGTCGAAGCGGGCCGCCGAGTCCGGCGCGGACCTGATCGCGTTCCCCGAGATGGTGCTGACCGGCTACCCGGTCGAGGACCTGGCGTTCCGCAACTCGTTCGTGGAGGGCTCGCGCGCCGCCCTGGTGGACCTGGCGGCCGAGCTGCAGGCCGAGGGCCTGGGCGAGGTCCCGGTGGTGGTCGGCTACCTCGGCCGCGGCGAGCCGGGCAGCCGGTTCGCGGGGAAGCCGCAGAACTGCGCGGCGGTGCTGCGCGGCGGCGAGGTGGTCACCCGGTTCGCCAAGCACTTCCTGCCGAACTACGGCGTGTTCGACGAGTACCGCTACTTCGTGCCGGGCGACCAGCTGACGGTCCTTCGGCTGCACGGCGTGGACATCGCGCTGGCGATCTGCGAGGACATCTGGCAGGAGGGCGGCCGGGTCGCCGCGACCGGCCAGGCCGGCGCCGGGCTGCTGCTGTCGATCAACGGCTCGCCGTACGAGCGCGACAAGGACGACGTCCGGCTGGAGCTGGTCAAGCGCCGCGCCGCCGAGGCCGGCTGCCCGCTGGTGTACCTGAACATGGTCGGCGCGCAGGACGAGCTGGTCTTCGACGGCGAGTCGCTGGTGGTCCGCGAGGACGGCGAACTGCTGGCCCGCGGACCGCAGTTCGAGGAGGCGCTGCTGGTCATGGACCTCGACCTGCCGGCCGCGACCGAGCCGGGCCTGCCGGACGGCACGGTGCTCGCCGACGGCCTGCGGCTGACCCGGGTCGACCTCGGCGGCGCGCCGAAGCCCGCCCCGGCCGAGCCCGTGCTGCCCCGGGTCGGCGAGCGCCTGGACGACGAGGCCGAGGTGTACGCGGCGCTGGTCGAGGGCACCCGGGCGTACGTCCGCAAGAACGGCTTCCGTTCGGTGCTGATCGGCCTGTCCGGCGGCATCGACTCGGCGCTGGTCGCGGCGATCTCGGTGGACGCGATCGGCGCGGAGAACGTGTACGGCGTCTCGATGCCCTCGCGCTACTCCTCGCAGCACTCCCGGGACGACGCCGCCGAGCTGGCCCGCCGCACCGGCCTGCACTTCCGCACCGTGCCGATCGCCCCGATGTTCGACGCCTATATGGGCGCCACCGAGCTGACCGGCCTGGCCGAGGAGAACCTGCAGTCCCGGCTGCGCGGCACCCTGCTGATGGCGATCTCCAACCAGGAGGGTCAGATCGTCCTCGCCCCCGGCAACAAGAGCGAACTCGCGGTCGGCTACTCGACGCTGTACGGCGACTCGGTCGGCGCGTACGGCCCGATCAAGGACGTCTACAAGTCGCTGATCTTCCGGCTGGCCCGCTGGCGCAACGCGCAGGCCGAGGCGCGCGGCGAGGTGCCGCCGATCCCGGAGAACACCATCAGCAAGCCGCCGTCCGCGGAGCTGCGGCCCGACCAGGTGGACAGCGACTCGCTGCCGGACTACGACCTGCTGGACGCCGTCCTCGACCGGTACGTCGAGGGCGACCAGGGCCGGGACGCGATCGTCGCCGAGGGCTTCCCCGCCGAGGTGGTGGACCGGGTGGTGCGTCTGGTCGACACCGCCGAGTACAAGCGCCGGCAGTACCCGCCGGGCCCGAAGGTCTCGCCGAAGAACTTCGGCCGCGACCGCCGACTGCCGATCACCAACCGCTGGCGGCAGGGCTGACAACGCGGACGGCAGGGGTTAGGGTGAGCGCCGCGAGACGCGCCCGATCATGGACGGCGCGCCGGCCGAAGGAGGTGGGAGAGATCACCGTGCAGGTTGTCGAGGTGCTCCCCCGCCGTCGGGCCGCGGTCTGACCGCACGGGAGCCCGCAAGGCTCTTCGAAGAGGTCTTCGTGTCGTTCCCCCTTCCCTCTGCCGAACTTTCCCCCGCCCACCTGGCCGACCGGCTGCGGGCGGCCGGCTGCGTCTTCGCCGAGGACGAGGCCCGGCTGCTGCTGTCCGCCGCCGACCACCCCGCCCGGCTCGCCGAGATGCTCGAACTGCGGTGCGCAGGGCACCCGTTGGAGCAGGTGGTGGGCTTCGCCGAGTTCGCCGGGCTGCGCATCGCACTGGCCCCGGGCGTGTTCGTGCCGCGCCGGCGCAGCGAGTTCCTGGTCGAGCGGGCCGCTGCGCTGGGCACGCCCGGCACGGTGGTGCTGGACCTGTGCTGCGGCTCCGGCGCGATCGGCGCGGCGCTGGCCGACCGGCTCGGCGAGGTCGAGCTGCACGCCGCCGACGTCGACCCGGCGGCCGCCGCCTGCGCCCGCCGCAACCTGGCCCCGTACGGCGGCACGGTGCACCTGGGCGACCTGGACGCCCCGCTGCCGCGGGCGCTGCGCGGCCGGGTCGGGCTGCTGGTGGCCAACGCCCCGTACGTGCCGACCGGCGAGATCCCGCTGCTGCCGCCGGAGGCCCGCGACCACGAGCCGCCGGTCGCCCTGGACGGCGGCGCCGACGGCCTGGCGGTGCAGCGCCGGGTGGCGGCCGCCGCACCGCGCTGGCTGGCGCCCGGCGGCCACCTGCTGATCGAGACCAGCGAACGGCAGGCTCCGGCGACGACCGCGCTGATGGCCGATCAGGGCCTGACCGTCCGGGTCGAGCAGGACGAGGACCGGGACGCCACCGTGGTGATCGGCGGGTTCTGAGCCCGGCCGCGGCTAGTAGCGGTAGCCGGCGACCACCGCGAGGTGGTCGCTGGCGTCCGCCGGCAGGGTGCGGGAGTCGGTGGGGACCAGCCCGCCCTTGCTGAGGATCTGGTCGATCCGGGCCATCGGGAAGGACGCCGGCCAGGAGAAGCCGAAGCCGTCGCCGGCCGCGCCCTGGGCGGAGCGCAGCTGCGAGGTGATCGGGGCCAGGCTGCGGTCGTTCACGGTGCCGTTGAGGTCGCCGAGCAGCAGCACCTTGCGCAGCGGTTCGCGCGCGACGGCATCCCCGAGGGCCTGCACGCTGACGTCCCGGCGGCCGGCGGTGAAGCCGCTGTCGAACTTGACCCGCACCGAGGGCAGGTGGGCGACGTACACGGCGAGCGGGCCCTTGGGGGTGGTGACCTCGGCGCGGAAGGCCCGGGTCCAGCCCATCTTGATGTCGACCACCTCGACGCCGTCGATCGGGTAGCTGGACCACAGGCCGACGGTGCCCTCGACCGCGTGGTACGGGTACGCCTTGGCCAGCCCGGCGGCGTACACGGGGACGGCGGATCCGGAGAGTTCCTGCAGGGCGACGATCTGCGCGCCGGAGCCGGTGAGCATCCGGATGGTGCCCTGCGGGTCGTCGTTGGCGGCGGCGACGTTGTGGCTGAGCACGGTGAAGTCGCCGGGACCGCTGCTCTTGTCGACCAGCAGCGCGCCGAACAGGTTCAGCCACACCGCGGCGGGCAGCAGCGCGGCCAGCACGGCGACGCCGGAGCGCCGCCACAGGGCGAGCGCCAGCAGCATCGGCACGGTCAGGCCCAGCCAGGGCAGGAAGGTCTCCAGCAGGCTGCCCAGGTTGCCGACCGCGTTCGGCACCTGCGCGTGCGCGACCAGCAGCACCGTCACCAGCACGCCGAGCAGGGTGAGCGGCCGGCCGCGCCGCCAGTCGAACCAGCGGCGCAGCCGGCCGCGCCGGGTCTGCTCCTGCTCGTCCGCCGCTACCGCCGGGCCCTCCGCCCGCACCATGCCCGCTCCTCGCCGCCGTGTCCGTCGTGTGTCCGCCGACTCCCCGTCGACCCCGTCCGACCTGCTCCGATCCGATTCTCGGCTCAGCCTATGACGGGAGGGACGCGACAAAGTGTGCGAAGAGTTCCCGCCGAACGGCCGGAGGGGCTCAGCGGGCGGCGAGGCCGTTGAGTGCGGCGTCGATCATCTGCCGGGGCAGGTCGGGGTCCTCCAGCGGCGCGTCGTCCCACAGGACGGTGCGCAGCAGGATCGGCCCGATCAGCATCTCGCAGAGCAGTTCGACGTCCAGGTCGGAGCGGAGCTCGCCCTCCTCGACGCCGCGGCGGACGATCTGCCGGATCAGCTCGCGGCGCGGACGGACCACCCGTTCGTGGTACGTCTGCTTGAGTTCGGGCCAGCTGTTCATCTGCCCGAGCGCGGACTTGACGATCCACCGGGAGCGCTTGATCAGGCCGCGCCGGCGCATGTAGTCGACGGCGCTGATCAGGTCGTCCCGGTAGGTCGGGCCGGCCAGCGGCGGCATCGGCTCCTCCAGCCGGTCGACCACGTCGACCAGCAGGGCCTCCTTGTTGGGCCAGCGCCGGTAGATGGTGGCCTTGCCGACGCCCGCCTCGGCGGCGATCCGCTCGATGGACAGCTCGGCCAGGCCGACGCCGTCCTCCATCAGCTTCTCGACGGCGCCGAAGATCGCGTGCTCGGCGGCCTCGCTGCGCGGACGGCCCCGCCGCGGAGCGTCCTGCTCCGCGGCGGGGCCGTGGCACGGCTTGAGCGGAGTGTCGGCGCTTGTCATGGCCTTATTCTCCACCCTTGCGATCAGACCTTGGCAGGACTCGTGTCGGAGTCCGTCCGGCCCTGCGCGCCGGGCTTCCCGGCGGGGCCGCCGGGGGCGGCGGGGAGCTTGCCGGGCAGCAGCGCCATCGCGAGCACCGCGCCGAGCACGGTGACGCCGGCCGAGACGGCGGAGACCACGTGCATGGCGTGGATGAACGCGTCCTTGGCGGGGTCGACCAGGGCCTGCAGGTGCAGCCTCTCGGCCGCCCCGAGGGTGGACTCGATCGACTCGCCGGCCCGCGAGCGGAACTGCTCCGGCACCGCGCCGAGGTGGTCCTCCATGCCGTTGCGGTACACGGTGGACAGCAGCGCGCCCAGCACCGCGATGCCCAGCGAGCCGCCGACCTGGCGGAAGGTGTTGTTCAGCGCGGAGCCCGCGCCGGCCTTCTCGCGCGGCAGCGCGCCCATGATCGCGACGGTGACCGGCGGCATCACGTGCGCCATGCCGGTGCCCATCACGAAGCCGAGCACGATCAGCAGCCAGATCGGGCTGGTCGCGGTCAGGAACACGTAGCCGAGGAAGCCGACGGTGACCAGCAGCATGCCGCCGGCGCAGGTCAGCCGGATGCCGATCCGGTCCACCACCAGGCGGGCCCGGGGCGCGAAGATCAGCTGGGCGACGGCCAGCGGCAGCATCAGCTCACCGGCCTGCAGGGCGCTGTAGCCGCGCACGCTCTGGGTGTAGAACACGCCGAAGAACGAAACGCCCATCAGCGCGAAGAACACGATGCCGACCACGCTGATCGACGCGGAGAACACCTTGTTCCGGAACCAGGTGACGTCCAGCGCGGGGTGGCTGGTGCGCTTCTCGAACAGCACGAAGGCGGCCAGCGCCAGCAGGCCGACCAGGGTCGGCACCCACGCCTCGGGGGCGGTGAAGTCGGCGAGTTCGCCGCCCTTGATGATGCCGTAGATCAGCGCGACCAGGCCGATCACGGACAGCAGCACGCCGACCGGGTCGAGCTTGCCCGGGTTGGGGTCCTTGGAGTCCGGGACCAGCCAGCCCATCAGGCCGAGCGCGAGGATCACGATGGGGACGTTCACCAGGAACACCGAGCCCCACCAGAAGTGCTCGATCAGCAGGCCGCCGGTGATCGGGCCGATGGCGATCGCCAGGCCCACCGCGCCGGCCCAGATGCCGATCGCCTTGGGCTGCTCGTGCCGCTCGAAGACGTTCATGATGATGGCCAGCGTCGCCGGCATCACGAACGCGCCGCCGAGGCCCATCACCGCGCGGTAGCCGATGAGTTCGCCCGGGCTGCCGGCGAACGCCGACAGCAGCGAGCCGAGTCCGAAGACCACCATGCCGGACAGCAGGGTCCACTTGCGGCCGAACCGGTCGCCCAGCAGGCCGGCGGTGAACAGCAGCCCGGCGAACACCAGGGTGTACGAGTTGATCGCCCATTCCAGGTCGCTCTGGCTCGCGCCGAGGCCCACCGGGGCGGGGGTGGCGATGGTCTTCATCGCCACGTTGAGGATCGAGTTGTCGAGTACGACGACGAGCAGGGCGAGCACCAGGGTGCCCAGGATCCACCAGCGTCGGCGGTGTACGGCTTCCGGCACCCGGGGGGCCTGGAGCGGCGCGGTCGGCGAGGTCATACGAACACACTAGCCGCGGTTTCGATACGAGACGGTTCCGTATCGTAACGGTCGGGACACCGAACGGCAAAGACCTTCCCAAGAGCCCCCCGGGGCCGAGAACCCCCGACGGACTTCCGCCTCTTTGCTGACGGCCCGTGGCGTGCAAGCATGGAGCCAGATCCGGGGACGCCGCACGGCGCCACGAGACGACACACACCAGGAGTCTGTTCGATGAACGCCTCTCCGCTTCAGCCTGCCCAGACGCAGGACGCGCCCGTCAACACCCTCTACGGTGGGGTCACCAGCCGACGGGTGACCGTCCGGGACCTCGCCAAGGCCAAGCGCAACGGCGAACGGTGGGCGATGCTCACCGCCTACGACGCCCTCACCGCCGGCGTCTTCGACGAGGCCGGCATCCCCGTCCTGCTCGTCGGCGACTCCGCCGGCAACTGCCACCTCGGCTACGAGACCACCGTACCGGTGACCATGGACCAGATGGTGATGCTCTCCGCCGCCGTCGTCCGCGGCACCCAGCGCGCCCTCGTCGTCGCCGACCTCCCCTTCGGCTCCTACCAGGAGTCCCCCGCCCAGGCCATGCACAACGCCGCCCGCCTGATGAAGGAGGCCGGCGTCCACGCCGTCAAGCTCGAAGGCGGCGAGCGCAGCGCCCGCACCATCGAACTCCTCGTCGAGGCCGGCATTCCCGTGATGGCCCACATCGGCCTCACCCCCCAGTCCGTCCACGCCTACGGCGGCTACCCCGTCCAGGGCCGCGGCGACGAGGCCGCCCACCAGCTGCTCCGCGACGCGAAGGCCGTCCAGCAGGCCGGCGCGTTCGCCGTCGTCCTGGAAGCCGTCCCGGCCGAACTCGCCGCCGAGGTCACCGCCCACTCCGCGATCCCCACCGTCGGCATCGGCGGCGGCCCGGGCACCGACGCCCAGGTCCTGGTCTGGACCGACTTCGCCGGCATGACGGCCGGCCGCGTCCCCAAGTTCGTCAAGCAGTACGCCGACCTGCGCGCGACGCTGGCGCAGGCCGCGAGCGAATTCGCGGCGGACGTGCGCGAAGGCGCCTTCCCGGGCCCGGAGCACAGCTTCCAGTAAGGGCAAGAAGGGCGCGAAAACAGGGGCGCTGGGGGTACCCCCAGGCCGAAGCCGAGGGGGCGGAACTGCGCGACAAGCGCACACCTGTCCGCAAGGTCGCGATCAACGGCAAGTCATTGCCTGCGTCGCGACCTTGCGGACAGGTGCCTTCCGCCTCGCGCAGTTCCCCGCGCCCCTGGTTCGCCACCTGCCCGCGCCCATTCGCTGTCACGCCCCGTCCTTCCCCTGACAGTCGGATGAAGGTCGCCTGACAGGCGGCACCGGCACGGTGTTCCCATGACGCGAATCGAACGGAACGCCGTGGAGGTCCACGGCATCGTGAAGCACTACGGGGAGACGAAGGCCCTCGACGGGGTCGATCTGACGGTGCGCGAGGGGACGGTGCTCGGGCTGCTCGGACCGAACGGGGCCGGGAAGACGACGCTGGTGCGGGTGCTGTCGACGCTGATCAAGCCGGACGCGGGCACGGCGTTCGTCGGCGGGTACGACGTGCTGCACCAGCCCAAGCAGTTGCGGCGGACCATCGGTCTGACCGGCCAGTACGCGTCGGTGGACGAGCTGCTGTCCGGCTACGAGAACCTCTACCTGATCGGGCGTCTGCTGGACCTGTCCGGGAAGGAGGCCAAGGCCCGCGCCGCCGAGCTGCTGGAGCGGTTCTCGCTCACCGAGGCGGCCCGGCGTCCGGCCAAGGGCTACTCGGGCGGCATGCGGCGGCGGCTGGACCTCGCGGCGTCGATGATCGGCCGCCCGAAGGTGCTGTACCTGGACGAGCCCACCACGGGGCTGGACCCGCGGACCCGCAACGAGGTGTGGGACGAGGTGCAGCGGATGGTCGGCGAGGGCTCCACGGTGCTGCTGACCACGCAGTACATGGAGGAGGCGGAGCAGCTCGCCGACGCGCTGACCGTGATCGACAAGGGCCGGGTGATCGCCAACGGCGGCATTCAGGAGCTGAAGGCCCAGGTCGGCGGCAAGAGTCTGCAGGTGCGTCCGCTGCGTCCAGCGGAACTGCCGGAGATGGCCCGGTGCCTGCGCGAGACCGGGGTCCCGGCGACGTTCTCGGAGGAGTCCGGCCTGCTCTCGGTGCATCTCACCGACGAGGAGCAACTGACGACCGTCATAGCGGCGTTGGGCACCCGCGGGTTCGGGATCGCGGGCATCGACACCAAGCTGCCCAGCCTGGACGAGGTCTTCCTGACCATCACCGGCAAGCCGTCCGTCCCCGCCCCGGCCCGTGACAAGGAGCCCGTCGCATGAGCACCGCCACCCTGAGCCCCGCACCCGCGTCCGCTCCCGCCCGGGCGAGCGGCGACGACACCCGGATCGGCCTGCGGGCGAACCTGCGCCACCTGGGTGCGCTGACCCGCCGGAACCTGATGCGGATCAAGGCCGACCCGGAGTCCATGCTGGACGCCCTGCTGGTGCCGGTCATCATGATTCTGCTGTTCGTCTACGTGTTCGGCGGCGCGATGGCCACCAACCAGCACGAGTACATGCAGTACATGGTGCCCGGCCTGCTCGGCACCACCGGCCTGAACCTGGCGATGGCGCTGGGCACCGGACTGAACACCGACTTCCAGACCGGCGTGATGGACCGCTTCCGCACCCTGCCGATCGGGCGCTCCGCGGTGCTGCTGTCGAAGATGATCGCGGAGACGCTGCGGGCGCTGGTCGCCTTCGCGGTGCTGATCGGCTTCGCGCTGCTCCTCGGCCTGGAGGTCAAGGGCGGCCCGCTGAACCTGCTGGCCGCGGTCGGCCTCTCGCTGGTGTTCGGCGCCTCGCTGATGTGGGTGTCGATGCTGCTGGGCATGGCGCTGCGCAGCGCCCAGGCGGTGCAGGGCATGGCGATGATCGTGATGATGCCGTTGCAGTTCGGCAGCTCGATCTTCGCCAACCCCTCCACCATGCCGGGCTGGCTGCAGGCGTTCACGAAGCACAACCCGCTGTCGGCGCTGGCGGACGCCTGCCGCGCGCTGATCAACGGCGGCCCGGTCGGCAACTCGGTGGTGACGGTGCTGATCTGGTCGGCGGCGATCACCGTGGTGACCGCGCCGCTGGCGGTGGCCCGCTTCCGCAAGCGCACCTGACGGTGGATCAGCCGGCCTCGGAGCGGAACGAGCCGGGATCGTTCAGCAGGGCGGACGCCTCACGCAACGTGAGGCGTCCGCCCTGCTCGTAGGCGCTCAGGTAGGCGTCCGCGCCGAGCAGTTCGCGGGCCGCGGCCACGCACCGGGCGTGCTCGCTGCGCTCCATGAACGAGCCGGGCATGCCGCTGATGCCCTCGTGGGCGCCCAGCAGTTCGGCGGCACGACGGGCGGCGGCGGGTTCGTCGTACGTCCGGGCGTACTCGACCAGGGCGCCGGCCATCGGGACCATCAGCATCATCGCCATGTGCTCGACGAAGATGGTGGCGCCGCCCTCGACGTCGGTCATCGAGCGGCGGCCGGCGCGCATCAGCTCCAGGCCGGCCGCGGGGTCACCGGACCGGGCCACCACCCAGCCGCGGATGCAGGCGACGATGCCGGCGAACACCGAGGGGACGGGGCCGCGCAGGGCCTGGCCGACGGGCAGTTCGTCGAGCAGGGCCAGCGCCTCGGCGTACTCGCCGCGGCGCACCGCCAGGTTGCACAGCACCAGCCGCCCGTACATCCGGGCGCCCTCGGCGTCGCTGTGCTCCTCGGCCGCGGCGGCGACCGCCTCGCGGACCATCCGCTCGCCGGCCTCCGGGTCCCGTTCGGCCAGCACCTCGCCGAGCCGGGCCCGCAGCATCGGGACCTCCTGGTGCGCGCCGAGCTGGGTGGAGAGCTCGATGGCCTGCCGGAAGGCCGCCTCGGCCTGGGCGGCGTCGCCGGACTTGGTGGCGTTCTCGGCCTTGCCGGAGAGGGCGTCGGACATGCCCCAGCGGTCGCCCAGGGCGGTGTAGAGGGCGAGCGCCTCCTCGCTGTCGGCGATCGCCCGGTCGAGGGCGCCGGCCAGGTCGTTGAGCAGCCGGGCGCGCAGCTGCAGGGCGAACGCCAGGTCGAGCGGGCCGCCGTGGACCCGGGCGCCGGCCACCGCGTCGTCCATCACCTCACGGGTGCGCTCGATCTCGCCGGTGAGGAAGACGGTGAAGATCCGGGCGAGCACCGGCTGCCGGTAGGACTGCGGCAGGTCGGGGGTGTAGGTGGCCAGGATGCGTTCGGCGGTGTGCAGCGCGCCCGAGCTGTCGAGCATGCTCATGTCCCCGGAGAACATGCTGATCAGCCGGTGCAGGCCGAGCTGGCGGCGGGCCTCGTCGAGGAGCTCGGGCGGCATCGGCAGCGGCGCGTCCAGCGGCCCGGCGGTGAGCGGGACGGGCGGCGGGGCGTCCTCGGCGTACGGGTCGGGGCCGAGCGCGGCGACCGCCTCGTACCAGGCGCGGGACTCGGTGCGGTAGTCGCGCAGCATCCAGTAGCCGGCCATCGACAGCACCAGCGCCAGGCCCTCCTGCTCCTGGCGGGCGTCGACGGCGCGGCGCAGCGCGGCCCGCAGGTTCTCCTGCTCGCGGTCGAGCCGGGCGAGTTCGTCGAGCTGCCCGGGTCCGTGCAGGTTCAGGTGGGCGGTGCGGCCGAGTTCGCGGTAGTGGGCGGTGTGCCGGTCGGCGACCTCGGGTTCCGCGGCCTCGGCGAACCGCTGCGCCGCGTACTCGTGGATGGTCTCCAGCATCCAGTAGCGCGGCTGCTCGCCCAGGCCGGCCACCAGCAGGGACTTGTCGACCAGTGACAGCAGCAGGTCGGCGACGTCCGCCCGGGGCACCTCGGCGTCCGCGAGCACGGCCTCGGCGGACTCCAGGGTGCAGCCGCCGGCGAACACCGAGAGTCGCCGCAGCACGGCGCGTTCGCGCGGGCCCAGCAGGTCCCAGGACCAGTCGACCACGGCGCGCAGGGTCTGCTGGCGCGGCAGCAGGGTGCGGGAGCCGGCGGTGAGCAGCGCGAACCGGGAGTCCAGCCGGTCGGCGAGTTGGCGCGGCGTCAGTCCGCGCAGTCGGGCGGCGGCGAGTTCGATGGCCAGCGGCAGTCCGTCCAGGCGGCGGCAGAGTTCGGCGCAGGCCTCCGGGTCCTGGTCGGTGCGGAAGCCGGGGCGGGCGGCGGCGCCGCGTTCGGCGAGCAGGCGCAGCGCGGACGGGTCGGGCAGCGGTTCGACCGGCAGCACGGTCTCGCCGGGGACGCCGAGCGGTTCGCGGCTGGTGGCGAGGACGGTGACGCCGGGGCAGTCGGCGAGCAGCCGGTCGGCGAGGTCGGCGGCGGCCTGCACGACGTGCTCGCAGTTGTCGAGCAGCAGCAGGACGCGGCGGCGGCCGAGGTGGTCGACCACCCGGCGCACCGGGTCCTTGCGGCCGCCCTCGATCACCTCGGCGACGCCGCCGGTGTGCAGCACGGTCTCCCGCAGGCCGAGCGCGGAGGCGACGGCGTCGGGGACGGCGGCGGGGTCCTCCAGCGGGGCGAGTTCGATCTGCCAGACGCCGCCGGGCCAGTGCGCGGCGTCCTGTTCGCGGCGGCCGGCCTCGACGGACAGCCGGGTCTTGCCGGAGCCGCCGGGGCCGGTCAGGGTGGTCAGCCGCCCGGCCGTCAACGCGCCTGCCACGGTGGCGAGTTCGCCTTCGCGTCCGACGAAGCTGGTACGGCCGGGGCGCAGGTTGCCGGCGGCGGGAGCAACTGCGGCGGCGGCGCGCGGGGGTTCGGCCGCGGTGGTGAGCAACTCGCGGTGCAGGGCGCGCAGTTCGGGGCCGGGGTCGGTGCCGAGCTGTTCGGCGAGGGTGTGCCGGATCTCCTCGTAGCGGACGAGTGCCTCGGCGGTGCGGCCGGCCGCGCGCAGGGCGCGCAGCCGGAGCGCCTGGAGCTGTTCGTCGAGCGGGTGGTCGCGGCAGAGTTCGGCGAGCTCGGCGGTGACCTCGGCGGCCCGGCCGAGGGCGAGTTGCGCGGTCAGCCGGTGCCGGCGGGCCTCCTCGCGCTGCGCCTCCAGGCGGGCGGCGGGGGCGGTGCGGTCGGGCAGGTCGGCGAGCGCGGGGCCGCGCCACAGCGCGAGGGCGGCGGTGAGCCGGTCGGCGGCGCCGGCCGGGTCGCCGTCGGCGAGGGCGCGGGCGCCGTCGCCGGCCAGCCGCTGGAACTCGGCGACGTCGGTGTGCGGGCCGGTCAGCCAGTAGCCGGCCGGTCCGGAGCCGATCTCGGCCCGGCCTACGGTGCGGCGCAGCCGGCCGACCAGGGTCTGCAGTGCGGCGGCGGTGTCCTGCGGCGACTCGTCCGCCCACACCTCCTCGGCGAGCAGCTCGGCCGGGACGGGCCGGCCCTGGCGCAGCACGAGCGCGGCCAGCAGGGCGCGCAGCCGGGCGCCGCCGAGCGCGATCGGGGTGCCGTCGTCGTGGTGGGCGGTGGTGGTGCCGAGGATGCCGTAATGCACCCGCCCATTCTGCGCGACGCGCCGGACGCCGGGCGCACATCCGTGCGGAACGCCCGGCTGCCGCCGTCCGTTCATCCTGGGCCGCTTGTCCGGCGCGCCCGGCGCCCGGCATGATCGGACGTCCATCCGCCCCCAGCTCCGGAGCCTTCTCGCCATGACCTACGCCAGCACCGGCCAGCGCAGCGCGGAGAGCCGGGTCAGCCCGATCTTCCTGGCGCTGGCCGGCACCTTCGTCGCCGCCGGCCTCGCGCTGGCCACCGGCTGGGGCAACGACCGGTTCGGCATCTTCCTGTTCGTGGTGGCGGGCTGGATGGTGTCGCTCTGCCTGCACGAGTACGCCCACGCGCGCACCGCGCTGGCCGGCGGCGACATCACGGTCGGCATGAAGGGCTACCTGACGCTGAACCCGCTGAAGTACGGGCACGTGGTGATGAGCTTCGTGCTGCCGGTGGTGTTCGTGCTGATGGGCGGCATCGGCCTGCCCGGCGGCGCGGTCTACATCGAGCGGGACCGGATCTCCGGCCGCCTCAAGCACAGCCTGATCTCGGCGGCCGGCCCGCTGGTGAACGCGGTGTTCGGCGTCCTGCTGCTGGTGGCGGTCAGCCAGGGCTGGTTCGACAACCCGGACGTGCCGGCCCACTACGACGGCCAGGAGCTGGGATTCTCCCCGCTGCCGGCCGCCCTCGGATTCCTCGCCTACCTGCAGGTCACCGCGGCGATCCTGAACCTGCTGCCGGTGCCCGGCCTGGACGGCTACGGCATCATCGAGCCCTGGCTGTCGCTCAGGACCCGCCGCGCGATCGCCCCGTACGCGCCCTACGGCATGCTGCTGCTGTTCGCGCTGGTGTGGCAGAGCCAGGTCGGCCAGTGGCTGTACGACTTCACCATGGGGATCTTCGACCTGTTCGGCGCGGACTCGCACTACGCGACGGTCGGCCGGCTGCTGTTCAGCTTCTGGAAGACCTACTGAGCCGGCCGGGCCCGGGCCGGACCTACTGGGCCTGGGCCTGCTCGGCCCGGGCGGCGCGGTCCCGGCGCAGGTAGTACCAGGCGATGTTGCTGGACACGCCGGCCATCAGCACCCACACCACGCCGAGCCAGTTGCCCTGGATGAACGAGACCACCGCGGCGATCACCGCCAGGACCAGGACGATCGTGGCGTACAGGGCGTTGCGGGGCATGGCGGGACTCCTCGGGCGGGCGCGGTGTGGCCCCGCCATTCTCGCCGACCGAACACGCCGCACCGGCCGGGGGTGGCGGGTGCGCGCCGCGGCGTCGGTCACACCGCGGCGCCGTCTCCCGCTCAGACGTCGGTGATCCGCAGGCCGGCGTGCGCCTTGTAGCGGCGGTTGACCGAGATCAGGTTGGCCACCAGCGCCTCCACCTGGTGGGCGTTGCGCAGCCGCCCGGCGAACACGCCGCGCATGCCGGGGATCCGGCCGGCCAGCGCCTGCACGGTGTCGGTGGCGGCGCGGTCCTCGCCGAGCACCATCACGTCGGTGTCGATCGACTCCACCGACTCGTCCTGCAGCAGCACCGCCGACAGGTGGTGGAAGGCCGCGGTGACGGTGGAGTCCGGCAGCAGCGCGGCGGCCTGCTGGGCGGCCGAGCCCTCCGGGACCTGCAGCGCGTAGGCGCCCTGCTTGTCGAAGCCCAGCGGGTTGACGCAGTCCACCACGATCTTCCCGGCGAGTTCGGCGCGCAGCGAGGTCAGCGTCTCGGCGTGGCCGTCCCACGGCACCGCGACGATCACCACGTCGCTCTCCCGGGCGCACCGCGCGTTGTCGGCGCCGCGGACGCCGAGGCCGAGCTCCGCGGCGCAGTCCTCGGCGCGCTCGGCGCTGCGGGAGCCGATCATCACCTGCTGGCCGGCCTTGGCGAGCCGGTAGGCCAGGCCGCGGCCCTGGTCGCCGGTGCCGCCGAGGACGCCGACCACCAGGTCGGAGACGTCCGGCAGCTGTCGGCCCGGTCCGGCCGTCGCGTTCACTGAATCGGGTTGCGTCATGCCGAAGATCCTGCCAAATCCGTTGCCCGGGCAGCATGCTGTCGCGCATGGACGCGGTGAGAGTTTCCGCACTCCGGCAGTCACTGGCCGGCACCGGCTGGCCCGAGCGGGCGGGCGCCTTCGCCGCCGCGCTGCGCGGCTCGGTCACCCGGCGCAGCGCCACCGGCCTGCTGCTGGTCGGCACCCCCCGCTACGAGCCGTGGCACCTGGCGGCGCACCTGAGCGACGAGGCCGCGTACAGCGGGGTGCCGGAGCTCGTCCCGACGCTGCTGCGGCACACCGTCCCGCCGGGCGCGCCGAGCCACCTGGCGTGCGGGCTGCCCCGGCTGGAGGAGGCGCGGAACGGCGCGACGGTGCTGCTGGTCGCCCCCGCGCCCGCCGACGCGCCCCTGCTGGAACGGCTCGACGGCGCCCGCCGGGCCGGCGCGGTGCTGCTCGCCCTGGACGACGGCGACCCCGAGCTGACGGCGCTGGCGCACGAGCGGCTGACCGTGCCGGAGGCCGAACCCGAGCCGTTCGAGCTGGTGCAGCACCTGGTCAGCTCGGCCACCTCGACGGTGCCGCCGCGCTCCCGGCTGGCCCGGCTGGTGGAGCGGCTGACCGCCTCGCCGGTGGTGCGCTGGTGACGGGCCGGCAGAAAACCTGTTGCCCCGGTCCGTCCGCCTCCCGCAGCATCTGACCATGTGACAGCTGCTGCCCGCTTCTTCCGCAAGTTGATCCCGGACCTGACGCCCTGGCGCGCCTCCCGGGAGTTCCGGCTGCTCTGGACGTCGGGGTGCGTCACCGCCTTCGGCAGCTTCCTCACCTACATCGCGGTGCCGATCCAGATCAAGCAGCTGACCGGCTCGACCCTCGCGGTCGGCCTGGCCGGCGCGTTCGAGCTGGTGCCGCTGGTGGTGTTCGGCCTGTGGGGCGGGGCGCTGGCGGACGCGCTGGACCGTCGCCGCCTGGTGCTGCTCAGCGAGGCGGGGCTGACGCTGATGGCCGTGCTGCTGCTGGCCAACTCCGTGCTGCCGCACCCGCTGCTGTGGCCGATCTACCTGGTGGGGGCGCTGACCGCAGCGCTGGACGGCATCCAGCGCCCGGCGCTGGACTCGATGTTCCCCCGGGTGGTGGCGCACGACCAGCTGCCCGCCGCGTTCACCCTCGTCTCGCTGTACCGCAACGCCGCCTCGGTGGCCGGCCCGGCGCTGGCGGGCGTGGTCGTCGCGGTGGCCGGGGCGCGCAGCGCCTACGCGCTGGACGTGCTGACCTTCCTGGTGTCGCTGGCCCTGATCGCCCGGATGCGTCCGATCCCGCCCGCCGAGAGCGCCGACCGGCCCTCGCTGCGCAGCCTCGGGCAGGGCCTGGCCTACGCGTGGAGCCGCAAGGACCTGCTGGGCACCTACGCGATCGACACGGTGGCGATGCTGTTCGCCTTCCCGGTCGCGGTCTTCCCGTTCCTGGCGGACTCGCTGGACGCCGAGTGGGCGCTGGGCCTGCTGTACGCGGCGACGGCGGTCGGCGCGCTGCTGGTGTCGGCGACCGGCGGCTGGCTGTCGCGGGTCCACCGGCACGGGCGGATGCTGCTGTTCGCGGCGCTCGGCTGGGGCGGGTCGATGGCGCTGGCCGGCCTGGCCGGGAACGTCTGGCTGGTGCTGCTGTGCCTGGCGCTGGCGGGCGCGGCCGACCAGATCAGCGGCGTCGCCCGGTCGACGATCTGGAACCAGTCCATCCCCGACGAGCTGCGCGGCCGCCTCGCCGGGGTGGAGCTGCTGTCGTACTCGGTCGGCCCGCAGCTCGGCCAGGTCCGGGCCGGCGGCATGGCCGCGCTGGTCGGCACCCGGGCCTCGATCTGGACGGGCGGCGTGATGTGCGTGCTGGGCGTGCTGGCCCTGACGGCGTCCATCCCGAAGCTGCTGGCCTGGGACTCCCGCACCGACCCGCACGTCCTGGCGGTGCGGGCGCAGCACGAGAAGCAGCAGGCCGAGGCCGCGGCCGCCGAAGTGTGAGGGGGCGTCAGGCCTCGGGCGTCTCGTCGTTCCAGCGCGGGTCCTGCTTCCACTCCTGGTTGCGCTCGGCGGCGGTCTCCAGGGCGTGCGCGGCCTCCTCGCGGGTGGCGTACGGGCCGAGCCGGTCCTTGGCCGGGCACTCCGGGCCCTCCTCGACCTTGCCGTGCTTGATGCAGTAGAACCACTCCCCCGGCTTGCCGGTGGGCTTGCTGCGGCCGAACACCATCGTCTCGTCTCCCGTCCTGGTGGGCCCTCGCGGCGGCGGCCGCGGCGGTCAGCTGTGATCATTCCCGGTGGCCCGCCCGCGCACACGGCCCGGGGCGGGCGGACGGCGGCCGATACACTCGCGGTCATGGCTCTGGTACCCGGCACGCAGTCCCCCACCCGCAAGGTCCCCGCGCACATCGCGCGTCCGGAGTACGTCGGCAAGCCCGCGCCGACCCCGTACACCGGCCCCGAGGTGCAGACCGCGGAGACCGTCGAGAAGATGCGGATCGCCGGCCGGATCGCGGCGCAGGCGATGGCCGAGGCCGCGAAGCTGATCGCCCCCGGTGTCACCACCGACGCGCTCGACGCCGTCGCGCACGAGTACATGTGCGACCACGACGCGTACCCGTCCGACCTCGGCTACCGGGGCTTCCCGAAGTCGGTCTGCACCTCGATCAACGAGGTGATCTGCCACGGCATCCCGGACTCGACCGTGCTGCAGGACGGCGACATCGTCAACATCGACGCCACCGCGTACATCCACGGGGTGCACGGCGACCTGAACGCCACCTACCTGTGCGGCGACGTGGACGAGGAGTCCCGGCTGCTGGTGGAGCGCACCCGGGAGTCCCTCGACCGGGCGATCAGGGCGGTCAAGCCCGGACGCCAGATCAACGTGATCGGGCGGGTCATCGAGTCCTACGCCAAGCGGTTCGGCTACGGCGTGGTCCGCGACTTCACCGGCCACGGGATCAACACCTCGTTCCACTCCGGCCTGATCGTCCCGCACTACGACAGCGACCGGGCCACCGAGGTGATCAAGCCGGGCATGACCTTCACCATCGAGCCGATGCTCACCCTGGGCAGCTACGACTACGACATCTGGCCGGACGGCTGGACGGTGGTCACCAAGGACCGCAGGCGCACCGCCCAGTTCGAGCACACCCTGGTGGTCACCGCCGACGGCGCGGAGATCCTCACCCTCCCCTGACCGGACAGCACAGCGGCCCGTCGCCCCGCCCGGGGCGACGGGCCGCTGCGTCGTTCCTGCGCCGCGGGCCTGCTCGGCTCAGCCGATCAGCCACTGCTCCTCGGCGACCGCGCCGACCTCGGTGCACGCGTCGGTCAGCACGTCCAGCACCCGCAGCGGGTCCGGCAGCGGCTGGTCGGGGCCGCGCAGCCAGCGCACCCGGGAGCCGTCGGTCAGCGCGGCCGGCGGGACCAGGGTGTACGAGCCGCGGCAGTGCCAGCGCAGCCCGGGATGCTCGGAGACCGTCTCGGGCGTGGAGTCCAGCGCGCTGGGCCACCACTCGTCCTCGTCCTGCGGGGTGCCGCGGGTGGCGGTGAAGAACAGGTACCGGTCGCCGCCGACCGCCGCCACCGGACCGCCCACACCGAGCGCGCCCAGCCGCCGCAGCGCCAGCTCGCCGGCCTCGGCCGGCACGTCCAGCACGTCGTGCACGCGGCCCGTCGCGGTGACGAAGTTCACCTCCGGGTCACGCGTCAGCCAGTGCGCCAGTTGCTCGGCGTCGACGGTGGCCTGGGACTGCCAGGCGAAGGACACCGGATGCTGGGCCGGAGCCGGACAGCCGACCCGGTCGCACGAACACCGGTACCCCGCCGCCGGGTGCGCCGCCGGCGCCACCGGGAACCCCGCCCGGACCGCCCCCAGCAGCAGATCCAGCTTCGCAGCCGCGTCCTCCGTGGCGTCCGGGTCGTCCTTCCGGTCCCGCCGCCACCAGGACGTCCACCTGCTGCTGGCTTCCATCTGGCCCCTTCCGCACCTGCTGAGCTGCCGCACCTGGTACGGCACGGCCACCGACGCAACACCCGACGCCAACGCACGGAGCCGCTCGCTGCTTCCCGAATCGGTGCACCGCGCGCGGGGGCGTCTGCCGTCGACCGGGGCCGGGTTCTCCGGCCGGCCGACGTCCGGGGCGGGTACGGAGTTCGAGAGTCTCGCTCGGCGGGCGGGCGCACCTCGGCGCGCCCCACCCGGCCCGTACGGGCCCGCGGACCCGGGGCAACCCCCGGGGGCGTACGTAGCAGGATAAGGGTCCGAAGGCCCTTCCCATGACCGTCGGCGATGCTGTCCGCGTCACATCCGCCGCGACGCGACGGACACACCCGCCCGCACCGGACATCCCGCCGGGTGCCTACCCTGGACCGGTGAAGAGCGCCGACACCGAATTCCTCGGGGGGCCGCTGGACGGCCGAGTCCTGCCGATCCTGCTGAGCCCGCTGCACGCCGTGCCGAAGGTCTACCGGGTGCCCGTCCCCGCGCACGGGGACACCCCGGCGATCACGCTGGTCTACCGGCGCGCCAAGGAGTACAACGCGAAGGGCCGCTTCCGCTGGCGGTACGAGTACGACGACGCCGCCAGCGGCTGACCGTCCGTCACGCCCCGCGCCGGGGTGGGGCTCAGGCCTCCTCGGCCAGGATCAGGTACAGCTTCTTCTTCGTCTCCGCCAGCACCGCCAGGCCCTTGGCGCGCTGCTCCTCGGTGCCCGTCATCATGACCTGGCGCACCGCGTGGTCCACCGCCGCGAGCGCGGCGCCGACCTCCTGCACGGCCTCCCAGTCGTCCCGCCGGCCGGCCTCGTCCCACGGGGACTCGGGACCCTGCTCGGCCTCGACCCGGCCCTGCTCGGTCAGTTCGAACAGCTTCTTGCCGGACTCCTCGTTGGCCTTGATCAGGCCTTCCTCCTCCAGCAACTGGAGCGTCGGGTACACCGAGCCCGGGCTGGGCCGCCAGACACCGCCGGTGCGCTCGCCGATCTCGGTGATCATCTCGTAGCCGTGCATCGGACGCTCCCGCAGCAGCGCGAGCAGCGAGGCCCGCACATCACCGCGCCGCGCCCGGCCCCCGCGCCGCCCGCCGTGCCCGCCGCGCACCCCGTGACCGCCGAAGCCCCGCCCGCGCGGCCCGAACCCGGGCCCGAACGGCGGCATCGGCCGCCCCTGCGCCCCGAACGGCCCGAACGCCGCCCGCGCCTCGAACTGCTCCCCCTCCTCGGGCCGCTCGGCCCACCGACGCCGACCCTCCCCGCGATAACGCTTGTCGTACCGCATGACGAACACCCGCTTCCCATGGTTGTCGGACACTCCGATCGTCGAAGCATCTCGATAACTCGACGATATATCGGTAACTGTCGAACGACAAGGGATTCCGACACCCGGCCGCCGGTCCGCGCGCAGTGCTACGGCCCGGCCTCGGTGATCGCGGCGTAGGCCGCCGCGTTCGTCCACTCCTCGGCGCTGCTGTCGGTGGTCAGGTTGATGTAGAGAGCTCGGGACTGCAGCAGGTAGCGGTGGCTGTTCATCCGGTAACCCGACTGGGTGGCGCTGCGGATGTCCGTGCCCCTGTCGCAGAGCTGGGAGCCGGGGCCGGTCGTCGGACACCAGAGGCTCCAGTCCGTGATGGAGAACTCCGCGAGCGCCTGCTTGCCCCGGTCGGCGGCCTGCGCATCGGCCAGGGGCATCACCCAGACCGCCACCGCGATCCTGGCGTTGGCGTCGATGTACGTCCCGACCACCTGCTTGTCGCAGCCGGCCTTGCGCAGCGCTGCTTGGAGGCTCTCTTTCATGGAGTCGTCCGGGCAGTCCCCCGTGGAGCCGCTGTTCCGGGTGTAGGTCACGCCCTTGGAGTCGGTGAAGGAGACGGGCAGCAGCGCGCTCGCGGTCAGCGGGGTCCGGTCGGTCTGCGCACTGTCGAGCGACCTGGGGTCGAAGGTGGGGGTGGGGGTGCGAGCGGGGGTGGTGGTGACGGGCGCAGGCGTACGGGTCGGGCTCGCGGAGGTCGGAGAAGGGGTCGGCGGCCGGGTGGTGCCGGGTCCCTCCGCGTGGTCACCGGTGCCTCGGGAGCGGGCGATCATGACGGCCAGGAGGACCAGGACGAGCACCACGAAGACGACGGGGGCGACGAACGAGGACTTCGACCGGCCCTGCGGCGCGGTCGCCCCGTCGGAGGCCGCCCCGTCGGAGGCAGGATCGTCGGAGACCGCGTCGGCCGGTGGTGCGGCGGAGGCGGTGGGGACCGTCGGGGCGGCCGCCCGGAGGCACTCCGCCCACTCGGCCGGCGACGGCCGGCGGGCCGGGGCGGGGTCGAGGCTCCGGCGGGCGAGCTCGCCGAGGTCCGGGCTCAGCGCCGTCAGTGCGGTGGGATCGGTGGTGACCTGGTCCCGGGCGATCAGGCGGACGGCGAGGAGCGCGAGTTTGTGGACGTCGCCGGCCGGGGTGGCCTTCTCCTCGCCCGCCGGGAGCTGCCAGTCCGGCGTCTCGGCCTGCGGCAGGACACTGGCGCCCCGCAGCCGCATCGCGTCGCAGTCGATGAGGAAGCACTCGGGCGGACCGGTGGTGGCGAGCAGCAGGTTCTTCGGGGACAGGTCCCCGACGCCGATGCCGATGCGGTGCAGCCGGTCGAGCGTCCCGGCCAGGTCCGCGAGCAGCAGCAGGCGGTCCCGTTCGCCGACGGTGAGTCCGATTCCGGCCGTGTACGCGTCGTCGTTGAGCAGGAACTCCAGGTTCGCCAGTCGGCGGGTGCCGCTGCCCGCGCCGCTCAGGCTGCGGAAGTCGAACCGGAACCGGTCCGGGGCGGCCCGCATGAGGAACCCGCTGACCTGGCCCTCCGTGCGGACCACGGCGGCCGGCCAGGCGGTCTTCTCGCACAGCCACCGGCCCTCGTCGCCGCTCAGTTCGTCGAGCAGGTCCACCATCGCGGTCAGCGCGGCGGCGTCGAGGTCGGGGAGCAGGGCGGGCGCGTACTCCTTGTAGACCACGTCCCAGCCGCCGTCGGCGGCGGCCTGGTTGATCCTCAGGTTGGCCACCCGGTGGACGACGCCCTGGCCGCCCTGCCCGAGACGGCGGTCGAGGACCAGGGCGCCGCGGTCGACGGCGCCGCCGGGAGCGGCGTTCATCGGGGCGGGGCCGGGCTGCGCCGCCAGATCGCCAGCAGGGTCCGGTCGTCGTCGAAGGTCTCCCGGGAGAAGTCCAGCACGTGTGCGAGCCACAGGGGTGACGGCGGTGCGGCGAGTTGACGGGCGAACAGCGCGCCGACCTGGCCGTCGCCGTCGCCGAGCGGGTCGCCGAAGCCGTCGGTGCCGACCACCAGCACCTGGTCCGGCGTCAGGCGCAGGGTGGCCTGTTCGAGGGCGGCGGGGACGCTGGGCAGTGCCGTGACCTCGTTGGAGACCAGCAGGGCGTCCGAGCCGGTCTTCGTCGGGAAGACCGGCCAGTAGGCGCCCCGCCGGCTGTCGAGCAGCCAGGCGCCCGAGTCCCCGATCCGGCACAGTTCGACGACCGGCCCGTCGGGGTGGGGCCGGACCAGGCCGGTGACCAGCGTGGTCGCGTACCGGCCCGCGACCTCGGCGGTGCTCGGCTCGGCCGGGTCGAGCCGCCCGCGGGCCAGCCGTCGCAGCCGCTCGGCGGCGTGCCGGGCGACATCGTGGAGGTCGAGCGCGTCCGGGCTCCAGGCGAGTTGGAGCAGGATCCGCTCCAGCGCGGCCCGGCACGCCTCGCCGGCGCCGCGCTCGGCCCTGGTGGCACTGGAGACGCCGTCCGCGACGGCGAACACGACGGCCCCGGTGGGCGCGTGCGGTACGGCGCGGGCGGCGTCCTGCCGCGGCTTGCCGTAGTAGCGGTGGTGGGCGCCCCGCACCGACGCCAGCCGCACGGTGAGGCCCGCGGTGGACCAGCCGTCGCACTCGGTGTCGGGCACGTCGAGGACGTCCCCGCCGGGCGGCCGGGCCTCGAACTCGACCCCGGGCGCCCCGACGGCGATCCGCTGCCAGGGCAGCGGGGACGGCGTGCCCTCGGCGCCGTCCGGACTCACAGGCCGACCTCGTCGATGGCCATGGTGAACTGGTCCGGCCGGTTGACGACGAGCTGCGGGTTGGCGGAGTTCAGCGCCTGGCCGGAGGAGACCAGGCTCGCGGTGAGCGAGTGGAAGAACTCCGAGATGGCCCGGCCGATGTCGGCCCCCGGCACGGCCACGAAGGCGAACTCCGGCCGGGTCGCGACCTCCAGCATGGTCCGGGCCTCGGCGCTGCCGATGCCACAGGCGATGATGTTGGGCGCCGTGGGAGTGCGGGCCCGGTCGACCAGCAGGGCGTGCGACCGCCGCCAGGCGTCCCCGTCGGTCGGCTGGCCGTCGCTGAGGAAGAACACCACCGGGCGGTGCACCTTGTACCCCTGGCCGCGGAGCCACTGCACGTCGGTGGGGATGCGTTGCCGCAGGTCGTCGAAGACCGCCCGGTAGCGGGTGGTTCCCCGGATGACCACCTCGGGCAGGCTGGTCTCGGCCCGCATGTCGGCGACCGCGAGCCGGACCTGCACGTCGTCGGAGAACCCGAGCACGGCGAGCCGCAGCTTCGCCGCGACCATCGGTTCGGCCCGCAGCCCCTCGCAGAGCGAGACCAGGCCCTCGGACAGCTCCTCCCGGTACGGGCCCATCGAGCCCGATTCGTCGGCCAGCACGTACGCAGGCAGCAGCACACCTTTGATCTCGGCCATTGCGTCCCCCATCCACGTCGCGCGAGCGACACCTGATGTCCCACTGTCGGCGGTGCTTCGGGCGTCAGGGCAGCAGTGCCCTGACCGCCTCGTCCAGGCCCTGGATCTCGGCGGCGATCGCGGTGGTGGCGGCCACGCCCTGCCCGGCCCGGGAGAGGAAGCGCAGGACCTGGTCCCAGCGCCGCACGGGCTCGGCCACCACCTGCTGGAGGTCCTCCGCCGCCCGGACCGCGTCGGGGTCGGGGCTCTGCCGCAGCTGCTCGACGAGGGCGAGCACCCGACGGACGACGGCCTCCTCGTCCACCGCCGAGGTGTGGACGGTCGCGGAGGAGTCCTGGCCCGCGGCGATCGCGCCGCCGCTGATGGTGACCTGGGCGTTGCCGCTGATGTGGAGTCCGCCGGTGATACGCCGGTCCTCGGTCATCGGCCTTCCTTCCTTCTGCTGCCCGAGGCGCGTTCTGCCAGGCGCACGAGTCTGCTGCCGGCACCGGCGGCCACCGGGGAGTTGACGAAGCTGACGTTGGCGTTGTCGGAGGCGAAGACGCCGCCGTTGTAGATCACGCTCCGGCGCTCCCGGAGTTCGGAGACGTCGACCTGCCGGTCGGCCAGGAAGTCGGTGAGCGTGTCCAGGGCGCGCCGTTCGACGATCTTGGTGTACATCTGGCTGTCGACCTGCTGGAAGTACCGGTGGAACCTGGGTTCGGCCGCCGCCTCCCGAATGCTCAGCTCGGCGCCGTGGTTGAAGGCCCCGAGGGCGATCAGGCGCAGTTGTTCCTTCTTCTTCTGACGGTCGGTCAGGCCGCCGACCAGCAGTTCGAGCGTCTTGAACGGGCTGACGAGCAGTCCGCGCGGCACGGCGCCGGCCGAGGAGGCGACGAGGGCGAGCAGTTGCCGCCAGGTGGGGTGGTCGAGCAGGTGGTCGACCTGGTGGCACCGGTGGTGGATCGGGGGGAGCAGCGTGGTGCCGCCCTCGACGAAGAGCAGGTCCCGGGCCGCGCTCAGCGAGAACCGGACCACGGAGCCGGCCACCAGTTCGCCGCTCCACCCGGAGACCGTGGTGACCAGGTAGGGGCGGGCCCGTCCCGAGCCGTCCTCCCGCAGCCGGTCGAGCACGTCCGGGCGCAGCTCCGTCCGCGGCCTGCCGTCCGGTTGGGGAAGCAGCAGCCGGCGGAGCGCGGGGTCCAGCCCCTGGGCCAGGTCGGCGCCGTTCACGAAGACCCGCTCGGAGACCGCCACGCCGGGCAGCCCGAGGGCCTGGAGCGCGCCGGTGACTTCGGCGGTCAACTCCTGGAGGGTGAACGGGACGACGTGATCGGACTGCTCGTCGGGCCGGTCCACGGCGATGGTGAAGTTCCACGGGGAGACGAGCCTGCCGTAGCCGAGGAACGGTTCGAAGCCCGAGAAGACCGAGACGTTCCCCTTCCGCTCCTCGGCGGCGACCTGGCCCAGCAGCTTCTCCTCGTGCGGATCGCCACGGGGAGCCCGGGCCGGGTCGAAGGCGTCCCGGCTCAGCTTGGCCCTCAGCACGCCGTAGAACGTGATGAGCCGTTCGGCCAGCACGATCCCCCAGGCCACGCAGAGCAGGGGGACGACGAGCGGTGGCAGCGGCACCGGCAGGACGGTCTCCGCGCTGTCCGGGAAGGACTGGAAGGCGAAGGCGGCCACCACGCCGAGCGCGACGAGTGTGAGCAGGGCCCGGGTGGCGGCCTGCCGGACCTGCGCGGCGATCGCGTACCGCAGCACGCAGACCAGGTCGACGCCGGGCGAGAACGCGACGGTGCGGTGCGGCTCCTTGAGCACGGACTCGATGGCCCGGTCGCACAGCTTGCTGTCCAGCTGGACGGCGACGCACAGGTAGCGGGTGGCGTCCGCCGCCGACCGCGGAGGCGGCCGGAGCGGGGCCTGGGGAGCGACCGCCCAGGTGCTGGACGGAGGCCCCGCCGCAGCGGCGGCCGGCGGATCGGGCGGCGCGAACGTGGGCTTCATCGGCGGCACGGCGTTCCCGGGCGCCTTGTTGTTCGGGTCCGTGGTCATGTCACCCCCCTTGAGCACTACCTGCGGCACAGAACACAGCACGCGACAGAACTCACCACAGAGGTGGTACCACCGTCCGCGCGGAGCAAACAAAAACCTTACCCATGAAGGGAGTTGACGATTCTCCCGGAGGGTCGGAGCCGCCCGGCGCACAGCTCGCCGGCACCGGCGCGCGAGCCGGCGCACACGAGCCCGCTCCGGGCGACGGCGCCTCCGGCCGAAAGTTCCGGCCGCCCCGACACGCCCCCGCAGCGCCCCGGTCGTCGCCCGGAGCCACTACGGTGACGGCCATGGCAGGCGAACGCGATCTTCGACAGCTGCTCTCCGGCTTGAGCCCCGTCCTCAACCCCGGCCGCTACGTGTACTGCACGCTGCCGGGCCGGGTGCCCGCCGGGCTGCGGCCGGTCGTCACGGTGGCCGAACCCGAGGGCGTCACGTTCGTCGTCCTTGAGGAGGAGGCCGACTCGCTCGGCCTGCCGCACGCGTTCACCGCCGCCTGGATCACCCTGCGGGTGCACTCCGCGCTGGACGCCGTCGGCCTGACCGCCGCCGTCGCCACCGCGCTCGCCGAACACGGCATCAGCTGCAACGTGGTGGCCGGCTTCCACCACGACCACCTGTTCGTCCCGGCCGCCGACGCCGACCGGGCCCTGGCCGCTCTCGACGCCCTAGGCGCACAACACGCCTGACGCCTCGCCGGCAGCCCGGTTTCCGGCGTCCGGCGTCCGGCACGGGCGAGAATCCGAACGGACGCCAACACCGGCCGGGACGAGAGGGACGCCGTGCAGGACTCCGTTTGGACCGCCGCCACCGCCGCCGACCTCGGCGCCGCCCTCGCCGAGGCCGTGGACGGCGGGCTGTTCCCCGGCGGCGTGCTGACGGTCGGTCGGGCGGGAGGCGACCGGGTCACCGTCGGCCACGGCCTGGTCGCCCCCGAGTGCGGCGACGCCCGGCCCGGCCCGCGCACCCGCTACGACCTCGCCTCGCTCACCAAGGTGCTCGCCACCTGGCCGCTGGTCGGCGCCGCCGTCCGCACCGGCCTGCTCGACCTGGACGCGCCGCTGCGCGCGGCACTGCCCGAACTTCCGTCCCCCGGCGGCGACCTGACCGTTCGACAGCTACTCACCCACACCTCCGGGCTGCTCCCGAAGACCGGACTGGCCCGCTACGAGCACTCCGGCCGGCCGCTGATCGAGCACCTGTGCGCGGAGCCGCTGGTGAGCCCGCCCGGCAGCCGGCACCGCTACATCGACCGCGGCTTCATCCTGCTCGGCCTGCTGCTGCCCGCCGTCCTCGGGCGCCCCCTGCACCTGCTCGCCGAGGACCTGTGGCGCGAGCTCGGCCTGACCCGCACCGCCTACGGGCCGCTGCCCCGCGACCCGCAGCTCGCCCCGACCGAACAGCGGCTGCGCGACGCACCCCGCACCTGGGGCGCCCCGCACGACCCCAGCGCCGCCCTGCTCGGCGGGGTGGCCGGCCACGCCGGGGTGTTCTCCTGCGCCGACGACCTCGCCGCCTACGCCGAACACCTGCTGACCGGGGCGAGCCCGCTGGCCGACTGGTTCGCCGAGAGCCGCCGCCCGCGCGCCGCCGTCGAACCCGGCCTGCACCGCGGCCTCGCCTGGCTGGTCACCGACGACGGCGGGGCGGCCTACCACCACGGCTTCACCGGGACCAGCCTCTTCCTGGCCCCGGCCACCGGCCGCTACGTGGTGCTCTGCACCAACGCCGTCTACCACGGCTGGGACCGGGCCCGGCTGGCCGACCTGCGCACCCTCGCGCTGCGCACGCTCACCGGCTGAGCGCCGCCGCGGCGCTCAGCGCAGCGGCTGCCAGCGGCCGCCGGTCAGCACCGTCAGCACCTCCCGGCTGCGGACCTGGCCCGGCCGCGGCCGGGCGGGGGCGGCGGCCAGCAGCGCGATGTCGTCCTCGGCCGGGTCGGGGGCGCCGGCCAGCACCGCGTCCAGCAGCCGGTCCGGTCCGGCCCCGGCGGGCAGCCGCCGGGCGGTGAGCCGCTCCAGCGAGCGGTCGATGTCCTCGCCCCGACGCTCGACCAGGCCGTCGGTGAACAGCAGCAGGGTGTGGTCGGGCGGCAGCACCGCGATGCTCGGCACGTAGCCGTTCTGCCCGGTGCCGAGCGGCGGGCCAGGCTCCACCGGCAGCAGCGCCACCTCGCCGTTCGGGCGGACCACGGCGGGCGGCAGGTTGCCGGCGCTGGCGAAGCAGTAGCGGCCGCGGGCGGGTTCGGCGTACACCGCCAGGCAGGTGGAGGGGCGGTAGTCGTGCACGTCGCCGGCCAGGCCGTCCATCCGCGCCAGCAGGCGGTCGGCGGTCGGCTCCAGCAGCGCCATCGCGCGCAGCATCGCCTGGTAGTGGCTCATGTGGGCGGCGGCCTCGATGCCGTGGCCCATCACGTCGCCGATGGCCAGCACGGTGCGGCCGTCGGGCAGCGCCACCGTCTCGTACCAGTCGCCGCCGACCAGGGCGCCGGTGCCGGCCGGGCGGTAGCGGAAGGCGACGGTGAGGTCGGGGTGCGGGGTGCCGGGTTCGGCGAGCATGGCGCGCTGCAGGTCGACGGCGACCGCGTGTTCGCGGCTGTAGCGGCGGGCGTTGTCGAGGGTGATGGCGGCGCGCACCGCGAGGTCCTGGGCGGCGACCGCGTCGTCCTCGTCGAAGCCCGGGGAGGGGTCGGCGCGCAGCAGGGTGACGGTGCCGATCCGGTGGCCGCGGGCGGTGAGCGGCACCACCATGCCGGAGTGGATGTCGATCGCCCGGATGTCGGCGATCCGCTCCGGATTGGGGGCGGTGCGGCGCAGGTCGGCCTCGGTCAGCAGGTTCTCGATCACCGGCCGGCCCTCGGCCAGGCAGCGCGGCACGGCGGATTCGGGCCGGTAGTCGACGTACTCGCCGCGCTCGCCGACCTGGCGGACCTGCTCCAGCAGCTGGGGCTTGGCGGCGATCGCGGTGCGCAGCAGCCGGCGGCCGCCGTCGGGGAGCGGGCGGGCGTGCCGGCTGTCGAGGTGCGGGAGCAGTTCGACGGTGGTGGCGTCGGCGAGGTGGTCGGTCAGGAAGGCGGCGAGCTCCCCGCAGGTGGTCTCGACGTCGAGGGTGGTGCCGATCCGGGTGGCGGCCTGGTCGAGCAGGGCGAGCCGGGCCCGGGCCTGTTCGAGTTCGTGCTGCTGCCGGTGGGCGGCGGTGACCTCCAGCAGGATGCCGACCAGTCCGACGGGCCGCCCGTCCTCCTCCAGCCGGTGGTAGGCGCCGTGCCAGTGCCGGAGGTGCTGCGGGGAGCCGGCCCGGGTGTGGCCGCTGGAGATGATCTCGCGGGGGCGGCCGTCGGCGAGCACGGCGCGCAGCAGGTCCTCGCGGGCGTCGAAGCCGGGCAGCAGTTCGCCGACGGTGCGGCCGAGGTGGCTCTCGACGGGGAGGCCGTTCATCACGGCCAGTGCCGGGTTGACGTAGCGGAAGCGCAGCCGGGTGTCGAGGACGGCGACGGCGGCGGGCGTGCCGTCCAGCAGTCGGCGCAGCGGCTGCGGCAGGTCGTTCCAGCGGGTGTCGGCCATGGCTGCGGCACCTCCTCGCCGGGCGCCCGGGCACTGTGACCAGTAAACACAGCGCGGGGGGCCGGGGCGATCCGGTACGCGGCGGGGCCGTGCCGGGGCTGTCGCGGGCGGGTTCGCGAAGGGTGCGCGGGCGTCGGGAAGGTCACCCGAACGGGGTCGTCCGGTGTGCCCCGGCGGGTGGACGGGCCGAGGGTCGACACAGGTCCACTTCGGCCAAGGAGGTCCCATGAGCTCGTCCGTCGGCCCGACCCCGGCACCGCCCGGGTCACGCGGTTCACCGGCGCCGGGGCACAATCCCTGGGTGCCCGGGATGGTGCTGTTCGCCGGTGTGCTGATGCTGGTGACCGGTCTCTTGGAGTTGTTCCGCGGGATCATGGCGGTCGCGCGGGACGACATCTTCGTCACCACCCCCAACTACGTCTTCAAGTTCGACCTGACCTCATGGGGTTGGATCCACGTGGTGGTCGGCGCGCTGGTCGCGCTGACCGGCCTGTTCGTGATCAGAGGCCTGGCGTGGGCCCGGATCGCCGGTATCGTCATCGCCTCGGTGAGCGTGGTGGACTCCTTCCTCGCCATCCCCTACTACCCGCTGTGGTCAGTGGTGGTGATCGCGCTGGACGTCTTCATCATCTGGGCGCTGTGCGCCTATCACGAGGCCTGAACCGCCGCAGCGCGAGGTCCGAACCCTCGCACCGCGGTACAACGGCCGGAGCCGGTGGCCCGCTCCTCCCGGGAGCGCGCCACCGGCTCAGCCCTGCCGCCGGCCGGGCGTCACTTGTTCAGCGCGGCGACACCGGCCTGGGCGAACTGCTCGTCCTGGTCGGCGCTGGGGGCGCCGGCCACGCCGACGGCCGCGATCGGGGCGCCCTTCAGCTGGACCGGGGCGCCGCCGCCGAGGAACAGCGTGCCGGGGATGTCCTTCAGGTTCGGGGCCTGGGCGAGGCGCTTGACCAGCTCGGAGGTCGGCGCGTTCCAGGACACCGCGGTGTAGGCCTTGCGCTCGGCGGACTCGAAGGACTGCGGGCCGGCGCCGTCGCCGCGCAGCTCGACGATCACGTTGCCGTTCCGGTCGACGACCGCGACGGAGATCTTCTGCCCGGCCTTCGCCGCGGCGTCCAGGCTGGCCTGGGCGGCCTTGGTGGCGGCCTCGACCGTCAGGTGCGAGGTCTCGAAGGTGTTCTTGTTCTGGACGTCCGACGAGGCGGCGGTGGCGGGGGCCACGTTCGGCGTCTCGGCGCTGGCGGAGACGGCGCCGACCACGCTCGCCCCGACCGCGGCCACCGCGACGGCGCCGGTGACAACGCGGGTACGAGTGCTCAGCTTCTTCATCTTCGGCTCCTGGATCGGTGGTTGGGCGCCGGACTGCTGGGGTGCTCCGGCGTCGCTCTCCATGGTTCGCGGCCGGACCCCCGCCACGGATCGGCGAACCGGCTGGACCGGCGGAGCAGGATGGACGACAACCGTGTCAGCCGATCGGTTGATGTACGCCCCGCGATCCGCGGGCACCATCCAAGTGCCGGCATCCGCCGGCGGGCGCCGACCGCGTGCGAAAGGAGGCCGGCCCTGATGCGCCACCCCCTGTCCCGGGCGGCCGACCCGGACGCCGGCTGGCTCTCCGCCGTCATGCGGCTGGTCTTCGTCCTGCTGCTCGGCACCTCGCTGACGCGCTACCTGACGCACCACCTCGCCAGCCCGCTGACGCCGTGGGTGATCGCGCTGAGCGTCGCCCTCGCCGCAGGGCACCTGTCCGGCCTCTCCGAGCGCCGGCCGGCCTGGCTGGCGGCGGTGCTGGGCTCGTGGGCGGTGCTGGTGCTGATGGCGCCGAGCTTCGCCTGGTGCGCCGTCCCGCTGGTGTACACGGTGCTGCGGGCGTTCCCGCCCCGGGCGGCGATCCCGCTGGTGACGGTGCTCACCGCGCTGGTCATGGTGGCCCAGGCCCGATTGCCGGGCGCCGATCCGACGCTGGTGCTGCTGCCGCCGGCGGTCGCCGCGCTGGCCACCGCGGTGTTCCTGTACATGCAGCGGCAGGGCGCCCGGCAGCGGAAGCTGATCGTCGACCTGATCCGGGCCCGGCGGGAGCTGGCCGCGGTGGAGCGCCGGCAGGGCGCGCTGTCCGAGCGCGAGCGGCTGTCCGTCGAGATCCACGACACCCTCGCCCAGGGCCTGTCCAGCCAGCAGATGCTGCTGCAGGCCGCCGATCTCGCCTGGGAGCAGGACGCGGCGGCCGCCCGCGGCCACGTCCGGACGGCCGCCGCGATCACCGCCCGGAACCTCGCCGAGGCCCGCCGCTTCGTGCACGACCTCGCCCCGGCCGACCTCGCCGAGCAGGGCACCCTGGAGGCCGCGCTGGCCGCCCTGGCCGAGCGGGAGGCGGCGGAGAGCGGCCTGCCGGTCCGCTTCCAGCTGGACGGCAGCCCGGTGCCGATGCCGGCCGCCGCGCAGTCCGCGCTGCTGCGGATCGCCCAGGGCGCGCTGGCCAACGTCCGGGAGCACGCCCGGGCCCACCGCGCCTCGATCACGCTCTCCTACCTGGGCGACCAGGCGGTGCTCGACGTCGCGGACGACGGCCGCGGCTTCACCCCGTCCCCCGGCGGCCCCGCCGGGCGCGACCCGGCCGTCCCGGGCGGCGGGCGCGGCCACGGGCTGCCGGCGATGCGGGCCCGCCTGAGACAGTTGGGTGGCACGCTCACCGTCGAGTCGGCCCCGGGCGAGGGCACCGTGGTCTCGGCGGCCGTCCCGCTGGAGAGCCCCCCGGAGGTCCGCTGACAGCACGCCGCCCCGCACCACGCCGCACCGCCGCACCACCGCCGCAGGAGGGTCCATGAACGACGACGACCGGGTCAGACTGCTCATCTGCGACGACCACGCGATGGTCCGGGCCGGGCTGCTGGCGCTGCTCTCCAGCGACGGCGCGATCGAGGTGGTCGGCGAGGCCAGCACCGGCGAGGAGGCCGTGGCGCTGACCGCCCGCATTCAGCCCGACGTGGTGCTGATGGACCTTCAACTCGGCGACGGCATGGACGGGGTGGAGGCCACCCGGCGGATCCTGGCCGGGCCGGGCGACAGCCACGTGCTGGTGCTGACCACCTTCGACACCGACGCCGACATCAGCCGGGCCATCAACGCGGGCGCGACGGGCTACCTGCTGAAGGCGGAGCGACCGGCCGAGCTGTTCGCCGCGATCCGCTCGGCCGCGGCGGGCCGGCCGGCGCTGTCCCCGCCAGTGGCGTCCCGGGTGATGGCCCGGATGCGCTCCCCCCTGCCCCAACTCACCGACCGTGAACAGGACATCCTCGACCAGCTCGGCCACGGCCTGGGCAACCGGGAGATCGCCCGGGCGCTGTTCATCAGCGAGGCGACCGTGAAGACCCACCTCGGCCGGATCTACGCCAAGCTCGGCGTGGACACCCGCTCCGGCGCGGTCGCGATCGCCAAGGAGCGCCGCCTGCTGCGCTGACCGGACCGGGCGACGGCCCACCTCCCGGACAACTGAAGATCGATCGGACGCGTCCGAAGCCTTGCCACGCACAGTGAGCAGAAGTCAGTATTCCTACCGGCCGGTAGACCTGACGGGACATCGGCCCCGGAGAACGCAGAACTGGCCGGAGCGGGTGTGGCGGCGCCCGGCACGGCAGATGTGACGCGAACGCGCAACGTGCGCGCAACCCTCCGCTCACCCTCTCCTCGCCGACCCGTCGTCCGAGGACGAAACGGTTTGGCCGGAACCAACGTCATGAAAGGCGGACGCGCACCATGCCGACCGCATCAAGCCCACCCGAGCCGCGGCGCCGTCTCGGCGAGCACGGGCTCGCCTGGGCGTTCCTGCTGCCCTCGGTAGTGGTCTTCGCCCTCTTCATCCTGTATCCGCTGGGGCGCACCTTCTACCTGAGCGCGCACGCCAACGACCTGTTCGGCGCGCCCTCCCGGTTCGTCGGGATGAAGCACTACACCGACCTGTTCGCCTCCGCCGACTTCGGCCGCACCCTGGTCACCACCGGGCTGTTCGTGCTGTTCACGGTGGTCCCCGGAGTGCTCGGAGCGCTGCTGCTGGTGCTGCTGATGGAGAGCCGGATCCGCGGCGTACGACTGCTGCGGTCCGCCTTCGCGCTGCCGTTCGCGTTCTCGGTGGCGAGCGCCTCGGTGGTCTTCTCGGTCTTCTACAACCCCGCCAGCGGGGTGCTCAACGGGTTGCTGTCGCACGTCGGCCTGGGCCCGGTGGGCTGGCTGACGGACTCCCAGTACGCGCTGGTCTCCATC
This sequence comes from Kitasatospora sp. CB02891, assembly GCF_002803145.1. Classification (NCBI taxonomy): domain Bacteria; kingdom Bacillati; phylum Actinomycetota; class Actinomycetes; order Kitasatosporales; family Streptomycetaceae; genus Kitasatospora; species Kitasatospora sp. CB02891. Next base: position 308,393 of record NZ_NNBO01000003.1, on the reverse strand, counting down.
GCGATCTCCACGATCTGGATGAACCTCGGCTACAACGTGCTGGTGCTCTCCGCGGGCATCGGCTCGATCCCGGGCGAGATCACCGAGGCCGCCCGGCTGGACGGCGCGTCCGGCCTGCGGCTGGCCCGGTCGATCACCGTGCCGATGCTCGGCCCCAGCCTGTTCTTCCTGGTGGTGATCTCCACCGTGAACGCGCTGCAGAGCTTCGGCCAGATCCACATCCTCACCAAGGGCGGCCCGGACGGCGCCACCCGCACCCTGGTGTACTCCGTCTACGAGAAGGCGTTCGCCTACGGCTCCAGCGACTTCGGCACCGCCAGCGCGCAGGCCGTGGTGCTGATGGCGGTCGTGCTGTGCTGCACGGCCGTGCAGTTCGGAGTCCTGGAGCGGAAGGTGCACTACGCATGACCACCCTCGCCAAGACGCCCGCCGTCGCCGATCCCGCCCGCGCCGCCCGCCGGCCGCTGCACCTCCGCTCCCTGCTGGGCCGCGCCGGGGTCTACGCGGTCCTGGCCGTGGCCGTGCTGACGGTCGTCTTCCCGGTCTACTACGTCTTCGCCGGCGCCTTCATGCGCCCGGACGAGATCGCCAGCTACCCGCCGGCGATGGTCCCGCACTCGGTCACCGGGGACAACTTCTCCGGCGCCGTGCACGCCATCCCGCTGGTGCGCCAGTACGGCAACTCGATGCTGGTGGCGGGCCTGATCACGGTGGCGCAGCTGTTCACCTCGGTGCTCGCCGCGTACGCCTTCGTGTTCCTGCCGATGCGCGGGCGGTCCGTGGTGTTCGGCCTGTTCCTGGCCACCCTGATGGTGCCGTGGGAGGCCATCATCATCCCCAACTACCTGACGCTGTCCGGCTGGGGGCTGGGGAACACCTACTTCGGCCTGGTACTGCCGTTCCTGGCGTCCGGGTTCGGGACGTTCATGCTGCGGCAGTCGTTCCGTCAGTTCCCGGGCGAGCTGCGGGACGCCGCCCGGATCGACGGGGCGGGCCACTGGCGCTTCCTGTGGCGGATCCTGGTGCCGCTGAACAAGCCGGCCCTGGCCGCGCTCGCCATCTACGTGTTCCTGTCCTCCTGGAACCAGTACTTCTGGCCGCTGATCATCACCCGCACCGCCGACATGCAGACCCTGCAGATCGGTCTGTCGTCGCTGCGGGACTCCGAGATGGCCGACCCCGGTCTGATCCTGGCCGGCGTGGTGCTGTCGCTCCTGCCCACGCTGGCGCTGGTGCTGTTCGGCCAGCGGTTCATCGTCCGCGGTCTGACCGCGGGCGCGGTCCGCTGACGGCGGATCACCCTCCCTCGTACGAAACACCGCTCCCGGTACCACCCTCGCAGAAGAGAGAGAACCCGTGAAGAGAAGTGCCCGCGCGCTCGCCGCACTGCTGGTGTCCGGCCTGGCCCTGACCGCCTGCAGTTCGAGCGGATCCGGCGGCTCCTCCGACGACTCCGGCGCCCCGGCCGCCTCCGCGCTGGACCAGGCGTCCGGCGTGACCACCGTCGAGTTCTGGCACTCGATGACCGGCAAGAACGCCGACGCGCTGACCGCGCTGGTGAACCAGTTCAACGCCGCGCACCAGGGCAAGATCGAGGTCAAGCCGCTGTTCCAGGGCACCTACGACGACCTGATCGCCAAGTACAAGGCCTCGGTGCAGCAGAAGGCCACGCCCGCGGTGGTGCAGGTCTACGACATCGGCAGCCGCTTCATGGTCGACTCCAAGCAGATCGTCCCGGCGCAGGCCTTCGCCGACAAGGACGGCTACTCGCTGGACGACCTGCAGGCGAACATCCGCAACTACTACACCTTCGGCGGCAAGCTGCAGTCGATGCCGTTCAACTCGTCGATGCCGCTGCTCTACCTGAACGACGACGCCTTCAAGGAGGCCGGCCTCGACCCGGCCAAGCCGCCGACGACGCTCGCCGAACTCGGCGAGATGGCGCAGAAGTTGACCAAGAAGGACGACAGCGGCAAGACCGTCCGGTACGGCTTCGGCGCGGCCATCTACGGCTGGTTCGTCGAGCAGCTGCTGGCCGAGAACGGCGCGCTGTACTGCGACTCCGACAACGGCCGCTCCGGCAAGGCCGGCAAGGTCACCTTCGACTCCGCCAAGGGCGCCGAGATCGTCCAGTGGTGGGCCGACCTGGTCAAGGGCGGCTACGCGGCCAACACCGGCCGGCAGACCCCGGACGCGCAGGCCGCGTTCAAGGCCGGCACGGTCGCCATGCACCTGGAGTCCACCGGCGTGCTGCGCGGCTACACCGAGGCCGCCAAGTTCACCGTCGGCACCGCGCCGTTCCCGAAGACCGCCGCCGGCGACCAGGGCGGCCCGATCATCGGCGGCGCCTCGCTGTGGATCTCCGGCCCCGGCCACTCCGACGCCCAGAAGCGCGCCTCCTGGGAGTTCGAGAAGTTCCTCACCGCCCCCGAGCAGCAGGCCGTCTGGCACACCGGCACCGGCTACTTCCCGGTCAACTCCAAGGCGCTGGAGCTGCCCGCCGACAAGGAGTGGGTCGCCAAGTACCCGCAGTTCCAGACCGCGATCGACCAGCTGAAGGGCACCAAGCCCACCCAGGCCACCGCCGGCTGCGCGCTCGGCGTCATGCCGCAGGCCCGCAAGGGCGTGGAGACCGCGATCGAGCAGACCATCGCGGGCACCAAGACCGCCCAGCAGGCGCTGACCGACGCCGCCAAGGAGCTCCAGCCCGCCATCGAGAGCTACAACAGCTCGGTGGGCTGACCCGCTGACGCCGAAGGGCCCGGCCGCCGTACGGCGGCCGGGCCCTTCGGCGCGAGAGCGGTCCACGCCCTCGGGCGCGGAAAGCGAAAGGCGGCGGACGAGTCGGCCTGTACGCCGGGTTCTGTCTCCCGGGTTGCTTGCGCGGCCCGGGGAGGCGGCCATCCATCTAGGGCTGCCGTTGCCGACAGCCTCGTGCGGTCTACCCGCGAATTCGGGCGAGCAGCCCTCGAACATCCGCGCACGACACCCGAGGGTGTCGATCTTGACCTTGCTCCGAGTGGGGTTTACCTAGCCGGCCGAGTCACCTCGGTCGCTGGTGGTCTCTTACACCACCGTTTCACCCTTACCCGCCGCCGAAGCGGTGGGCGGTCTGTTTTCTGTGGCACTGTCCCGCGGGTCACCCCGGGTGGGTGTTGCCCACCACCCTGCTCTGTGGAGCCCGGACGTTCCTCGGCGGGCCCCCAGAAGGGACCCGACGCGACCGCCCGGCCGGCTCGTCCGCCGTAATGGTCATGGTAGCCGCTCCACGGACGGTCCCCGTACGCCGCCCGGCGCCCGGTCGAAGCGGGCCGCCACCAGGGCCGCCGTCCCGGCCGCCCACCGGGTGGTGGTGACCAGGCCGAGGGCGAACACCGTCAGGCCCAGGCCGGCGATGATCCACCAGCCGGTGTGCGAGGCCGCCGTGAAGTCGCCGGCCGAGGCGACCGCGCCGGCCACCACCGTGCCGATCACCGCGACGCCCAGCGACTGGCCGACCTGCCGACTGGTGGAGGCCACCGCGGCGGCCACCCCGGCCTGCGCCAGCGGCATGCCGGAGACCGCCGAGTTGGTGATCGGCGCGTTCACCATGCCGAAGCCCAGACCGAACAGCGCGTACGCGGGCAGCAGCAGGAACGCCGAGGAGTCGGCCGTCAGCCCGGTCAGCAGCACCCCGCTGGCGGCGATCGCCGCACCGGCCACCAGCAGCGGCAGGCGCGGGCCCCGGTTGCCGACGATCCGGCCGGACAGCGGGGCGGTCAGCAGCGTCAGCCCGGCCATCGGCAGCGTCCACAGGCCCGCCACCACCGGGCTGTAGTGACGCACGTTCTGCAGGTACAGGGTGTTCAGGAACAGGAAGCCGGCCAGCGCGGCGAACGCGCACACGGCGGTGACGGTGGCGCCGGTGAACGGGGCGCTGCGGAAGAACCGCGGGTCGATCAGCGGGTCCGGCACCCGCCGCTCCCAGAACGGGAACACCAGCAGCGCGACCAGCGCGACGGCGGCCAGCGCCAGGATGACCGGCGAGGTCCAGCCGTGGCTCGGCCCCTCGATGATCACGGTGGTGCCGCAGCCCAGCAGCAGCACCATCAGCAGCTGCCCGACCGGGTCCAGCCGACGGGGCCGCGGCGACCGGGACTCCGGGACGTGGCGGTACGTCAGCACGAAGGCCGCCAACCCGACCGGAATGTTGATCAGGAAGATCGACGGCCAGCCGGCGCTGTCCACCAGGAACCCGCCGATCAGCGGCCCGAGCGCCATGCTGACGCCGATCACGCCGCCCCACACGCCGATCGCCTGCGCCCGCTCCTTCCGGTCGGTGAAGGTGTTGGTGATGATCGACATCGCCACCGGGTTGAGCATCGACCCGCCGACCGCCTGCACCGCGCGGAACGCGATCAGCCAGCCCAGGCCCGGGGCCAGGCTGCACAGCAGCGATCCGAGCACGAACAGCACCAGCCCGGTCTGGAACACCCGCTTGCGGCCGATCCGGTCGGCGATCGAGCCGGAGAGCATCAGCAGCGAGGCCAGCACCAGCGTGTAGGCGTCGATCACCCACTGCAGGCCGGAGGCGGACGCGCCCAGGTCGTGCTGGATGGCGGGCAGCGCGATGTTCACCACTGTGTTGTCCAGGCCCACGATGAACAGGCTCAGACAGCAGATGGCCAGGACGAGAAGCCGGTGACGGCGGTCGGTGACAGCGATCGATCGGCTCATTCCCCGATCATCGCACCGGCTCCGGCCGCATTCGAAGGCGGTTGTGCGCCAGGCACCAGCGCGAACCGGACGGTCCGGGTGACCGGGTCGGCCAGCGTGAGCCGGACGGTCACCCGGCGGCCCAGTGGCAGCCGGTCCGCCGCGTCGCACTTGGCGACCACCGCCGGCCGGCGCAGCTGCACCGTGCCGACGGTGGGCCGGCGCTCGTCCACGTCGATCACCACCGCCGGGAAGTCCTCGCCCTCCCGGCCGCGCAGCAGCTCCGCCTCCACCAGGTCCACGCAGGCCCGCTCCACCTCGTGCGCCCGGCGGTCACCGCCCTCCAGCAGCCCGGGCACCAGCGGCAGCGCGTCCCGCACCCAGCCCGGCACATCGACGCCGCCGGCCACCGCCAGACAGATCTCCAACGCGTACCGGTCGCCCAGCCGGCGCAGCGGCGCGGTGCAGTGCGCGTAGGGGGCGGCCAGCGCGGCGTGCCCCGGGTCGGCCGGCGGGACGGTGCCGCGGGCGGTGTCGAACGCGTGGTAGCCCGCGCCGCGCAACAGGCCGGTGCACTCGTTCAGGAACGCGGCGTCGGCGGTGCGGGCCGGGTCGAGGGAGCGGACCAGCTGCGGGTAGGGCAACCCGTCCGGCCACGGCACGTCGAGCGCGGCGGCGACCCGGCGCAGCCGCGCGTACGCCGACTCCGGGGCGGTGGGGAGGGTGCGCAGCAGACCGACCCCGGCGTCCAGCATCAGCTCGGCGGCGGCCATCCCGGTGAGCAGCGAGAGCTGCGCGTTCCAGCCGTCGGCCGGGCGCGGCGCGCGGTAACCGAGCCGGTAGCCGCCGTTCACGGCCGTCACCTCCTGCTCGGGGATCGGCAGGCTGACCCCGCCACGGGCCTGCTCCTGCGCCTCGCGGAGCCGGCCGATCTCGGCGAGCAGGGCCAGCTGCCCGTCCGCGCGGCCGGCGTCGATCCGGCCCTGGACGGTGGCGTAGTCGAGGCGCCGACGCGAGCGGACCTGGGCGCGGCGCAGGTCCGCCAGCACCAGCGAGCCGTCCGCGTCCAGGTCGAGCTGCCACAGCAGCGCGGGCCGCAGCTCGCCCGGCAGCAGGCTGGCCGCGCCCTCGGAGAGCCGGGCCGGATGCAGCGGAACGTTCCCGTCCGGGAAGTACAGCGTCTGGACGCGGCGGCCGGCCTCGGTGTCGATCGCACCGCCCGGGAGGACGAAGGCCGCCACGTCGGCGATCGCGTAGTGCACCCGGTAGCCGCTGCCGCGACGGGCCAGGTGCATGGCCTGGTCGAGGTCGCGGGAGCCCGGCGGGTCCAGCGTGAACAGGTCGAGATCGGTGGCGTCGAACTCCGGCAGCCGCGGCAGCGAGGCGGCCCGCTCGGCCTCCGCGAGCACCTCCGGCGGCCAGTCGGCACGGATCTCCAAGCGGGTTCTGAGGTCGGCGAGTTCGGTGTTGATCCTGGCGGTCTGGGCGGCCCGGACGCTGAAGTGTCGGCGCGGCATGGTCGCAGCGTAAGACGCAGTAGCGTGGTCGACGCACCGGACCGGCCATGAAGCCGGTTGTGGCGCACGGGGTTTGGCCGTGGGAAGGGGCAGACCGTGACAGGTCGGGCGGACATCCGGCAGGGGGCAGCGGCGGGGTGCCGGTGCTGCGCAGTGGACACGAGTCGGCCTGTACGCCGGGTTCTGTCTCCCGGGACGCGGGCCACGGCGGTGGCCGTCGCGGGCACACTGGCCGCGCTGGGCGGACTGCACGCGGTCTGGTCGCGCTCGCCGTGGCCGTGCCGCGACCGCGACCGGTTCGCCGACCTGGTGGTCGGCGTCGCCCCCGAACAACTCCCCTCCGCGCAGGCCTGCCTGGGTGTCGCCGGCCTGCTCGGCACCGCCGCCTACCTGGTCGCCGCCCGCGGCGGAGCACTCCCCGCGATCGGCCCCCGCCGCCTCCGCACCACCGGCACCGCCACCGTCGCCGGCGTCCTCCTGACCCGCGCCCTCGCCGGCCCCCTCGCCTTCGCCCACCGCACCCCCGCCTTCGTCCACCTCGACCGCCGCCTCTACGCCCCCCTCTGCCTGGCCCTCGGCACCGGCGCAGCAGTGGTCGCCGCCCGCGGAAAGTAGCCCCCCCTGGGCCCGACGGGGGACCACGGCACGGGCCCCTGGTCCGCCCGCCGCAGGCCGCCGACGGCACGCAACACACGACCTGCGGACGGCCGGCGCAGGCGGGCCGAAGCCCAGGGGTCCGGTGGCCTGGTCCGCCCGCCGCAGGCCGCCGACGGCACGCAACACACGACCTGCGGACGGCCGGCGCAGGCGGGCCGAAGCCCAGGGGTCCGGTGGGAAGCACCGACCGCCGCGAACCATGTGCATCGGCCCATGGCCCCGAGCGCTCGCCGTGACGGGCACTGTGCACGACGAAAACACCGGCACCCGGCCCCTGGCCCACCCCGGGCGAGGCGCAGTCATTCGGCGCGACGCAGCCGCACAGACCCCGTCGGCTCCGTCCCAGGCCCGCAGCACACAGCCAGTGACCCAACCCCGAGCAACCCACAACCGCCCGAACCCGCCGCTGGCGCGCCGAAGTCCCCTCGGCGCAGCCGCAAACCCCGCCACCGGCCGCCGCAGGCACCCGGTGCCGGACACTGCACACGATCGACAGCCCACCCCTGGACGACGCGCGACCGCCCGAACCCGCGGAAAGGCTGCCGCAAGCACCCGGTGCCGGACACTGCACACGATCGACAGCCCATCCCCGTACGACGCGCGACCGCCCGGATCCGCGAACCGCCCCCGCAGACCTCGCCCCACAGCCACACAAACCCCACCAACAGCCGCCGCAGCCACGCGAGCACACCGTCACGAGCCCACCCCCAGCAACCCACAACCGCCCGAACCCGCGAAAGAACTGCCGCAGGCACTCGATGCCGAACACCGCACACAATCGGCAGCCCACCCCCGGGCGAGGCGCAGTCATTCGGTGCCGCAACGCCCGCGGCGCAGCCGCACAGACCCCGTCGGCATCCACCCCAGGCACGCAGCACACAGCCAGTGCCCCGCCCCGGGCAACCCACACAACCGCCCGAACCTGTGGGCGCCCGCCGAAGGCCCTCGGCGCAGCCGCAAACCCCGCCGACGGTTGCCGCAGGCACTCGTGCCGAACACCACACGGATGACGGCCCCCGGGCGACGCGCGACCGCGAACAGCCCCGCAGACCTCGCCCCACAGCCACACAAACCCCACCAACAGCCGCCGCAGCCAGGCGAGCACACCGTCACGAGCCCACCCCCCAGCAACCCGCAACCGTCCGAACTCGTGAGAAGGCTGCCGCAGGCGCCCGGGGATTCGGGGTGCGGGCTCGCAGGTCGTTAGGGTTGTCGGGGTCCGGTGTGGGTCGTTGAAAGGTGTTGCCGTGCTGGTTCTGCTGCCGCCGTCGGAGGGGAAGGCTGCGCCGGAGGCGGGGGTTCCGGTGGAGGTGGCGGGGCTTTCGTTGGCGGGGCTGGGCGCAGCGCGGCAGGAGGTGCTGGCGGCGCTGGTGGGGCTGTGCTCGGGGGACGAGGAGCGGGCCGCCGAGGTGCTGGGGCTGAGCAAGGGGCTGCGCGGGGAGGTGGCCAAGAACGCGGGGCTGCTGACGGCGGGGGCGCGGCCGGCCGGCGAGGTGTACACGGGGGTGCTGTTCGACAACCTGGGTCTGGCGAAGTTGGACGAGCGGGCGTACGCCCTTGCGGAGCGTTCGCTGCTGGTGTTCTCCGGCCTGTGGGGTGCGGTGCGGATCGGCGACCGGATTCCGCCGTACCGCTGCGCGATGGGGGTGAAGCTGCCGCCGCTGGGCACTCTCGCCGCGTACTGGCGGGCGGCGATGGACGGCGTGCTGCCGGCGGAGGCCGGGGACGGGCTGGTGCTGGATCTGCGCAGTTCGGCGTACGCGGCGGCGTGGAAGCCGGCCGGTGAGGTGGCGGGCCGGACGGTGACGATGCGGGTGCTGCAGGAGCGCGAGGTGGACGGGGTGCTGAAGCGTTCCGTGGTCAGCCACTTCAACAAGGCGACCAAGGGCCGGCTGGTGCGCGACCTGCTGGCGGAGGGCCTGGAGCCGTCCTCGCCGGGCGAGCTGGTGGACGCGCTGGCGCAGCTCGGCTACCGGGTGGAGGTCTCGGCGCGCGGCACGGCCCGCAAGCCGTGGCAGCTGGACGTCGTGGTGACGGACGTGCACTGACCGTCCGCCACCACGAGGGTGTCAGCGCAGGTGCGCGGTGTCGTTCAGCAGTCGCAGCGACGCGTTGCCGTCGCTGTAGTACTGGACGGCGCACAGTGAGGCCGCGGAGAGTTCCATCCGGTGCACGGCGTCCGGCGGGGCGCCGAGGGCGAGTCGCACCAGGGTCTTGATCGGGCTGACGTGCGAGACCACCAGGACGGTCTTGCCGGGGTAGCGGGCGAGGATCCGGTCGCGGGCCTGCCCGGCCCGGTGGGCGAGGGTGGTGAGCGACTCGGCGCTGCCGGTGGGCTTGGCCTTGGCGGAGCCGAAGAAGGCGGCCAGGTCCTCGGGGTGACGTTCCATCACCTCGGCGTAGGTGAGGCCTTCCCAGTCGCCGAAGTCGAGTTCCCGCAGGCCCTCCTCGATCCGCACGTCGAGGCCGAGTCGGCGGGCGGCGGCCTCGGCGGTCTGCCGGGTGCGGAGCATCGGCGAGGAGACCACGGCCTGCACGGTGCCGCGGGCGGCGAGCGCCTCGGCAGCGCGTTCGGCCTGCCAGACGCCCTTCTCGGAGAGGCCCGGGTCGGTGCCGGTGCTGCCGGAGAACTGCCGGAGCGGGGTGAGCGGGGTCTCGCCGTGCCGCAGCATCACCAGGGTGGTGGGGGCGCCGAGGTCGGCGGGCGCGGCCCAGCCGGCCCGGGGGGCGGGTGCAGCGGGCAGCGGCTCGTCCACCGCGGCGGCGGGCGCGGCGGCGCGGGGCCTGGGCTCCCACTGGCGGCCCTGCTTGCCGGCGTCCATCGCCTCGTTGGCGAGCCGGTCGGCCTCCTTGTTCTTCTCCCGCGGGATCCAGCTGTACTCGACGTTGCCGCGGGCGGCGATGCCGCGGGCCTCGGCGGCCAGCGGCTGCATGTCGGGGTGCTTGATCTTCCAGCGGCCGGACATCTGCTCGACGACCAGTTTGGAGTCCATCTCGACCAGGATCCGGGCGTCCGGGTCGAGTTCGCGGGCCGCCTTCAGGCCGGCGATCAGGCCCTTGTACTCGGCGACATTGTTGGTCGCCCGCCCGATGTACTCGGCGGCCTCGGCCAGGATCTCGCCGGTGCGGGCGTCGAGGACCACCGCGCCGTAGCCGGCCGGCCCCGGGTTGCCCCGGGAGCCGCCGTCGGCCTGAACGATGAACTGGGCTCCGGCCACCGGGGTCAGACGCCCGACTCGCCGGTGCGGACCAGGATCCGGCCGCAGTTCTCGCAGCGGAGCACCTTGTCGGTGGGCTCGGCCTTGATCGCGTTGAACTCGGTGATCGAGAACTCGGTGCGGCAGCCCTCGCAGCGGCGCTGGTACAGGCGGGCCGCGCCGACGCCGCCCTGCTGCTCGCGCAGGCGCAGGTAGGCCTTCATCAGGTCGGCGGGGATGACGTTGGCGACGGCCTCGCGGTCGCGGCGGACCTTCTCCGCCTCGCCGTCGATCTCGGCGAACTTGGCGTCGCGGCGGCCCTCGGCCTCGGCGACCACCACGGCGGAGTGCTCCAGGCGGGCGGTGAGCTCGGTGACCCGGGTCTGCGCGGACTCCAGGCGCTCCATCACCTCCAGCACCACGTCCTCAAGGTCGCCCTGGCGCTTGGCCAGCGAGGCGTTCTCGTGCTGGAGGTTCTCCAGGTCCTTCGGCGAGGTGACCGCGCCGGAGTCCATCCGCTGCTGGTTGCGGGCGGCGCGGCTACGGACCTGCTCGACGTCCGCCTCGGCCTTGGTCTGCTCGCGGGTGGTGTCGCCGAGCTGGGCCTGGGCGGCGACCACCAGGTCCTTGAGGGCGGTGTGGTCGGCGGTGGCCTTGTCGATCTCGGCGTGCTCGGGCAGGGTGCGGCGCCGGTGGGCCAGCTGGTCGAGACGGGAGTCGATGGCCTGCAGGTCGAGCAGGCGGATCTGGTCGGCGGGCGCGGCGTTCACGCGGGATGGCTCCTGTGTGTGGTTCGACGGGATGTCAGGGGGTGTACGGCATCGGCGCGTGCGCCGTCCACGGGTCGGTGACCCGGGTGGAGACGCGGGTCTCCAGCGGCCGATCGTGGGCGTCGGCGCGGCCGGAAGTGAATCTGCCGGTGAGCTCGCGGGCGGCGAGCGTGAGCCAGGGCCACTCGGTGGCCCAGTGCGCGGCGTCGACCAGGGCGACGGGCGCCGCCTCGGTGGCCTCGGACGCGGGGTGGTGGCGCAGGTCGGCGGTGAGGTAGGCGTCCACGCCGGCCTTGCGGGCCTCGGCGAGGAAGGAGTCGCCGGAGCCGCCGCAGACCGCGACCCGGCGCACCTGCCGCTCCGGGTCGCCGGCGGCCCGGACGCCCGCCGCGGTGGCGGGGAGTCCGGCGGCGACCTGGGCGGCGAACGCGCTCAGCGTCATCGGCTGCGGGAGTTCGCCGATCCGGCCGCTGCCGCGGCGGCCCGCCGGGTCGGTCGGGTCGGCCACCAGCGGGCCGGTGACCTTCAGTCCGACGGCCTCGGCGAGCGCGTCCGAGACGCCCGGGTCGGCGTGGTCGGCGTTGGTGTGCGCGACGTGCAGCGCGATGTCGTGCTTGATCAGGGTGTGCACCACCCGGCCCTTGAAGCCGGTCGCGGCGACCGTGGTGGTGCCGCGCAGGTAGAGCGGGTGGTGGGTGACCAGCAGGTCGGCGCCCCACTCGACGGCCTCGTCCACCACGGTCTGCACCGGGTCGACGGCGAACATCACCCGGCCCACTTCGGCCTCGGGATCGCCGCAGACCAGGCCCACCGCGTCCCAGGACTCCGCCCACTGCGGCGGGTAGATCTCTTCGAGCACGGCGATGACGTCGGACAGTTTCGGCACCTGTCGAGACTACCGCGTGCCACGGCCCCGCCCGGCCGGGCCCGTCCGCCACCCGCGCTGCGGACGGGCCGCACACCTGCGCGTCAACGCGATGTCGGGCGGCCGATCGGGGCGCGGACGGCGTTCCCGGGGGCCGACGGACGGTGGACCGGCCGGTGGGAGCGCGGAGGGCCCTGCCCACACGCCCCGGGGCGAACGTATTCGAAAACGAAATTTGATCACCCTTACGAGTGAAGTGACTCGGCCGGTGTTGAGTCACCCCCGCCCCGAAAGTAACTTCAGTCCTGCGAACGAGAGTTGCCTCGACCGGGGGGTCGAAAAAAGGGTGACCGGCCGGAATTCCCGAAAGAATTCGGCCGGCACGGGCGAGCCTCTCGTGACTTCCGCAGACCGTGACGGGTCGAGTCCACCGCGAAGGGGTGTGAAGCAGATGGGGACGGGCACACCGCTGCGCAGGACAGGGGGGCCGGTACCGGTCGACGACGAGCCGGGCGCGGACGGCGCGTTGGCGGAGGTGGCGCGGGCGGCCGTGACCGGCAGCAGGGCCCGGGGAGGCGACGGCGACTGGACGGTCGCGGTCGAGGGCTTCTGGTGCACGGTGCGGCCGCCCGGCCGTGAACTCCCCGAGCAGGGGTGGAAGCTGCACGTCGCCGCGGCCTCCCCGGTCGCGGTCGAGGTGCTGGCCGCGGTCGCCGCGGTGATCGCCGAGGACCCGTGCACGTTCAAGTTCGCCGCGGACCGGGAGCGCCTGCACGAAATCAATTCCCGCAACAGCGACCGGGCTTCGGCCGGGAAATTCCTCACCGTCTATCCGGGCGACGAGGAGCAATTCCGCCGGCTCGCCGAGAAACTCCACCTGGCCACCGCGGGAATGCCCGGACCGGTGATTCTCTCCGACCGTCCGTACCGCCCGGGCAGCTCGGTGCACTACCGCTACGGCGTCTTCACCGGCCGCGCGGTGCTGGGCAACGACGGCGCGTACCGCTCGATGCTGCGCGGCCCGGCCGGCGAGTCGGTCGAGGACGTCCGCACCGCGTCCTACCGCTGCCCGCCGTGGGTGGTCGACCCCGTCGAGGGGGCGGGGTCGACCACGGGCACGGGCACGGGTGCGAACGGGCGGCGGGCCGGCGTGCTGCTGGACGGCCGCTGGGCGCTCACCGCCGCGCTGCGGCACAGCGCCAAGGGCGGCGTGTTCCTGGGCGCCGACCCGGCCACCGGCGCCGAGGTGGTGGTCAAGCAGGCCCGCGCCCACATCGAGGTCGACCGGGCCGGCACCGACGCCCGGCAGGCGCTGCGGCACGAGGCCGAGCTGCTCGACCTGCTGGCCGACAGCGGGCTGACCCCGCGGGTGCACGCCCTCGTCGAACAGCAGGACTCGCTCTTCCTGGTCCAGGAGCGCATCCCCGGCCAGGCGCTGGGCAGCTGGGTCGCCGCCCGACTGCGGCGCGACGGCACCCCCGGCGTGCCGTGGGCCGAGGCCGGTCCGCTGGCGCTTGCCCTGATCGACCTGGTGGAGCACGTCCACCGGCGCGGGCTGGTGCTGCGCGACCTCTCCCCCGGCAACGTGCTGGTCCGGCCGGACGGCGCCGTCCGCCTGGTCGACCTCGAACTCGCCGTCCCCGCCGGAACCCTGGCCGGAACCGCCGGCACCCCCGGGTACCGCGCCCCCGAGAACTCCGGCCCGCACCGCACCCACCGGGCCGACCCCGGCGCCGACCTGTACGCACTCGGCGGCCTCTTCTTCCTGCTCGCCACGGGTCACGACCCGCTGCTGCCCGGCGACGGGTCCCTTGACCACTGGCTGGCGTCGGCCGCCCGCGCGGGCCTCACCGCACGCCGACTGGCCCCGCTGGTGCTCAGGCTGCGCGAGGAACACGCCGACCGGCGGTGGAGCCTCGCCCGGGTCCGGCACGAACTCGCCGGACCCGCCCCGCAGGCCCCCGGTCCGAGGACGCCTCCCCCGCTGGACCGGCTGCTGCACGACGGGCTGCGCCACCTGGCGTCCACCGCCACCCCGCAGCGCCCCGACCGCCTGTGGCCGACCGTCCCGAGCGGGCAGCTCACCGACCCGTGCAACGTGCAGCACGGCGCCGCCGGCGTCCTCGCCGTCCTGGCCCGGGCGAGCCTCGCCCCGCTGCCCGAACCCGTCCGCGAACAGGCCCGGGCCACCGCCGCGACGGCCGCCGACTGGATCGAACGACGCTGCGCCGCCGAACCCGTGGCGCTGCCCGGCCTGCACTTCGGCCGCTCCGGCACCGCCTGGGCCCTGTTCGACGCCGCGGACGCCCTCGACGACCCCGGCCTCGCCGAACGGGCCGCCGCAATGGCGCTCGACGTCCCCCTGGCCTGGCCCAACCCGGACGTCTGCCACGGCGCCGCCGGAGCCGGGCTCCTCCAGCTGCGCGCCCACCGCGCCACCGGAGCACCCCGGTTCCTCGACCGCGCCGCGCACTGCGCCCGCACCCTGCTGGCCGCCGCCCGCACCGAACCGTACGGAACGGTCTGGCCGGTGCCCGCCGACTTCGACTCGGCCCTCGCCGGAGCGGTCCACCTCGGCCACGCCCACGGGGTGGCCGGCGTGGGAGCCTTCCTGCTGGCCTGCGCGGAACGGCTGCGCGCCGCCGAACTGCCCGATGCCGCCGACGAGTTGACGGCCGGGGCGGGCCTGGCGGCGCAGACCCTGGCCGCGACCGCCCGGTGGGACGGCGACGCCGCATGGTGGCCGCAGAGCCACGGCGACCCGGCGCACGTCCGGCTGGCGCACTGGTGCAGCGGCTCCTCCGGAGTCGGCAGCTTCCTGATCCGCCACTGGCAGGCCACCGGCGACGACCGGGCCCACCAGCTGGCCCGCGCCGCCGGCCGGGCCGTCCTGAACGCCCGCTGGCACAGCGGGACCTCCGCGTGCCACGGCCTGGCCGGCAACGGTGAGTTCCTGCTCGACCTGGCCCGGGCCACCGGCGAGAGCCGCTTCCGCCACGGCGCCCGGGAGATCGCCCGGCTGCTCGCCGACCGCGCCACCCGCCGCGACGGTCTCCTGCTCCTCCCCGACGAGACCGGCGCCACCAGCACCCCCGCCCACGGCACCGGCACCACCGGCCCCCTCGCCTTCCTCCTCCGCTTCCACCACCAGGGGCCGCGCCTGTGGTCCGACCCGGAGCCGTACCGCGAGGCCGCTTCGCAGGGATGCCGACTTGGCCCGCTGACAGGCCAGTTGAGCGCCGGGTCGACAGGAGGGCGCCGATGAGCACCACGAACGCGTCCGCCGGCAGGAGCCCGGTGTCGGCATCAATTCGCAGGCCCCGGCCGCCGGTTGTCGCGGCGCTGAGGGGTGACGCCACCGCCCGCACCACACGGCTGTCCGCGCCTGCCGGCGTGAGCCTGCCGCAGCCGCCGACTCGGCCACTTCGCCCGCCGGTCTCCGCATCGTCGCGGAGCGGAGCGGACTCGCACACCGCGCGGTCGCTCGCGCCTGCCGGCCAGGGGCCGCGCCGGGATCCGGCCCTCGCACGCCACCTGCCGCGAAGCGGAGCGAACGCCCACACCCCGCAGCCGCTCGCGCCTGCCGACCAGAAGCCGCACCGGAATCCAGCCCCCGCACGCCACCCGTCGCGAAGCGAAGCGAACGCCCACACCCCGCAGCCGCTCGCGCCTGCCAGCCAGAAGCCGCACCGGAATCCAGCCCCCGCACGCCACCTGCCGCGAAGCGAAGCGAACGCCCACACCCCGCAGCTGCCCGCCCGTCAACTTTCGCTCCCTGCACCGCCCTTGCCCCACCGCCCCACTGGAGGACCCCGATGAGCACCGCGACTGTACGCACCGCGTCGCAGGCGTTGCGGCGGTTGAGTTTCACCTTCGCCGGCGACGGCTCGCACGCCGCGTGCCTGGCGGCCGGGGCCGACGGCGGTTGGTACGTGGAGAGTTGGCGGCTGCCGGAGCAGGGGGTGGCGACGCCGGGGCCGCTGGCGTTGGCGGAGGGGCGGGCGGAGAGTCTGCGGTCGCAGTTGGTCGCGCTGCCGGACGGGCGGGTGGCGGTGTGTCGGCACGACGGCGATCGGCACACGGTGGTGGCGCTCGCGGACGGCGGGCCGGGGCGGCCGGCCGTCGAACTCCCGCTTGCGGGAATGCGGTTGCCCGGGCTGCGGATGCTGGCGATGCCCGGTCCTGCCGGGACGGCGGCGGACGCGCCGATCGCGGTGCTGCTCGGGACCGACACCCGGCCGGTGACCACGGTGTGGCTGCTGGCCGCGGACGGCTCCGCGCCACGCGTGGCGGCCGAGCTGCCCGGACTGTACGGCGGCGGAGTGTGGCTGGACGAGGTCGGACGCCTGCTGGCGCTGGACCGGGTGGCCGACGGCATGGTGAAGACCGTCGTGCTGGATCTCCGACTCGGCGTCGCCACCCCCCTGTTGGAGCTGGGCGCGAGCAGCAACGACCGGCTGGTGCTGTTCGATCCGGCGACCGGCTTCGGGATGCTGCGCAGCGACGCGCCGGGCGTGGACCGGCTGGGCTGGGCGCTGATCGGCGGCACCGAGCCGGTGCGTTTCCCCGACTGCCTGCACCAGCCGGGCCGCCTGCTCCGGCCGATCGCACTCGCGCCGGACGGGCCCGGCACGGAGCCCCGGGTGGTCCTCCAGGTGGATCACGGAGCGGCGTCCTCGCTGGTGCTGTGGCAACCGGCCGGCGGGCGGCTCGATCCGCTGCCGGTGCCGCCGGGGCGGCTCGGTGCGATCGGGCACTGGTCGCCGGCGGGTCTGCGGATGCCGTACTCGGCGCCGGACCGTCCGGCCGCCCTCGCCACCCTGGACGTGGACGCGCTGCTGACGGCCCGCCCGGATGCTCCGCTCGACGCCGCCTTGCCGGCCGGCTGGCGGCTGGACGGTTCGGCGACGCCCGGGGACGGCGGCCGGTGGCGGTCGGCGCAGTGCGTTCGGCTGGCGGGTCCGGCCGGTCCGGTCGAGGCGGTGGTGTACGGCGGCGAGCAGTGGCTGACCGCCCCGCACCTGGTGCTGGCGCTGCACGGCGGGCCGGCGGACGTCTGGCGGCTGGAGTTCGACCCGGCGCTGCAGCGGATGGCGGCGCAGGGCCTGGCCGTTCTCGCCCCGAACCAGCGCGGTTCGACGGGCTACGGCACGGAGTTCGCGATGGCGATCCGCGGCGCGTGGGGCGGCCCCGACCTGGACGACGTCCTGGCGCTGCTGGCGAGCGTGGCGGGGCGGCGGGCCGCGCTCGGCCTGGAGCCGCCGGCCCTGTTCGGCGTCAGCTACGGCGCGTTCCTGGCGCTGCTGGCCACCGCGCACGCCCCGGCCGGGACGGTGTCGCGGTGCGCGGTGGTGGCGCCGTTCCTGTCGGGCGGCCGGCTGCTGGCGGAGGCCTCGGCCCCGGTGCGGGCGCTGACCGCCCGGCTCGGCGGCGACCGTCCGATCGACGACGCCCGGGGCCCGCGCGACGTCCTGCACCTCGCGGACCGGCTGCGCACCCCGCTGCTGGTGGTGCACGGCGACCGGGACGAGGTGGTGCCGGTCGGTCAGTCCCGGTCGCTACGGCACGAGTTGCTGCGCCTCGGCCGGACCGAGGGCGCCGACTTCCGTTACGTGGAGGCGGCGGGCGCGGGGCACGAGCTGCTCGCCGAGGAGGGCGCGGCCGTGCTGCACGAGCTGCTGGCGGGCTTCCTGCGCACCGGCAGACCCGCCTGACCCGCCCCGGATCCTGACGATTCGTCACAAGACTTCCCGCCGCGCGCGGGAGCCCGCCGGCCTGCCCGGCTGTGGCCAGGAGCGCGTCCGGCGGGGCCTGACCTGCAACGGGAAAACGCTTTCCGTCGCAGTCGTCGGACACGTCCGTGCCCGACGGAACCCATAGGGGAGGAAACACCATGGAGAACATGACCGCGTTCGAGACCGACCTCGCGGCCCTGCAGGAGCTGCCGGAGCTGGAGTCGGTCGAGCTGGGCGGCCACGGAGCCGGGTGCCAGTTCACCTGTCTGGTCCTGACCTGCCTGATCTTCACCATCAGCTGACGCCGGGACACCCGGGCCGGGTCCGCCCCCGCGAAGGAGCGGACCCGGCCCGCACCGTCCGGGTCACCCTGCGCCCACCGGGAGTTGACCGGGCGTGAGGCCGGTCGATCGCGCCGACGGTGTCGGAACCGCCGGAGGCCACGATCGCACCGGCCCCGCCCGAGGTGGCGGGCGCAGCCCCGGACGTCACGACGCAGGCCGGGCCGTCGCCGGACCGGCTGCCCGGTCGGTGCTCGGCGCGGCCGAGTCGGCACCGACCCCGGGCAGCAGGTCCGGCGCGAGCCGTTTCGAGGGGGTGCGCGAGCGGCGACCCGACCTCCGGCGAGACTCTCGGCGTCAAGTCTCCGCAGGTGCACGAAGGTTCGGACACCGTCGCAGCCGCCGAGGGCACGGGCGTCGACAATCCTCCGGGTCCGCCTCGGCCCTCGTCCCGACCCGGACGCACCGGTGCTCGCCGAACTCCGCGCCGTCGCCGTTCGGTGCGGTCCCGGCCAGGACCCGCGCGGCCGCGACCTCGGTCGAGCGGTCGCGCAGGGCTCGTTCCATCGCCTCGGCCACCCTCGTGCGGGGCAGTACGGGAAGGCTCCCGAGGGTCCGTCGCACCGGCGTCCCGCGGGGCTGTTCGAACTGCCGCCGCGCGTTCCCGGCAAGGAACCCGCGGGAGTGGCAGCCGCGGGCGGTGCGGGTCCGGGGGCGCGACGCACAGCGGTTTGGGTAGGCTCCGATCCGATTCGGCCGTTATCGTGGCCCCCGCGCGGGCCGACCACGAGGACGGCCTGCTTCCTGCTGTCCGGCTCCCGGACACACCGGCGCGCCGAGGCGTACCGGTGCACCTTCCGCAGAGACCGCCCATTCGCACGGAGAAGACTGACCAGATGTCCGAGTCCATCGACGACACCACGCACGACCACCGCGCGCCCGGCGCCGACGAGGCCGCCGACGGCCTGGCTCACGGCCGGCACCGTGGTACCACTGCCAGCGACGACAGCGCGGACGCGGACCCGCACGGCCGCCACCGCCGCTGACGTTCCGGCTGCCGCGGGCCCCGGCCCGCCGCACGACCACCTCGCACCGCCGACGCCCCCGGTCCCGTCACCGTCCTGACGGGCCCGGGGGCGTCGGCCGTCCGGCCCGCGGCGCGGCACAACCCGGCCGAGCCGACCGCGGCGGACGCCCGCCTCAGTCGACCGTGAGCACCGTGCGCAGCGCCTCGCCGCTGCGCATCTGCCGGATCGCCTCGTTGGCCTCGGTGAGCGGCAGCCGGTGGGTGATCATTCCGGCCAGGTCCAGTCGGCCGGCCCGCCACAGGTCGACGGCCCGGTCCGCGGTGCGGCGGACGTCGCCGCCGCCGTACATGGACGGCAGCACGCGCTTCTCGTTGAAGAAGAGCTCGCCCAGGCTGAAGGAGACCCGGTCGTCGGCCGCGCCGGCGCCGATCACCACCACCGCGCCGCCGCGCCGGGCGGCGTCGTAGCCGGCCCGGACGGTCTCGGAGCGGCCGACCGCCTCGAAGACGTAGTCGAAGCCGCCGCCGGGGACGCCGCGGGCGGCGGACTTGAGCTCCTCGGGGGCGATCGCCTCGGTGGCGCCGAAGCCGATCGCCCGCTCGCGCCGGGAGGCCACCGGGTCGACCACGGTGATCCGGGCGGCGCCGCAGATCCGGGCGCCCTGGACGGCGGCGATGCCGACGCCGCCCGCGCCGATCACGGCGACGGTCGAACCGGGTTCCACCTGCGCGGTGTTGACGACGGCTCCGAGCCCGGTGGTGACACCGCAGCCGATCAGCGCGGCGAGCTCGTACGGCAGGTCGGCGGGGACCGGCAGCAGGGCGTCGGCGGGGACCACCAGTTCCTCGGCGAAGGCGCCGGTGCTGTAGAAGCCGTACGCGTCGGTGTCGCCGCCGATCCGGAACGTCGGGGTGGACAGCCGGCGCAGCGAGGCCACGCACAGGTGGGTCCGACCGTGCCGGCAGGCGTGGCAGTCGCCGCAGGGCGGCATCCAGCACAGCACCACCCGGTCGCCGGGCGCGAGGCCGGTGACTCCCTCGCCGACCTCGACCACCTCGCCGGCGCCCTCGTGGCCGGGCACGAACGGCGCGGGCTGCGGCAGGACGCCGGTCATCGCGGACAGGTCGGAGTGGCAGAGGCCGGCGGCGTGCATCCGGACCCGGACCCGGCCGGGCCCGAAGCCGACCGCTTCCACGTCGTCACGGACGTCCAGGCTGTCCTGTCCGGTCTGGTGCAGGATCGCTGCGCGCACGGGCTGCTCCCGGGGTGCGGGCCACCGAGGGCCGGGTGGAGGGTGAGGGGGTGGAACACGTTCCACCGCGGGCCCTGTATAGCGCATCGCCCCCGCCGGACGGCAGTCCGCACACCGCCCGCTCCTGCCGCACCCGGTGACCACCGGCCGGGCCGCCCTGATCGAGGCCGAGCTCGCCGGGCGCCGCGAACGACTCGCCGTCGACCTGCTGTGACGGGCGCCCCGCAGGGGCCTGTCCGGCGGCGGAGGGCGTTCCTACCATCCAGTAGGGTCCTGGTCAGTCCCCGACCAGCCCGGCAGGAGCGCCCGATGACCGACCTCACCACCGCCGAGGCCACGCCCGAGCCGCAGGTGCTCGCCGCGTTCCGCGCCGCCACCGGCTTCATGCCCGAGGACGAGGGCCTGGCGCTGTACGCCGCCGCGCTGGAGGCCGCCGGGCGCACCGGGCTGCCGGTGCTGGAGATCGGCACCTACTGCGGGCGCTCGGCGATCCTGCTGGCCGACGCCGCCCGTCGCAGCGGCACGGTCGCCCTCACCGTCGACCACCACCGCGGGTCCGAGGAGCAGCAGCCGGGCTGGGAGTACCACGACCCGACGCTGGTCGACCCGGAGGTCGGCCTGATGGACACCCTGCCGCGCTTCCGCCGCACCCTGCACGCCGCGGGCCTGGAGCCGCACGTGGTGGCGCTGGTGGGTCGTTCGCCGCAGATCGCGGCGGTGTGGCAGGGCCGGCTGTCGCTGGTGTTCATCGACGGCGGGCACACCGACGAGCACGCCACCGGCGACTACCTGGGCTGGGTCCCGCACCTGGCCGAGGACGGCCTGCTGGTGGTGCACGACGTGTTCCCCGACCCGGCGGACGGCGGCCAGGCCCCGTACCGGGTGTACCTGCGGGCGCTGGACGAGGGCTTCGAGGAGGTCTCGGTGACGGGCTCGCTGCGGGTGCTGCGCCGCGCCGCGTCCTGACCTCCCGTCGCCGCCCGGGCCGTTGGACCGGTCCGGGCGGGCCGGGCGGCGACTTTCCGGCCGCGACCGGGAACGATCACCGCGGTTCCGGCGTCGTCCCCACCGCGACGCGTTGCGGGACCGCCGTGACCCGCCCCGCCGACGGCCGGTACGGTGTCGGGGCGGCGGACGGCCTGCGCGGCACGGTCGGTACGGCGGGCAGGCATCGGCGGGTCACAGGCGGGGGCAAGGGGCACGGCATGACGGAGCAGGGCAGGGCCGCACGAGCGGTGTGGGATCCGACCGCGAACAACGGCGCGGGCGGCTGGGTCCGCCGACCGGTGGCGGACGACCCGGCGGCCGCGGGCCCGCCCACCACGGCGATCCCGCTCCCGAAGATCCCGGCCGGCCCGGTCGCACCCGCCGCCCCGATCACCCCTGTCGCGCCGGTCGCGCCCGTCGCCCCTGTCGCCCCTGTCGCCCCGGTCGCACCCATCGTCCCCCAGCCGCCGCAGCCCGAAGCGCCGCGCGTCGCCGCGGCCACCGGTCCGGCGACCCCGCCCCGCGCCCCGAAGCCGACCCCCGCGCCCCCGACCGCCCAGCAGCCGCCCGCCGTCCAACAGCCGCCCGCCGCCCCGCAGCCCCCGGTGGCCCAGCAGCCGCCCGCCGCCCCGCCCGGCCCGCAGCCCTCGTACGGCGGGCAGCAGACGTTCGGCGGGCAGCAGTTCCCGGCCCAGCCGCCGCAGGGCCAGAGCTACGGCGGCCCGCAGCAGTTCGACCAGCAGCCGTACGGCCAGCAGCAGTTCGAGCAGCAGCAGTTCGGCGCTCCGCCGCCGCCGCAGGGCGGTCAGCCGGGCTTCGGCGGTCCGCAGCAGACGTTCGGCGGGCAGCAGTTCCCGCCCCAGCCGCCGCAGGGCCAGAGCTACGGCGGCCCGCAGCAGTTCGACCAGCAGCCGTACGGTCAACAGCCTTTCGAGCAGCAGCAGTTCGGGCAGCCTCAGTTCGGCGGCCCACCGCCCTCCTACGGCGGGCAGCAGACCTTCGGCGGGCAGCAGTTCCCGAACGGCCCGGGCGGGTACGGCGGGCAGGAGCCCGAGTTCGACTACGAGGACGACCCGCGGCGGCGGCGCACCCCGGTACTGATCGGCGCGGCGGTGGCGCTGCTGGTGGTGATCGGCGTCGGCGTGGTGTGGGCGGTGCAGAACAGCGACAGCGGGACGTCGTCCCAGTCGAAGGGCGGCAGCTCCGTCCCGGCGCCGGACCAGTCGCAGAGCGTCCCGGGCGGCGGCGGCGCTTCGCCGGCGGCCTCCGCGCCGAGCAGCGCCGGGCCGTCCGCGTCGGGCTCGCCCTCGGCCGGTCCGGACGCCGCGGCCGAGGCGAAGGCGCTGGACGCGCTGCTGACCAAGGGCGAGAACGCGAAGGCGCCGATCGGCAACGCCGTGGCGAAGGTGCGCAGCTGCCCGCCGAAGACGGAGATCGACAACGCCGCGAAGGTGTTCGACGCGGGCGCCCAGCAGCGCGACCAACTGCTCGCCGAGCTGGCCCAGTTGCACACCGACAACCTGCCGGGCGGGGCGGACGCGGCGGCGAAGCTGAAGGGCGCCTGGCAGGCGTCCGGGGACATCGACCGGGCGTACGCGGCGTGGGCGCGCGCCGTCTCCGCCCAGGGCTGCGCCAACAACACCGCGCCCAGTACCGCCGATCTGGGCCGGGCCAACGACCTCAACCCGCAGGCCACCCAGTCCAAGAAGGACTTCGTGGCGAAGTGGAAACCGATCGCCGACACCTACGGTCTGACGGCGCGCACCTGGGACAGGATCTGAGGAACTCGTGACCGGCCGCACCACCCCGCCCCCCGTCGAGCCCGACCCGCACTCCGGTCGGGAGCGGCGCGCGGTCCGCCTGCGGCGGGCCGCGAAGCTGACGAGCGTGGTGCTGCCGGTCTGTCTGATCGGCTGGCTGAGCTGGCAGGCGGTCGCGAACAGCACCCGGGACGTCACCTCGCACCCGGCGGTCTCGCCGCACTACGCGGAGGGCGACCGGGTGGATGCGGACGGCCCGTCGGGCGCCGCCTCCCCGGAGGGCTCGCCGTCCGCGGGCGCGCCGTCGCCGTCCGCCTCGGCCGCGGGCACGGCGAACCTCCCGCTGGCCGGGCGGACGGTGCTGCTCGACCCGGGGCACAACACCGGCAACGCCAAGCACACCGCCGACATCAACCGGAAGGTGGACATCGGCAACAGCCGCAAGGAGTGCGACACCACCGGCACCTCCACCAACGTGGGCTACTCGGAGGCCGAGTACACCCTGGACGTGGTGCACCGGGCCCGGCAGATCCTCCAGGACCGGGGCGCGACCGTGGTGCTCACCCAGGACGGTGACCGGCCGTGGGGTCCGTGCATCGACGAGCGGGCCCGGATCGGCAACGAGGCCAAGGCGGACGCCGCGGTGTCGATCCACGCGGACGGCGCGCCGGCCTCCGGCAGCGGCTTCCACGTGATCATGCCCGCCAAGGTGGTGGCCGGCCCGGCCGACACCTCCGCGATCGTCGACCCGTCGCACCGGCTGGGCGTGCTGCTGCGCGACACGTTCAAGGCCGGAACCGGTGAGCCGACCTCCACCTACATCGGCCAGCAGGGCCTGGACACCCGCAGCGACCTGGGCGGACTCAACCTGTCGAAGGTCCCGAAGGTGTTCATCGAGTGTGGCAACATGCGCAACACCGGTGACGCCGGGCGGATGTCCGACCCGGAGTGGCGCCAGCGCGCCGCGCAGGCCGTCGCCGATGCCCTGACCAGCTACCTCACGGGGTGATTCACCAGCAGACCCACCGTCAAGACCTGTTCTGCCCCGTGCGGGCCGCCCTGCCGGGCCGTCCGGTTCGTACCGGATCCGGAGGGCGCTGTGCACACGGCGTCGCCTTGGCCCTAGGCTTTTGCCCCGTTGTACCGCTCCGGTACCACGGGGGCTCGGTCACCGCCCGCCGACCACGACTACACCAATGAGGGGAACGTCAGTGAATCTGCGCGCTCTCACCAGGGGAGACGCCGCCGTCGCCGGTGCGGCGGTACTGCTCCTGATTTCGTCCTTCCTGCCTTTCGTGGCGGTCGACTGCTCCGGCAAGTACTGCCCGACGAGCCTGTCCCGGAACGGCTGGTCCTCGGACCTGTTCCCGGTGCTGCCCTCGGTCATCCTGACCGGCCTGATCGGCGCGGCGCTGATCCTGCTGTTCCGGCTCCAGAAGGAGAACTGGGGCACCAAGCAGGTCGTCGGCCTGCGGCTGGACCAGTGGGGCACGGCGCTGTCCGTGGTCTCGTTCTGGGGCTGCCTGTGGACGCTGCTCGGCGTCCAGAAGGGCCTGTCCAACGGTGCGGGCGCCTACCTGGCGCTGCTCTCCACCCTGGTGCTGGCGGGCGCGGTGATCGCCGGTCCGCTGGTCCCGGCCCTGCAGGGTCCGCTGGTCTCCGGCACCCCGGCGGCGCAGACCGTCCCGCAGCCGTTCCCGCCGTACGGCGGCCAGCCCGGCACCTCCGGTCAGCCCGGCCAGCCCGCGCAGCCCGGCGCGTACGGCTACCCGGGCGCGCAGCAGCAGCCGCAGCCGTTCCCCGGCCAGCCGCAGCCGCACGCCGACCAGCCCGCGCCCGCCCAGCAGTTCGGCGGCCAGCCGGCCGGCGGGTACGGCTACCCGGCGCCCGCGCAGGCGGCCGCCCCGGCCCCGCAGCCGGCCGCGCAGCAGCCCACGGCCGTTCAGCCGGCCATTCAGGACCAGGTCCCGCCGCAGGCCGCCGCCGCCCCGTTCGCCCCGTTCTGGTTCGCCGTCCCGGCGGTCCGTCAGCTGGCCAACAAGGACAACCCGATGGGCCCGCCGGTCGGCGAACTGGTCCCCGGCACCTGGTACCTGGCGGTCGACCAGCGCGGCGCGGCGCTCGTCGCCCAGCTGCCCGACGGCACCCACGGCGTCCTGAACGACACCACGGGCATCCAGCGCGGCTGAGCGCCCCCTGGGGCGCGGGGAACCGCGCGAGCGACCCCGCTCGCACCGAAAGGTCCGCCCGAGGAGGGAACTCCCCTCCTCGGGCGGACCTTTCGGCTGCTCCGGGCTCAGCAGCAGTCGCCGACGACCAGCCCGGCCGGCAGGTGCTCCCCGCCGAAGACGCTGACCGTCGCGTGGTCGCCGCCGAGGGCCGCGACGGCGAGCAGCAGCGCGCCGGCCGTCCAGGTGGTGCGCTCCTCGGGCCAGATCGCGTCGTCCTCGAAGACGTAGCCGGTCCAGTAGGAGCCGTCCTGGTGGCGCAGGTGCTGGATCCAGCGGAGGATCTCGACGGCGCGGTCGGACTGCCCGGCGGCCCACAGCGCGAGGGCGAGCTCGGCGCTCTCGCCGCCGGTGACCCAGGGGCGGTCGCTGACGCAGCGGACGCCGAGGCCGGGGACGACGAACCGGTCCCAGTCGGCGGCCAGCCGGGCCGTCGCCTCCTCGCCGCGCAGCGCGGTGCCGAGGACGGGGTAGTACCAGTCCATCGAGTAGCGGTCCTTGTCGAGGAACCGCTCGGGGTGGTGGGCGATGGCGTGGCGGAGGCGGCCGGCGGCGAGCTCCCAGTCGGGCTGGGGCCGGTCGAGGTGGTCGGCGATGGCGAGTCCGCAGCGCAGGGCGTGCAGGATCGAGCAGGAGCCGGTGAGCAGCGCGTCGGTCGCGGCGGCGCCGTCCTCGTCCTGCCGCCAGGCGATCGCCCCGCCGGGGAGGCTGAGCCGGACGGTGTGGTCGAGGGCGCGGCTGACGGTGGGCCAGATCCGTTCCAGGAAGCGGTCGTCGCCGGTGGACAGGTGGTGGTGCCAGGCGCCGACGGCGAGGTAGGCGCAGAAGTTGGTCTCGCGGGCCCGGTCGGTGGCGGTGCCGTCGGCGATGCCGTCCTGCCCGTAGGCGTAGGCGGCGTACCAGGACCCGTCGGGGTTCTGCCGGTCGGCGAGCCACTGGTAGGCGGCTTCGGCGGCGGCGTGTTCGCCGGCGGTGTCGAGGGCCATCGCGGCCTCGGTGTGGTCCCAGGGGTCGAGGTGGCCGCCGTGGAACCAGGGGATCGCGCCGTCGCTCTGCTGGTGGGCGAGGATCGAGCGCACCGTGTCGGCGGCCTGGGCGGCGTCGAGGACGCCGTCCAGCAGCAGGGCCGCGGGGACGGCGGCACTCACGCGCCGGTCCGGGGCTGGTGCGGCTTGCTGGCGTAGACGACGAAGGACTTGCCGAGCACCGGGTTGAGGGCCTTCTCCGCGGCCTTGGTGAGGGTGGAGATGACGGGGGTGCCGACGATGTCCCAGACCAGCAGCTGGTGGTAGGCGCGCACCGGCAGGGCCTTGTCGTTGTTGACGCCCATCGCGCACTTGATCCACCAGTACGGGGAGTGCAGGGCGTGCGCGTGGTGGTTGCCGTAGGGCTCCAGGCCGGCCTCGCGGACCTTCTCGACCAGTTCGTCGCCCTTGTAGATGCGGATGTGCCCGCCCTCGACCTCGTGGTACTCGTCGGACAGCGCCCAGCAGATCTTCTCCGGCAGGTAGCGGGGCACGGTGACGGCGAGCAGGCCGCCGGGCTTGAGGACGCGGACCATCTCGGCGAGCACGCCCTTGTCGTCGGGGATGTGCTCCATCACCTCGGAGATGATGATCCGGTCGAAGGTGTCGTCGTCGAACGGCAGGTTCAGCGCGTCGCCCTCCATGGCGGTGGCGCTGGCCCCGGCGGGCGCCTCGCCGGCCTGTTCCATGGCGGCGAACCACTTGCGGACCTCGGCGATCTCCTCGCCGTTCTGGTCCAGGGCGACCACGTTGGCGCCGCGCCGGTAGCACTCGAACGCGTGCCGGCCGCCGCCGCAGCCCAGGTCGAGCACCCGGTCGCCTGGGGCGAGCGGGAAGCGGGAGAAGTCGACGGTCAGCACTGCGGGGCTCCCATTCACGAAGGGTGGTACGGGTGTTGACGGTCTGTCGGCCGAACGGGTCCGGTCAGCCGACGTAGCGCCAGCCGGGCCCGGAGCGGGCGGCGGCGCCCGTTCCGGTGGCGATGGCGGCCCGGTAGCGGTCGGCGGTGAGTTCGGCGGCGCGGGCCCAGGTGAACCGTTCCAGCACCCGGGCCCGTCCGGCCTCGCCGAGCCGGGCGCGCAGCGCGGGGTCGTCGAGCAGTCGGCCGAGTGCGGCGGCGAGCGCCCCGGCGTCGCCGGGCGGGACGGCCAGGCAGGTCTCGCCGTCGGGTCCGGCGACCTCGGGGATCGCGCCGCCGGTGGTGGCGACCAGCGGGGTGGCGGTGGCCATCGCCTCGGCGGCGGGCAGCGAGAAGCCCTCGTACAGCGAGGGGACGCAGGCGGCCTCGGCGGAGCGGTACAGGTCGACGAGTTCGGCGTCGGTCAGGCCGGTGCGGAACTCGATGTGCTCCTCCAGGCCGAACCGGCGCACCGCGTCGGCGACCGGGCCGTCGTCCTTCTGCGGCTTGCCGACCACCACCAGGTGGGCGTCGCGTTCGGTGCGGACCTTGGCGAGCGCCTCGACCAGGTGCACCAGGCCCTTGAGCGGGACGTCGGCGCTGGAGGTGGCGACGATCCGGCCGGGCACCCGGGCGACGGCGTCGGACGGCGACCACAGGCGGGTGTCGGCGCCGATCGGGACGACCGAGATGGCGTGCGGGGCGGCGCCGAGGTGGTCGGCGATCTCGCCGCGGGAGCTCTCCGAGACGGTGATGACGTGTTCCAGCCGGCGGGCGACCCGCTGCTGCATCCGGGTGAAGGCGTACCAGCGGCGCTTGCCGAGCCGCTCCAGCCGGCCGGCGGCCGCGTCGATCTCCAACTGCCGGTCCACGGTGACCGGGTGATGGACCGTGGTGACCAGCGGGAAGCCGTGCCGGGCCAGGCCGAGCAGGCCGTAGCCGAGGGTCTGGTTGTCGTGCACCACGTCGTAGCGGCCCTTGTGCCGGGCCAGGTACTGGCGGGCGCGCAGCGAGAAGGTCAGCGGCTCGGGGAAGCCGCCGGTGCGCATCACCGCGAACTCCAGCAGGTCCACCGGGCCGCGGAACTCGC
Organism: Kitasatospora sp. CB02891; assembly: GCF_002803145.1. Taxonomy (NCBI): domain Bacteria; kingdom Bacillati; phylum Actinomycetota; class Actinomycetes; order Kitasatosporales; family Streptomycetaceae; genus Kitasatospora; species Kitasatospora sp. CB02891. The sequence goes on along the minus strand of NZ_NNBO01000003.1, from coordinate 280,408 downwards.
CGGCGGCGGGGGTGCGGAACGGGTCGTCGGCGCGGTACAGGTCGAGGCTGGGCAGTTCCACCAGGCGCACCGAGCCGGGGCCCTCGACCTCGTCGAGCACGGGGTACGGCTGCGCGCCGATCACGTCGACGTGGTGGCCGAGCCGGGCGAGCTCCCGGGACAGGTGGCGCACGTACACACCCTGGCCGCCGCAGAACGGGTCGCCGCGGTACGACAGCAGGGCGATCCGCAGCGACGGCGGCGGCAACGCGGTCATCCGGGGCCCCTCTTTCCAACTCACCGGGACCGGCGACGAGCGGGGCCGCCGACCGGTAAAGTAGATCACGTTTCACAGTGGTGCAGGCTCGCCGTCGGGGAAAGCGGACAACGAGGGACCTCGAAGATTACCGGGCCGTAGCTTGCCGTCAGGAGCCGTGGCAGGTGATTCACGCCACGCTGTTCAGCCGCCCGCCCCTCCGCTGTTACCGCCGGTTACCACGGTCCCGGCCACCCGCCCTTTCGATCCTCCGCCCCGGGAGTGAACGTGACCGCGAACGACACCGCCGCCGGGCCGCTGACACCGCGCCAGGCCGAGCGCCGCCGGGGCATCCTGCGGGCGGCCACCGCGCTGGCCGCCCGGGGCGGCTTCGAGGCGGTGCAGATGCGCGAGGTGGCGGAGAGCGCGCAGGTCGCCCTCGGGACGCTGTACCGCTACTTCCCGTCCAAGGTGCACCTGCTGGTGGCGGTGATGCGCGAGCAGCTGGAACGGCTGCACGAGCAGGTCGGGCGGCGTCCGCCGACCGGGGCGGACCCGGCGGCCCGGGTCGCCGAGGCGCTCACCCACGCCTTCCACGCGCTGCAGCGCGAGCCCCGGCTGGCGGAGGCGATGGTGCGGGCGCTGTCCTTCGCGGACCGCTCGGTGGGCAGCGAGGTGGACGAGGTCGCCCAGGTCACCTCGGCGATCGTGCTGGCGGCCGCCCGGCTCCCCGACCCGCCGACGGCCGGCCAGCAGGCCGCGCTGCGGGTGGTCGCCCACACCTGGCACGCCACCCTGCTGGCCTGGCTGTCGGGGCGGTCCTCGCTGGCCGAGGTCCGGGCCGACCTGCACACCGCCGCCCGGCTGCTCACCCTCGCCACGCCCGCCCCGGCCGAGGACGAACTGCAACCGGTTCCACCACCTCCCGGGGGTGCCGCGCGGGTCGGCGGCTAGAGTCGTGGGGGCGCGGAATGGCCCCCACCGGACCGCCGACAACTTCATCCGCCTCCGAGGCCGGGGGAAGCCGGTGCGATTCCGGCACTGACCCGCAACCGTGAGCCGCGCCGTTCGACCGGCGCGGCGCAGTCGGACTGCCCGGCCGGAGACGAGCGGCCCCCCTCCGTCGTGGGTCTACGGGCGGCCCGTGCCTTCGGGTCCGCTGCGACCGCTCCCGAAAGGCTTTCTCCCCATGCTGACCGCTGCCCGCCTGGGCGCCGCCGCACTGGCCGGCGCCCTGCTCGCCGGCGCCGCCGCCGCGCCCGCCCTCGCCGACCCCTCCCCCGACGCGTCCGTCTCCGGCTCCCCGTCCGGTTCGGCCTCGGGCTCGGCCTCCGCCCCGCCCGCGACGCCCGGGGTGCCCGCCGGGCTGTACGGCAAGGGCGACCCGCAGTACGACGGCGTGTGGCGGCAGTCGCTGGCACTGATCGCCCTGCACCAGGAGCGGGTCGAACCCGCCGACGCGGCCGTGCAGTGGCTGCTCGACCAGCAGTGCGAGGACGGCGGCTGGCCGTCGTACCGGGTCGAGGGCGTGGCCTGCACCCCCGCCGCCGAGGACTCCAACGCCACCTCGATGGCCGTGCAGGCGCTCACCGTGCTCGGCAACCACCAGCAACAGGTCACCCGCGGCACCGACTGGCTGCGCGCCAAGCAGACCGTGGACGGCACCTGGGCGTACAACCCGGGCGCCCCCGGCGACGCCAACTCCACCGCGCTGGCGGTGAACGCGCTGCTGGCCGCCGGTCTCGACCCGGCCGCGACGTCCGTCCCGGGCGGGCAGTCCGCCTACGCCGGGCTGGCCTCCTTCCAGCTGGGCTGCTGGTCCCCCACCGAGCAGCGCGGCGCGTTCGTCTACCAGCCGGTGTCGGGCGCCCCGGCCGCGCCCAACACGCTCGCCGCCGCGCAGGCCCTGCTGGCCTCCGCGGGCGGGCACCTGCCGGTCACCACCTCCGACCGCAAGGACACCGCGCCGAAGGCCCTGACCTGCCCGGACACCCCGGGCGACGGCCCCGTCGCGCACGCCGACTCCGCCGAGGCGGACGCCGCCTGGCTGGCCGGCCGGCTCGCCGCCGGCGGGCACCGCCTGATGCTGGACACCCCGGGCGCGGCCGCGACCGCCGACTACAACTCCACCGCCTGGGCGGTGCTCGGCCTGGTCGCCACCGGCCACCCCGCCGAGGCCGCCAGCGCCGCCGACTGGCTGGCCGGCAACGGCTACGCCTGGGCCGCGCAGGGCAAGAGCGGCACCGACCCGTCGGCCACCGCCACCCTGGTGCTGACGGCCCGCGCCGCCAAGCTCGACCCGTACAACTTCGGCGGCGCCAACCTGGTGCAGCTGCTGGCCGACTCCGGCCCCAAGCCGAAGGTCGGCCCCGTCGGGGGCGACCCGCAGGCCACCCGGGCGCCCGGCTCGGCGATCACCGAACCCGACGAGAACAGCGGCTTCTCGGCCGGCTGGCTGATCGCCGTCGGCCTGCTCGTCGGCATCGGCGCCGGCATCCTGCTCAGCCTCAACCGCCGCCGCAACAACGCCGCCGCTGCTGCGAGCGCCGCGTCCGGCGACGCCCCGACCGGGGGCGCCTCGACCGGCGGCGCCTCGTCGGACGAGAAGCCGGAGCAGGACCGGTGACCGGGCGGGTCCGCCGGACTCCCCTGCCCGCGGCGGCGGTCGTCGCCCTGCTGGGTGTGCTGGCGGCGCTGCTCGGCCCGGCCGCCGGGTCCGCGCACGCCGCGGACTACCGGTACTGGTCGTTCTGGAAGGGCGGCGCCGAGGGCTGGGCGTTCCAGCAGGTCGGCCCGACCGGGAACGTGCCGGCGGACGGGGCGGTGGACGGCTGGCGGTTCGTGCTCAGCCCGGACGGCGGCCAGGACGCGCCGCGGCCGTCGCTGCCCGCCGACTCCGCCGCGATCTGCGCGAACACCGCGCCCGCCGGCGGCCACAAGCGGGTCGCCGTGGTGCTCGACTTCGGCACCGCGAAGGACGCGCCGAACGGTGAGAAGCCCGCCGAGGCCCGCTCGGTGTGCGCCTCGGTGCCGACCGCCGCGAACTCCGCGGAGGTGCTGGCCGCGGTGGCCGCGCCGCTGCGCTACGACTCCGGCGGGCTGCTGTGCGCGATAGCCGGCTACCCGCGCGCGGGCTGCGGCGAGCAGGTCGCGGCGGGCTCCGACTCCGCCACCGGGTCCGACGGTCCGGCCGACAAGGGCGACGGCGGACCGGCCGTCGGCGTGATCGCCGGAGTCGGCGCGGTGGTCCTGCTGGGCGCCGGCGCCCTCTGGCAGGCCCGTCGCCGCCGCACCCGCTGACCATGTCCGTTGACCGTCTGCGCCGCACCGCCCCCGAGGTCTCGAACTCGGGGGCGGTGCACAGCCGTTCACTGCCCCGGCAGCTGCACCCGGGCGCCTGGTGGCTGTGGTCGCTGGGCCTCGCCGCGGCGGCCAGCCGGACCACCAATCCGGTGCTCCTGCTGCTGATCCTGGCAGTGGCGGGCTTCGTGGTGGCCGCCCGGCGCGGCGACGCCCCGTGGGCCCGCTCGTACGCGGCGTTCCTGCGCCTGGGCCTGCTGGTGCTGGCCGCCCGGGTGGTGTTCGCGGTCGTGCTGGGCTCCCCGGTCGGCGGCACCCACGTCCTGTTCACCCTGCCCCAACTCCCGCTCCCCTCCTGGGCGCAGGGCGTCCGGCTGGGCGGTTCGGTGAGCCTGGAGGGCATCCTGTTCGCACTCTACGAGGGCCTGCGTCTCGCGGTGCTGCTGGCCTGCGTGGGCGCGGCGAACGCGCTGGCCTCCCCGTCGCGGCTGCTGCGGTCGCTGCCGGGCGCGCTGTACGAGGCGGGGGTGGCGGCCGTGGTGGCGATGACCTTCGCGCCGAACCTGGTCGCGGACGTCCGCCGGCTGCGCGCGGCCCGGCGGCTGCGCGGGCGCACCGACCGGGGGGTGCGCGCGGTGCTGTCGGTCGGACTGCCGGTGCTGGAGGGCGCGTTGGAGCGTTCGGTGGCGCTGGCGGCGGCGATGGACACCCGCGGCTTCGGCCGCACCGCCGACGTGCCGCGCCGACTGGTGCGCACCGCCGGGGCGTTGACGCTGGCCGGGCTGCTCGGCGTGTGCTGCGCCACCTACGGCCTGCTCACCGCGGGCAGCCACGCCTGGGCGCTGCCCGTCCTGCTGGCCGGCGTCGCCGCGTCCGCCGCCGGGCTCGCCCTGGGCGGCCGGCGCTCCGTCCGAACGCGTTACCGGCCCGACCCGTGGGCGCTCCCGGAGTGGCTGACGGCCGCCTCGGGCGCACTGGTCGCGGCCGCCCTGATCTGGTACGCGGGCCGCTGGCCGGAGGCCCTGACGCCGTCGGTGGTGCCGCCGACCGCGCCCCGGCTTCCGCTGCTGCCCGCCGCGGCCGCGCTGATCGGCCTGCTGCCCGCCTTCGTCACCCCCGAGCCGCCCCGGAGCACCAGGTGATCACTTTCGAGCAGGTCGGCGTGCGGTACGCCGACGCCGCCGAACCCGCCCTGCGCGGCGTCGACCTGACCGTTCCGGAGGGCGAACTCTGCCTGCTGGTCGGCCCGTCCGGCGCCGGCAAGTCCACCCTGCTGGGCACCGTCTCCGGCCTGGTGCCGCACTTCACCGGCGGCGTGCTGGAGGGCCGGGTCACCGTCGCCGGCCGCGACACCCGCACCCACCGGCCGCGTGAACTCGCCGACGTGGTCGGCACCGTGGGCCAGGACCCGGCCGGGCACTTCGTCACCGACACGGTCGAGGAGGAACTCGCCTACGGCATGGAGTCGTTGGGCCTGCCGCCCGCCGTGATGCGGCGCCGGGTCGAGGAGACCCTCGACCTGCTCGGCCTCGCCGAGCTGCGCGGCCGGGCGCTCTCCGCGCTCTCCGGCGGCCAGCGCCAGCGGGTCGCGATCGGCTCGGTGCTGACCGTCCACCCCAAGGTGCTGGTGCTGGACGAGCCCACCTCGGCGCTCGACCCGGGCGCCGCCGAGGAGGTGCTGGCCGTCCTGCAGCGGCTGGTGCACGACCTCGGCACCACCGTCCTGCTGTCCGAGCACCGCCTGGAGCGCGTCGTCCAGTACGCCGACCAGGTCCTGCTGCTGCCCGGGCCCGGCGAGCCGCCTGTGCTCGGCGACCCCGCCGCGCTGATGGCCCGCTCGCCCGTCCGCCCCCCGGTGGTCGACCTCGGCCGGCTGGCGGGCTGGGACCCGCTGCCGCTCACCGTCCGGGACGCCCGGCGGCGCGCGGCGACGCTGCGCGAACGGCTGCCCGCGCCGGCCCCCGCCCCCGCCCCGCCGACCGCCCCCGCGATCGCCACCGTCTCCCGACTGGTGGTCTCCCGCGGCCCCGTCCCGGCCCTGCGCGGCGTCGAACTCGCCCTGTTCCCCGGGCAGATCACCGCGCTCATGGGACGCAACGGCGCCGGCAAGTCCACCCTGCTGGGCAGTCTGGTCGGCCTGCACGCCCCCGACTCCGGGACCGTCCGGGTGAACGGCCGCACGCCGCACAAGTCCCGCCCCAAGGACCTGATCCGCTCCGTCGGCCTGGTCCCGCAGGACCCGCGCGACCTGCTGTACGCCGAGACCGTCGCGGACGAGTGCACCGCTGCCGACCAGGACGCCGGCGCCGAACCCGGCGCCTGCCGGAGCATCCTGGCCGCCCTGCTCCCCGGCATCGACGACCGGTGCCACCCCCGCGACCTCTCCGAGGGCCAGCGCCTCACCCTCGCGCTCGCCGTGGTGCTCGCCGCCCGCCCGCCGGTCCTGCTCCTCGACGAACCCACCCGCGGCCTCGACTACGCCGCCAAGGCCCGCCTCGTCGAGATCCTGCGCGCCCTCGCCGCCGACGGCCACACCGTCATGCTCGCCACCCACGACGTCGAACTCGCCGCCGAACTCGCCCACCGCACGGCCGTCCTGGCCGAGGGCGAGATCGTCGCCGACGGACCCACGCCCGAAGTCGTCCTCGCCTCGCCCACCTTCGCCCCGCAGACCGCGAAGATCCTCCCCCCGTACCTCACCGTCCCCGAAGTCGCCGCCGCCCTCAGGGAGTTGCCATGACCTCCGGGGAACTCGCCCGCCCCGTGCCGCTCGGACGGCGCTCGGTGCTCGCGCTCGCCCTGGTCTCCGCGGTCGGCGTCGCCGCGTTCGGCTGGCCGCTGCTCGCCGCCCGCGACTCCGACCTGGTCGGCCACTCCACCGACGCGCCCTGGCTGTTCGCCCTGCTGCTGCCGCTGCTGCTCGCCGTCCTGGTCGCCCAGCTCTCCGAGGGCCGCACCGCCGCCGGCGCCCCCGGCCTGGACGCCAAGGCCGTCGCCATGCTCGGCGTCCTGGCCGCCGCCGGCGCCGCGCTGCGCCCGCTCGGCGCGGGCACCGCCGGGCTGGAGCCGATGTTCTTCCTGATGGTGCTCTCCGGACGCGCCCTCGGCCCGGGCTTCGGCTTCGTCCTCGGCGCGCTCTCCATGTTCGCCTCCGGCCTGCTCACCGGCGGCGTCGGACCCTGGCTGCCGTTCCAGATGCTCGCCATGGGCTGGGTCTGCCTCGGCGCCGGCCTCCTCCCGGGCGCCGCCCGCCTGCGCGGCCGCGCCGAACTCCTGGTGCTCGCCCTCTACGGCGTCGTCTCCGCCGTCGGCTACGGCACCGTGATGAACCTTCAGGGCTGGCCCTACATCGGCGGCCTGGCCACCTCGATCTCCTTCGTCCCCGGCGACCCCCTCCCCGCCAACCTCACCCGCTTCGCCCTCTACTGCCTCACCACCTCCCTCGGCTGGGACCTCCCCCGCGCCGCCCTCACCGCCGTCCTCTGCCTCACCGTCGGCGGCCCCCTGCTGCGCACCCTCCGCCGCGCGACGCGCCGCGCGGCCTTCCACTAGGTACTGCGGGTCACCGATCGGCGCGGGTCACCGGTTGGTGCAGGTGAGGTCCTTCGCGGGCAGCCGGCCCGTGGTCAGGTAGCGCGTGAAGGCGCCGTCCGCGCAGGACGGGCCGGCCACCACCACGCCGTGGCCCTCGCCGTCGGCGACCGTGACCATCCGGGAGCCGTGCAGGGCCCGCCGCATGCCCTGGGCCATGGCGAGCGTCGCCTGCGGGTCCCACTGGTTCTGCACGATCAGCGCGTCGACGTCGTTGTCGACCGCAGTGGCCGGCTCGACCGCCGCCGACTTCCAGAACGCGCACGGCTGGATGTTCGCCCCCAGGTCGCCGGCCAGCGGGTACGCGGCCCGGTCGGCGATCGCGTCCCGCCGGTACTGCTCGGGGTCGCGCGGCCAGCTGCGGGTGTCGCCGCAGAACACCGCCCAGGTGACGGCCGTCTGGTTGTCGTCCACGACGCCCGGCGGGACGCCCGGCGCGGCCGGCCCGCCCGCGGCCGCGGCCTTCAGCGCGACGATCCACGGCGTGACGGCCTCGACCTGCACGAACGCGCGGTACCCCGAACGGATGGCGTCGCCGTCGAGCGCCTTCCCGTCGTCGGTCGGGACGGGCGTCCGACCGGCCTGCTCCACCAAGTCCCAGTACGTCTTGCGCACCTCCGCCGCGGTGGCCCCCAGCCCGTAGGTGGCGTTACGCTCGGCGGCCCACTCCGTCCAGCGGGTGAAGGCGAGTTCGGCCGCCGTCGACCAGCCCCGAAAGGTCCCCCGCCAGGCGAGCTTCGGGTCGAGCGCGCTGTCGAGCACGATCCGGTCCGACCGCTGCGGGAACAGCTGCGTGTAGACGGCGCCCAGGTACGTCCCGTACGAGTACCCGAAGTAGGAGATCCGCCGCTCGCCCAGCACCGCCCGGACAATGTCCATGTCCCGCGCCGTGTTGCGGCTGGTGATGTGCGGCAGCACGTCCCCCGCCTTCTCCCAGCACTTGTCGGCCACCGACCGGGCCCGCTCCACGTCCTTGCCGAACGTGGCTTCCCGGTACGGGTGTTGGATGCTGCGCTCGTCCTCCGTCAGGTCGCAGCCGACCGGCGAGCTCTTCCCGACCCCGCGCGGATCGAACCCGACCAGGTCGAACTGCGCCCGCACCTCCGCCGGCAGCATCGGCTCGAACTCCACCGGCATCGTCAGCCCCTGGCTGCCCGGCCCCCCGGGGTTCATCAGCAGCACCCCGTGCCGCTGCTTCGCGCTGGCCGCCTTGACCCGCGAGATCGCGACCTCGATCGTCCGGCCCGTCGGCCTCGCGTAGTCCAGCGGCACCTTCACCTTCGCGCACTCGAACGACGGCAGCCCGTCCATCTCGCAGCGCTCCCACCGGAGTTCCTGCTGCGCGTACCGCTGGAGCGGGTCCCCCGCCGCGAACGCCGTCACCGGAGTGAGTGCCGCCAGCGCGGCCGTCACCGCCCCCACGGTCAGCAGGGAAGTCGTTCGCCCGTCTCGCAGAACCATGCCCGTCCTCTGTGCAGAATCAGTCCCCCGGATCACCTCCAGTCTCCGTTCCGCCACCCCCGCCCCACGTACCGCCGCAGGATGGCCCCGGTCTCCAACCTGCGGCGTACAACCGGGCCCTGACGTCCCGCCACGGTCCCACCCGGGTCATCCTCCGGACGCGGCGGCTTGCCCCTCCCCCAGGGGCAGCGGGCACAGTGATCCCCGTGCAAGAGGATCTGATCACCATCGGGGAACTCGCGGCCGCAACCAGGCTCAGCCTCAAGGCCCTACGGCTCTACGGCGACCGCGGCCTGCTGCCGCCCGCCCGGACCGATCCGCGGACCGGCATCCGCCGCTACGGCCCCGCCCAGGTCGAACGCGCCCGCCGGATCGCCCTGTTGCGCGCCATCGGCATGCCGCTGGCCCTCATCGCGACCGTGCTCGACTCCCCCGGCGCGGAGCCCGCCGCGCTGCTCGCCGTGTACTGGCGCGAGCAGGAATCCGCGCACACGGCCCGCCGGGACGCGGTGGGCTACGCCCGAGAAGTCCTCACCGGAAGGAGCCCGGCCATGAACGAGATCGCCGAACGCGAAGTGGCGGAGCAGAAAGTCCTGTTCACCCGGTGCCACGTCACCGCCGCGAACCTCCCCGCCGTCCTCGCCTCGTCGACCGAACTGCTCCTCGCCCACCTGCGCGAAACCGGAGCCTGCCTGTCCGGACCGATCTTCGCCGTCTTCGACGGCCTGGTCAGCGAGGACTCCGACGGCCCCGTCGAGGTCTGCGCCCCCACCCGCGACGCGGTCGGACCCGCCGGGCAGATCGGCGTCCGCATCGAACCCGCCCACCGCGAGGCCTACCTCACCCGCACGAAGAGCCAGGCGGGCTTCGCGGCCATGGCTGCCGCCCACGACGCCGTCGGCACCTGGATCACCCTGCGCGGCTACGCCCGAAGCGCCTCCAACCGCGAGGTCTACTACCCGAACTGGGCCACCGCCGGCCCGGACGAGCACGTGGCCGACATCGCCGTCCCGTTCCACCCCGCGTAGGGCCGGCCTCCCCCAGGACCGGCCCCCGCACGTCCCCTACGCCTTCGGCCCGGCCGACTGCACCACCTCGAACGACCACACCGTCGACCCCGTCGCCGCCGGCTTGGGCCGGTCGCCCCCGCCCTGGTGTGCCGCCTTCATCGGGCCCTCCATCCACGCCTGGAACGACGCCTCGTCCCGCCACCGCGTGTACACCAGGTACTGGTCCGTCCCCTCCACCGGCCGCAGCAGCTCGAACCACTCGAACCCGTCCGCACCCTCGACAGCCCCGGCCCGCGACCCGAACCGCTGCTCCAACACCTCCCGCTGCTCCGCAGGAACAGTCAGCACATTGATCTTCACAACGCTCATGCCTCCATCCTCCCCCACCTCACACCGCCGAACCCGAAGGCCCGGCAGGACGGCGGGGGTGGCGGGAGACGGCAGCGGTCAGGCCGACTGCGCGGAGGTCTGCTGCACGCCGTCGACGACGGCGCGGGCCGTGATCGCGTTGGTGAAGATGACCGTGCCGGGCTTGATCAGGCCGTTGCCGGAGGTGCCTTCGACCTGGACGGTGCGTTCGCCGAGGAAGGCGAGCGAGGACTTGTCGAAGATCCACTCGGTGCGCACGCCGGTCTTCTGCTCGAACCGGGCCACCGCGATCCCGTGGCGGCCGGCGGCGTCGACGGCGTCGTCCACCTTGGTCACGCCCGGGATCTTGGCGGCGGCCCGGTAGAGCGCGGAGGCGAGTTGCGGGGACGGGTAGCTCTCGATCAGCAGGTCGCCGATGGTGGTGAACGCCTCGGCGTCGGGGCCGGGGCCGTGGCCCGCCGTCTCCGTGTAGATCTTCTTCAGCAGGACGTCGGGGTCGGTGGGCAGGGCGGCCAGGTAGTCGTAGGACGGCGCGTTGAGCCCCGGCGCCTCCGTCGTGTCCAGGGTGATGCCGTCCTTGTTCCGCCGATCGATCAGCCAACCCTTGTGGCCGTCCACCGACTTCCAGCTCCGCCGGGTGTCCAGGGCCTCGCCGACCGCCGACTCCTTGCCGTTGACCGACCACACGGACGTGCCGGCGACCTTCGACTCGATGTAGACGTACTGGCCCGCACGTGCCTGCGGGGCGGTGGTCTCCTGGGCGACCAGCGAGATCCGGTCGAGCAACTGGACGGCTCCCTGCGCGTCCGCGGGGCGGATGTCGGTGGTCAGGACGGGACCGGTGCCGGGGGCGGCGGACCGGACCGGGTCACCGCCCCGGCTCAGGCCGGCACCGACCACGACGGCGCCGGCCAGCACGCACGCTGCCACCGGCAGCAGGACGACGCGGCGCAGGAACGGGTTGCGCCGCCGGGCGGCGGGGGTGGGAACGGCGAGGTCTTCGTGGATCTGGGCCATCAGGCGCTCCTTGTGGAACTGGTGGCGACCCGTCGGCAGATCCCGCTCCACGGTCGGCAGGAAACCATCGGTCTCCGGCCGGTCAGCCGGGCGCGGCTGGGAGGGGCTGGCGTTCATCGGTGTCCTTCCGGTACGGGCCGGACCGCTGTCGCGCGGTCCCCGTTCATCTGTCGAGGGCGGCGGGCGGGTTCCCGTTTTTCCGCCGCCAGTTCCGAATCCGCGAGCTTGCGCAGCTTGGTACGGGCACGCGACAGCCGGGAACGCACCGTCCCGACCGGAATGCCGAGCGCCTCGGCCGCCTCGGCGTACTCCAGCCCGTCCCACAGGCACAGCACCAGAACCTCCCGCTCGGCACGCCGCAGCGCGCCCATCGCGGCCATCGTCGCCGCGAGCCGCCGCCGGTCGTCCACCTGCCCGACCACCTCCTCGGCATGGTCGGGCACCTCCACCACCGACGCCCCGCTCGCGGCGAGCGCCGCGGCCGCCGCACGGTAACGCCGGTTGCTGCGGCAGTGGTTGCGCGCCAGGTTCGTCGCGACGCCCAGCAACCACGGCCGCAACGACCCGCCTTCCTCGGCCACCCTGCTCCGCAACCGCCACGCCTCCATGAACGTCGCCGACATGACGTCCTCCGCGACCGACCAGTCCGCCGTCAGCCGGAACGCATGGTTGTAGACGGCCCGGGCATAGCGGTCGAACAACTCCCCGAACACGCTCGGGTCCCCGGCCCGCACCCGGGTTCGCATATCTGTGATCACTCCTATGAGCTGTCCGGCACCCACCCACGGGTTCCCGTGACGCCCGTCACGCCAGCCCCTCCGGACGAATATTCGCGAATCAGCGTCCTGCCCCGCCGGACGCCCGGGCATTCTGGGGCCGACCATCCACGGGAGGAGCAGACAGATGACCCGTCGACTGCGCTACATCGGAAGCAACTCGGGACACAGCGGCTGCCCGACACTGTACGAGGACGAGGAGACCGGGCAGGTGATCGTGCAGGGCGACCTCGTCACGGACCCGGCGGAAGTAGCCCAGTTCCGCAACATCAAGCCCGGCGAGGGGTTCGTGACCGTACCCCGCGTCCTGCTCGCGGACTTCGCACCGCGCGCCGCCGAGCGCGAGCCGGTGCTGATCGACTACGACGAGTTCGAGTCGATGTTCCACACCTTCCAGCACACGGCCTTCCGGTTGGAGACCCGCCGCCAGTACAGCTCGGACGAGCAGACCGAGACCTACCGCCGGTTCGTGGCCGGGGAGGATCCCGGGTGGGACATGGACGACGACTGGGCGCGCAACCGTCGTGCACAGTCCGCGCAGGGCAAGCGGTTCGAACGGGTGCGGATCATGGACAACCCGCCGACCCTCGGCCAGCGCTACCTGCTCGACAACGCCGAACAGATCGGCACGGTGGGCGAGGACGTCCGCTACCTGTGGCGGGAGGACGCCGACCGGCTGGGCCTTCCCCTGGAGGACGCCTGGGTGTTCGACTCCCGGGTGATCGCGCTGCTGCACTTCGACGCCGACGACGTGTTGACCGACATCGAGGTGATCACCGACCCGGTCCGGGTCAACCGCGCCTGCCAGGAGCGGGACGCCGCCTGGCACTTCGCCGTGCCGCACCGCGAGTTCCGGGCTGGGGTACCGTCCGGCGAGTGACCACCGATTTCCAACAGGCCCGTTACGCCCTCGGTCTGCGGCTCCGTGAGCTGCGGACCGAGGGCGGTCTCACCGGTCGCAAACTGGGCGACCGGCTCGGATGGACGCAGTCCAAGGTCAGCAAGCTGGAGACCGGCCGCCAGACCGCCACCCACGAGGACCTTCGGGCCTGGGCGGACGGTGTCGGGCAGCCCGAGGCGGCGGCCGAGCTGTCGGCCCGCCTTCGCGCGTTCGAAACACAGTCCCGCTCCTGGCGACGGCAGTTGGCCGCCGGTCATCGACCGGTGCAGGACCGGCTGGCGGTCGAGTGCGAGTCGTCGTCGGTACTACGGGCGTGGGAAAGCGCGCTGATCGCCGGCCTGCTCCAGACCCCCGACTACGCCCGGCATGTCTTCGAGGCCTACGTCCGCCTCCACCGCTCCCCCCGCGACATCGACGAGGCGGTGCAAGCCCGCATCCGCCGCCAGGAGTTGCTGTACCGGCGCGGCAAGCGCTTCCACATCGTCATGTGGGAGGCCGCGCTGCGGGCGAGGATCTGCCCGCCGAGCGTGATGGCCGCCCAACTCGACCGTCTCAGCGGTGTGATCGGCCTCGACAACGTCACTCTCGGCATCGTGCCGTTCGACGCCCCCGTCGAGCTGCCGCCCGCCAACGGGTTCTGGATCCACGACGAGCGCCTGGTCATCGCCGAGGACTGGCACGCCGAACTCTGGCTGGACGCCCCCGACAGCGTGGCCCTCTACCTGCGCGTGTGGGAGTCGCTGAACCGCGCGGCCGTCCACGGCCCGGCCGCCCAGCGGGTGATCGCCCGGTGTCGGCAGGCGTTGGACGTCACCTGAGCCCGTCCGCGAATTCCTCGCGCCGCCAGAGGAATTACCGAGAATCAGGCGCGCTCGCCACTGTCCCGGGCTCCTAGCGTGGAGCGCGGACGGACGGAAAGCCCGTCAACTCCGGGTGAGAAGAAGGAGACACCATGCCCACGTTCGACGGAAAGCACGGCGGCGGCAACGGCGACGGAGCCGGTGGCGGCCAGCAGGACGACAGCAGCAGCGGCAACAAGCACGGCGGCGGTGGCAGCGACGAAGGCGGCAACACCTCCGACGGCCAGGGACCGGCGGCGGGGCGCTGACATGGTGACGGCACGTCAGCTTGCGGAGTCGGGTCGCGAGCGGCTGGCCTCCGCGCTCATCGCCAACGGTTCGCTGCGGTCCGACTGGTTCGCGGCGTACCACGCCGTTCCCCGCCACCTGTTCGTGCCGGACACGGTGTGGCCGGGGATGGCGGACGGGGTGCGGCAGGGCGACGCGGTGAGCCGGCGGGAGGACGCGGCCGCGTGGTGGCGGGCGGTGTACGCGGACGTGCCGCTGACCACGCAGTGGGACGACGGGGCGCACCTCGGCAACTCCCGGGGAGCCGCACCGAGTTCGTCGAGTTCGATGCCCACGATGGTGTTCACGATGCTCGCGGCACTGGACGTCACCGAGGGCCACCGCGTGCTGGAGATCGGCACCGGGACGGGCTGGAACGCCGCGCTGCTCTCGCACCGTCTGGGCTCGGCGAACGTCGCCACCGTCGAGGTCGACAGAACCACGGCCACCGACGCCGGCCGCCGCCTCGCCCGAGCGGGGTACGCCCCGGTCGCCGTGGTCGGCGACGGCGCGGCCGGGCATCCGCCGGCCGCGCCGTTCGACCGGGTGATCGCCACCTGCTCGGTGCGGGAGGTGCCCCGCGCCTGGATCGAACAGTGCCGCCCGGGCGCGGTGATCGTCGCTCCTTGGGGGCCGGAGTACGGCGGCGAGGCCGTCGTGAGGCTGACGACCCAGCCGGACGGCAGCGCCCGCGGCAGCTTCGTCCACTCGTCGGCGTTCATGCGGCTGCGCGCCCAGCGCACCAGTCGTCCGAGCAGTCTCGCCTACCTGTCCGCGCCGTGGCCCGCCGACGGGGCCCGGTCCACCACCACCCTCTCGCCGGACGAACTCGGCGGCTGGGGGGCGATGTTCGCGATCGGCGCCCGGGTGCCGGGGGTCTTCCCGCTGACGGAACGGTACCCGGACGGGTCCTACACGCTCTGGTTGCACGACACGGCCGTCACCTCGTGGGCGACGGCCGATCGGGAGCCGGGGCGGGCGGAGTTCGAGGTGGTGCAGTCCGGCCCGCGCCGGCTGTGGGACGAGGTGGAGGCCGCGTGGCGGTGGTGGGACGCCCGGGGCCGCCCGGGGTTCGAGCAGTTCGAGCTCACCATCACGCCGGACGGCACGCACACCGTCCGGTTGGCATGACGGCAGGTCAGGAGTGGCGGCCGGACAGGGCCAGCGCCCAGGTCAGGCAGGCGAAGGCGGCGGTGGCGGTGAGGGCGCGGACGACGTTCCAGCGGACCCAGACGTCCTCGAAGGCGGCGCGGACGGCGGCCGGGTCGGTGAGCCTGTCGGGGGCGCCGGCGGCGGCCAGCCTGTCGTTGAGGGGGACGTTGACGGCGCTGGTGATGACGAACATGGCGAGGTAGAGGACGGCGGCGGCGCCGATCCACAGCAGGACGGTTCGGTTTCCGCCGCGCCACTGCAGGACGCCCGCGGCGACGATGAGCACCAGCGCGCCGACGAAGCCGAGCATGAACCAGCCGTTCAGGATGGCCACGTTGATGCGCTGCATGGTGTCGACGAAGGCTCGGTCCTCGACCTTGGCGAGGCCCGGCATCACCGAGCAGGCGTAGGAGTAGAACAGGCCCGCGCTGAGCCCTGCGGCGAGCGTCGCCCCGACCAGCGTCACCGTGCGAAGAACTGCCATGCCGTGGGCCCCCGTTCGTGCGGTCATGACGGACAGTCAACTCGGCGGGTGAGCCAAGATCCATGGCCCAGAAGCTCGTTGGCATGCGCGAGAGTCCACCCGGCCGGGCGCCGGACGTCTACGCTGGCCGCCATGGACGCGCTCGCCGCACTGCTGACCGGTCCCCGGGCCCAAGGGGCGTTCCTGCTGCGGTCGGTGTTCGACCCGCCGTGGGCGATCCGGATCGAGGACCGGGCGCCGCTGACGGTGCTGACCACGGTGCGCGGCGACGGCTGGATCGTCCCGGACGGCGCGCCGCCGGTGCCGCTGCGGGTCGGCGACCTGGCGATCGTCCGCGGGCCGGAGCCGTACACCGTCGCCGACCGGCCGGAGACCGCGCCGCAGGTGGTGATCCACCCGGGGCAGGTGTCGACCACCGTCGACGGTGAGCGGATGTGCGAGGAGCTCGACCAGGGCGTGCGGACCTGGGGCACCGCCGGGGACGCCGCGACGGTGCTGCTCAGCGGCACCTACCAGCTGCACGGCGAGGTCAGCGGACGGCTGCTGCGGGCGCTGCCGCCGGTGCTGCGACTGGCCGCCGAGGAGTGGAGTTCGCCGCTGGTGGCCCTGCTGGAGGCGGAGATCGGACGGGACGAGCCGGGCCAGGACGTGGTGCTGGACCGGCTGCTCGACCTGCTGCTGATCTCCGCGCTGCGCAGCTGGTTCGCCCGCGACGCCGGACACGCCCCCGCCTGGTACCGGGCGCACGCCGACGCGGTGGTGGGCCGCGCGCTGGGCCTGCTGCACACCGACCCGGCGCGCGCCTGGACGGTGCACGAGCTGGCCGCCGAGACGGGCGTCTCGCGGGCCGCGCTCGCCCGGCGCTTCACCGACCTGGTGGGCGAACCCCCGATGGCGTACCTGACCAACTGGCGGCTCGCCCAGGCCGCCGACCTGCTGGCCGAACCGGACGCCACCCTCGCCGCGGTCGCCCGCCGGGTCGGCTACGGCAGCGGCTTCGCGCTCAGCGCCGCGTTCAAGCGGGTCCGCGGGGTCAGCCCGCAGCAGTTCCGCGAGCTGGCGGGCGCCGCGGCCGGCTGACGGACCCGGCGCCCGGCCGGCCGCTCGCACCGGCCAGGACGCACCCCGACGCCGGGCGTCCCTGTTGCCCCGTGGGATGGTCCTGCATAATCACCCCGTTCGTTTCCGACCCGAGGAGGACCGGCCGATGCCGGCAGACCGCTGCCCCCGCTGCGGCACCGTAGGGCCGGCCGGCAGCTGCGCGTGTCACGCCTTCTCCCCGGCCGAGCAGACCGCGGTCCTCCCGCCGCTGGACGGCCCGCACCTGGTGCGCCCGTACGTCGCCGGCACCCCCGTGGTGGAGCCCGGCAACCCGGCCGCCGACCCGTTCGCGACCCGGGTCGGCCCGCCCTCGGTGCAGCCGATCACCGCGCAGTCGCCCTCGGACCGGCCGCCGTTCGTGCCGCCGCAGGCGTCCGCTCCCGGGGCCGTCCCGCCGTCGGCGCCCGGCCTGCCGCCGCACGTCCCGCAGGCCGCCGGCCCGTTCGCGCCGCCGCAGCCGCCCCTCCCCGACCTGCCCGACGCCGCCGCGACGCAGCTGCTGCCGCCCGTCCCGCCGCAGGGAACGGCCGCGCCCGGACGGTTCGTGCAGACCGAGCAGGGCGTCCCGTTCCCGCTGGGCCGGGTGGTACCGCCGCCGCAGCCGCAGCCCGAACCGCCGACCGCGCTGATCCCGCCGATACCCGCCGGCCCCGAACCCGCCACGGCGCTGCTCCCGCCGGTGCCCGCCGGCCCCGACCCGGCCGCCATGCCGGTCCCCCCGACCCCGGGCTCGGCACGTCCGCCTGCCGACCTGGGCATGTTCAGCTTCCACGACGACGAGTCGGCCGCGCCGGTCAGCCGGGCTGAGCGCCGTTCGCAGCGGCGGCGCAGCGCCGACCGCAAGCGGCTGGTGATCGCGGGCGGCGCGGTGGGCGTGACGGCGCTGGGCGCGAGCCTGGCGATGCTGCTGTCCTCCTCGCCGAGCACCGTCGACAACGCGCTGCCCGTGCCGAGCGGCCCGGCGGTGGCCTCGTCCGCCGAGGGCACCCCGAGCGCACTGCCCAGCGTCGAGGCGTCCCCGGACGCGTCGGCGAGCGCGAACAGCCCGTCGCCGACCCGCACCTCCGCCCGGCCGTCCCAGCCCGTCATCAGCACTCAGCCGATGGCCGCGCCCGTCACCACCGCCCCGGCCACGAACAGCCCGTCCGCCTCCCCGACCGCCCAGCCGTCCTCGTCCGCCCCGATCCGGACCCTCCGGCGGAACGACACCGGGCCGGACGTGGTGCAGCTCCAGCGGCTGCTGATGGCGGTCGGCTGCAACCGGATCGGCGATCTCGACAGGGACAGGACCAGCAGCAACCAGGTCGGCTTCGGCTTCTGGACGGAGACCGCGCTGGCCGGTTTCCAGCAGCAGAACCGCAGCACGCTGAAGGGCATCGAGCGGGGTGTCTACGACCCGCAGACCCGAGCCCTGCTGGAGTCGATGGCACAGAACCCCAACTGCTGACCCGTGCACCTCGCTTGACGCACCGTCAGCCCGCGATCGCCTTGAACAGGCTGAAGCCGGCCAGCGCGATCATCGCCAGCGCGGCGACCCGGACGATGACCTTCATCGGCACGTGCTGGAGCAGCTTCTGCCCGCCGACGATGGCGATGCCGCCGACCGCGCACAGCGCCAGCCAGGAGCCCAGTCCGACGGCCAGCGGGTCGGCGTACTTGGCGGCCAGGTTGGCGGTCATGATCTGGGTGAGGTCGCCGAACTCGGCGACCGCGACGATCACGAAGCTGGTGCCGGCCACCTTCCAGAACGAGCTGTTCGCGGGCTCCTTGGCCTCGCCCTCCTCGTCCTCGTCCTCCTTGTGCCACAGCAGCATGCCCGCGCCGACCAGGAACAGGACGCCGGAGACGCCCTCCACCCAGCGCTGCGGGAGCAGCGCCAGCAGACTGCCCGCGACCAGGGCGAGCGCGACCTGCAGGGCGAACGCGGCGGCGATGCCCGCGAAGACGTAGCCCGCCCGGTACTTGGTGCCGAGGACCAGGCTGGCCAGCGCGGTCTTGTCCGGCAGTTCGGAGAGGAAGATGATGCCGAACGTGAGCGCGGCGATGGTCAGGCTGTTCATCGGATACGGGGGTCTCTCGGTCTCGGGCCGCCGCGCCCCGGGCACCCGCAGAAGGGGACGCCTCGGCCCGGCAGCACTGGTTCATGGTCACAGCACTGCGGCCGAAGGTCTCGCCGACACCCCGTGAGGTGCCCCGGGCGCCGGGCACGTCCGCGAGGGACGGGCCGGTATGTCGACGGTCCGGTGGAGGGCTACTCCCCTTCAACAACCCGGCGAGTTTACCGGCTGCCGCCCGGGCCGCCGACCAGCCCGCGGCCGACCAGTTCCAGTACGGCGGTGACCGCCACCGCCTCCACCGCCAGCAGCGCGACCAGCACGAACAGTTGCACCGCCCCGGCCTGGACGGGCGTCGCGCCGCCGAGCAGCATGCCGACGAACGCGCCGGGCAGGGTGACCAGGCCGACGGTGCGGGTCTGGTCGAGCGCGGGCACCAGCGAGGTCGCGGCGGCCGTCCGGCAGATCTCCAGCCGGGCGTCGCGTTCCTCGAACCCGAGGGCCAGCGCGGCCTCCACCTCGCCGTGCCGCAGCCGCAGCTCGTCCAGCGCCCGCCGCCCGGCCAGCGAGGTCGCGGTGAGCGCCCCGCCGATCAGGATGCCCGCGACCGGGATCACGCTGAGGCCCTTCGGCGGCAGCAGCCCGGTGACGGCCAGCAGGAGCAGCACCGGCAGCACCCCGGCGGCGATCGGCACCGCCGCCCACGCCCACTCCCACCGGCCGCCCGGCCCCGCCCGGCCCTCGCCGGTCCGCCGGCCGGCGGTGCGCACGGCGACGGCGAACATCAGCACCACGAACAGCGCGGACGCCCACAGCGAACGCACCACCCAGGCGATCACCAGCGCGACGGCCGCCAGCTGCACGGCTGCCCGCACCCCGGCCCGCAGCACCGCCCGCCCGTGCCCGAGCCCACCCCGTCCGGCGACCAGCGCGGCCACCGCGAGCAGCACCGCGCACGCCACGCCGAGCGGCCAGGTGACCGGCAGCAACTGCGAACCCGCGCCTGCGGAAAGCGTTCTCACGTTCTGTGGGTTCCGTCAGATCCAGCTGGTGAACCACATCCGGGCGCGCCACTCGGACATCGGGATCACCTCCGCCGTGTACAGCGGGTGGAAGTACGCGAAACAGCCCACGATCGCCAGCACGATCAGCCCGGCCCCGGCCGCGCCCCACCGGCGGCGGCTCGGCGGGCAGCCCTCCGGCCCGAGCATCGCCCCCAGCATCTGCGTCACCGCCAGACACAGGAACGGCACCAGCAGCACCATGTAGAACGAGAAGATCGTCCGCTGCTGGTACTGGAACCACGGCAGGTAGACCCCGGCGACCCCGGCCAGGATCGCGCCGGACCGCCAGTCCCGCCGGAAGAACCACCGGTACAGCACGTACGCCAGCGCGAAGCACGCCGTCCACCACAGGAACGGGGTGCCCAGCGCCAGGATCTGGCTCGCGCAGCCCTCGGCGGACGTGCAGCCGCGCTGCCCGTCCGGCACCTGCTCCCAGTACATGGACACCGGGCGGCCCTGCACCAGCCAGCTCCACGGGTTCGACTGGTAGCTGTGCGGGGACGACAGGCCGGTATTGAAGTCGTACATCTGTGC
Organism: Kitasatospora sp. CB02891; assembly: GCF_002803145.1. NCBI lineage: Bacteria > Bacillati > Actinomycetota > Actinomycetes > Kitasatosporales > Streptomycetaceae > Kitasatospora > Kitasatospora sp. CB02891. Next base: position 260,232 of record NZ_NNBO01000003.1, on the reverse strand, counting down.
GTGGTAGTGCCACAGGCTGCGCAGCGGCGCCGGCACCCAGCTCATCGACACCTGCGGCAGCGGAATGTCGACCAGCGGCGTCCGGGCCGGGGACAGCCCCGCCCGGCCGTCCGCCCACTGCCGGCCGTAGCCGCCCGTGGTCGCCAGCCAGCCGCTCCACGCCACCACGTACACCACCAGCGCACTGCCCACCATCGACAGCGCGGCCGGCCACAGGTCGCGCCGCAGCATCGACCGCCAGGCCCGGCGGGCACCCGCCGCCCGCCGCCCCGCCTGGTCCCACAGCAGGACGAGGACCGTGAACACCGCCAGGATCTGCAGGCCGTTCCACTTGACCGCGCACGCCGCGCCCAGCAGCACCCCGGCCGCCACCCGCCACGGACGCACCCCGAGCCGGACCTCGTCGCCGGCCCGGCCCCCCTCCGCGAGCGCTGCGCGCAGCAGGTCGCGGGTGCGGTCCCGGTCGATCAGCAGACAGCCGAACGCGGCCAGCACGAAGAACGCCGAGATGCCGTCCAGCAGACCGACCCGGCTCATCACGAACTGCAGCCCGTCCACGGCCGTCAGCAGCGCCGCGACACACCCCAGCAGCGTCGACCGGAACAGCCGGCGCCCGATCCTGGCCAGCATCAGCACGCTCACCGAGCCCAGCACGGCCACCGCGATCCGCCAGCCGAACGGGTGCAGGCCCCAGAAGTGCTCCCCCACCGCGATCACCCACTTGCCGAGCGGCGGATGCGCGACGAAGGCCGGCGCCCCGCTGAGCGGGATCACCTGCGGCACACCGAGGATCAGCTGGTTCGCGTTGTCCGGCCAGACCCCCTCGTAGCCCTGCTGCAGCAGCGACCACGCGTCCTTCGGGTAGTACGTCTCGTCGAACACGAACGCATTCGGGTACGGCAGGTCCCACAGCCGCAGCACCCCCGCGAACACCGCCACCCCGACCGGCCCCCACCACCGGAACCGGTCCCGCCTCACCGCGACCCCCACGACCGCCTGCCGCGACTCGACCGCCAGCGCCATACCCTTCCCGTCCGCAAGTTGACGACATGTCCGCAATGTCCGCATCCTAACGGCCAAGAAGCGCAGGGATGCATAGGCGGGCGCCGGGGGTACCCCCGGGCGAAGCCGAGGGGGCGGAACTGCGCGGAGGGGAGCGCACCCGACCGCAGGTCGCGACGCCCGACGACGACGTGCCCGTGATCGCGGCCTTGCGGACGGGCCGTGCGCTCGTCACGCGGTTCCCCTCACCCCTTACGTTTGACCCTCGACCAGGTCGAGGCATCAGGGTCTACCGCGTGGAGAGCAGATTGCGCAGCATCGGCGAGACGGCCCGCGCCAGCGGACTGAGCGTCAGCGCCTTGCGGTTCTACGACGGCGCCGGCGTCTTCGCCCCCGCCGTGGTGGACCCGCGGTCGGGGTACCGGTGGTACGCGGACGAGCAGCTGCCGGACGCCCGCCTGCTGGCGAGGTTGCGTCGCGTGGGCATGCCGCTGGCCGGGATCACCAGGGTGCTGACCGGTACGCCGGCCGAGGCCCGGGCCGAGCTGGACGCGCATGTGCGGCGGCTGGAGGACGGCCTGTCCGATGCCCGCCGTGAGCTCTCCGCCGTCCGTGCCGCGCTCGATTCGAGGGAGTTCCCCGTGCCGCAGACCCGACTGACCGTTCCCGCCGACCGCCTTGCCGCCGCGCTGGACGCGGTGCGCTTCGCCGCCCCGTCCGACGCCTCGGTGCCCGCCGTGGCGGGTATCTTCCTGGACGCGGAGGACGGCGTGCTGCACCTGGTCGCCACCGACCGCTACCGGCTGGCGGTCGCCGACTGCCCGGCCGTGCTGGACGGCCCGGCCGTCTCCGCGCTGCTCCCGACCGCCCTCACGGACGCCGCCCGGGCCCTGCTCGCGGATGCGGAGGAGGCGGAACTGGTCCTGGACGGCGAGCAGTTCACCGTCCGCGCGGCCGGTCGCGAGCTCTCCGGCGAGCGGGTCGAGCACGACTTCCCGGACTACCGCCGCCTGGTCCGTCTGGAGCCGACCCACCGCCTCACGCTGACGGCCGACCAGCTGCGCAGCATGCTCGCCGCCACCGAGCCGTCCGTGGTGACCCGCTCCCAGGACGGCGTCGACTTCCCCGTCGCTCCCCTCACCGCCACCGCCGCCGACGCCCTCCCGGGCACCGACCCGGCCGAGCTGCTGGTCCACGTCAACCGGGACTTCCTGCTGGAGGCCGTGGGCGGCGCCGACCAGCTGGTCCTCGAACTGACCGGCCCGATCGCCCCACTGGCCATCCGCTTCCCGGCCCGCGAGGACACCTTCTCCCTCCTGATGCCCACCCGCCGCTGACCCGCCCGCGGACCCGAAAAGGCCGCCCGCCCGGGAAGGACTCCCGGGCGGGCGGCCGGTTTCGGGTCAGGCCGCTTTCGCGTCAGGCCACGGCCTCCAGCTCGCGCAGCTCGTGCTGCGGGACGTTCAGCACCCGGACGTTGTCCTGTGCGGGCGTCAGGTAGCCGCGGAGGCGGACTGCCAGGGCGACGATCAGCAGGGTGCAGAGCGCCATCGAGGCGAGGTAGAGCGGCCAGGTGCCGGAGCCGACCAGCAGGACGCCGACGGCGGGGCCGACCGCGACGGCGGTCTGCTTCACCAGGGCGTAGCCGGAGTTGTAGGTGCCGAGCAGTCGGGCCGGGGCGAGGTCCGCGACGATCGGGCCCATGGTGGGGGCGAGCAGGGACTCGCCGACGCCGAACAGGGCGTAGATCGCGACGATGGCGATCGTCGCGGCCATCGCGTCCTCGCGGATCAGGCCGGCGACCAGGGCCATGCCCCAGGCGGCGAGCCAGACCACGCCGGCGGCGGCCATCGCGGTGGTGCGGCGGCGACGCTCGGTGATCCGGACGACGAACATCTGCAGCAGCACGATGGTCAGCGCGTTCGCGCCGATCGCCAGGCCCAGGGTGGAGGGCGCGGTGCCGACGGTGTCGGTGGCGAACGCGGCGACGCCGGACTCGAACTGGCCGTAGCAGGTGAAGAAGATCAGCCCGGCGAGCAGGCACAGCCGCAGCATCGCCTTGTCGGCGACCAGCGTCCGCAGCCCGCTGCTCCTCCCGGCCGCGGTCGAGCCGGCCGGCTCGACCTCCGTCGCGGGCATCCTCGCGGTGCCGGTGACGGCGGCCAGGCCGAGGAACGTCAGCGCCTCGATGGTGAAGAGCCTGGTCAGGCTGGCCGGGTCGGCGGTGTCGACGACCTGGCCGCCGACCAGCGCGCCGATGCCCATGCCGAGGTTGACCAGGGTGAACTGGAGCGCGAAGGCGCGGGAGCGCTCGGCCTTGCGGGTGCAGCGGACGATCATCGTGGCGAGTGCGGGCTGGCAGGTGGTGACGCCGGCGCCGAACAGGAAGGAGGAGATCAGCAGCGTGGGCGTGCTCGCGGCCTGGCCGAAGGCGAACGCGCCGGCGGCGGCCATCGCGGTGCCGGCCAGCAGCACCGGGCGCGGGCCGTACCGGTCGATGCCGCGGCCGGTGAACGGCAGCACGGCCAGCGCGGCGAGCGCGAACACGGTGAACACCGCGCCGGCCGCCGCGGAGCCGAGGCCGCGCACCTCGCTCACGTACACGAACATGTACGGCAGCGTGAAGCCGCTGCCGAACGCGCTGAGCGCGTTGCCGATCTGGACGCGACGCAGTCGGCCGCCCCACTCCTTCACTTGGCACCCCTCGAAGACTCCGAAAGCAGGCCCTGCGGCCCTCGCTTTACCCCGTAAGATTTCAGACCTAAAGTCTACGCATAGAAACCTTAACGAGTCAAAGGCTTAACAGCTGCACCATGCGTGGAACAATGACCGTATGAGCGCACGCAGAGCGGAGCCCGACTCCGCCACCGAACTCGGCATCGCCGAACAGGTGGCCCTCTACCAGCGGGAGTTCCCCACCGTGGATCCCCAGGTGGAGACCATCGTCTCCACCCTCTCCCGACTCTCCCGCCGGATGAACGTGGCCTACAGCCGCCAGCTGGCCACCCTCGGCATCACCAACGCCGAGTGGGAGGTGCTCAAGGCGCTGGTGTTCGCCGGCAGCCCGTACCGGCTCGGCCCGGGCGAGCTCGCCAAGCGGCTCGGCCTGACCCCGGCCGCGATGACCCACCGGATCGACCGGATGGTCGCCGAGGGCCTGGTCACCCGCGATCGCGACGAGGCCAACCGGGTCCGGGTGATCATCGAGCTCACCCCGATCGGCCGCGACAAGTGGATCGAGCTGATGCGGATGGCCGCCGTCTTCGAGGGCGACCTGCTCCAGGACGTCCCCGGCGAGGACCGTCCCGAGCTGGCCGCGACGCTGACCCGGATGCTGCGCCGGATCGAGGAGTCCCAGCCGGACGCCCTCGGCCGCACCGACGACCTGACCTGCTGACCCGCCGCTGCGGCGGGAAGGCGGCGGCCGGGGAAACGCGACGAGGGGCGCGGGGAGAGTGATCTCCCTGCGCCCCTCGCGTTCAAGGGCTACTGCCGGTCAGCCGGGGTTCAGCACGCGCCGTTGTCGGTCCAGGTGCCCCACTGGCCGCTCAGGCTCGGGTCCTCGCCGGTGGTCCACCACTTGTTGGTGTAGTAGTGGCCCTTCCAGGAGACCTTGGTGGCGGTGGCGTACACGGTGCCCGCGTTCCAGCTCGGCGCACCGGAGCAGGTGCCGGAGGTGGCGGACTGCGACGGGGAGGCGGAGGAGGACGGGGACGCCGAGGCCGAGGAGGAGGCCGAGGTGGACGGCGACGGGCTGGCCGACTGCGAGGCGGAGGCCGACGGCGACGGGGAGTTCGGGGCGGCCGGGCAGTTCGCGGCGGAGCCGTTGGTCGCGGTCACCATCTTGTCGAACAGCGCGGTCTGGGTGCCCAGGTCGTACATCGAGAAGGCGAACGAGCCGCCGAGGCCGTTGCAGTGCGCGTAGTCCAGCTTGGCCTGGATCGACTGGGCGTTCTCGCCCGACCAGAAGGTGGTGCCGTCGTAGAAGTACGCGGCCTTCGCGGCGTCGTCCCAGTAGGTGTAGGACGGGTTGTCGACGAAGCCGTTCAGCTCCTTGTACATCTTGATGCCGGCGACGTTGCCCGAGTAGGAGCCGCCGGCCGCCGGGCCGGTCGCCGGCTGGAACAGGCCGTGGTTGTTGCCGGCGGTGACGCCGGTCCAGCCGCGGTAGTAGAACGGGACGCCGACGTTGATCTTCTTCGCCGGGAAGCCGCCCGCGATGCCGTACTGCGGGTCACCCACGGTGTACGCCTTGATGGCGTTGTCCAGCGAGTACTTCCCGTTGCCGCCCGGGAGCGGGTTCATCGGGTCGTTCGGGTTGGTGTAGATCGGGGCCTGGTGGTTGGTCGGGCCCTTGGCCTCCCAACCGCCGTGCATGTCGTACGTCATGATGTCGAGGAAGGTCAGGTACTGACCGATCTTGTCGGTCTCGACGTACTTGATCTTGTCCTGACCGGCGCCGACCGCGGCCGCCAGGTTGTAGGTCTTGCCGTCCGTCTTGCCCTGGGCGTCCAGCTGGCTGCGGAACTCGGCGAGCAGCGAGGTGAAGTTCTGCTTGTCGTTCGGCGAGGAGTGGTTGCCGGTGTGGCCGTTGCCGCCCGGGTACTCCCAGTCGATGTCGATGCCGTCGAAGATGCCGGCGCCGGTGCCGGGGCCGCCGTAACCGCCCTGCACGGGCAGGTTGCCCTTGATGTACAGGTCGACGCAGGAGGACACGAACTTCTTGCGGGACGCGTCGGTGGCCGCGGCGTCCGAGAAGTACTTCGAGTAGGTCCAGCCGCCGATCGACAGCAGCACCTTGAGGTTGGGGTTCTTCGCCTTCAGCTTCTTCAGCTGGTTGAAGTTGCCCACGATCGGCTGGTTCCAGGTGTCGCCCACGCCGTCGACCGAGATGTCGGCGCCGAAGCTCTTCTGGTAGTCCGCGAAGGAGTCGCCCGCGCCGTCACCCGCGTTGGGGTCGTCCTCGTTCTGCGACGCGGCCTTGTTGGCCTCGAAACAGGTGAGGTTGGTGGGGTCGATGTTGCCGAAGTCGTAGATCAGGTAGTCGAGCTTGCCGGCGGCGCCGGTGTCGTTCATGGTCTTCAGGTAGTAGCCGTTGGTGTAGATCGACCACTGGTCGAAGTAGGCCACCTTGATGCCACCGCTGGTGGCGGGCGCGCCGGTCGAGTTGGTGGGGGCCGCCTGGGCGGTGCCGCCGGACAGCGCCAGGGTGCCGCCGAGCAGCAGGGACGCCGCGGTGCCGGCCGCGAGCGCGGCCCAGCCCTTGGGGCGCCGCCGCGAGGGCGACTGGGGAACGGTACGAAGCATGGCTGCGTGACTCCTGGTTGTGGGGGTCCTGACAAACCCGGATACGAACCGTGCGAGGTGGGGCCGCACAGCCAGGGGCATGACAGGGGGAATCGAGCGTTGGCCTGCAAAAACGCCGGGTACGGGATAAGCCGAACCGGCGCCGGTGGTCTGAACCACCGGCGCCGGCCCAGGGGCTCCCTGCACCTGCCAAGTAAAATGGACTAGACCAACTCGGCCGTCAAGAGCGGGATCTGACGCTTACGCCCCGCTTAAGGTTCGGTGACCGATCAGTACCGCAGCGCATTCGCCACCACAGGCGTCACGGGAGTGTTCAGCGACCGATTGCTGTGCGCCGTGGCCTGCGCAGTCGCCCCGGCAGCCACCTCCGGCACCGTGACCACGGTGGCGTCCAGCAGGTTCCCCGACGCGTCGTCGAAGTTGACCTGAATCGTGTACTTGCCCGCCTGGGAACCGTGGTTGGTGACGGTCACCGGCACCGACAGCTTGCCGTCCGACTCGGTGGTCACCGACCCCAGCGCCACGTCGCCCTTCACGTTCAGCCCGCCCTTGACGCTCGCCAGCGCCGAGGACGCCGCGGCCTGCGCGGAGGCGCCCAGCGAGGCCGCCGCCGAACCGATCGCGGCGGTGGCCGACCCCAGCGCCGACTCCGCGGCCGAGGCCACCGCCGACTTGCCGCCCTCCAGCGCCGAGGACGCCGTTCCGGCCGGCTTTCCGCTCGACGTACAGCCGGCCAGCGCAGCAGCGCCCACCAGCACGGCCGCGGTCCAGCCCGCGGCGACCCGGATCTGTCGCTCCATCAGTGAATCTCCCTGTCTCGTCGCGGCGCTCAGGAGAGCCCGGTGCCGTTCTCGCCCGCCGCCTCGTCCGCGGCCCGGGCCTCCCGCCTGCGCATCGCGTCCTGACGGCGCGACACCACCGCGACGGCGCCCAGCGCGCTCGCCGCGAACGCCAGCACACCGACCCACGGGCGGCCCAGCGCGTGCCCGGAGGCCGCGTCCAGCGAGTAGGCGCCCGGGCCGGAGACCGCCAGCACCAGGCCGCAGGCGCCGAGCAGCGCCGGGTACTCGTAGCCGCCGCCGTGCGCGAAGAAGCCCGCCGGGTAGTGCACCGCGATGGCGCCCGCCATCGTCCCGGCGACCACCGACCCGGCCACCGGGGTGGCCAGGCCCACCGCGAGCAGCGCACCGCCGCCCGCCTCGCCCAGCCCCGCCGCCAGGGCGTTGCGCTCGCCCGGCTCGAAGCCCATCTGCTCCATGGCCTGGGCGGTGGCCTCCGGGCCGCCGCCGCCGAACCAGCCGAACAGTTTCTGCGCGCCGTGCGCGAACAGGACACCGCCGACGACCGAGCGCAGTGCCAACAGACCGAGATCCTTGCGGTGCAGACTGGACATGGTGTTGCCCCTGGGTGTGAAGAGAAGACCGTAGGGCCCATCCCAGCGTGCGCACCGGCCCCGCTCGACCCGGCGAACCCATCCGGGCGACCCGACCCACCCCGCAGGGAGACTCCCGATGCCCACCGCACCGCAGCCGCCCGAGTACGTCCTGCACGGCGACCGGGTCACCGACGAGCCGAGCTTCTGGGCCGAACTCGGCCGCGCCGTGCACGCCCCCGGCGACTACTACGGCAAGAACCTCGACGCCCTCGCCGACGTCCTGCGCGGCGGCTTCACCCCCGAGCCGCCGTACGTGCTGATCTGGCGCCACGCCCTGGTCTCCGCCCAGGGGCTCACCCGCCGGGTGATCGGCCCCGACGACGAGGAGCGTTCCTACTTCGACGCCGTCCTCGACGTCCTGCGCCAGGGTGGCGTCACCGTCCGGCTGCGCTGACCGCCCATCATGGGCGCATGTCGGCGATCAACCTGAGCACCGTCTTCGTCACCTTCTTCGCCGTGGTCGGCCCGCCCAAGGTGCTGCTGGCCTTCGCCCAGCTCAGCCAGAGCCGCACCCCGGCCGAACTGCGAAAACTCACCCTGGTGTCCTCGGTGGTCGCCGCCGTGGTCGGCCTGGTGCTGGCGTACACCGCGGACGTCATGGCGGCGCTGTTCCACATCTCCGACCAGTCGCTGCAGATCGCCGGCGGGGTGATCTTCTTCATCTACGCCGTCGCCCTGGTGCTCGGCGTCCACCTCGGCGGCGGCAGCAGCGAGGGCCACCTCGACAACCCCCTCGCCGACGGCATCCGCGAACTGCTGCTGCCGTACGTGGCCAGCCCGCTGGCGATCACCGCGCTGCTGGTCGAGTCGCTCACCCGGGACACCCTCGAATGGCACTCCACGGTCGCCGCCATGTACGTCGCGGTGATCGCCGTGGACTGCGTGTCCGTCCTGCTGCTCGCCCCGCTGCTGCGGGCCAGCCGGCGCACCTCGCTGGAGGTGCTGTCCCGGCTGCTCGGCCTGCTGCTGGCCGCCGTCGGCGTCGAGATGTTCCTGTACGGGCTGGAGAGCCTCGGCGTGCACCTGGCCCCGTCCAAGAACGGCTACTGAGATCCCGTCAGGACGCCCGGATCGCCCGCCACGGCACCGGGCTGGAGAGGATCATCGAGCTGGTCGGCTGCCCGTAGCCGCCCAGCCGGTCGGTCAACCGCTCGAAGGCCGGCATGTCCGGGACGCCGACCAGCAGGACGCAGCACGCCCCGCCGGTCACCCGGTGCAGCTGGAACACCTCCGGCCAGTGCGCCACCTCCGGGTCGCGCAGCACGCAGCGCGGGCCGTAGCACTGCACCGTCACCAGGGCCATCACCGCCGCCCCGGCCTTCGCCGGGTCCAGGTGCGCGTGGTAGCCGGTGATCACCCCGTCCGCCTCCAGCCGGCGCACCCGCTCGGCCACCGCCGGCGGCGACAGGTTCACCCGCCGGGACAGCTCGTTGTACGACAGGCGCGCATCGGCCTGGAGTTCGGCCAGCAGCAGCCGGTCCACCGCGTCCATCGGCGGCTCCTTTGCGTTCGTCAGGCGATCGGGGCGCAGCACCTTGCGAACGGCAGGCCAATGCCGCCAACCGGGCTACGACGCCCATTCAAGAGCAGGCCGTCGCGCCGCACAATGGTGGCGCCCGCCGCACCCCGGAGCGGGCGGAACCAGGAGGTACCGGCCATGACCGGGCAGACCCACCGGCCCCACCTGACCTTCGGCGGCGACCAGAAGGGCGGCACGTCCACCCCCTACGCGCAGTACGTGCACCTGACCGAGCTGCACGCGCTCCAGCAGCCGCGCTCCGCGGAGCCCGCGGAGTACACGTTCATCGTCGCCACCCAGGTGATGGAGCTGCTCTTCGACCTGCTGCACCGCGAGTGGACCGCCGCCCGCGCCGCGCTGCGCGAGGACGACCTGACCGCCGCCCGCGACGCGCTGCGCCGCGGACTGCACGCGCAGGACGTGCTGGTCTCCTCCTGGGACCTGCTGGCCGCCATGACACCGGCCGAGTTCAACGCGTTCCGGCCGGTGCTCGGCGAGGCGTCCGGCTTCCAGTCCTCGGCGTTCCTGCGGCTGGAGTTCCTGCTCGGCAACAAGAGCGAGCGCCTGCTGACCATGTACCAGGACTCCCCCGCCGAGTACGACGAGCTGTTCACCGAGCTGCGCACCCCCAGCCTGTACGACGAGGCGCTGGCCGTGCTGGCCCGCCGCGGCCTGGAGATACCCGCGGCCCCCGCCGCCGCCCGCCGCGACCACGACGACGCCGTCGAGGCCGCCTGGCGGGCCGTGTACACCGACCCGGCGCTCGCCGACCTGGCCCGGCTCGGCGAGGCGCTGCTCGACACCGCCGAGCGGGTCACCCGTTGGCGCCAGCGCCACTACTCCGCCGTCAAGCGCACCATGGGCGGCAAGCCCGGCACCGGCGGCTCCTCCGGCCTGAGCTGGCTGAAGCACTCCGCCGACCAGGACGTCTTCCCCGAACTGTGGTCCGTCAGGAACGAACTGTGACAACTCACACCGCGGCTCCCACCCGCGAGGACTGCGTCGCCCGCGACGCCGCCGACCCGCTGCACCCGCTGCGCGAGCACTTCGAACTGCCCGAGGGCGTGCTGTACCTCGACGGGAACTCGCTCGGCGCGCTGCCCCGCCGTACGCCCGGCCACCTGGCGAAGGTGGTCGCCGAGGAGTGGGGCGCCGGGCTGATCCGGTCCTGGAACGACGCCGGGTGGTTCCACCAGCCCGGGCGGCTCGGCGACCGGCTCGGCGCGCACCTGCTGGGCGCGGCGGCCGGGCAGGTGGTGGTCTGCGACTCGACCTCCGTCAACCTGTTCAAGGTGCTCGGCGCCGCGCTGCGGCTGCGCCCCGGGCGCGGCGCGGTGGTCGCCGAGCGGCACGCGTTCCCCACCGACCTGTACATCGCGGACGGCCTGACCGGGCTGCACCCGGGCGCCCGGCCGGTGCTGGTGGACTCGGCGGCGCAGCTGGACGCGGTGCTCGACGCGGACACCGCGGTGGTGCTGCTCTCGCACGTCGACTACCGCACCGGCGAGCTGCTGGACATGGCGGCCGTCACCGGGCGGATCCACCGGGCCGGGGCGCTCGCCGTCTGGGACCTGTGCCACACCGCCGGGGCGCTGCCGATCGGACTGGACGCGGCCGACGTGGACTTCGCGGTCGGCTGCGGCTACAAGTACCTGAACGGCGGGCCGGGCGCGCCCGCGTTCCTGTACGCGGCCGAGCGCCACCACGCGGCGGCCCGGCAGCCGCTGACCGGCTGGTTCGGCCACGCCCGGCAGTTCGACTTCGAGCCGGGCTACCGGCCCGCCGAGGGCATCACCCGGTTCCTCACCGGGACGCCTCCGGTGCTCGGCCTGGCCGCGCTGGAGTCCTCGCTCGACGTGTGGGAGCTGGCCGATCCGGCGGCGGTGCGCGCCAAGAGCCTGGAACTCTCCGACCTGTTCCTGGAGCTGACGGCCGATCTGGACGTCGAGCCGGTGACGCCGCGTCAGCACGAGCGCCGCGGCAGCCAGGTGGCGCTGCGGCACCCGGAGGGCCACCGGATCGTCCAGGCGCTGATCGCCCGCGGCGTGATCGGCGACTTCCGGGCGCCCGACCTGATGCGGTTCGGCTTCACCCCGCTGTACCTGTCCCGGGCGGACGTGCACGACGCGGCGACGGCGCTGCGCGAGGTGCTGGCCTCCGGGGAGTGGCGGCAGGACCGGTTCGCCCGGCGCGGCGACGTCACCTGACGGCGCGTCGACCGCAGGCCGAACGGCCGGGGCCCGTGGGGGCTCCGGCCGTTCGGCGGTTCGGCCGCGGGGCGTCAGTGGCGACGGCCGCGGTTGCGACGGGCCAGCGTCACGGCCGCCGCGCCGAGGCCGAGCAGCACCGCGGCGCCGCCGGCCAGCGGGGCGACCAGGCTGCTACCGGTGTTCGCCAGCCCGCCACCGGGCCGGTGGCTCTGCCCGGGCTCCGGGCGCTCGCCGTGGGTGGGCTCGACGCTCTCCGACGGCTCGGGGCCCCCGCTCTCGGACGGCGACGGCGAAGGGCTCTCCGACTCGCTCGCCGAGGGCGACGGCGACGGCGAGGTGCTCTCGCTCTGCGACGGCGAGGGCGAGGGCGACGGGCTCTGCCCGCAGGTCGGCAGGTCGCCGTTGAACGGGTAGGCGTGGATCTCCGACCCGGAGGTGCCGGTCTGCACCAGGTTGCCGGCCACGTAGACGCGGCCGTTGGTGCCCGGGTTGGACAGCGTGACGGTGCCCGCCGCGTTGCCCGCCATGATGGAGCCCTGGAACTGGGCATTGCCGCTGACCGTCGCGTCGGCGGCGGTGGGGAAGTTCCACATCAGCAGCGGCTGCATGTCGGTGAGCTGGTCGCCGGGGAAGCCGGAGCCGGTGTTGGTGCGGATCAGCACCGGGTCCGGGCCGACCATGTTGACGATCACCGTCGCGCCGGCCGGGATGCCGGCGAACACCAGGTCGGCGGCGGCCGTGTCGCTGCCGATGTTCCGGTCGACGTTGAAGATCTGCCGCATGCTGTGGCCGTCGCCGGTGAAGGTGTACAGGTTGCCTTCGACGCTCAGCGTGCCGGTGGCGGTCTGCTCGGCCATGCAGGTCGAGTCGTCCTTGATGACCGTGGTGAGGCCGAGGAACGGGTCGATCGCCGCCGGGTCCTGGCGCGCCGCGCCGGGGCCGGAGAACTCGATGATGCCGCTCTCGGTGGTGCCGTAGGCCAGGTTGCCCCAGCGGGCCGGGTCGCCGCCGCCGATCTGCACCCGGTTGCCGGTGACGACGTCGACGGCGCCGCCGACCGTCACGTGGTCGGTGCCGGGCGGCGGCGCGACCTGGGAGCCGACGCCGACCACGCCCATGTTGAACAGGCCGCCGCCGTTCTTGTCGACGGTCAGGTCCTTGACCGTGACGACCTTCCCCTCGACCTCGGCGGCCCGGCCCTCCACCGTGTAGTTGCCGCCGACGAAGACGTTGATTGTGTCGTCGGTGCCCGCCGGCGGGCCGTTGTGCACCGGCACCGGGAACGGGTTCGGACAGTCGCCGACGCACGGACCGAGCGGCGGGGCCAGCTGGTCCGCCTGCCCGATCGAGGCCAGTGTGACGAGCGGGGCGGCGGCGAGGGCCGCCACCGCCGCATACCGGACCAGCCGGTTCTTGGGACGAGCGCCGTGTCGCACGGACACCCCTTTCGTTGACGGTGGGTCAGCAGACAGCGAACCCCGGCCAGCAAAGTGGTGTTAGCGGAAAAATCCGACCGTCTGACAACTGACGCGCAGAAAGATCACTCGAACGGACTAAGTTGCTGGTGCACCGATGACGGCGCCCGCCTGGACAAGGAGACCCGTGTCGAACCATCCGCTCGCCCTGCTCGCCACCACCGCCGAGGTCCTCGCCCGGCCGGACGCCGACGAACGGCTGCTCGCCGACTACGAGCGCGAACGCGCCGACCGCTTCCGCCGCCCCGCCGACCGCGACGACTACGTCGCCGCCCACCTGCTGGTCCGGTACTGCGCGGCCGCGCACCTCGGCATCGACCCCGCCGACGTCGCCTTCGGCCAGCAGTGCCCCGGCTGCGGCCGCACCGGACACGGCCGGCCCCTGCTCACCGACCGCCCCGGCACCCACCTCAGCCTGTCCCACACCGGCGGGGTCATCGCCGCCGCGGCCGGCCCCGTCCCGATCGGCGTGGACGTCGAACACCTCGGCCCGCGCACCACCGACCCGGCCTCGCTCAGCCACGTGCTCAGCCCCGCCGAGGCCGCGCTCATCCGCGACCACCCCGACCCGACCCGGGCGTTCCTCCGCCAGTGGGTCCGCAAGGAAGCCCTGATCAAGCTCGGGCGGGCCACCCTCGACAGCCTGCCCGAAATCGACCTGTCCGCACTCCCCCTCGACCCGCCCGCCCAGCACCGGCACGGCGACCTGCACTACCTCGAACTCACCACCGAACAGGTGGTGTTCACGGCGGCGGCCACCCTGCCGACGACGCTCGGCGAGCTCTGAACCGCCGCTGCTCCGCCGGCTCGGGTGCGGTGCCCGGCTTCTCGGCGTCCACCGGCAGCGCCCGGGAGTCGGGGCGGCAGCCGTCCCGCTCGGTGGAGCCGTAGCACCGGGCTGAGAGCGGCCCGGCCCGTTGTCGGCGGGGCGGAGCAGACTGGAGGCATGTGCCGAAGCATCAAGACGCTCCGCCCGCCGATGACGCCCGACGCCACCCCCGAGGACGTGCACGCGGCGGCACTCCAGTACGTCCGGAAGATCTCCGGGTTCCGGGCGCCCGCCGCGCACAACCGGGAGGTGTTCGACGCGGCGGTGGCCGCCGTCGCGGCCGCCACCGCCGAACTGCTGGCCGGGCTGGAGGTGCGCGGCGTCACGCCCCGTTCGTCGACCCCGGCCGGATGACCATCAGCACCAGCACGACCACCCACAGCAGGTTGAACAGCCCCGCGGTCATCGGCAGCATCTTCAGCATGCCGGTGGCCCGGGTGGTCTCCGCCTCCTGGTTCTCGGTCGCGTCCAGCGCGTCCACGGTGGCCTGCTGACCGGGCAGCACGAACAGCAGCAGCACACCCGCCGCGATCGCCGTCAGCACGATCGACGCGATCAGCCAGCCGTTCCCCAGCACGTGCATCGCCTGCGCCGTACCGACGCCCAGCAGCGGCACCGCGATCCCGATCAGCGCGTAGATGTTGCTGATCCGGTGCAGCAACCGCACCGACGCCTGCGCCGTCGCCTGCTCGGGCCCCGCCACCAGGGCGGCCTTCGCCTTCCGCGGGAACATGCTCACCGCCACCGCGACCGGACCGACGGCCAGCACGGCGACCACCAGATGCAGACTCAGCAGGAACTTGGCCATCGCCGCCGCAACCCTTCGAAAAACCACCGGAAAGAAATCGTCCGCCACGCTAGCAGCGCTTATCCGGGGCCCTGCCGGGCCCCGGCGGGGGCTCACGCGCCGGTCGGGAGGGACGGGATCCGGGAGAGGACCGCCTGCGTGTCGAGGCCGGTGGGGAGGGTGCCGTAGGCGAGGCCGGAGCGGCCGGCGAGGCGGGTGGCGGTGAAGGCCTCGGCGACGGCGGGGTGGCCGTGGCGGAGGAGGGCGGCGGCCTGGAGGGTGAGGGCGAGGCGTTCGACCAGGTGGCGGGTGCGGTATTCGAGGTGGTCGGGGTCGGCGAGGTCCTTGCGGAGGTCGGCGACGGCGGTGTCGAAGTGGCGGTCGAGTCCGCTCGCGGCGTCGAGTTCGGCGAACACGGCGGCCACCGACTCGGGCTGCCGGGCCATCGCGCGCAGCGCGTCGAGGGCGGCGACGTTGCCGGAGCCCTCCCAGATCGACACCAGGGGCGCCTCGCGGTAGAGCCGGGGCATCCCGGACTCCTCGACGTAGCCGTTGCCGCCCAGGCATTCGAGGGCCTCGGCGGCATGCCCGGGGCCGCGCTTGCACACCCAGTACTTGGCGACGGCCAGGCCCAGGCGGCGGAACCGGGCCTCCTGCTGGTCGCCGGCCAGCGCCCGGTCGGTGGCCTCGGCGAGCCGCATGGCGATCGCGGTGGCGGCCTCCGACTCGACCACCAGGTCGGCCAGCACGTTGCGCATCAGCGGCTGCTCGACCAGCGCCTTGCCGAACGCCCGCCGGTGGGTGGCGTGGTGCAGGGCGCGCAGCGCGCCGTACCGCATCCCGGAGGCGGCGCCGACGGTGCAGTCCAGGCGGGTCATGTTGACCATCTCGATGATGGTCCGCACGCCGCGGCCCTCCTCGCCGACCAGCCAGCCGACCGCGTCCTCGTACTCGATCTCCGAGGAGGCGTTGGACTTGTTGCCGAGCTTGTCCTTGAGCCGCTGCAGACGCAGCGCGTTGCGGCTGCCGTCGGGCAGCACCCGGGGCAGCACGAAGCAGGACAGCCCGCCGGGGGCCTGGGCCAGCGTCAGGAACAGGTCGGACATCGGGGCGGAGGTGAACCACTTGTGGCCGACCAGCCGGTACGTGCCGTCGCCGGCGGGGACGGCGCGGGTGGTGTTGGTGCGGACGTCGGAGCCGCCCTGCTTCTCGGTCATCGACATGCCGGCGATCAGCCCGCGCTTGCCGTGCGGCTCGCGCAGCCCGAAGTCGTACTCCCGGGCGGCCAGCAACGGCTCGTAGGCGGCGGCGAGTTCGGGGCTGGTGCGGAGGGCGGGCACCGAGGCGTACGTCATCGAGATCGGACAGGTGTGCCCGGCCTCGACCTGCCCCCAGACGTAGAACTTGGCGGCGCGGGCGGTGTGCGCGCCGGGCCGCTCGTCCTGCCAGGGCGCGGCGTGCAGGCCGTGTTCGACGGCGGTGCGCATCAACTCGTGCCAGTACGGGTGGAATTCGACCTCGTCGACGCGGTGGCCGTAGCGGTCGTGGGTGTGCAGCACCGGCGGGTTGTCGTTGGCGAGCCGGGCCCAGTCGGCGGCCTGCTCGGTGCCGGCCAGGCGGCCGAGGGCGTGCAGTTCGTCCGCGGCCCAGCCGGCGCCGGCCCGGTCCAGGGCGGCCAGCAGGGTGGGGTCCTCGGCGACGTCGTGGCCGTACGGGTCGGGGACCTGGTTGGTGACCTCGTGCGTGCTTGCCATCAGTGCCCTCCCAGGGCGCGCAGGGTGAAGGTGACGAGCTCGGGCAGGACGGTCTCCGGCGGCTGCCCGTCGGTGAGCGGCCCCACCAGCGCCTCGCCGACCGCGCCGACGATCGCGGCGGCGGTCAGTTCGGCGCGCTGGACGGGGAGTTGCCCCTTCGCCACGGCCCGGTCGATCCGGCCGGCGATCAAGTCCCGGAACGCCCGCCGGAACACCAGGCGTTCGGCCTCGACCACCCGGTCCGCCGGTTCGGCGAGCAGCGCGTACGCCAGCCGGGGCGACTTCAGCGCACGGGCGGCGAACGTGGAGACCACTGCCGCGACCCCGTCCAGCGGGTCGGCGGCCCGCTCGGCGGCCTCCGTGACGGCGGCGATCTCCCGGCCGCAGACGGTGCGGAACAGGGTGACGGCGAGATCGGCCTTGCCGTCGAAGTGCTGGTACATGCTGCCGGTGGCGATACCGGCCCGGTCGGCGACGGCCGCCATCGAGCAGCCGGCGTAGCCGCGTTCGGCGAGCAGGGCGACGGCGGCCCGCAGGACGGCCTCGCGCTGACCGTCGAGCCGGGCCTGGACGGCGGCGGTGCGTCGATAGGCCATACCAAGGATTGAAGCACCGATTCAGCTCTTCAGAAAGGCCTGCGACAGGTTTTGAACGTGTTCACTTTTCGCTAGGCTCAACCCCGGAGACACCGAGGGAGGGCTTCCATGAAGATCGTGCTGCCCGGCGGCACCGGGCACGTCGGCAGACTGCTGGAACGCGAGTGGACCGCCGCCGGCCACGAAGTGCTGATCCTGACCAGAGGGCCGGACCGCGGCCGGGAGATCCACTGGGACGGCCGCACCCTCGGCCCCTGGGCCGCGGCCGTCGACGGCAGCGACCTGGTGGTCAACCTCGCCGGACGGAGCGTCGACTGCCGCTACACCCCGGCCAACCTCCGGACCATGATGGACTCCCGCGTGGACTCCACCCGGATCGTCGGCGAGGCCATCGCGGGCGCCGCCCGACCGCCCAGGACCTGGCTCCAGATGAGCACCGCCACCATCTACGCCCACCGCTTCGACGCCCCCAACGACGAAGCCACCGGCCAGCTCGGCGGCGCCGAACCGGGCGTCCCTGCGTACTGGGCCTACAGCGTCGAGATCGCCAAGGCCTGGGAACGCGCCCAGGAGGAGGCGGACACCCCGCGGACCCGCAAGGTCGCGCTGCGCACCGCGATGGTGATGAGCCCCGAACGCGGCGGAGCCTTCGACCTCGTCCTGCGCCTGGCGCGCCTGGGCCTCGGCGGCCCGATCGCGGGCGGCGCCCAGTACATGTCCTGGATCCACGGCCGCGACCTGGTCCGCTCGCTCGACTTCCTGACCGCCCGGGAGGACCTCTCCGGCCCGGTGAACCTCGCCGCCCCCAACCCCGTCCCCCACCGCGACTTCATGCACGCGATCCGGACCGCCCGGGGCATCCCGGTGGGCCTCCCGGCGACCCGCTGGATGGCCGAACTCGGCGCGTTCGCCCTCCGCTCGGACACCGAACTGCTGCTCAAGAGCCGCCGGGTCACCCCCGGCCGACTGCTGGACGCCGGCTTCCGCTTCGACCACACCCGCTGGCCCGAAACGGCCGCCGCCCTGGTCCGGGCAGTCAGGGGCCGCGATCAGGGGCCCGGGGAGCGGCGGGGCCAGGAGCACCGACGGCCAGCGGGGCGCTGAGCGTTCCGCCGCCTCGGGCCCCTTCCGTCAGCTCGCCCCGACAGCTCGCAGCGCGAACGGCAGAAAGCGGTCCGCAGTGGCCTGCGCCGTCGCCGCGTCCACCTGGTCCGGGCGCGGCATCAGCAGGAAGCGGCTCATCAGCGGCCCGACCACCACCGCCCCGAGCAGGTCCGCGTCCGGGACGGAGTCGATCTCGCCGCGTTCGGCGGCCCGCCGGACGGCCTCGCCGACCCGGCGGTGGACGGGTTCGAGGAACGCCGCGGTGAGGGCGTCGGCCAGGGCGGTGTTCTGCGCGGCCTCGCCGACCAGGGCCTGCATCAGGCGGCCGGCCTCGCCGGTGAGCGCGGCGGCCTTGTCGCGCAGCAGGACCCGGAGGTCGCCCGCCAGGGTGCCGGTGTCGGGCTGGGTGCGGACGTCCTCGACGTGGGTGGCGGCGGCGGCGATCACCAGCTCGTCCTTGGAGGACCAGCGGCGGTAGAGGGTGGCGGTGGAGACGCCCGCGCGGGCGGCGACCGCGGCGGTGGTCAGCGCCCGGTAGCCGCTCTCGGCGAGGACGGCCAGGGTGGCGTCCAGGATGGCCCGGTCGCGCGCGGCGTCGCGGGGGCGGCCCCTTCGCGGCGCGGTCTCGGCCGCCGGCCGCCGGAGCGTGCGCGGGTCGTCCGGGGAGGCGGGGGGTGCGGTGCGGGTCATGGCCTCAGCCTACGACGGGCGCAAAACGAAACGAAATCACTTCGTTTCGTTTATGCTCAACGGCATGAACGCTTCCACCGGCGTTTCCACGCCCACCGCGCCCCACCCCGCCGACGCCGCCACCACCGTCGCCCGCCTGCACGCCGCCTTCGCCACCGGCCGGACCAGGCCGCTCGCCTGGCGCAAGGCCCAACTGCGCGCGCTGCGCCGCCTGCTGGTCGAGCAGGAGGAGGTGTTCGCGGCCGCGCTGAAGGCCGATCTCGGCAAGAGCCCGACCGAGGCGTACCTCACCGAGATCGGCTTCACCGTCAACGAGATCGACCACACCCTGCGCCACCTGGCCCGCTGGCTGCGCCCGCGCCGGGTCTCGGTGCCGCTGGCGCTGGCGCCCGCCCGGGCCCGTACGGTGCGCGAGCCGCTGGGCACGGTGCTGGTGATCAGCCCGTGGAACTATCCGCTGCAACTGGCGCTGGCCCCGCTGGTCGGTGCGATCGCCGCGGGCAACTGCGCGGTGGTCAAGCCCAGCGAGCTCGCCCCGGCCACCTCCGCGACGCTCGCCCACTGGCTGCCGCGGGTCCTCGACCCGCAGACCGTGGCCGTGGTCGAGGGCGGCGTGCCGGAGACCACCGCCCTGCTGGAGCAGCGTTTCGACCACGTCTTCTACACCGGCAACGGCACGGTCGGCCGGATCGTGATGACCGCCGCCGCCCGTCATCTCACGCCCGTGACACTGGAGTTGGGCGGCAAGAGCCCGGCGGTCGTCGACCCCGGCGCCGACCTGGCGGCCGCGGCCCGCCGGATCGTCTGGGGCAAGTTCATGAATGCCGGCCAGACCTGCGTCGCCCCCGACTACGTCCTCGCGATCGGCGACACCGGCCCGGCGCTGGAGGCCGAACTGGCCGCCGCGATCCGGGAGATGTACGGCGAGGACCCGGCCGGCAGCCCGGACTACGGGCGGATCGTCAACGAGCGCCACTTCGACCGGCTGACGGCGCTGCTGGCCGACGGGCGGACCGTCGCCGGCGGCGAGCACGACCGCGCCACCCGCTACCTCGCGCCGACGGTGCTGGCCGACGTCGACCCGGAGTCGCCGGTGATGCGGGACGAGATCTTCGGCCCCGTGCTGCCGATCGTCCGGGTCCCCGACCTGGACGCGGCGATCGCGTTCATCACCGCCCGGGACAAGCCGCTGGCGCTGTACGCCTTCACGTCCTCCGCGCAGACCCGGCGCCGGCTGACCGCCGAGACCTCCTCGGGGGCGCTGGCCTTCGGCATCCCGAACGCCCACCTCTCCGTGCCGGGGCTGCCGTTCGGCGGGGTCGGCGAGAGCGGCCAGGGCGGCTACCACGGCCGCCTCTCGGTGGAGACGTTCAGCCACACCAAGGCGGTGCTGTCCAAGCCGCTGGCGCTGGACACCCTGCGGCTCGCCTACCCGCCGTTCACGTCCGGCAAGTCCCGGCTGCTGCGCCGCTTCATGTGACGCCGATCGCGCGCAGCCACCCGCGGAGGGGTACGCGGGTGGCTGCGCGCGGGGCGGGCTCGGCTACGGGCGGGGCAGCACGCAGCCTGCCCGAGTCAGGTCGAACACGTTGCCCGGGGCGAAGCAGTTCGGGATGGTGTAGGTCTCCTGGGCGTAGCCGATGTTGGGGTGGATGGTCACCGCCCCGTTCTGGTCGACCTCGCACGGGTTGTTCAACGTACAGGTCTGGCCGTCCTCGTTCATGGTGTTGTTCACGGCGACGACCTGGCCGCTGTTGACGTCGACCACCGGGGAGCCGGAGGTGCCGCCGATGATGTTGCAGCCGGAGGTGTAGCGGACGGAGTCCTTGAAGGTCCAGCCGCCCTCCTTGAGCTGGTAGGCGAAGCCGTCCACGTTGCAGGAGTAGATGGTCTTCCAGTAACCGGAAGGCACCTTGATCGCACTGCCGGCCACCGGGTGGGTGGTGGACATGGTCAGCGGGGAGATCCCGTAGGTCTTCTTGATGCTCGCGTAGGTGGTGCTCAGCCGGTAGATGGTGATGTCGGTGTCGGTCATCGTCGAGTAGACGATCCGGTTGGCGCGCACCGTGCCGAGGCTGCTGCCGCTGCCGCTGAGCAGGGTGAAGCTGCGGGTCGACGCCTTGTCGGTGATCACCTGCCCCGCGGCCGGCATGCCGGTCTCCAGACAGTGGCCGTTGGTGAGGATCAGGCCGGGGTCGGTGTCCACGGAGCCGGGCATCCGGATCAGCGAGCCGGAGCAGTTGCTGAGTGCGACCGTCCCGGCCAGGTTCACGGTGACGGCGGACGCCGGGGTCGCGGTGACCAGGGCGGTCCCGGCGAGCAGGACGGTGCCGAGCGCGCCGATGAGCGGCTTCTTCATGAGGGTTGCCTCTCGGGGTGTGGGGTCCCACTGGAGTTCCCCTAAATTGGCGCGCCCATGACACGATGTCAAGAGTCATCGCATGCCCGAAATTCCCTCAACAGTTCGTCAACTCGCCCCCCAGTGACGCCTCCCCAGGGTGATCAGGCACAACTGGGTGCGCACCGTGTCGACGATCGCGGCCCGCTCCGCGAGGCCCCCTCGACCAGCGCCGGCGCCGCAGCTCACCCGCACCCGCCTCGGCCCGGCCCTCGGCCTCGCCGACCTGGCCGCCATCGTGACCGCCGGCCACGGCCCCCTCGTCCGCCTCGACTGCCCCTCTCCCCCGCTGTCCGTTTTTCACCACGGCCTGTCGGCCCGGCACCTCGCCGACCCGCAGACACCCGCCGTACGGTCGAACAGCAGACGGAAAACGGCAAGAGGAGACACCCCCATGAGCACCATCACCCTGTACGGCGCCACCGGCACCATCGGCTCCCGCGTACTGGCCGAGGCGCTGCGCCGCGGCCACACCGTCACCGCCGTGGTGCGCGACCCCGCGAAGCTGACGGTCACCCACCCGGCGCTCACCGTCGCGGTCGGCGACGTGCTGGACCCGGCGTCGGTGGCCGAGCACGCCAAGGGCTCCGCCGTGGTGGTCAGCGCGGTCGGCGGCGGCGACGGACCGGGCCACCAGGCCCTGATCGCCCCGTCCTTCGAGTCCCTGGTGGCGGGCCTGCGCACGCTCGGCACCGACACCCCGCGACTCGTCACGGTCGGCGGCGCGGGCTCCCTGCGCACCCCCGACGGCAAGCAGGTGTGGGACACCGAGGGCCTGCCGGAGTTCCTGCTGCAGATCATGCACGCCCACGGCGACGCCCTGGACTTCCTCCGCACCGTCACCGACCTGCGCTGGACCAACCTCTCCCCCGCCGGCACCATCGCCCCCGGCGAGCGCACCGGCGTCTACCGCGAGGCCCTCGAAGACCTGCTGATCGGCGCCGACGGCGAGAGCCGCATCTCCACCGAGGACTACGCGGTGGCCCTCGTCGACGAGATCGAGCAGCCCAAGCACATCGGCGAGCGCTTCACCGTCGCCTACTGACGGCGGCCGACGCGGAACACACCGGGGCGCGGCGAACTGCGCGAAGCGGAGGGCGCCGACCGCAGGATCGCGACGCGGGCAAGGACCTGCCATTGATCGCGACCTGACGGACAGGCCTGCGCTTGTCGCGCAGTCCACCGCGCCCCGGTCGGCGCAGCCCCTGCTTCGGCTCAGTCGGGGATGACCAGGGCCGGGGTCTCACGCGTGAGCACCTCGCCGCGGAAGAACGCCGGGCTGCGGCGGGTCATCACGGCCATCACGACCAGGCCGAGCGCCAGCAGGCCCGCGCCGACCACGAAGACGGAGCCGACGCCGAACACCGAGCTGCCGCTGCCGTAGGACGGGTCGATCATGTCGACCAGCGACTTGCTGAAGATCGCGGCCAGGGTGAGCCCGCCGATCAGCGGGAAGATCACCTTGAGCACCGCGTCGCGGACCGAGTTACGGAAGTCGCCGCGGAAGTACCAGGCGCAGGCGAAGGCGGTCAGCGAGTAGTAGAAGCAGATCATCAGCGTCAGCGCGGCGATGGTGTCGGCCAGCACGTGCGAGCTGACCATGGTCATCACGGTGTAGAACGCGCCGGTGCCGACGCCGGCGGTGATGATCGCCCGGCCCGGGGTCTTGTAGCGCTCGTTGACCTCGGTGAAGGAGGACGGCAGCGCCTCGTACACGCTCATCGCCAGCACGGTGCGGCTGACCGGGATGAAGGTGGTCTGCAGGCTGGCGGAGGCGGAGGCCAGCACCGCGACGAACAGCAGCACGCCGAGGACCGGGCCCATCACCGGGCCGGCCAGCACGGCGAGCACGTTGGAGGAGGTCGCGGGGTTGCCGAGACCGGTGCCGGTGGTGCCGACGCCCGCGTACATCTGCACCGCGACGGCGGTGAACAGGTAGGAGCCGACCAGGACCACCATGGCGAGCATCGCGGCGCGGCCGGGGGTCTTGTCGCTGCCGCCGGTCTCCTCGTTGGCGCTCAGACAGGCGTCCCAGCCCCAGTACATGAACAGCGAGAGCGACAGGCCGGCCACGAACGCGGTGAAGGAGCTGGCCGCGAACGGGTTGAGCCAGCTCCAGGAGAAGTGCAGCGACCCGGCGGCGCCGTGGCCGGTGGCCTTGACGATCGCCATCACGCCGAACAGGCCGAGGACGACGAGTTGAAGGCCCACCAGGGCGTATTGGACGCCCTTGGTGGCGGTCATGCCGCGGTAGCTGATCATGGTCGCGATCGCGATCAGCGCCAGGCAGGTGACCACGTGCACCAGCTTGTTGTCGTTGAGCGCGGTGACCGAGTCGCTGCGGGTGATCTCGCCGAGCAGCAGGTACAGGTACTCGGTGGCGACGCCCGCGAGGTTGGACAGCACGATGATCGTGGCGATCACCAGGCCCCAGCCGCACATCCAGCCGATCTTCGGGCCGAACGCCTTCACCGTCCAGGTGAAGGAGGTGCCGCTGTCGGGGATCGCCTTGTTCAGCTCCCGGTAGGCGAAGGCCACCAGCATCATCGGCAGGAAGCCGGCCAGGAAGAGGGCCGGCATCTGCAGGCCGACGGCGGCCACGGTGGTGCCCAGCGTCGTCGTCAGGCAGTACACCGGGGCGACCGTGGAGACGCCGATCACGGCGTTGCCGAGCAGACCTACCGAATTGCTGTTGAGGCCCTTTGAGCGGACGCCGCCAGGGGCGTCCGAGCCGGTGGCGACGTCGGCGCCGGCTCCCGGGCGATTGTCGAGCTGAACCATGCGGGAACCGTAACCCCCACTGTTTCCGCAGCAGACCACGGCAGAAGCCGACCGTTCGCCTGCGTTTCATCCGCTGGTAGGCTTGGTTTCCGTTGATTACATGATCCTTTGGGTGAGATTGCCTTTATTTCAGCTCTGTTAACGGCCTTTCACCCGGGGACGAAAACCGCACATCACCCCGTTCCGGCCCTTTCGGGCATCAGTATGAGAAACACCACATACCTGCCCGGAACGGAACCGGCGGCCCGGACGACACGTCAGCAACCGTTCGAACACCTCTGGTTTCTCCCGCCCGCGGGCCCCTATGGTTCCCCCGTCACTCCAGGGAGGGGACCGGTATGACCGGCGCACTGACGTCCGACACCGAAATCCGCACCGTCCGGGCCGGACGACCCGGCCCCGGACCGGTCCGCTGCTCCGTCGGCGACCTGCTGCTCGCCGACCTTCCGGTCTCCGTGGTCCTCTTCTACGACCGGCCGCTCGACGCCGACGCCCTCGCCACCGGCCTCGCCCGCGCCCTGGCCCGGCTGCCCGAATTCGCCGGCCGCCTGCGCACCGCCGCGGACGGCGACCTCTTCATCGACACCGACGACTCCGGCGTCCCCTTCACCGTCGCCGACGCGCCCCACACCCTCACCGAGGCGTTCGACCGGATGGCACTGCCCGCGAGCGGCCTGGTCGACCACGTCCGGGCCACCGACGCCCGGCGCGAACCCCTGCCGCTGCTCACCGTCCGACTGAACCTCCTCACCGACGGCACCTGCGCCCTCGGCATCTCCTGGCACCACGCCGTCGGCGACATGCACACCTTCGCCCTGCTGCTGCGCACCTGGTCCGCCTGCACCGAGGGCGCCGAACCGCCCGCCCTCGCCCCCACCGCCGACCGCGAACTCCAGCTCGACGCCCACCTTCCCGCCGAGGACAGCGGCGTCCCCTCGCTCCGGCTGCCCGAACCCGCCGAGGCCGCCGAACTGCGACGCACCGTCGCCGCCGCCGGCCTCGCCAACCGCACCGCGCAGATCTGGTTCGCCCCCGCCGAGACCCAGCGCCTGCGCGCCGCCCTCGCCGCCGAGGCCGGCCGCCCGCTCTCCGTCAACGACGCGCTCTGCGCCCACCTGATGCACGTCCTGCGCGAACTCGACGGCCACCGGGACCAGGAACAGACCCTCACCATGCCGGTCAACCTGCGCCGCCCGCTCGGCCTGCCCGACGGCGCCCTCGGCAACCTGCTCGGCGAGATCCGCCTGCCCTGGCGGCCCGGCACCACCCCCGCCCGGTACGCCGCCGAGCTGCGCACCGCCGTCGAGGAGTTCACCGGGAAGCACCTCTCCACCCGGAGCAACCTGAACTTCCTGCGGCGCATCGGCCGGGACCGGATCGCCGACTGCGTCCCCGTCGGCTTCGACCCCGCGCGGCGCACCCTCACCCTCTCCAGCTGGTGCCGCCTCGGACTGCACGACCTCCCGCTGACCGGCCTGCGCCCGATCGCCTTCAGCCCCGCCGCCACCCTCCAGCTGCCGTGGAGCTCCTGGCTGGTCGAAGGCCCCGGCGGCGAGGGGCTGCTCTACACGGTGGTCCTCCCCACCCGCCTCGCCGCGACGCTGCGCGGCGCGCACGACCTGCTGCACGCCTACCGCGAGCCGTCCGACCCGCTTCCCGCCGTCGGTCCGCGCAAGCTGCTCTGAGCTCCGCGTCGGACCCGGCTCCTCGCCCGGGCCACGGCGTCCGTGTACAGCTCGGTGGTCAGGTCCGCGTCCGCGACGCCGAGCCGGCGCAGCGCGAGCCGGACGGCCGCCGGCGCGGACGGCAGCTCCGCCTCGTCGCCGGCCGGGGTCTCCACCTCCAGGAACACCCCGGCCAGCTCCGGCACCTCCACCACCGTCGCCAGCAGCGGACGGCCGTCCAGGAGCAGCTCCCAGTTCCGGCAGCGCTTCTCGAACGCGACCGTCTCGACCAGGCCGCTGCCGCGCAGGATCGCCCGCAGCGCCACCGGATCGGCCACCGCCGTCTCGGTCTCCGGCTTCGAGCCCGACGCCTCGTCGACGGCCGCCCCCTTGTACGTGAGCACCGTCCGCGCCCCGGCCTCCCCCGTCACCGTCCGCACCCGCAGCTCGGTCCCGCCCGCCGTCAACTCCCCACCCGGACGGTCGAAGTACACGTCCCGGTACACCTCCACCCGCCCCGCCGCCCCCGCCCACGCGGACAATCCCGCCACCAGCCGCTCCGGCTCCCGCACCCGGGCCTTCAGCTCCGCCTCGATCGCCACGCCGGCTCAGCCCCCGCTCCCCGCTCGCCCAACACCCGCTCCACCGCCCGCAGGGCCGCGTCCCACGGGTACGGGCGGGCGTCGCCGACGCCCGGCTCATCCGGCACGAAGCCCTCCTCGCCGAGCAGGACGTGCACGCCGGCCTCGCGCAGGGTCGCCACACTGCGGGCGAACTGGGGATGCGCGGCGAGCGCCGTGTTGACGCAGGGCATCACGAGCACCGGGATGCCCTTGCCGAGCGCCTCCGCCGCATAACCGACCACCCAGGAGGTGGTGAGGCCCAGCGCCAGACTGTTGACGGAGTTGAACGTCGCCGGCGCGAACAGCACCGCATCCGGCACCGGCAGCACATCCGGCTGGCCCGGCCACCGGTACGCCGACTTCACCGGGTACCCGGTCTCCTCCTCCAGCCGCGGCAGCAGCGCCTCCAACCACCCCCGCGCCACCGGCGTCAGCCCGACCGCCACCTCCCACCCCCGCCCCCGGGCCTCCCGCACAGCATCGGGCAGCCCGAACACCGCCCCCGCTCCCGCCCCGAACAGGTACACCACCGGCCGCCCGGCCCCGCTGCTGCGTTCCATCCCGCCATGCAACCGGGCCGGTGGCGGCCGCCGCAATCCCTTCCCGCGAGCCGTCAGTGCCTGTGCGGCTCGGGCTTGTGCGGGTGCCGCCCGGGCGCCGTCGTGGTCCCGCCCGGAGCCGTGTCCGCGCCGGTGAGCAGGTTGTGGCTGCCCAGAGCGGTGAGGGTCGCCCCGTCGAACCGGTAGGCGGCGGCGTTGCCGGACGGGTCGACCGCCCGCAGGTCGACGATGCCGTCGTGGTCGACGTCCGCGGCCTGGACGACCGGCTTCGCCGCGGCGTCCCAGCCCTGGGCGGCGACCAGGACCGGCGCGGCAGGGCTGCCGAGGGTCAGGCTCAGCAGCGCGGCCGGGCTGTAGTAGTACAGCTGACCGCCCGCCTCGGAGCGGGCGAACAGGGCGGGCATGTCGTCGACCAGTGCCGTCGTGATGCTCCAGCCGTTCCAGTTGCCGGTGCCGGCGGGGTTGGTGTCGGCGAGAACCACCTCGGCCGGGAAGAACCCGCCGGACTGAGCCGAGGTGGGCTGAAGCCACAGCGCACCGTCGAGAACGCTCAGCAGCGCCGGGAAGGGGTTCGGCTCGCCCTGGGCCGCCGTGGTGTAGAGCCGGCCGGCGTTGGCTATGGAGGTGGCATTCGCGTGAGTGGTGCGCGAGGTGAAGGTGCCGGAGAGGACCCCCTTGCCGACCAACTCGTTGAGCGGAGACCCGTCGCCGGTGCCGTAGAGCAGCTTGCCCAGTCCGTGGGCCGGGTCGTAGAGCAGGACGTCGTTGGGGCCCGACCCGGAGCGGAAGTGGCCGACCACCACCTGCAGACCGTTGTAGCCCGCGGGGCTCGGGTTGGACCCGCCCACGCCCGTTACTCCGGCTGCCCCGATGTTGCTCGGAGTGCCGGCGAGCCCGCCGCCCGCCGTCCCCGCCGCGAGCCAGAGACCGGGGGCGAGCGAACCCTGGTTGCCCACCACGACGAGGTCGGCCTCGCCGTCCCCGTTGAGGTCGTTCTCGACCGCGGTCACGGTCTCGGCCTGGGCCGGCACCACGAGGGTCCCCAGCGTGGCGGCGGCCACGGTGGCGACCACCATCGCGGCGCGGGCGTGCAGGGGCGAACGACGCTGTGACATGAAGGCCTCGGATTCCGTGAGGAGCGCGGTGGCCGGTCGCCGCGGACCGGCGGGATGATCATGGCACAGAGACTTCGTGCACGGAATACCCGTTCGCAAACCTGAACGCCCTTGACGCGCAGCCGGTGTGACGCCGTGTCGACCGGCCGGGCCTGCCCGGCTACGCTCCCCGCATGACCATCCAGGCCGCAGGCCCGGTCCACCTGCCGACCAGGGATGCGGTCCGCCCACAGGCCGGGATCAAGATCTAGTGGTGGTACTGGGTTCACCATGAAATCGGGTACAGGCTTCATGGCACCGTCCTCCCGCGGTGCCCTAGCGTCGTGCCATGACGATTCCAGCTGGACTGAGGCGCACGGTCCTCCGGGCGCAGCGGGACACCGGCTTTCTTGCTGCTGGTGTGCTGCCGCACCTGGCGCTGGTGCCCGTGTGGTCCTGGGCGGCGACGACTACCGCCAGGACGGGGAACTGGCTCCTCACGGTCTCCGTGTCGGCCGCCCTGGTCCTGCTCGGCGCCCCGGTGCTGACGGCCGTTCAGCGGGCTCGCTACCGGGTGCTCATGGGTGTGGACGTCCCCCGGCCCACCCCCATCGCGCCGGAACGACGGACGTGGGCCTCGACCGCCCGGTGGCTCGCGGCGACGCGGCCTTGGCGCAAGATCGGCTACCACCTCGTGCTGGGCCCGCTGCTCGCGCTGCTGGAGCTGCTGGTGCTCGCGGTGGCAGGGGCGGGCCTGGCGGGCGCCGTCGCCTACGCCTGGGCATGGGCGCTGCCGGCCGGAATCCGCCAGGACTGGTTCGGCTACCTGATCCAGCTGCCGGCCTGCACAGCGGCCGGGCTCCTCCTCCTGTGCGCCCTGCCCTGGACGGCGCGGGCAGTGGCCCGGGCCGAGGCACGGCTGGCGTCGGGCCTGCTCGGGCCCAGCCGCGCGCAGCGGCTCCAGGCGCGGGTCGATCAGCTGGCCGTGAGCCGGACCGACCTGATCGAGGCCGTCGACGCGGAGCGCCGCCGGATCGAGCGCGACCTGCACGACGGCACCCAGCAGCGGTTGGTGTCTCTCGCGGTCAACCTGGGTCTGGCCATCGCCACCCGCCCGGACCTGCCGAGCGATGCCCGCGAGGTGATCACGAGAGCGCACCTGGACGCGAAGGAGGCGATCGCCGAACTCAATGACCTGGTGCGGGGGCTGCACCCGGCCGTGCTCGAAGACCGGGGGCTGGACGCGGCGCTGTCCGGGCTGGCTGCCCGCACGCCCCTGCCGGTGCGGCTGCGGGTCGATCTGGAGGGGCGGATGGCGCCCACCGTGGAGTCGGTCGCGTACTTCGTGATCTCCGAGGCGCTGACCAATGCGACGAAGCACGCCGGCGCGATGCAGGCAGAGGTGATCGTCCGTCAGGTCGGCGAGGTGCTGCGAGTGCGCGTCACCGACGACGGGCTGGGCGGCGCCGACGCCGCCGGCACGGGGCTGACCGGGCTGGCCAGGCGGGTCGGCTCCCTCGACGGGGCCTTCCACGTCAGCAGCCCCGTCGGCGGGCCCACCACCATCACCGCGGAGCTGCCGTGCGCGCGGTGATCGCCGAGGATTCGGTGCTGTTGCGGGTCGGCCTGATCAAGGTGCTGGAGATGGGCGGGTTCCAGGTCGCCGCGGAAGCCGGCGACGCGGAGGGGCTGTTGGCGGCAGTGGCGGAGCACCGGCCCGAACTTGCCTTGATCGACGTCCGGATGCCGCCCGGCTTCACCGACGAGGGGGTGCGGGCGGCGATGGAGATCCGTCGGCGCTGGCCGGGGACGCCGGTGGTGCTGCTCTCGCAGTACGTGGAGGAGCGGTACGCGGCCGACCTGCTGTCTGCGAACACCAGCGGTGTGGGCTACCTGCTCAAGCAGCGGGTCGCCGATGTCGCCGACTTCGTGGCGGCGGTCCGGCGGGTGGCGGACGGGGGCACGGCCCTGGACCCGCAGGTCGTCGCCCAGTTGCTGCTGCGCCGCGACAGCGACCCGCTCGCACGGCTGACCCCCCGCGAACGGGAGGTGCTCGGCCTGATGGCCGAGGGGCGCTCCAATGCCGGCATCGCGCAGGCGCTGGTGGTCGGCGAGAGCGCCGTGGCGAAGCACATCAACAACATCTTCGCCAAGCTCGACCTGCCCGTGGTCGACGCGGACCACCGCCGCGTCCTGGCCGTGCTGCGGTTCCTCGGCGTGTCCCGGGCCTGACCCTCCCGTCCGTGATCACGATCTACGGCCGGAGTACCGGGCAGCGCCGATGTGAAGAATCTCGGCCTGCTCGGCTTCGGGACGGACGGAGCAGACGTCGACGGCGAGGTGCCGGCGGGCCTGCCGATCGGTGACCGCGGTGGCAGTGGGTGTCGGCGGAGACGTGCGCGGGGCGGCCGGCTCCGTGCCGGCAGCCTCGGAACCGCGATGCCGGGCCCGGCCGCGTACGGTCACCTCTGCCCGGCCGTCCGGACCCGCTGCGGACCGAGGTGTGTTCCGAATGTGCGCCGCAACGCCGAAGGCCCTTCCGCCGGATTCGGGGGAAGGGCCTCTGACCTGCATCTTCAGTGTGGGCGCAGACGGTTTCGAACCGCCGACATCCGCCTTGTAAGGGCGGCGCTCTACCGCTGAGCTATGCGCCCGCGTCGAGGTGGACCGGTGGGGCCGGTCGCACGACGAGTGGACAGACTACCTGGTCCTGGGAGTGGTTCGCCGCCCTGTGGGGACGGGGGTGTCGTCGGGGGGTGCCGGGTGGGGTGGGTGATCGGCAAGAATGGCGGTCGGAGTGGTGGGACGGGACGGAGCAGGGAGCACGTGGTGAGGGTGGCCGGCGGCGGTGGCGGGGGTCGGGGCGGCTGGTGGGGCGGCGGCCGGCGGGACGGCGCGCGTGCGGACGCCAGGGCGGCCCGGGAGGCGGCACAGGAGTCGTTCTACGAGCTGGATTCGGCGCAGCGGGACGCGTTGCTCGCGGTGGAGACGGTGAAGTCGGCGGGCGAGCCGGCCACCTCCCGCCGGGTGGAGCAGGAGTACGCGGACCTGGTGGCCCGGATCGACCAGGTGACGGTGGCCTACTTGGGGGCGCTGGACGCGGTCGATCTGGAGGCGGCCGAGCTGGACCCGTCGGCGGCGTTCCGGGCCAAGCAGCAGTTGGAGCAGGCCAAGCGCGAGTTGGACGCGAAGCGGACCGAGCTCGGCACCTTCGTCGGCCGGTTGCAGCCGCTGGTGGAGCATGCCGAGGCGCAGCTGATCCGGGTGACGCCGGCGGTGGAGCGGGCCAAGCAGGCGCTGCTGGCGGCGACCGTCGCGTTGGAGCAGGCGCGGGGCGCGGGGTTGAAGGCGGACGATCTGGCGGCGCGGCTGGCCGAGCTCGCGCCGGAGCTGAGCAGGTTGAACCAGGGCGTCTCGCAGCACGGCGTGCCGGCCACGCTCCAGCGTGCGGAGGATGTGGCGCGGCGGGCCGAGGCGGTGCGGGCGGAGGCGGCGCAGCTGCCGGAGCGGGCCGGTGAGATCGACCGCCGGGTGGGCACGCTGCGGACCAGGATCGACGCGTTGGAGAACCGGGCCGGCACGGTGGAGCCCGCGTTGAGCGAGCTGCGGCGGCGGTTCTCGACGGCGTGCTGGCAGGACCTGCAGAATGTGCCGGCGCAGACCGCCGACGCGGTGCGCAGCGCCAGGTCCCGGCTGACGGAGGCGGTGCGGGCCCGGGGCGACCAGCGGTGGGCGGACGCCACGTCGGCGATCGGCACCGTGCGGGCGCTGCTGGAGACGGCCGAGGGCTCGGTGACGGCCGTCAATGAGCGGCTGCGGCAGCTGAACGAGGTGCAGCACGATCCGCAGCGCGAGATCGAGCGGGCCCGGTTCGCGCTGCGCGACGCCCAGCGGCTGGCGATGGCCGGCCGGCAGGCGCCGGACCCGCGGCACGCGGGGCCGCTGGACGCGGCGGTGGGCCGCCTGGACCGTGCGGTCGCCTCGCTGGAGCAGGCCGGTCGGCACCCCGACTACTGGCAGTTCCTGACCGAGTTGGCGGCGGTCCGGGAGACGGCGGCCGAGGTCGTCACGATGATCCGCGGTCACTGAGCGGAGGCGCGACCGAGGGGGGCACCGGCGCGCAGCCGGGCCTGGGTACGCTGCTGACCATGCCTCGCTACGACTTCCGCTGCCGCTCCTGCGGAGCCACGTTCGAACTCAGCCGCCCGATGGCCCGGGCCAACGACCCGGCCGTCTGCCCGGAGGGTCACCCCGACACCGTGAAGCTGCTGTCGACCGTCGCCGTCACCGGCGCGGGCGGCGCGGCCGCCCCGGCCCCGAGCGGCGGGGGCGGCGGCTGCTGCGGGGGCGGCTGCTGCGGCTGACCGGGCATCGGCCGGTCGCCGGTCAGCCGGTGACCGGCACCACCGCCCCGGCGCGGACCCGGGCCAGCATCTGCCGGAGGATCTCCTCGCCGGCCGCGACGCCGATCTCGGTGAGCGCGGTGACGCCGTCGGCCTCCCACCCGGTCTCGGCGAGTTCGCCGTGGCCGGGCCGCCAGCCGTGGTCGGCGGTGAGCAGCAACTCCGCGTCGAGCAGTGAATCGCCGGCGGCGAGGACGGTCTCCGCTCCGGTGCGGCGACGGACTTCGGCGAGCGCGGCGCTCTTGGAGAGCGGCGCGGGCACCGCGTAGACCTTGCGGCCCTGGAGGGAGACCGTCCAGCCGCGGTCGGCGCACCAGGCGGTGAGGTCGTCGATCCAGCCGGCGGGGAGTTCGGCGCGTTCGACCACCAGGTAGGCGAACAGGTCGTCGGCGACCCGCCGCTTGTGCGTCCACTCGGGGTCGGCGGTCAGGGCGAGGTGTTCGACCACCTCGGGGAGCGGGGCGCTGGCCGCGGCCAGCCGGGCGCGGATCTCGCGCTGCCAGTCGGCGTCGGGCACGCCGTCGACGAGCAGGTGGCCGCCGTTGGAGCAGACCGCGTACGGCGGGATCCAGCCGGGGGTGGGGCCGGGCAGGTTGATCCGCTCGTACTGGGTGCGGGTGCGGGTGGTGATCGGGACGACCGGGGTCTGCGCGGCGAGTTCGGCGAGCAGTTCGGCGGCCGTCTCGGTCATGAAGGAGAGCGCCTTGCCGTCGTGCACCTCCACCGAGAGCAGTCGCGGGGCGAGCCGGTCGGGCACGTCCAGGGCGAGCGCGCGGTTGGAGTAGACGAGGGTGCGGTCGAGGTCGCTGGCGACCAGGAACTGCGGCACGGGCGGGATCTCCTTCGTTCGGGGGCAGGGTCAGGTGTGGACGGCGGTGCCGTCCGCGCCGGTGGCGCCGCGGGTGTAGCGCGGGTGGATCAGGCCGACGCAGCTGTACGGCAGGTGGTCGATCTCCTCGACGGGGACGCCGCGTTGGGCGGCGAGCAGCCGGATGTGGTCGAGGTCGGGGCCGGCGCCGCGGCGGGCGAGGATCCGCCAGGGGACGCGGCGCAGCAGCACCCGGGTGGTCTCGCCGACGCCGGGCTTGACCAGGTTGACGCTGTCGATGCCGTACTCGGCGCTTATCCGCTCGACGGCGGCCCAGCCTTCCCAGCTGGGGGTGCGGTCGGCGGTGGCGAGGCGGGCGGTTTCGGCGGCGACGGCGTCGGCGACGGCCGGGAAGGCGGCGGCGACGGTGTCGACGAACCGGGTGGAGACGTCGGCGTCGGCCAGGTGCCGGTAGTACTTGGCGCCGTGGAACTCGTCCGGCCCGGTCAGGTCGGCGCGCAGCACGGTGCGGGAGACCAGGCCGGAGACGGTCGAGTTGAGGCAGGCGGACGGGATCAGGAAGTCGTCGCGGGTGCCGTAGGTGCGCACGCAGCTGCCGGGGTCGGCGAGGACGGCGAGGTCGGGGTCGAAGCCGGTGCCGGCCAGTGCCCGGTCGAGCTCCCGGGTGATGGCGCCCTTGCCCGTCCAGCCGTCGACGAAGACCACGTCGGCGGCGCGGTGGTGGGCGGCAAGGTGGCGCAGCGCGACCCGGTCGATGCCGCGGCCGCGGACGATGGAGACGGTGTAGTGCGGCACGTCGAGGCCGTGGGCGTGGGCGAGCCAGCGGCGGATCAGGATGCCGACGGGGGTGCCCGCCCGGGCCAGCGAGGCCAGCACCAGGTGCGGTCCGCGTTCGCGCAGCAGGGTTTCGGCGACCGCGCCGACGGCGGTGGCCAGCCGGGTCGCGGAGGCGGCCAGCGCGGTGCGGAACAGCTGCTGGTACTCGGGGCTGGGCTGGTACTCGACCGGCAGCGACTCGGCGTAGTGGGCGCCGCCGGACTGCACGGCCTCCTCGCGTTCCTCGGTGGGTGCTTCGAGGTGGACGCCGGAGAGGTCCTTGAGCAGCCAGGTGACGTCGGCGGCCGGGTAGCTGGAGAAGGCCGGTCCGTGCAGCGGGCGGGCGGCGGGCGGGGAGGGGGCGGTGTGTGCGGTCATGCCGGGCCTTCGGTGGGGTGCGCAGGGGTGATGCTCGGGCAGCGGGCGGTCGGTGGGGCGTCAGGCGGGTGGCGCCGGGCGGTACGACGGGAGAACGGCGAGCACCACGTGGTCGGTGGCGGTGCGCAGGCGGGGCAGCAGGGCGTCGGGGCCGTGGTGCAGGGCGGGGGTGTCGGCGGGGTCGTCGACGACCAGGACGACGGTGTCGAACCGGCGGGCCGGGTCGCTGCCGGGGGCGACGTTGTAGGCGTAGCGCTCGGTGGAGTCGTCGCCGGCCGGGTCGTCGTGGGCGGTGAAGGCGAGCCGGGTGCGGATCGCGTAGCCGGGGTGGTCGTGGGCGAACACCGGGGAGCGGGTGGTGGTGGAGAACCGGATCTCGGCGTCCGGGAGTCGGCGCTGCAGGGCGTCGGCGAGGCGCAGCGGGGCGTACATCAGCTCCTCGCAGCCGAGCACCAGGACGCGGCGGGCCCGGGGGCCGACGGCGTCGGCGAGGGCGGCGCCCAGGGCGGGGAGCGTCTCGTCCAGCCGGCGGCGGTGGGCGGCGGTGAAGCCGTGCCGGCCGCCGTCCGGCAGGCCGTCCGGCCAGGGCAGCGGGAGGCGCGTCAGCTCGCCCTGCGGCGCGACGGGTTGGGGTTGCTCGGGGACGGCCTCGATGAGGGCGCGGGCGCGGTCCAGGACGTCCGCGGGAAGGTGGACGCCGCCGTCGGCGGTGGCCACCAGGTCGACCCGGGCGCCGAGCTCGGCGGCGGCGGCCGCCAGGCGGGAGCGGTCGGCGGGGGTGCGCAGGTCGACCAGGGCGACCACCACGTACCGCTCGCGGGGGTGGGCGGCGTGCAGGGCGCGGATGGTGTTGAGGACCGTGGTGCCGGTGGAGAACTCGTCGTCGACCAGCACCAGCGGGCCGTCGCCGGCGAGGAGTTCCGGGTCCTCCGGGAGCAGCAGGTGGCTGGTGGCGTGCGAGTGCTCCTCCTCGAAGCCGCCGAGCGGGGCGAGGCCGGGCACGGGGCGGCGGGTGGAGTGCAGGTAGGGCGCGTCGAGGCCGTCGGCGACGCTGTGGCCGAGGGCGGTGGCGGTCTCCGCGTAGCCGAGCACCACGGCGCGCGCGGTCTCCGCCGGGCCGAGCAGCGCGGCCACCCGGCGGCCGAGGTCGAGCCCGGCGCCGTGCACCACCTCGGGCCGCTGCGGGACGTGCTTGCCCAGCACCTGGGAGACCAGCAGGTGGGCGCGCTTGGGGTTGCGGCGCAGCGCGAGGCCGATCAGCGCGGTGAGTTCGGGCCCGCCGGTGAGGCGCACGCCCAGCCGGTCGGTGACCCACTGGCCGGTCCAGGGGTCGGCCCCGACCGGCCCGGGGGCGGTGGTGTCGACGGTCATCGGGACTCCTCTCCTCACGGCGACGGATGGTGCCGGTGGTGCTGGTGATGCTGGTGGTGCTCGGTGAGGACGCAGGGCTGCACGTCCGGGTTCGAGCGTACGGGGCGCGCCGAGGCCCGTGGATCGACCGACCGGCGACGCTTCGCGTACCGATCGGTGAGGATCCGGTGACCGCCCGGTGGAGGCCGGCCTCCTCCGATCGGTTGACGCGCAGTCAGCTCCCGGGAGGTTCCGGGTTCAGGAGACGCAGGCGGAGAGCAGTTCCGCGAAGGACACCTCGGCCCGCGCGACGCCGAACACCTCGGCGCGCAGCAGCACCCGCTCGGCCCAGGCCCGGTGCGGCTTGGCCTCGTTCATCTTGTTGGTGTACGCGGAGCGGCTCACC
The DNA here is from genome assembly GCF_002803145.1 of Kitasatospora sp. CB02891. Lineage (NCBI taxonomy): Bacteria > Bacillati > Actinomycetota > Actinomycetes > Kitasatosporales > Streptomycetaceae > Kitasatospora > Kitasatospora sp. CB02891. The sequence continues at coordinate 224,222 of NZ_NNBO01000003.1, read as the reverse complement.
CCGCCGCCGCCGCGGTGCTGCTGGAGGATGTCCTGGGCGTCGCACAGCTCCTCGTGGGTCACCACGGACAGCGCGTGCACGGCGGCGACGTGGCTGGGGTGGATGCAGGTCTTGCCCAACAGCCCGTTGGCCCGGTCGAGTTCGATCTCCCGGATCAGCCCGTCCAGGTCGTGCTCGATCAGCCGCTGCCGGACCCGGTCGGCGGGTGGAGTGGCCTCGGCGAACGGGGTGCGGCGCAGCTGCGGCTTGAACATCCGCTCCTGGAGCGGGAAGTACTCCCAGACCGGGCCGGTGACGGTGAACCCGGTGCCGTCGGCGCGGCCGAGCACGTTGACCACGTCGCCGATCACCTGGGCCACCAGCGACACGTCGTAGGCGGTCAGGTCGGGCGAGCGGCGCAGCCCGTACGCGGAGCACAGGTCGGTGACGCCGAGCCGCACGGCGAGGACCCGCTCGCGGTGCTTGTCGAGCAGCCGGGCGATGCCGAAGAGCTGCTCGCGGCGGCTCTCCAGGTGGGCGAGTTCGGGCGACTCCAGCACCGGCATGACGAACAGCCGCTGCCCGCCGGCCTCCTCGGCGCGGGTCAGCGCCTCCAGGAACGGCCGCCCGCTGTCCTCGGTGAACTTGGGCACCACGAAGCCGCTGAGCAGCCGCAGCGCGGGGCCGAGCCGCCGGGCCAGGTCGGTGATCTGCTCGGGGAACCGGACCCGGACGAACAGCAGCGGAAGCTCGGCGGCCGCGTCCTGGCCCGCCGGCCCGGCGAGCTCGGCGAGCTGGGCGACCAGGTTGTGCTCGGCGTCGTCGACCTCGTGGTCGGCGATGGCGTCCTCCAGGCAGAGCACCATGGAGATCACGCCGCGGGCGGCTTGTCGGCGGACGTCGCGGGCCAGGGTGGGACGGGTGGCGGGGCTGTAGAGCGTGGCGCCGAGCGCGGTGGCCAGGACGTCCGCCCCGCTGTCCCGGTCGAAGGCGACGGGCTGCTCGTGAAAGAGCCGGCTGCGGACGTCGTCCGCGAGATGCCCGAAGTGGCGCAAAGTGCTCTCCCGCTCTGATCTGTGGGACCCGCTGGGGGGCCGGTGACGGCTGCCCCCTCGACACATGGACGGTTGGCGCGGCCGGATAGTTCGCCGGGGCGCGGTCACCGTGCGGAGTCGGGAGCACCGGGCCGCCGGCCGCCCATCGTACGGCCGGACGAGGCCGGCGAAGCAGTTCGAAACATCGAATTCCCACAAGCTTTTCGGCCCCGTCGTCCGACATCGCTCCCGGCCTGCCGCCCCGACCGCCCCGAGCCCGCCGCCCCGTCGCCCGAGCCCGCCGACGCCGCGCCCGCGTTGTCCCGGGCCCCGGGCAGGCGGCAGGATGGTGCGCTATGACGCATGTGATGGCGAAGGGCGCCAACATCCCGCTGACGGCCAACGCCGTCCGTGCCGTCCTGCGTTGGACGGACACCCCGGGCATCCCGGACGTGGACGCCTCGGCCCTGCTGCTGGCCGAGGACGGCAGGGTCCGCGACGACCTGGACTTCGTGTTCTACAACCAGCCCCGGCACCCGTCCGGCCTGGTCCGCCACCTGCCCAAGCAGGCCGCGGACGGCTGGATCCGGGACGCGGTGGAGATCGACCTGGCGAAGCTGCCCGCCGGGGTGGACCGGGTGGTGCTGGCCGGCTCCGCCGAGGGCGGGGCGTTCCCCGCCGTGCCGAACCTGCGGGTGCTGCTGTTCGACGTCGGCGCGCCCGAAGGGACGCCCGCGCTGGCCGAGTTCGCCGTCGACGAGCACGAGCAGGTGACGGCGCTGGTCGCCGCCGAGCTGTACCGCCGCTCGGGCGGCTGGAAGTTCCGCGCCGTCGGCCAGGGGTACGTGCACGGACTGATCGCGCTGGCCACCGACTTCGGCATCACCGTGGAGGACTCCGGCGGCGACGGCGGCGCCCCGCTGGCCGCCGACCCGCGGCTGCCCGGACCGGCCGCCGCCCCCGAGCCGCCGCAGCGGCCCGCGCCGGCCCCGGTGGACGAGGACGACTGGACGCTCGCCCCGGCGCTGCCCACCCAGGCGTCGGCCCCGATCCTCGCCCCGCCGCCGCCCGCGCTGCCGCCGACCGTCCACCACGCCGCGCAGACCGGCGACCGGCCGCCCGCCGGCTACGGCTACCCGCAGCAGCAGCCGCAACCGCAACCGCAGGGCTACGGCTACCCGCAGCCGCAGGCGGGCGGTTACGGCTACCCCCAGCCGGCCGCCGCCGGCGGGTACGGCCAGCCGCAGGCCGCAGGCTACGGCTACCCGCAGCAGCAGCCCGCACCGCCCGTTCAGCAGCCCGTGCAGCAGCCGGCGCCCCCACAGCCGGGCGCGCCGTTCGCGCTGCCGCCGCAGGGCCCGCAGTTCCAGCCGCGCTGAGCCGTCAACTTCCGGGCTTCTCGGCGGTCTTGTACCCCCGCTCCCACTGCATGCCGAAGCCGTACAGCCGGTCCAGGTCGGACTGGAAGCCGTGCACGTACCGCACCTCGCGGCGGATCGACAGCTTGCCCTCGCCGTCGTTCTCGATCAGCACCACCGCGCACGAGCGGGCCGCCGCGGCCCGCTCGTCCAGCTCGATCTCGATCCGCGGGCCGCTCTGCGGGACGATCGTGATCACCGCCTGGGTGCGGTCGAACGCCGGGGTGTCGTCGTAGATGTAGACGAACACCAGCAGCCGCTTGAACTGGTCCTTCTTCTCCAGGTTGATGTGCATGGTCTCGCCGGACGACGCGCCCGACACGTCGTCACCGGAGAGCTTGATGTACGGCGGTTTGTTCAGGTCGCCGAACAGTCGGCCGAGCGGCTGCACCACGCCCCGGCTGCCGTCGGCGAGTTCGTACATGCAGGCCAGGTCGAGGTCCACGCTCTGCGGGGCGGAGCCGGCGGTGGCGGGCTCCAGCGGGCGCAGGATGCGCGGGTCGAAGAACCGGCGCAGCGTGCGGCCCACGGTGGGGCGTTCGGCGCCGCGGGTCGACCAGTGCAGGTTGATGTACAGGTAGCCGGTGGTGGCGGCCGAGCCCGTGATGGCGTGCTGCGGCTGGGACTTGGTCAGTGTGACCTTGAACTGCCCTCCGGTGTCGAAGCTGTCACTGCGGTCCCCTTTCAGGAACTCCCACACCGAGACCATCGTGTCCTCCCCCAGCGCCGGTTCTGTCCTCAGCCTCTCCAATACCCACCCGACGGTCCCTGAGTCAACGTCAACCCTCCGGCGGAGCCCGCTGGCAGAGGGTTCGTCACTCCCGTACGATGCCCGCTCCTCGGACGCGATATCGTCTCTCCGCACAGGTGTCCCGTGCGTTGTCCCGTGCGCCACGTCACCTCCAACTTCCCCTGCCCTGCGGAAAGCCGAGGCCCTCCCCGCGATGAACCTCTCCTCCATACAGCTGGTCTGGGCCGTGGTCGGCGGCGCAGCCCTGCTGTTCACCGCCATCCTGGTGGCCTTCCTGCGTTTCAAGAACAACAAGGCCGAGGGGTCCGACGACTCCTGGGAGCGCAGCGAGGAGCGCCGCCGCCGCAAGGAGGCCGTCTACGGCGGCGCGTCGTACGTGCTGCTGTTCTGCTGCGCCGGTGTCGCAGCCGCGCTGTCGTTCCACGGCCTGGTCGGCTTCGGCCAGCAGAACCTGAACCTGTCCGGCGGCTGGGAGTACCTGGTCCCGTTCGGCCTGGACGGCGCCGCGATGTTCTGCTCGGTGCTCGCGGTGCGCGAGGCCAGCCACGGTGACGCGGCGCTCGGCTCCCGCATGCTGGTGTGGCTGTTCGCCGTCGCCTCGGCCTGGTTCAACTGGGTGCACGCCCCGCGCGGCGGCGCGCACGACGGCGCCCCGCAGTTCTTCGCCGGCATGTCGATCTCGGCGGCCGTGCTGTTCGACCGGGCGCTGAAGCAGACCCGCCGGGCGGCGCTGCGCGAGCAGGGCCTGGTGCCCCGCCCGCTGCCGCAGATCCGCGTGGTCCGCTGGCTGCGCGCCCCCCGCGAGACCTACGCCGCCTGGTCGCTGATGCTGCTGGAGAACGTCCGCAGCCTGGACGAGGCCGTCGAGGAGGTCCGCGAGGAGCGTCAGGCCAAGCTGGACGCCAAGGTCCGCGCCCGCAGCGCCGACCGCCGCGAGCGGGCCGAGCTGAAGGCGATCTCCCGGCAGACCGGCATGCTTGGCCGGGCCCGGCACGGCCGTCAGGTGCCTGCTCTGGCCGCCGCGGGCGACTCCCCGTCGTCCGCTACGGAGCCTGCCCTAGCCGCCGAGGAAACCACCCTCGACCGGGTCGGCCCCTCCGCCCTGGAGCCCGCCGCCCTGAACGCCGGCCGCCGCCCCCGCGCCGCCGTCGAATCGCCCTCCACCGGCAGCTCGTACTCGTCCAGCATCGACCTGACGATGGACGAGGACACCCTGTCGATGCCGAAGCTGGACTCGCTGGAGCGCAAGCTCCGGGCGATCGAGCAGCAGCTCGGCTGATCCTCCGCAGCACGACGAGAGCCGCCCGCCGGGACGTCCCGGTGGGCGGCTCTCTCGTTGGGCGGCGCCGGCTAGCTCTCGGCCGGTTCGGCGCCCTCCAGCGTCTGTTCCCGCTTGTTGCGGATCATCGAGGAGGCCAGTGCCGCGCCGATGAAGGCGACGCCGATCAGGCCGGTGACGATCTCCGGGACGTGGAACTTGATCGAGGCGAGCAGGATCAGCGACAGCGCGCCGATCGCGTAGTGCGCGCCGTGCTCCAGGTACACGTAGTCGTCCAGGGTGCCCTTGCGGACCAGGAAGACGGTCAGCGAGCGGATGTACATCGCGCCGATGCCGAGGCCCAGGGTGATCTGGAAGATGTCCTGCGAGATGGCGAACGCGCCGACCACGCCGTCGAACGAGAAGGACGCGTCCAGGACCTCCAGGTAGAGGAAGAGGAAGAACGCGGCCTTGCCGCCGACCTGGACGATCGACTTGCCCTTGCGCTCGGCCTCGTGCTCGGCCTCCTCCTGCTCCTCCAGGCCGGATTCGAAGACCCCGGAGAGGCCGTTGACGGCGAGGTAGGTGGCCAGACCGCAGACACCGGCCAGCAGGACCGTTTCGGCACGGTCACCGGCGAACAGCCGGGCCGACAGGGCGAGCAGCACCAGCGCGATGACCGAGGAGAGGGCCTCCAGCTTGCCGATCTTCTCCAGCGGCTTCTCGATCCAGCGCAGCCAGTTGAACTCCTTCTCCTCCAGGATGAAGTCGAGGAAGATCATCAGCAGGAAGATGCCACCGAACGCGGCGATCGCCGGGTTGGCCATCTCCAGGTACTGCGCGTAGGTGTGGCCGTCGTGGGTCTTGCTGGAGTCCAGCGCCAGCTGGACCACGGTCGCCGGGTTGAGGTGCGCGGTCAGCGCCACCACCAGCAGCGGGAAGACCAGCCGCATGCCGAAGACCGCGATCAGCACGCCGACCGTGAGGAAGATCTTCTGCCAGAAGGCGTTCATCCGCTTGAGAACGGTGGCGTTGACGACGGCGTTGTCGAAGGACAGGGAGATCTCGAGGATCGAGAGGATCAGGACGACGCCGAATCCTTCGGCCCCCCAGATCAGGCCGGCGGCGATCAGGCCGGCGATCGTGATGGCGAAGGACCATCCGAACGTACGGAGGAACACGGGGTCAGTTACCTTTCTGGCTACCGGAATTGACCGATTCCGGGCTGCTTACTGAACGTTGACGCCGAAGTCGAGCGCGATGCCGCGCAGGCCGGACGCGTAGCCCTGGCCGACGGCACGGAACTTCCACTCGCCCTGGTAGCGGTAGAGCTCGCCGAAGATCATCGCGGTCTCGCCGGACGCGTCCTCGGAGAGGTCGTAGCGCGCGATCTCACTGCCGTCGCCCACGTTGACCACGCGGATGTAGGCGTTGGAGACCTGCCCGAAGCTTTGCAGCCGGGCGTCGGCGTCGTAGATGGACACGGCGAAGACGACCTTGTCGATCTGCACCGGCACCAGGTCCAGGTGGACCTCGACCACCTCGTCGTCGCCGTCACCGTCGCCGGTGAGGTTGTCGCCCTGGTGCTCGACCGAGCCCTCGGGGCTGCGCAGGTTGTTGTAGAAGACGAAGTACTCGTCGCCGAGGACTCGACCGGCGGAGCACAGCAGTGCGCTGGCATCCAGGTCGAACGGCGCGCCGGTGGTGGACCGGGCGTCCCAGCCGAGGCCGATCCGGACCTGCGTCAGGTTCGGCGCGGCCTTGGTCAGCGAGACGTTTCCGCCCTTGGCAAGGGTGACGGTCATCGGACTTTCCTCCCAGCTCCCGTCTCCGGGGCTCCCGGGGTGTGCTGCGGTGGTCGGCCGTCGGACCGCCCGGGAGGGCCGGTCCGACCGGGCACGTCCGAAGGACGCACCCCAAGAGATCTACGCCCCTCGACGGCCCTGCAGTGCTGCACACCCGACTGAACTTCCTGAACTCCGCTCACCGCCGGGCCCGACCGGTGGGCCCCGCGGGCCCGAAACCGTCCGCGCAAGCGCCCCGGCCGGGGGCGGATCGCGGCCGAATCTATCAAGCGCGCATCCGTTTCCCCGCCGACCGGAACCGGCCGGAACCCGCCCGGTACGCTGCCCCCGCCGCCGAACGAACCGTCGCGCGGGCACGGACGCACCAGGACGAACAGAGGGAGCATCGCCACGATGCCGTTCGAACCGCTCGAGGGCACCGACCCCGAATCCGTCGGCCCCTACCGCCTGTTGGCGCGACTCGGTGTCGGCGGCATGGGCCGGGTCTACCTGGCCCGCTCGGCCGGCGGCCGGACCGTCGCGGTCAAGGTGGTGCGCGCCGAACTCGCCCACGACGCCGACTTCCGCGAGCGCTTCCGCCGCGAGGTGACCGCCGCCCGCTCCGTCGGAGGCACCTTCACCGCCCCGGTGGTCGACTCCGACCAGGACGGCGAGACCCCCTGGCTGGCCACCGCGTACGTGCTCGGCCCCGCGCTCGTCGACGCGGTCGACGACCACGGGCCGCTGCCCGTCGACAGCGTCCGCACCCTCGGCGTGGGCCTGGCGCAGGCGCTGACGGCGATCCACGCGGCCGGGCTGGTGCACCGCGACCTCAAGCCGTCCAACGTGCTGCTGGCCGCCGACGGCCCCCGGGTGATCGACTTCGGCATCGCCCGGGCCCTGGACGGCGACCGGATGACCTCCACCGGCGTGGTGGTCGGCTCGCCCGGCTACATGAGCCCCGAACAGGCCGGCGGCCGCCCGATCGGCCCGGCCTCCGACGTGTTCTCGCTAGGCTCGGTCCTGGTGCTCGCCGCCACCGGCCGCGCCCCGTTCGACCACGCCGAGGACGGCGGCGCGCCGTCCGCCGCGTCCCTGCTGTACCGGGTGGTGCACGACCGCCCCGACCTGACCGCGCTGCCCGAACCGCTGCGGCCCGCGGTCACCGCCTGCCTGGCCAAGGACCCGGCGCAGCGGCCCTCACCCGCCGAACTCCGCGCACTGCTCGGCGAGTCGGTCGCCCCGGCCCGCTCCGGCTGGCTGCCCGTCGCGGTCGCCTCCGACATCGCCACCCGCGCCGCCGAGGTGATGGACCTGGAGGACCCCGTCCGGGTCGCCGCCCCCGTCGACCCGCGCCGCGCCCCGGCCGTCCGCACCCCGACCGAGGTCTCCGACTCCCCGACCGGCACCGTCCGGCTCGGGGTCCGCACCCCGGCCCCCGCCGCCCCGGACGGTCCGGCCACCGAGCCGGTCGACGCCGCGGCCGCCCGCCCGTCCCGCCGGGCGCTGCTGCTGGGCGGCGGCGCGGCCGTGCTGGCCGGCGCCGGCGGCCTGACCGCCTGGGCGCTGGGCCGCCGCGGCGCCGCTCCGCACCCCGACCCGGCGCCGCCGTCCAGTGGCTCCGCCTCCCCGTCCCCGGCCCGCAGCACCCGCGCCCCGGGCGTGCCGCCGGCCCCGCTGTGGACGTACCGGCTGTCGTCGAGCAGCGCCGGCAGCCTCGGCATGGCGTTCTCCCCCGGCCTGCTGCACCTGGGCGGCGCGGACCTGGTCGCGGTGGACCTGGCCGACGGCAGCGAGAAGTGGATCACCAAGGACGCGATGGCCTACCACCTGGCCGTCGCGGGCGGCTCGGTCTCCTACGGCACCATCGCCGACCTGATCACGGTGGACGCCGGCTCCGGCGCGGTGCTGTGGAAGTACCGGCCCGAGCCGCCGAAGCCGAACGGCACCCAGATCGCCTCGGACACCGTGCTGGCCGCCGACGACCGCGCCGTGTACGCGATGTGCGCCTACCTGTCGCTGGACTCGTCCGGCCTGCCCGACTCCGGCGCGAAGACCGGCAAGGGCATCATGGCGCTGTCCCGCAAGGACGGTTCGATGCTGTGGAACCAGCACCGCAACCGGACCGCCGACTACCTGGTCAGCTCCGACCTGACCTCGGACACCCTGCTGTACACCGACAGCAAGGAGAACCTGGTCGCCCGCTCACTGGCCGACGGCGCCCAGAGCTGGTTCGCCACCACCGACTCGCGCTCCACCTACCAGCCGGTGCTGCAGGACGGCCTGGTGTTCTGCTCCGTCGGGCCGAACGGCCTGCAGGGCGTGCGGGTCTCCGACGGCAAGCAGGTGTGGGCGAAGACCTCCGACCGCTCCACCCGCCTGTGGTACTCGCCGCCCGCAGCCGGCAAGCACGTCGTGTACGCGGTGCTCGGCGGCCTGACCATGACCGTCCAGGGCACCACCTACACCCCGACCGCCCCGAGCCGGGTGGTGGCCTTCAACGCGGCCGACGGCACCGAGCTGTGGCGCCTGGAGCTGCCCACCGAGGTGCTGATGGACAGCCCGGTGCTGGTCCGCGACACCCTGTTCGTGCCCACCGCGGACCGCGGCATCCACGCGGTGGACGTGGTCGACCGCAAGCTCCGCTGGACCTTCCAGACCGGCGCCCCGGCCGACCTGCCCTGGCACCTGGCCGGCAACGACGACCTGCTGATCGCCGTCCAGGGCGACCGGGTGATGGCGCTGCCGCCGGAGTAGCGACGGCGACGGGCCGGCTCCGCGGACGGACCCGGCCCGCACCGTGCCCGGCGCGACCTCAGACGTTGACGCCGAAGTCCTGCGCGATGCCGCGCAGGCCGGAGGCGTAACCCTGGCCGATGGCGCGGAACTTCCACTCGGCGCCGTTGCGGTACAGCTCGCCGAAGACCATCGCGGTCTCGGTGGAGGCGTCCTCGGAGAGGTCGTAGCGGGCGATCTCGGCGCCGCCGGCCTGGTTCACCACCCGGATGAAGGCGTTGCGGACCTGGCCGAAGCTCTGCTGCCGGTTCTCCGCGTCGTAGATCGACACCGGGAAGACGATCTTGGCCACGTCGGCCGGGACGCCGTCCAGGTGGACCTTGATCTGCTCGTCGTCGCCCTCGCCCTCACCGGTGAGGTTGTCACCGGTGTGCTCGACCGAACCGTCGGCGCTCTTCAGGTTGTTGAAGAAGATGAAGTCGGCGTCGGAGCGGACCCGGCCCTGCTCGGTGCAGAGCAGCGCGCTGGCGTCCAGGTCGAAGTCCGTGCCGGTGGTGGTGCGTACGTCCCACCCGAGGCCGACGACCACGGCCGTCAGGCCCGGCGCCTCCTTGGTGAGCGAGACATTGCCGCCCTTGCTCAGGCTGACACCCACGTGGTCCTCCAAGAAGTCGGTTTCCCGATCCGTCAACGGCCCGATCGTAGTGCGGGGTTCCCGGACCTCGGCGGCGACTCGGCCCGGCGGGTGCCGGAAATCGGCGCCCGCCGGGCCGAGGGGGCGTCAGAGCGCGCCGACGGCGGCCAGGTACTCCTGGGTGTCGCGGGCGTCCGGGAGGCCGTTGACGATGCTCCAGCGGACCACGCCCTCCTTGTCGATCACGAAGGTGCCGCGCACCGCGCAGCCCTTCTCCTCGTTGAAGACGCCGTAGGCGCGGGCGACCTCGCCGTGCGGCCAGAAGTCCGACAGCAGCGGGTACTCGAGGCCCTGCTGGTCGCCGAACACCCGCAGCGAGAACGGCGAGTCGGCGGAGACGGCGAGCACCTGCACCTCGTCGTTCTGCAGGCGCGGCAGCTCCTTCTGGATCTCGCAGACCTCGCCGGTGCAGACGCCGGTGAAGGCGAACGGGTAGAAGACCACGACGACGTTCTTCTCGCCGCGGAAGTCGGACAGCTTCACCGACTCGCCGTGCTGGTTCTTCAGCTCGAAGTCGGGGGCCTGGGCGCCGATCTCGATGGCCATGGTGGAACCTTCCTGCCGGGACGTGATGGTGCGGGCAGGGAAATCTTCGCATCCGCGCGCGCCCGTTCGGCCGTTCGGGGGAGACGTCGGGCCGCTCGACGTACCGTTCAGCCCTGAGCGAACACGGTGGCGGGGCGACGCACACGGGCCCCGGCGGAGGAACTCCGCCGGGGCCCGCGTCACGATTCGAAGCTCAGCGCTTGCCGGTCTTCGAGGCCTTCGGGGTGGCCAGGCGGGTGCCCGCCCAGTCCTTGGCGATCGCCACCGAGCTGGTCTGCGACAGGCCCGCGGTCTTCGCGGCGTCGGCGATCTCGTGCGCCTCGACGTGCCCGTCACGGCCGGTCTTCGGCGTCAGCAGCCAGATCAGGCCGCCCTCCGCCAGGTACTCCAGGGCGTCGACCAGGACATCGGTGAGATCCCCGTCCTCGTCGCGGTGCCACAGCAGGACGCCGTCGGCGACGTCGTCGTAGTCCTCGTCGACGAGCTCGGTGCCAGTGATGTCCTCGATGCCCTCGCGGAGCTCCTGGTCACTGTCGTCGTCGTACCCGAGCTCCTGAATGATCTGGCCCTCTTCGAAGCCCAGACGAAGCGCCGGGTTGGACTTGTCCGCGGGGTCCGCGGTCGCGCTCACGGGAATAACCTCCAGTATTCGGCTCGGCATCCATGCCGAGGCTGTGGCCGTAGTCCACACGGGAGCGGCGGTTCGCGCAAGTACCCGACCCCCGATCCCACCCAAAGGTTGACGCGTCGAGGGCCGACACGCCGCCCTCCGTGTGGCCAATCACACCGAAATGTCCGTATCCGTACCGGACCAGGACGCTTCGTCTCCCACCCTCGCACAGGCCGTACGCCTGCCCGAGATGCGAACGGCATTCGGGCCAGCCCCGTGTGCGGGCGTAAAGTCTTCTGTTGGCCCTCACCCCGACCGGCGGCCATCCACCGACCGGGGTCCCAGGTCGGACCACCTCCTGACCGTACCGCCCAACCGGCGGAACGGTTACCGATCGGTAGAGATGACGGATCTCCGAACGCGGTAGCACGATGGAGGCGGCGCGACAACTCAGTTTCGACCGACAGTGAAGGAACAGCGTGGCTTCCGGATCCGATCGCAACCCGATCATCATTGGCGGCCTCCCGAGCCAGGTCCCGGACTTCGATCCCGAGGAGACCGCGGAGTGGCTGGAGTCGCTTGACGCTGCCATCGACGAGCGTGGGCGCGAGCGTGCCCGCTACCTGATGCTGCGGCTGATCGAGCGCGCCCGTGAAAAGCGTGTCGCCGTGCCCGAGATGCGCAGCACGGACTACGTCAACACCATCGCCACCAAGGACGAGCCGTTCTTCCCCGGCAACGAGGAGATCGAGCGCAAGATCCTCAACGCGACGCGCTGGAACGCGGCCGTCATGGTCTCCCGCGCCCAGCGCCCGGGAATCGGCGTCGGCGGCCACATCGCCACCTTCGCCTCCTCCGCGTCGCTGTACGACGTGGGCTTCAACTACTTCTTCCGCGGCAAGGACGCCGACGGCGAGTCCGGCGACCAGGTGTTCTTCCAGGGTCACGCCTCGCCGGGCATCTACGCCCGCGCCTTCCTGCTGGACCGACTGACCGAGCAGCAGCTCGACGCGTTCCGCCAGGAGAAGTCCAAGGCGCCGTTCGGCCTGTCCAGCTACCCGCACCCGCGGCTGATGCCGGACTTCTGGGAGTTCCCGACCGTCTCGATGGGCCTCGGCCCGCTCGGCGCGATCTACCAGGCCCGGATGAACCGCTACCTGGAGCACCGCGGCATCAAGGACACCTCCGACTCGCAGGTGTACGCCTTCCTCGGCGACGGCGAGATGGACGAGCCCGAGTCGCTCGGCCAGCTGTCCCTGGCCGCCCGCGAGGGCCTGGACAACCTGACCTTCGTGGTCAACTGCAACCTGCAGCGCCTGGACGGCCCGGTCCGCGGCAACGGCAAGATCATCCAGGAGCTGGAGTCGCAGTTCCGCGGCGCCGGCTGGAACGTCATCAAGCTGGTCTGGGACCGCACCTGGGACCCGCTGCTGGCCCAGGACCGCGACGGCGTCCTGGTCAACAAGCTGAACACCACCCCGGACGGCCAGTTCCAGACCTACGCCACCGAGTCCGGCTCGTACATCCGCGAGCACTTCTTCGGCGGCGACCTGCGCCTGCGCGCCATGGTCGAGAACATGACGGACCACCAGATCCAGCACCTGGGCCGCGGCGGCCACGACCACCGCAAGGTCTACGCCGCGTTCAAGGCCGCCCGCGAGCACAAGGGCCAGCCGACCGTCATCCTGGCGCAGACCGTCAAGGGCTGGACGCTGGGCCCCAACTTCGAGGGCCGCAACGCCACCCACCAGATGAAGAAGCTGACGGTCGAGGACCTGAAGCGCTTCCGCGACCGGCTGCACCTGCCGATCACCGACAAGCAGCTCGACGAGGGCTACCCGCCCTACTACCACCCGGGCCGCAACTCGGAAGAGATCCAGTACATGCACGACCGCCGCGAGGAGCTCGGCGGCTACGTGCCCACCCGCAAGGTCCGCCCGCGCAAGCTCGAACTCCCGGGCGACGACGCGTACAAGGCGGTCAAGAAGGGCTCCGGCAACCAGACCATCGCCACCACCATGGCGTTCGTCCGGGTGCTCAAGGACCTGATGCGGGACAAGGGCATCGGCAACCGCTTCGTGCCGATCGCGCCGGACGAGTACCGCACCTTCGGCATGGACTCGCTCTTCCCGTCCGCCAAGATCTACAACCCGCTCGGCCAGACCTACGAGTCGGTCGACCGCGAGCTGCTGCTGGCGTACAAGGAGTCCCCGTCCGGCCAGATGCTGCACGACGGCATCTCCGAGGCCGGCTGCACCGCCTCGCTGATCGCCGCCGGCTCGTCCTACGCGACGCACGGCGAACCGCTGATCCCGGTCTACGTCTTCTACTCGATGTTCGGGTTCCAGCGCACCGGCGACCAGTTCTGGCAGATGGCCGACCAGCTGGCCCGCGGCTTCGTGATCGGCGCCACCGCCGGCCGCACCACGCTGACCGGCGAGGGCCTCCAGCACGCCGACGGCCACTCGCAGCTGCTGGCCTCCACCAACCCCGGTGTGGTCGCCTACGACCCGGCCTACGGGTACGAGATCGCCCACATCGTCCAGGACGGTCTGCGCCGCATGTACGGCTCCTCCGCCGAGCACCCGCACGGCGAGGACGTCTTCTACTACATGACCGTCTACAACGAGCCCATCAAGATGCCGGCCGAGCCGGAGGGCGTCGACGTCGACGGCATCCTCAAGGGCATCTACAAGCTCTCCGAGGGCGCCGCCGGCCAGATCCCCGCCCAGCTGCTCGCCTCCGGCGTGGCGGTGCCGTGGGCGCTGGAGGCGCAGCGCATCCTCGCCGAGGAGTGGAACGTCAAGGCGGACGTCTGGTCGGCCACCTCCTGGAACGAGCTGCGCCGCGACGCCGTCGAGGCGGAGGAGTTCAACCTCCTCCACCCGGAGGAGCCGCAGCGCGTCCCGTACGTGACCTCCAAGCTCTCCGGGGCCGAGGGTCCGTTCGTGGCCGTCTCCGACTGGATGCGCGCCGTCCCGGACCAGATCGCCCGCTGGATCCCCGGCCAGTACCAGTCCCTGGGCGCCGACGGCTTCGGCTTCGCCGACACCCGCGGCGCGGCCCGGCGCTTCTTCCACATCGACGCCCAGTCGATCGTCCTGGCCACCCTCACCGAGCTGGCCAAGCAGGGCAAGATCGACCGCTCGGTCCTCAAGTCCGCGATCGACCGCTACCAGCTCCTCGACGTGGCCGCGGCCGAGCCGGGTGCCGCGGGCGGCGACGCCTAAGCGCCGGCCGCTCCACCCGCTCCACCGTCCCCGCGCCCTGCAAGGGCGCGGGGCGTAGGGCAGAACGCCGAAGATCCGCCCTGGGAAGGGAATCCCCTCCCCGGGCGGATCTTCGGCGTTCTGCCCTCCCGCTTCGCGGCGGAAGGCACAGACGGAAGGCCCGTCCAGGAAGGGAACTCCCCTCCCCGGACGGGCCTTCTGGCGATGCGTCAGATGTGGACTGCCGGACCGGCCTCGTTCGCGCCGCGCTTGGTGAGCAGGCCGAGGCCCGCGGCCGCGAGGGCGACGACGGAGGCGACGGTGAAGGCCACGCCCATGCCGCTGACGAAGGAGGAGTGGACGGCGTCCGCGATGCCGGTGACGACCTGCTGGGGGGTGCCCTCCGGCAGCGGCGGGGCGATGCCGAGCTGCGCGGCCTGCTTGAGCTGCTCGCCCTGCTCGCCGTCCGGGAACGGCACGCCGGTGGCGGCCCACTTGCCGGGCAGCGCGCTGGTGACCTTGGAGGCCATCACCGCGCCGAGCACCGCGGTGCCGAGGCTGCCGCCGACCTGCATCGCGGCCTGCTGGAGGCCGCCGGCCACGCCGGCCAGCTCCAGCGGGGCGTTGCCGACGATGACCTCGGTGGCGCCGACCATGACGGGGCTGAGGCCGAGGCCCATCAGCAGGAACCAGAGCGACATGACGCCGTTGCCGGAGTGGATGTCCAGGGTGGACATGCCGAGCATCGCGCCGGTGGTGAGCAGCATGCCGCCGACGATCGGGATGCGCGGGCCGACCTTCCCGATCAGGAAGCCGGCCACCGGGGCGCCGACGATCATCATGCCGGTCATCGGCAGCAGGTGGACGCCGGCGTCGACCGGGGCCATCCCGTGGACGTTCTGCAGGTAGAAGGTCACGAAGAAGATGCCGCCGAAGAACGCGAACGCCATCAGCACCATCAGCAGGGTGCCGGCCGACAGCGGGACCGAGCGGAACAGGGCGAGCGGGACGAGCGGTTCCTTGGCGAAGTTCTGCCAGACCGCGAACGCCACCAGGGCGAGCACCGCGCCGCCGAGGAAGAGCAGCGTGGCGGGGTCGCCCCAGCCCCAGGTGGGGGCCTTGATGATGCCCCAGACCAGCATGAACATCGCGCCGGAGAGCAGCACGATGCCGGGGATGTCGAAGGACTTGGCGGCCTTCTCGGAGCGCACGTCCTTGAGGATCAGCACGCCCAGGAGCACCGCGACGACGCCGACCGGGACGTTGATGTAGAAGACCGACTCCCAGTTGACGTGCTCGACCAGCAGGCCGCCGACGATCGGGCCGGCCGCGGTGGAGGCGCCGATGACGCCGCCCCAGATGCCGATCGCCATGTTGAGCTTCTCGGCGGGGAAGGCCCCGCGCAGCAGGCCGAGCGCGGCGGGCTGGAGCAGCGCGCCGAACAGGCCCTGCAGGACGCGGAAGAAGATCACCTGCTGGATCGAGCCGGCGAAGCCGATCGCGGCGGAGGTGGCGGCGAAGCCGACCGCGCCGACCAGGAAGGTGGACTTGTGGCCGAACCGGTCGCCGATCTTGCCGGCGGTGATCAGGAAGACCGCCAGGGCCAGCAGGTAGCCGGAGGTGACCCACTGGATGTCGGCGGGGCTGGCCTTCAGGTCGGTCTGGATCGCCGGGTTGGCGATGGCGACGACGGTGCCGTCGAGGGCGACCATCATGACGCCGACGGCGACGGTGAGCAGGGTCAGCCAGGGGTGTCCCCGCAGCTTCCCTCCGGCGGCCGGGGCCGCTTCCTTGTCGATGACGACGGACTGGCTCATGGCTCGGGACATCCCCGTTCGTATGGTGTGACGAGAGAGCGGCTCGGCCATTATGTCAGTCGCTGACAATCGACAAGCGGTGACTCGTGTCACTTGATGACAAGTGGCAGACCGCTATCGTTGAACCATGGCCACCCCCGTCTCCGCCGTCCACCCGCACTCCGCTGGCCTGCGCGAACGCAAGAAGCAGAAGACCCGCGACGCGCTGGTCGACGCCGCCCACCGGCTGTTCCTGCAGCAGGGCTACGCGAAGACCACGGTCGACGAGATCGCGGCCTCGGTGGAGGTCTCCCAGCGCACCTTCTTCCGGTACTTCGCCAACAAGGAGGAGGTCGCCCTGGCGGTGCTGGCCGACGCCGAGGAGACCTTCCTGGAGCTGCTGCGCGGCCGGCCCGCCGCGGAGAGCCCGCTGGAGGCGATGCGCGGCGCGGTCCGGCAGGTGTGGCACTCGCTCGACCAGGGCCGGGTCGCCGAACGCGGCACCGTCACGGGCGCGCTGGAACTCTTCGAACTGATCGAGTCCACCCCCACCCTGCTCGCCGCCCACCTGCGGCACACCCTGCACCAGGAGGTCGAGGTGGCCCGGGTCCTCGCCGACCGCGAGGGCCTCGACCCGGCGGTCGACCTGCGCCCCCGGCTGCTCGCCGCCGTGTTCGGCACCGTGGTGCGGCTCTCCCACCTGTCGTACGCCGCCGCGCCCGACCAGCACGGCCATTGCATGGACGGCATGCTGTCCCTGATCGAGCGCCACTTCGACCAGCTCGGACCGGCGTTGGCCGGCTCCTGGCGCTGACCCCGGGCCCCGGTAGTACTGCGGTATCAGGGCCGCGCCCGACCGGAGTATGAGGACACCGGCCCCACCTCGCCCTACTCTCGGGCCGGTGACCACCTGGAAGACCTTCCTCAGCGCCCTCGTCGAGCCCGTCCCGAACAACCGGCCGCCGCTGGCCGACGCCCGCAGAGCATGGGTCCGGGCGCTGCCCTTCGTGGTGGTCCTGGCCATGATCGGTGCGCTGCTGCCCACCGGCATCGTCGCGCTGACCAGGTTCTACGGGGTGAACGGGGGCCTCGCCGCCGCACTGGCCACCGTCCAGGCCGGGGCGCTCGCACTGGCGCTGGTCCGACCGCTGACCGCCTGGCAACTGGTGGCGCCGTCGGTGCTGGTCGGCGCGATCGTCACCCACGGCGAGGCCGCCACCCAGGCCTGGCCGTGGCCGGTCACCACCCTGCTGAGCTACCTGTTCCTGATGGTGTTCCTGGCGATCCGGGAACGCGGACGGACCCTGCTCGCCGTCTGGGCGGTCACCTTCGTCGGCAACAGCCTCAGCTGGTCCGTCTTCGCCGACTACTTCGACGGCACCTCCGTGGTGGTCACCGCGCTCTCCGGGGTGATCCTGCTGCTCGGCTGGAGCCTGCGCGGCCGCGGCGAGGCACGACGGCTGCTCGCCGCCCAGGAGCAGATCTCCGAGACCGAACGCGCCCGGCGCACCCTGCTGGAGGAGCGCGCCCGGATCGCCCGCGAGCTGCACGACGTGGTCGCCCACCACATGTCGGTGATCGCCGTCCAGGCCGACAGCGCCCCGTACCGGATCGAGGGCCTGCCCGAGCCCGCCGTCACCGAGTTCGGGCAGATCGCCACCGCCGCCCGCGGCTCGCTCACCGAGATGCGCCGCCTGCTCGGGGTGCTCCGGGCCGCCGAGACCGAGGCCGACAAGGCCCCGCAGCCCGGCCTCGCCGACCTGCCGGGCCTGCTCGCCACCGTGGCCCAGGCCGGCGTCCACGCCGAGCTCGACCTCGCCGACGACGTCCGGAGGCTCGACCCCGTCCCCGAGGCCGTCGGCCTGTCCGCGTACCGGATCGTCCAGGAGGCGCTGGCCAACGTCGTCCGGCACGCGCCCGGCGCCACCGCCCGGGTCCGGGTCGCGGCGGCCGACGGCGCGCTCACCGTGGACGTCGAGAACGACCCGGCGCCCGGCAAGGCCCCCGCCGTCGAGACCTCCGCCTCCACCGGGCACGGTCTGACCGGAATGCGCGAGCGCGTCCGGCTGCTGGCTGGCACCCTGGACACCGGCCCGACCGCCGCCGGCGGCTACCGGGTCGCCGCCGTCCTGCCGATCGACCGTCCCGCCACCGCGGGTTGACGCCGCCCCAGGGGAGAACACCGCATGACCATCCGCGTCCTCATCGTCGACGACCAGGCGATGGTCCGGGCCGGCTTCGCCGCCCTGCTCAACGCGCAGGCCGACATCGACGTGGTCGGCGACGCCGCGAACGGCCGCCAGGCGCTGGAGGTCAGCGGGCACACCCACCCCGACGTGGTCCTGATGGACGTCCGCATGCCCGAGATGGACGGCCTCGAAGCCGCCCGCCGCCTCCTCGACCCCCCGCCCGGCACCGTCCACCGCCCGCGCGTCCTGATGCTCACCACCTTCGACGTCGACGACTACGTCTACGAGGCCCTCCGCGCCGGCGCCTCCGGCTTCCTCCTCAAGGACGCCCCGCCCGCCGACCTCATCAACGCCGTCCGCGTGGTCGCCGCCGGCGACGCCCTCCTCGCCCCGTCCGTCACCCGCCGCCTGATCGCCGACTTCGCCCAGAACCGGCCCACCCCCCGCCGCGACCCCCGCCTCCGCCTCAACGGCCTCACCCCGCGCGAGACCGAAGTCCTCGAACTCATCGCCCGCGGCCTCTCCAACCAGGAGATCGCCGCCCACCTGGTCCTCGCCGAACAGACCGTCAAGACCCACATCGGCCGCATCCTCGCCAAACTCAACCTCCGCGACCGCGCCCAAGCAGTCGTCCTGGCCTACGAGAGCGGCCTGGTCCAGCCCGGCGGGTAGAGGGTGGGAGACAGACCGGTGCTCCCACTGGTCTCGCTCCCACCCCGGTATGACTCCCCGCTTGGCTCCGCAGGTTGACGCCCCCTCGGTCACCCTCTTCCTACTTTCCTCCCTGTTGCCGAACGGGAGGAGGAAGCGGTGCTGTCGCGTCTGCGTCGAAGGACGGCCGTTGCGGGGTTGGTGCTGGTGGCGGTGCTGGGGGTGGGGTCGTGGGCGTCGGCGGATGCGCAGACTCCGCTGACGGGGCCGCCGCCGGGGTCCGCGGAGTGGGTGGCGGACGGTGGGCTGGGGGTGCGGCTGCCGGATCCGGCGAAGGCCTCGCCGGCCGAGGTGGCGACGTTCTTCTCGGGGCTGACCCCCGAGCAGCAGCGGCAGCTCGCGTTCCGGCACCCCCAGGTGGTCGGGAACCTGGACGGCGCGCCGATCGATCTCCGCTACCTGGCGAACTCGCTCGCCGTCGCCCAGGAGGGCGCCCGTGAGCAGTCCCGCGCCGACAATCCGGCGCTGACCGCGGAAGAGCGCGAACTGGCCGCGCAGCACGCCGCCCGCTACCGCGAGCTGGCCGGCCGCCGGCTCCTGGCGTTCGATCCCCGCGGCCGCGGCCAACTCGCCGAGGTCTTCGGCGACCTGACGCACGACACCCGCACCGCCGTCCTGGTGCCCGGCTCGGACGTCGACCTCGGAACCGCCGACCGGCTCGCCGCGATGGCGAAGGCGCTGCGCGCCGAGAGCGGCGAGAAGGTCGCCGTGGTGGCGTGGGTGGGGTACACCACGCCGGTCGGGGTGGGGATGGACGCGGCCCGGGAGGAGCTCGCCCGGGCGGGGGCGTCACGGTTGGGGCGGCTGGTGGCGGGGCTGGCCCCGGTGACCGGGCCGGTGACGCTGTTCTGCCACAGCTACGGCTCGGTGGTGTGCGGGCGGTCCGCGCCGGATCCGGCGCAGGTCGCGGGGCTGGTGGTGCTCGCCTCGCCGGGCCTGGGCCTGGATCGGGCGGACGAGGTGCGGGTGCCGGTGTGGGCGGTGGTCCGCAATCCGGAGGACTGGATCTCGAACGTGCCGAACGTCTCGTTCCTCGGGTTCGGGCACGGCGCCGACCCGACGTCCCCCGGCTTCGGCGCCCAGTTGCTGCCGTCGACGGGTTCGCACGGCCACAGCGACTACTTCGCCCCCGGTTCGGCCTCGCTGGCGGCGTTCGCCGCTCTCGCCGCGACCGGCTCCCCCACCACCGCCTGACGATCTGTCGAGGAGACGTCCGATGCTGCCTGTTTCCGTTCGTCGCGCCGCGGCGACCGTCGATGCCAAGACCCCCGCCACCCGCGACCGCGCGCTGGACGGCCTGCGCGCCGTCGCCCTGCTCTCGGTGCCGCTGGGCCACTGGCTGCTCGGCGGGTTCACCGTCTCCGACAACGTGCTGCACAACGCGAGCCCGCTGGCGGCGCTGTCGTTCATGGCGCCGCTGAGCTGGGTGCTGCAGATGCTGGGGGTGTTCTTCCTGGTCGGCGGCCGGGCGTCGGCGCTGTCGCTGCGGCGGTCGGCCGAGCGCGGGGTGGGCGCCGGGGAGTGGCTGCGCGGCCGGGTGCTGCGGCTGGCCCGGCCGGTGCTGGGGGTGGCCGCGGTGTGGGCGGCGCTGATCCCGGTGCTGCGCGGGCTGGGGGTGCCGGCGGACACGGTGCGGACGGGGGCGGTGCTGATGGTGCAGCCGCTCTGGTACATCGCGATGTACCTGGTGCTGACGGCGCTCACCCCGCTGTGCGTCAGGTTCGGTTCCTGGAGCCGGGGCTGGGCCTCGGCGGCGCTGCTGGCGGCCGTCGCGGCGGTGGACCTGCTGCGGTACGGGCCGTGGGGCGCGTCGATGCCGGGGTGGTTGAGCCTGCTGAACCTGCTGCCGGGCTGGCTGTTCGCCTACCAGTTGGGCGTGGACTGGGCGCACGGCCGGATCTCCCGGGCCGGGGCGTGGCTGACGGCGCTCGGCGGGGCGGCGCTGTTCGCGGTGCTGCTGCTGGTGTTCCACTACCCGGCGAGCATGGTGGGCGTGCCGGGCGCGGCCCGCACCAACTCGCACCCGCCGTCCCTGCTGGTGCTGGCGCTGGCCTCGGTGCAGGGCGGCGCGGCGATGCTGCTGAAGGACCGGCTGGGCCGGGCGCTGCGCCGGCCGCTGCTGTGGCTGCCGGTGGTGGTGGTCAACCTGGGCGCGATGACGATCTTCTGCTGGCACCAGACCGCGATGTTCCTGACCGCGCTGGCCGGCTCGCACCTGGGCGCGGTGCCCGGTCTGACCACCGCCCCGGACTCCGGCCTGTGGGCGCTCGCCCGGCTGGCCTGGCTGCCGGTGTTCGCGGTGGTGCTGGCGCTGATCGGCCGCTGGGCCCGGCGCTTCGACGGCCCGTGGCGGTCCCGCGCCTGGCGGGCGGCGGCCGCGGCGGGCGCGGCGCTGTTCGCGGTGTACGCCTTCGGTGCGGTCTGACGCCGCGTCAATCCGTCGACGCGTCATCACCCGCTCCCTGTCGGTGCGGGGCCCTACCCTGGCGGCCATGGCGACCTTCGACGAACTGATCGCGCTGGCGCTGCGGCTGCCGCAGGCGCACCGGGAGACCACCTGGGAGCAGGAGACGTTCCGGGTGGGCCGGAAGATCTTCGCGATGGGCCACCCGGAGTCCGGGCAGGTCTCGGTGAAGGCCACGGTCTCCGAGCAGGCCGAACTGATCGCCGCCGCGCCCGAGGTGTACTCGGTGGCCCCGTACACCGGCCGGTTCGGCTGGGTGCGGGTGCAACTCGCCCGGGTGGGGCCGGAGGAGCTGCGCGAGCTGCTCACCGAGGCGTGGCGCTCGGTCGCCCCGAAACGCGTCCGGGAGGGGTACGAGGGGTAGCGTCCGGGGGAATGTGACGCGGAACACTGTTTGCTCCCTGCCCGGCGCGTCTGCCGCCCTCTAGTCTGGCTGACTAGTAGTTGGCAGTCGTAGCACCATCGGGCCCGTCCCGCTGCGATGTCCCGGCCCGAGGGAGTGGACGCCATGCACCGCAGGCGGGTCAAGCGGATCCTGATCGGCGTGTTCGCGGGCTGCGCGGCGCTGGTGGACGCCGGGGCCGCGGTCGCCCAGGCCACCGCGTCCAGTGAGCAGCTGGCCATCACCACCCCGCCCGCCGGCAGCGCCGCCTGGGTCGCCGACGGCACCTTCGGCCGCGCCCTGCCGGACCCGGCGACCGCCGACCCGGCCGCCGTGGCCGCCTTCTTCGCCTCGCTGACGAAGGCCGACCTCGACCGGCTGATCCTCGAATACCCGCTGGTGGTCGGCAACTTGGACGGCGCGCCGCTGGCCGTCCGGTACCGGGCCAACCGGGAGGCGGTCGCCGCCGAACGCGACCGGGCCCGGCAGCGCGCCGAGGACCGCACCCTGGACCCGGCCGCCCGCGCGCTGGCCGTCTCCCGCGCCAACGACTCCGAGGCGCTGCTCGCCCCCGGCCGGCAGATCCTGGCCTTCGACCCGCGCGGCCGCGGCCTGGTCACCGAGGTCTACGGCGACCTGGCGAGCGCCCGGCGGGTCGCCGTCCTGGTGCCCGGCTCGGACGCCGACCTCGGCCACTTCGACCAGGCCGTCGAACCGCTCCGCTCCCCCGCCGGCATGGGCCGCGCCCTGTACGCCGAGGAGCGCGCCCAGGCCCCCGGCACCCGCACCGCGGTGGTCGCCTGGACCGGCTACGTCACCCCGCAGGGCCTCGGCCCGGACGCGGCCACCTCCCGGCTCGCCGAGGCCGCCGCGCCGCGCCTGGAGCGCCTGCTCGCCGGCCTGCGGCAGACCAGCCGGCCGGAGGCGCCGCCCGCGCTGCTCTGCCACTCCTACGGCTCGGTGGTGTGCGGCGCCGCCGCGCCGTCCGTGCACGGCGCGCAGCCCACCGACCTGGTGGCGTTCGGCAGCCCCGGGATGGGCGTCGAGTCGGCCGCCGAACTCGGCACCGGCGTCCAGGTCTGGGCGGCCCGCAACCCCGGCGACTGGATCGGCAACGTGCCGTACCTGGAGGTCGGCGGCCTCGGCCACGGCGCCGATCCGACCACCCAGGCGTTCGGCGCGACGGCCGTCTCCTCGGCGGGCGCCAGCGGCCACAACGGCTACCTGGCCGAGGGCACCGCCAGCCGGCACAACTTCGCCGCGATCGCCCTCGGCCACTACAGCGACGTCAGCCGCTCGGTGACCTTCGGCAACTGACGACTCGTCAGACCTCGCGGGCGTCCGAGGTGTTGCTCATGTCCGCGTAGCGGGTGCCCTGCACCCGGCCGCCGATCAGGTCCAGCTCGGCCAGCTCCTCCGCCGTCAGCTTCAGCGCGGCGGCCGCGGCGTTCTCCTCCAGCCGGCTGCGCTTGCGGGTGCCCGGGATCGGCACCACCGTCAGGCCGTGCACCTCGGCCCGCTGCTGCACCCAGGCCAGCGCGACCTGGGCGGCCGTCACCCCGCGCTCGGCGGCGATCTTCCGGATCGGCGCGACCAGCTCGGCGTTCCCGGCCGCGTTCTCGCCGGTGAACTGCGGCAGGTACCGCCGGAAGTCGTCCGAACCCAGCTGCGCGGCGTCGGCGAACGCCCCGGTCAGGAAGCCCCGGCCGAGCGGCGAGTACGGCACCAGCGCCACGCCCAGCTCGGCCGCCGCGGGCACCGCGGTGCGCTCCAGGCTCCGGGCGAACAGCGACCACTCGGACTGCAGCGCCGCGATCGGGTGCACCGCGTACGCCTCGCGCAGTTCCGGACCGGTCACCTCGGACAGGCCCAGGTGCTTCACCTTGCCGGCCGCGACCAGCTCGGCCATCGCCCCGACCGACTCGGCCAGCGGCACCCCGGGGTCGCGCCGGTGCATGTAGTACAGGTCGATCTCGTCCACGCCGAGCCGGCGCAGCGAGGCGTCCACGGCCTGCCGGATGTACGCCGGGTCGTTGTTGACGCCCCGGTGGCCCGGGTCGTCGGCGCGCCGCTCGATGGCGAACTTGGTGGCCAGCACCACCTGGTCGCGGTGCGCCCGGACGAACGGGCCGATCAGTTCCTCGTTGGCGCCCGAACCGTAGATGTCGGCGGTGTCGAACAGGGTCACCCCGAGCTCCAGCGCCCGGCCGAGGGTGGCCAGCGCCTCCTCGGTGTCGGTCGGCCCGTAGAACTCGCTCATCCCCATGCATCCCAGGCCCTGCACGCCCACGACGGGGCCGTTGCTGCCGAGCCGGGTGGTCTCGATGCTGCTCATGCGCTCTTCCTGTCCTCGATCGGGCGATGCCCCGTGGTCTCCGTCGTGTCGTCGCCGTCCGTACCGGCCGCGGGCGGCTCGCCGTAGAGGTCGATCTTCCGGTCGATCACGGCGAGCGTGGCGTGCAGGTCCGCGAGCCGCTGCCGGACCTCCGCCCGGTGGTCGACCAGCAGCTGCCGGCGCTCCGCCCGGGTGGCGTCCCCGTCCCGCACCAGCTCGACGTACCGGACCATGTCCGCCACCGGCATCCCGGTCAGCCGGAGCTTCGTCAGGAACGCCAGCCGGGCCAGGTCCGCGTCGCTGTACCGGCGCTGGCCCGCGTGCGAGCGGTCCACCGGGTCCAGCAGACCGATCCGCTCGTACCAGCGCAGCGTGTGCGCCGACAGTCCGCTGGTCGCGGACACCTCGCTGATCCCGTGCCGCGGCGTCCGGTCGGGCACCGCGCTCGGCGCACCGAACGCCCGCTCGCACCCCGACAGCCGCTCACTCCACTGCTCCGACGCTGCCATCTGGAACTCGACCCCCGGTCTCGGCGACGACGACTCCGACGCTACTCAGTTGGAGTGCACTCCAAGCAAGCCTGGCACAACGGATCTCCCCACCCGTCGTTTAGAGTTCGGCCCATGCAGAGCTTGCGCACGATCGAGGACTGGCCGGTACCGAACGCAGCGGCGGCGGTCGTACGCGGAAGCGACGGCGCCCTGCTCGGCGCGCACGGACCGCAGGACCACCTGTTCCCGCTGGCCTCCGTCACCAAGCTGCTCACCGCCTACGCGGTGCTGATCGCCGTCGAGGAAGGCGTCTTCGAGCTCGACGACCCGGCCGGCCCCGACGGCTCCACCGTCCGCCACCTGCTGGCCCACACCTCCGGCCTGGCCTTCGACGAGCACCGCGTGATGGCCGCCCCCGGCAACCGCCGCCTCTACTCCAACGCCGGCTTCGACGTCCTCGCCGCCACCCTGGAGCACGCCTCCGGCATCCCGTTCGCCCAGTACGCCGCCGAGGCCGTCTTCCAGCCGCTCGGCATGCACGCCACCATGATCAACACCGCCCACCGGGCGCCCGCCGGCGCGGGCGGCCTCTCCACCGCCGCCGACCTCGCCCGGTTCGCGGCCGAACTCCAGTCCCCCAAGCTGCTCGACCCGGCCACCCTGCACACCGCGACCCGCGAGGTCGCCTTCCCCGGCACCAACGGCGTCCTGCCCGGCTTCGGCCACCGCCGCCCCAACGACTGGGGCCTCGGCTTCGAGATCCGCGACCACAAGACCCCGCACTGGACCGGCACCGCCAACTCCCCCGCCACCTTCGGCCACTTCGGCCAGTCCGGCACCTTCCTCTGGGTCGACCCCACCGCGGACCTCGCCTGCCTCGCCCTCACCGACCGCGACTTCGGCCCGTGGGCGGCGGAGGTGTGGCCGCAGCTCAGCGACGCGGTCCTCGCCGAGATCTAGGCGGGCGGCGCTCAGCCGAACTGCAAGGGCGAGCCCATCTCCCACAGCAGCAGCTCGACGCCGTTCCCGCCCGCCGTCGGGTCCGCGAACGCGTCTCCCGTGATCCGGATCGCGTCGCCGGCGCTCGCCGAGCGCCCGCCGCCCTGCGGGCCGGGGACGGTGCGGTAGCCGACCGAGCCCGCGACGACGTGCACGTAGCGGTAGGGGGCGGCGGGGAGTCCGGGCAGCGCCGCCCACGCGCCGGCCCGGACCAGCCAGAGGGCCGCGTCGGTGCGCCGAAGTCGCAGCGCGTCGTCCGAGGGGCGTCCCGAGGCCAGCAGGGTCAGTCCGTCCGCGGCCGGGACGGAACGGATGCCGAAGCCCGGCTCGACGCCGAACCGGTCGGGCTGGAGCCACATCTGGAGGAATGTCACCGGCTCCGTCGCCCCGCCGAGGTTGCGTTCGGTGTGGGTGATGCCCGCCCCCGCGGACTGGACCTGGACCATGCCGGGCCGGACCACGCTCGCGTGGCCCGCGTCGTCGCGGTGGGCCAGTGCTCCGTCGACCACCCAGGTGACGATCTCGGTGTCGGTGTGCCGGTGGGCGTCGTACCCGGCGCCGGGGGCGAGGGTCTCCTCGTTGCAGGCGAGCAGTGCGCCGAACGAGGTGTTCTTCGGGTCGTAGTGGCCGGCGAAGGAGAATGCGTGCCGGGTGGTGACGCCTTCGGCGGGTTCCGACAGGTAACGCTCGCCGGTGCGGCGCAGATCG
The DNA here is from genome assembly GCF_002803145.1 of Kitasatospora sp. CB02891. NCBI lineage: Bacteria > Bacillati > Actinomycetota > Actinomycetes > Kitasatosporales > Streptomycetaceae > Kitasatospora > Kitasatospora sp. CB02891. The sequence continues at coordinate 198,128 of NZ_NNBO01000003.1, read as the reverse complement.
GCGCGTCCGCGCTCCTTCCGTCCGGCCGCGGAGGCGGGTTCGGAGGTTTCGAAGGGGTGCCCGTCCCGGGCCGAGGAATCCACGCTCACGGGCACCACGGTAGCCGGTGTGACCGGTGCCACCGGTCTTCTCGGCGCGGGGTGTGCACGAGCACCCGTCCACGTGAGGCAGGCTAGTGCCGTGCCATCCGCTTCAGCGAAACCCGACAAAGCATCCGACCGGACGTCCGGCGAGCCCCCCGCCCCGGAGCGGCCCGCCGACCGGGGCCCGGAGAAGAGGTCCGCCAGACGTCCGGCGCAGCCGGCCCGTGCCGCCGCGGTGCCCGGCCGCGGCCGGATGACCGCCGAGGAGCGCCGGCTCGCGGCGGACCGGGCCGAGCTGCGGGCGGCGACGCTGAAGCGGCTGGAGAAGTCGGCGGGCAAGCTGGCGTCCGCGGCGATCGCCCGGATGGACGATCAACTGGCCTGGTACCGGCGGATGCCGCCGGAGCACCGGTCGTGGATCGGCCTGGTCGCGCAGGCGGGCATCGCGGCGTTCACCGAGTGGTACCGGCACCCGGAGGCGCCGCAGGCGATCTCCACCGACGTGTTCGGCACCGCGCCCCGGGAGCTGACCCGGGCGATCACGCTGCGGCAGACGGTGGAGCTGATCCGCACCACGATCGAGGTGATGGAGGAGGCCATCGAGGAGGTGGCCGCGCCCGGCGACGAGGCGGGCATGCGCGAGTCGGTGCTGGTCTACGCCCGGGAGATCGCCTTCGCCACCGCCCAGGTGTACGCGCAGGCCGCGGAGGCGCGCGGCGCGTGGGACGCCCGGCTGGAGGCGCTGGTGGTGAACTCGCTGCTGTCCGGGGACGCCGACGAGGGCGTGCTGTCCCGGGCGGCGGCGCTGGGCTGGGGCCAGCCGAGCCAGGTGCGGGTGGTGATGGGCAGCGCCCCGGACGGCGACAGCGAGCTGGTGGTCGAGGCCATCCGGCGCGCCGCCCGGTACGCCAAGCTGCACGTGCTGACCGGGGTGCTGGGCCGCCGCCTGGTGGTGGTGGTCGGCGGCGACAAGGAGCCGGTGCACGCCGCGCGGGCGCTGATCGGCCAGTTCGCGCCGGGCCCGGTGGTGGTCGGCCCGACGGTCGGCGACCTGCTGTCGGCGACCCGCTCGGCGCACGCCGCCGCGCAGGGCCTGAAGGCGTGCGCGGCGTGGCCGGACGCGCCGCGCCCGGTGCTGGCCGACGACCTGCTGCCGGAACGCGCCCTGGCGGGCGACGAGGTGGCGCGCCGTCAGCTGGTGGAGGAGATCTACACACCTCTGGAGGAGGCCGGTTCGGCACTCCTGGAGACGCTGAGTGTCTATCTGGAGCAGGCGTCCTCCCTGGAGGGCGCCGCCCGGATGCTCTTCGTCCACCCGAACACCGTCCGCTACCGGCTGCGTCGTGTGACTGATGTCACCGGCTATGCTCCGTCGGACGTGCGTTCGGCGTTCACCCTGCGCATCGCCCTTGCCCTGGGGCGTCTCGGTTCCGGGCCTGATCAGGGCTGATCGAACTGTAGGGAATCCACAATCCGACGTGCTTTTCTTCGTCATCGTCGCCTACCCGCCCCACGGCGTCCGGCGAGAGAGGGTTGAACCGTGCTCGTTATCGTCGCCCCTGGACAGGGTGCCCAGACTCCCGGCTTCCTCAACCCCTGGCTCGAACTGGACGGCGTCGCCGACCGGCTGCGCCAGTGGTCGGAGGTGGCCGGTCTCGACCTGGTGCACGCCGGAACCGAGGCCTCCGAGGAGGAGATCAAGGACACCGCGGTGGCCCAGCCGCTGCTGGTGGCCGCCGGCCTGGTGACCGCTCAGGCGCTGCTGCCGCAGGGCGTTCCGGCGTCCGTCGGCGCGCTGGCCGGCCACAGCGTGGGCGAGATCACCTCCGCCGCGCTGGCCGGAGTGCTGTCCGAGCAGGACGCGCTGGCCTTCGTCCGCGAGCGCAGCCTCGGCATGGCGGAGGCCGCCGCGGCCACCGCGACCGGCATGACGGCGGTGCTCGGCGGCGACCCCGAGGCGGTCGCCGAGAAGCTCGCCGCGCACGGGGTCACCCCGGCGAACAACAACGGCGGCGGGCAGATCGTCGCGGCCGGCACGCTGGAGCAGCTGGCCGCGCTGAAGGCGGACCCGCCGGCCGGCGCGCGGCTGATCCCGCTGAAGGTCGCGGGCGCGTTCCACACCGAGCACATGGCCCCGGGCGTGGCCCGGCTGGAGAAGCTGGCGCCGACGCTGACCGTGGCCGACCCGACGGTGGCGTACGTGTCCAACAGGGACGGCGAGGTGGTCGGCGACGGCGCCGAGGTGCTGGCCCGTCTGGTCGCGCAGGTGTCCAACCCGGTCCGCTGGGACCTGTGCATGGAGACCCTGCAGCAGCTGGGCGCGACCGCCGTGATCGAGCTGTCGCCCGCCGGCACCCTCACCAATCTGGTCAAGCGGAACGTCAAGGGCGTCGCAACGCTGGCCCTGAAGTCCCCCGCCGATCTCGACCGGGCCCGCGAGCTCGTGGCCGAGCACGGCAGCCAGGAGAAGTCCGCATGAGTGCCACCATCAAGCCGGTCACCGGCGCCCAGTTCTCGCGCATCCACGGTGTCGGCGGCTACCGCCCGACCCGGGTGATCCCGAACGCCGAGGTGCTGAACTGGATCGACTCCTCGGACGAGTGGATCCGGTCCCGGTCCGGCATCGCGGAGCGCCGCTGGGCCGGTCCGGAGGAGACCGTCGCCGAGATGTCGGTGCAGGCGGCCGCCAAGGCCATCGCGATGTCCGGGATCGCTCCGGCGCAGATCGGCGGCGTCATCGTCGCCACCGTCTCGCACCTGAAGCAGACCCCGGCGATCGCCACCGAGATCGCCCAGCGGCTCGGCTGCGGCACCGCCCCCGCGTTCGACATCTCCGCCGCCTGCGCGGGCTTCGGCTACGGCCTGAGCCTGGCCGACGGCATGGTGCGCGGCGGCAGCGCCGAGTACGTGCTGGTGATCGGCGTGGAGCGGCTCTCCGACCTGACCGACAAGTCGGACCGCTCGACCGCGTTCATCTTCGGCGACGGCGCGGGCGCGGCGATCGTCGGCCCGTCCGACACGCCCGGCATCGGCAAGGTCGTCTGGGGTTCGGACGGCTCGCAGGCCGACGTGATCTCGCAGACCCGGGCCTGGGACACCGCCTTCGCCAAGCCGGACGCCGTCAACGGCGCGGGCGAGGAGATCAAGTGGCCCGCGCTGCGGATGGAGGGCCAGACGGTCTTCCGCTGGGCGGTGTACGACATGGCGAAGGTCGCCCAGCAGGCGCTGGACGCCGCCGGGATCACCGCCGACCAGCTCGGCGCGTTCATCCCGCACCAGGCCAACATGCGCATCATCGACGCCATGATCAAGACGCTGAAGCTGCCCGCCGAGGTCCCGGTGGCCCGCGACATCGTCGAGACCGGCAACACCTCCGCCGCGTCCATTCCGCTCGCCATGGAGCGGATGCTGGAGCGCGGCCAGGCCAAGAGCGGCGACCTCGCGCTGATCATCGGCTTCGGGGCCGGACTGGTCTACGCCGCAGCAGTCGTTACTCTCCCCTAGGCGTTTTTTCTCCGCACCACCCCAAGAAAACCCGCGGCGGTCCGCCTGACCGCACGCGTCAACACGAAGAGGAGCAGCCGATATGGCTACCCAGACCGAGGTTCTCGAAGGCCTTGCCGAGATCGTGAACGAGATCGCCGGCATTCCGGTCGAGGACGTCGAGCTCGACAAGTCCTTCACCGATGACCTGGACGTCGACTCGCTGTCCATGGTCGAGGTCGTCGTCGCCGCCGAGGAGCGCTTCGGCGCGAAGATCCCGGACGACGAGGTCAAGAACCTGAAGACCGTCGGCGACGCGGTGAACTTCATCGTCGCCAACGTCTGACCAGCCGTCAGGCTGCCGGTCGGGGCGCGTCCGTCGCGCCCCGGCCGTCCCCCTTTCCCCCGGCTCGTTCCGGCCCTCCGGCCCGTCCGGCCCTCCGCTCGATGCTCAACGTGAGAGAAGAAGAAACCAGTGACTGCTGAAAACCGCACCGTGGTCGTCACGGGTATCGGCGCCTTCACGCCGCTGGGCGGCGACGCCGCCACATTCTGGGAGGGCCTGCTGGCCGGCCGGTCCGGGGTCCACGCCCTCACCGAGGAGTGGGCCGCCGAGCTGCCCGTCCGGATCGCCGCCAAGGTCGCCGTCGAGCCGTCCGAGATCCTGCCCCGCCCGGTGGCCCGCAAGCTGGACCGCTCGGCCCAGTTCGCGCTGATCGCCGCCCGCGAGGCCTGGAAGGACGCCGGCTTCGAGGGCCCGGCCACCGCCGACACCAACGAGCTGGCCCCCGAGCGCCTGGGCACGGTCATCGCCTCCGGCATCGGCGGCGTCACCACCCTGCTCGACCAGTACGACGTGCTCAAGCAGCAGGGCGTCCGCAAGGTCTCCCCGCACACCGTCCCGATGCTGATGCCCAACTCCCCGGCCGCCAACGTCGGCCTGGAGGTCGGCGCCCGGGCCGGCGTGCACACCCCCGTCTCCGCCTGCGCCTCCGGCGCCGAGGCGATCGGCTACGCGATCGAGATGATCCGCAGCGGCCGCGCCGACGTCGTGGTGGCCGGCGGCACCGAGGCGGCGGTCCACCCGCTGCCCATCGTCGCCTTCTCCAACATGATGGCGATGTCCAAGAACAACGACGACCCCGAGCACGCCTCCCGCCCGTACGACAAGGCCCGTGACGGCTTCGTCCTCGGCGAGGGCGCCGGTGTCGTGGTGCTGGAGTCCGCCGAGCACGCCGCCGCCCGCGGCGCCCGCGTGTACTGCGAGGCGATCGGCCAGGGCCTGTCCTCGGACGCCCACCACATCGCGCAGCCGGAGCCGACCGGCGCCGGCGTGTCCCGCGCCATCGCCGACCTGTTCGACCGCAACGAGCTGGACAAGGCCGAGGTCGTGCACGTCAACGCGCACGCCACCTCCACCCCGCAGGGCGACACCGCGGAGATCAAGGCGCTCAGCCGCGAACTCGGCGAGCACCTGGAGCACGTGGCGATCTCCGCCACCAAGTCGATGACCGGCCACCTGCTCGGCGGCGCCGGCGGCATCGAGACGGTCGCCACCGTCCTCGCCCTGCACCACCGGATCGCCCCGCCGACCATCAACGTGGTCGAACTGGACGACGACATCGACGCCGACATCGTCCGCGACGAGCCCCGCAAGCTCCCGGTCGAGGGTCGGATCGCCGCCCTCAACAACTCCTTCGGCTTCGGCGGCCACAACGTGGTGCTGGCCTTCCGCACCGTCTGAGACCCGCGCGCGGCACTGCGCGACCGGCCCGGCACTCCCAGCGAGTGCCGGGCCGGTCCCGTCCCCGTCACACCACCTGGTGCAGCCACCTGACCGGCGCGCCCTCCCCCGCGTACCGGAACGGCTCCAACTCGTCGTCCCACGGCTTGCCGAGCAGACGCCCGATCTCCGCCTCCAGGTCGCTGCCCTCGCTGCGGGAGCGCAGCAGCACGGCCCGCAGCCGGTCCTCGGGGACCAGGATGTCGCCGTGGATGCCGGTGACGGCGTGGAAGATGCCGAGGCCGGGCGTGGAGGAGTACCGCTCGCCCTCGGCCGTGGCGCAGGGCTCGCTGGTCACCTCGTAGCGCATCAACTGCCAACCGCGCAGCGCGGAGGCGAGCTTGGAGGCGGTGCCGGGCTCTCCCTGCCAGGAGAGCTCGGACCGCCAGTGGCCGGGCGCGGCGGGCTGCCGGATCCAGTCGAGGTTGACCCGCACGCCGAGGACGCCTGCCACCGCCCACTCGACGTGCGGGCACAGCGCGCGTGGCGCGGAGTGGACGTAGAGCACACCACGTGTCGTCACCGGGACCTCCTGGCTGTGGACGAGGGTCGCCTTCCCCAGCTGCCTCGCGCCGTCGCCGGTAGGTACTGACGAGTGGCTACCCCGTGACGCTCAACTTATTCGACATTAGGTCATCAAATCGAGCAAAACGGACAAGCTTTCACCCCATGCTAGTCGGTTCCCCCGGGAGGTCTACCCCCACAGCGCCCACCTCCCCCGAACGGACCTAAACGCGCGCCCCCACCGGATCGCGCTTCCGGTGGGGGCGGATTGACGGAGCGTCATTCGACACACCGTCACATCGTCGGATCCTCAGACCTGGACGACCATCTTTCCGGTGTTGGCGCCGCGCAGCATGCCGAGGAAGGCCTCCGCGGTGTTCTCCACGCCCTCGACCACGGTCTCGCCGTAGCGCAGCGAGCCGTCCCGCAGCCAGCCGCCGACCTCCTCGACGAACCGGCCGCGCAGCGCGGCGTGGTCGCCGGCCAGCATGCCCTGCAGGCGCAGCCGCTTTCCGATGGCCAGCACCAGGTTGCGCGGCGCGGCCGGGGCGGAGGTGTCGTTGTACTGGGCGATGGCCCCGCACAGGGTGACCCGGCCGTGCACCCGCAGGGCGCCGATCGCGGCCTCCAGGTGCTCGCCGCCGACGTTGTCGAAGTAGACGTCGATGCCGTCGGGGGCGGCCTGGTCGAGCAGCTCCGCGACCGGACCGTCCTTGTAGTTGAAGGCGGCGTCGAAGCCGTACTCGTCGACCAGGGTGGCGACCTTCTCGGCGGAGCCGGCCGAACCGATCACCCGCTTCGCCCCCTTGAGCCGGGCGATCTGACCGACCGTCGAACCGACGGCGCCGGCCGCGCCGGAGACGAACACGGTGTCGCCCTCGCGGAACGAGGCGACCTCCAGCAGTCCGGCGTACGCGGTGAGCCCGGGCATGCCGAGCACGCCCAGGTAGGCGGAGAGCGGGGCGAGTTCGGGGTCGACCTTGACGGCGTGCGCGGCGTCCAGGGTGGCGTACTCGCGCCAGCCGAGCCAGTGCTGCACCGCGTCGCCGACCCGGAAGCCCTCCGCGTTGCTGGCGACCACGTGGCCGACCGCGCCGCCGTCCATCGGCGCGCCGAGCGCGTACGGCGGCGCGTAGGACTTCACGTCGTTCATCCGTGCGCGCATGTACGGGTCGACGGACAGGTAGGCGTTGCGCACGGTGATCTCGCCCGGGCCGGGCTGCCGGACGGGGGCCTCGACCAGCGCGAAGTCGCTCGCCACCGGCCAGCCCTGCGGCCGGGCGGCCAGGTGCCACTCGCGGCCGGTGGCGGGAAGGTCCTGCTCTGCCATCACACACTCCTCATCAACCTGAAAAGTTCACTGACTCAAGTAATCCTGTGGATGAAAGGTTCATGTTGTCAACTGTTCAGCTAGACTCGACACCATGGAGAAGGAGCAGGTCATGGAGCAGGCATCGGTCCCGACCGCCGACCCGATCACCGTGGAGGTCGTCGACCTCATGGCGCGCCTGGTCGGACTCTTCCACCGCGAGTACGAGGAGGCCGCCGCCGCCCGCTCGCTGACCGGCGCGCAGGCCAAGGTACTGGCGCTGCTGCGCCGCGGCCCGATGCCGATGCGGCACATCGCGCAGACCCTCTCCTGCGAGCCGTCCAACGTCACCGGCATCGTCGACCGGCTGGAGGGCCGCGGTTTCGTCACCCGCGAGTCCGACCCGCAGGACCGCCGGGTGAAGCTGGTGGTCGCCACCGAAACGGGGCTGTCCGCCTCGTCCGAGCTCCGCGAATCGCTGAACTTCGCCCGCGAGCCGCTGGCCGCGCTGGAAGCCTCCGAGCGGGCCCAACTGCGGGACCTGCTGCGGCGGATGCTCGACTCCTCGGCCCGCGACTGACCCCGCCGAACCGTCCTCCGGGCCGCCGGTCGGACCGCCGGCCGGACGGTTCGGAGGCACCCCGGTTCGAGGTTCGAAAAATCTCTCGGAAATGATGGTTCGCGTGTAACCATTCCCGTCGCCGCGCCGTCTAAGTGGTGACGAACGCCCCCTCCGCAGTGCCGTGGAGGCGGCAAGTGCCTGCCCTCGGGCACCAGTTCCCGTTGCGCGCAGAGAGATCCCGGACCGATGACCGACGCCACCCAGAGTCCTGCCGCGGCCCCGCCCCGCGGCCGAAGAGGCCGCCGAATAGCCCAGGGGCTCGGAGCGACCGCCGCCGTCCTGGTGGTCGTCGCCGCGGGACTCGGCACCTGGTACTACCAGCGGCTCGACCACAACATCACGACCTTCGCCCCGGAAGGCATCGCGTCCAGCCGCCCGCCGGCCGGGCCTCCCGCTCCCGCCGGCGGCCACCCCGTCAACGTCCTGCTGCTCGGCTCCGACACCCGGAGCGACGGCAACAGCGACCTCGGCGGCGGCGACGAGGGAGTCGGCCACTCCGACACCGCGATCCTGCTGCACGTCTACGCCGATCACAAACACGCCGTCGGCGTGTCGATCCCCCGGGACACCCTGGTCACCATCCCGCCGTGCCGGCTCGCGGACGGCCGGTGGACCACCGCCCGAGCCAATCAGATGTTCAACTCGGCGTTCACCATCGGCGAGTTCAAGAACGGCAACCCCGCCTGCACGCAGAACACCGTGGAGGAGCTGACCGGCCTGCGGGTGGACCACACCCTGGTCGTCGACTTCAAGGGCTTCGCCTCCATCACCCAGGCCGTCGGCGGCGTGGACGTCTGCGTCCCCAACGACGTCGACTCCTACGGCATTCACTTGACCAAGGGCCGCCAAACCGTCGCCGGGCAGCAGGCCGTCGACTACGTCCGCGCCCGGCACGGCCTCGGCGACAGCTCCGACATCGGCCGGATGCGCCGTCAGCAGGCGTTCATGTCCTCGCTGATCAAGAAGGTGCAGGGCGAGGGCTTCGACCTCACCACCCTGCTGCCGCTGGCCGACGCCGCCACCAAGTCGCTCACCGTGGACCCCGACCTCGGCTCGCCGTACAAGCTCGCCGAGTTCGCCCAGTCGCTGAAGGACATCAAGCTCGCCGACATCCAGTTCGTCACCCTGCCCTGGCGCTTCCAGGGCGCCCGGGTCGCCGTCGTGCAGCCCGACGCCGACATCCTGTGGAACCTGATCCGCCAGGACCGCACCCTGGACGGGCGCCTCACCGGCGACCTCGCGAACCCGTCCGCCGGACCCTCGGGCGGCCCGTCGGGCAGCATGTCGGGCAGCCCGTCCGCGGGTGCGTCCGGAAGCCCCTCCGCCGGCGCGTCCGCCTCCCCGTCGAGTGGCGCGTCCGGCGGGCCGTCCGCGAGCGGCGGCTCCGACAGCGCGAACCTGGACGTGCCGATCGTGGTCCACAACGCCGGCAAGTCCGCCGGGCTGGCCGGACGGACGGCCCTCGCGCTGCGCAGCAACGGCTACCGGAACATCACCATCGGCCAGAACACCTCCGCCCGGAGCACCACGCTGATCGAGTACCCGCTCGACCTGCGCCCCGCCGCCGATCGTCTGGCCCAGCTCTACCCCGGCGCGGAACTCCGCGCCGTCCCGAAGAGCGACGCCATCGTCCTGACCCTCGGCCAGGACCGGGCCGGCACCGACGCCCTCGGCGCCCCCGACCCCGGGGCCTCCGCGGGCACCGCCATCCCGTCCGACATCCCGAGCGGCATCACGGAGAACACCCGCCCCGCCGACAGCGACCTCTGCAGCGACCTCAGCTTCGGCTGACCCCGGACCGGCCCCGCTCCGGCCGCCCTCCCGCGAACGGGGGTGCGGCCGGGGCCGCCTCCGGGTCCGGGTCCGGGACGCCCGTCACCACGAGGGTGACCCGACGGTCCGTCAACTCGCCCGCCCGGGCCAGGCCGTACACCGCGGACAGGGCCTTCGCCACGTACCGCCGCTCCACCGGGACGCCGTGCCGGCTCTCGAACCGGGCCGCGAACCGTTCCAGCTCCTCCGGCACCCGGCCGTACCCGCCGCCGTGCCAGTCGTGCGCCAGCCGCCAGTTACCGGACTCCCGCCCGTACGCGGCGAGTTGGAGCGTCGCCACCTCCCGCTCCAGGTAGCCCTCGCCGCGCAGCACCGCCACGCCGAGCGCCTGCGCACCCGACGGCAGGCCGGCGGCGATCCCGGCCACCGTCCCGCCGGTGCCGACCGCGCAGCACACCACGTCCCGGGCGCCCAGGTCCGGCAGCTGCGCCGCCAGCTCCTCGGCGACCACCGCGGCCCCGCGCACCGCCGCCGCGTTCGACCCGCCCTCGGGCAGGACGAAGTGCCCGGCGCGCCGCTCCTGCCGCCCGGAGGCGATCTCGCGGTAGACCGAGCGTTCGACGAACTCCAGCGCCATCCCGTCCCGTTCGGCCCGGGCCAGCGACCAGTTCCGCGGCATCCCGGCCAGCTCGGCCCCGCGGATCACCCCGACGCTCTCCAACCCGAGCGCCCGCGCCGCCGCTGCCACCGCCCGCACGTGCGTGGAGTACGCCCCGCCGTAGGTGAGCAGCGCCCGGCAGCCGTCCGCGACCGCCCGCTCCAGGTTCGGTGCGAGCTTGCGCCACTTGTTGCCGGGCACCGTCGGATGCGCCAGGTCGTCCCGCTTCAGCCGGAGCTCCACCCCCGCCGCGGCGAGCTCCGGGTCGTCGACCACCGTCAACGGCGTGGGCAGGTCAGCGGGCACGAGCATCCACTCACCCTAGCCGGGGACCGGCAGCACCCCGCCGGCCCCTGTGCGCCGACACCCCGACCGCGCCGGGCCGCCGCGCGATGGCCCGCTGATCGGCTACGGCACCCCGCCCGACCATGCCTTTCCCGCCACGCTGGATGCCCCTGCCAGGCCCCCACCGCGCCGCCTCGCTCGTGGCTCCGCTCCGGCCCGAAGCGCGGCCGGCGCGGACACGACGGCCATCAGCAGCGGCACACGGCGCTGTCGACGGATGGTCATTCGGCAACTCCCTTCCTCGGATCGGACACGGCCCCGCGGAGCACGGCCGCGATGCCGCCGAAGCTGCGGCGCTCGGCGTGCTGGAGCGCGGTCACGCCGTCGGCGTCGGCGAGCTGCGGGTCGGCGCCCGCGGCGAGCAGCAGGCGGACGATCTCAGTGTGCGCGCGGCCGCCGTCGCCGAGGATCACGGCCTCCAGCAGGGCCGTCCAGCCGAGGCGGTTGACGTGGTCGACGTCGATGTCGGTCTCCTCCAGCACCGCCTGCACGTAGGCGACGTGGCCACGCTCTGCGGCGGGTATCAGGCTGACGCCGCCGAACCGGTTGGTCAGCCCGAGATCCGGCCGGGCGGCCAGCAGGGCCCGCATCATGGCGACGCTGCCGGTGACGCCGGTGACCAGCCACGGGCTGTCCTCCCGGTGGTCCTGCGCGTCCGGATCCGCGCCGGCCGCGACCAGGAACTCGGCTACGGCCACCTGGTCGGCGAGCGCGGCCGTCAGCAGCGCCGTCCGCCCCTGCGGATCGCGCGCCTCCAGGTTGGCGCCGGCCGCCAGGGCGGCCCTGGCGGCGGCGAGGTCGCCGGTGTGCGCAGCGCCGAGCAGGCGTTGGTCGATTGCGGTCGTCATCGCGGTCCTCCTCCTGAAGGGGCGGCAGGTACGGCACGGGCAGTCCTCGGTGCACAGGCGAGGTCGGGCCGGGCCGAAGGGTGGGCCCGCCGGGTGACTCCGACGAACCTCTCACCTCCATATTTGCCCCGCCCCCGGGCTCGATTCGTCGTCGAACCGGCCAGTTCCCGCGAGCCTTCCGGCTGATACCGACGTCATCCGATCAGTCGATGCGCGACGTCCGCGAGGGCCGGCTCCGGCACCCGATGCAGAGTCGACGGTACTGACGATCCGCCACAAGAGGCCGACACCGGCCGGGCGTTGAGAGGTCGACGCAGGCGGGGCGACCGAGAAGACCCGGCGGGGCCGCGTACGTGGAGATTCGATCACCATCGTGATCTCCCTCTTCCGCCCGTCGATATTCTGTGCCATTTTACATGTCACACGTCAGATGGTCGGCGCCCCCCAGCCCGGCCACTACCGCTCGGAGTCCCCCACCGTGCGTCATATCCGGATATCCGCCGCCCAGTTGGGTCGGCTGCTCGCGCTCGCTTTTGCGCTGGTTCTCACCGTCGGACTGTTCGCCCCGCAGGGCCGCGCCTTCGCCGCCCCCGCCCAGCCCGCCACCGGTGCCACCCCCGCCGACACCGCCCCCGTCTCGCACCCCGTCCCGAAGTCGGCCGACGAGCCGAAGGACGCCCGCCCGACCCCGGGTCAGGTCGAGACCGGCACCAAGTCCGCACCGCGGCAGGCCACCCAGGCGCCCACCGCCAAGAAGCTCGGCGCGCGCGCCGCCGAAGCCGGCGGCTGCGACACCTCGTCGTTCGGCTCCGCCGGCGGCACCGCCCTGGTCAACACGGTCAAGTCGGCCGGCCTGGACTGCCTGGGCAAGCTCTACTCGATCACCGGCACCGACGCGAAGAGCACCTTCCGCGAGCCGCAGATGGTCGCCGTCGCCGACGCCCTGCGCACCGCCTCGGCGGGCTACGACGGCACGGACTCGACGTCCGCCGCCCAGCTGATCGCCTTCCTGCGGGCCGGCTACTACGTCCAGTGGTACCACCCCGACGCGGTCGGCCCGTACGGCACCGCCCTGCAGACCTCGATCCGCGGCGCGCTGGACGCCTTCTACGCCGCCCCGCACGCCAAGGACGTCACCGAGGCCAACGGCCAGATCCTCTCCGAGGCGGTCATCCTGATCGACTCCGCCCAGGAGAACGCCCGCTACACCGGCGTGATCAAGGACCTGCTGGACCGCTACACCGGCTCCTGGACCGGCGGCATGTGGGACGCCGTCTCCAACACCAAGCTGGTGCTGGAGAACGGCCTCGGCACCGACTCCTTCAACGCCGCGCTGGCCGCCGACCCGTCCGTGGCCACCTCGATCTCCGCCTTCGTCAAGCGCAACGGCAAGATGCTCAACGGCAGCGACCTGGCCACCGGCCTGGGCATCGACCTCGGCTCCTTCCTGGAGCAGCCGGTGCTGCAGGCCCAGGCCCGCCCGCTGGTCAAGGACCTGGTCAACGCCTTCCCGCTGATCGGCGCCACCGGCCCGCTCACGATGAACCTCGCCTGGTTCACCGAGAAGAAGGACGAGGGCCACTGCTCCTACTACGGGCTGTGCGACCTGCCGACCCGGCTCGCCCCGCTGGTCCTGACCGTGGACCGCATCTGCAGCCCGACCCTGCACATCCGCGCCCAGGCGCTGACCACCGCCGAACTGGACAGCACCTGCTCCAGCCTGGCCAACGAGGACGCCCTGTTCCACAGCGTGGTCAAGGACAACGGCCCCGTCCCCGGTGACCTCAACACCCAGCTGGAGGTCGTGGTCTACGACTCCTCCTACGACTACCGCCTGTACGCCTGGTCGATGTTCGACATCGAGGTGGACAACGGCGGCATGTACCTGGAGGGCAAGCCCGACGAGGCCGGCAACCAGGCCCGCTTCATCGCCCACGAGGCGGAGTGGCTGCGCCCGGCGTTCTCGATCTGGAACCTCAACCACGAGTACGCGCACTACCTCGACGGCCGCTTCAACTTCTACGGCGACTTCGACGCCGGGCAGACCGTCCCCAACATCTGGTGGATCGAGGGCTTCGCCGAGTACATGTCCTACACCTACCGGGACGTGCGCTACGACGACGCGATCGCGCAGGCCGCCAAGGGCACCTACAAGCTGAGCACGCTGTTCGACACCACCTACCAGAACACCGACTCCACCCGGACCTACAACTGGGGCTACCTGGCCGTCCGGTACATGCTGCAGTCGCACCCGCAGGACGTCGCCGCCTACCTGGCCAAGACCCGCACCGGCGACTTCACCGGCGCCCGCGCCGTCCTCACCGGCATCGGCACCAAGTACGACGCCGACTTCGCCACCTACCTGGCCGCCTGCGGCACCGGCAACTGCGGCACCCTGGCACCCGCCGCCCCGCTCTGCGCCAACCCGGACACCCGCTCGTACGGGCAGAACTGCCGCCGCGACAACGTCGCGGCCACCTCCGGCAACTACAGCTACAGCTTCCTCAACCTGCCGGCCGGCGTGAAGCAGCTCACCATCACCACCACCGGCGGCACCGGCAACGCGGACCTCTACTGGAACCCCGGCGCCTGGGCCACCACCGGCTCCTACGCCACCAAGTCCACCAACAGCGGCAACGGTGAGACCCTGACCATCACGAACCCGCCCGCGGGCTGGGTGTACTTCAGCCTCTACGCCCAGAGCTCCTTCTCCGGAGTCACCGTCACCACGCAGTACTGACCCGCCCGGTGACACCCGAGGCCCGCGGATCCCAGGACCGCGGGCCTCGCGCCGCATCCGGCTCGGGCGCCGGACTCCCCGGGCCGCCGCGCCCGGCGATCGCGGCCCCTGCCCCCAGGAGTACCCGTACCGATTCGTGCGCGCCCGAACGGTCACCGCGCAGCAATTCCCGATGGGGTGAATCTCTCCGCCGCACCCAACCGCCGGACCGTTTCGGCGTCCCGGGGGAACCACGGGCTCCGCCGAGGGCGGACGGCGGTGCGGCCCAGGTCGCCGGGGCCACCCGGAAGCACCGCCCGGGGTCCGGGCCCTGCCCGAGTTCCCCGGAATTTCCTCGGTGACCGCTCGCGGCGCTGCGCACAGGAGCTGCCGTGGGCGCTAATCTACGCTCAGAGCTCAACAAGTCCGGCGTTTCGCCTGGTCAGGGAGCCCCATGGGCTGACGGTCGGTCAGCGGCCGAGGTAGGGCGGGTGGGACTCGAACCCACGACCAAGGGATTATGAGTCCCCTGCTCTAACCGGCTGAGCTACCGCCCCCCGACTCGACCCGCCGGGGCCGACGTGCGGTCCTGGCAGCAGCAGACGGCCCCTCAGGGACGCCCCCGGCAGCATAGCCGGTCGGTCACCCGTGGTGCGCGCCGGGGGCGCATCCGGGTCCGCCCGCTCCCGCCCCGTCCGCGTCGCCCGTTCGTGGCCCCGGTCGCACCCGTCCGACGGACACCCCGACGAGCGAACGAGCAGGGCAGCGACGGCCACCGGCCTCCGCGCACGGCTGGAGCCGGACCCGGGCTGCGGGCGGCGACCACGCCGGTACCGCCGACGCGGTCGACAGCCCGGTCGCGGCGGCGGCGCATCGCCCGGTCGGCCCGGCCGTCGGCAGCTCCCGCACGGGCCCGGCGTTCGTCCCAGGCCGCCCACGGATGACATGCCGTCAGGTGTCCGGCCGATCGGCATCGCCACTGCCGCTCCGGCACCGCGGTAGGGACGATCGGCGGCCACCGGCAAGGCGGCAGCACCGCCGACGTCCCGTACCGCAGTTTCGGCGGCAATCAGGTACAGGCGCCCTGCGGGCAAGCATTCCTGATGCCCGGTCGAGCACTCCCGCCAACGGGACGGTTGGCCCGCTCGGGCGGCCGAACGCCGAGGCGGTTGCCGCTGCGGCGCGGGCCCTGGTAGATCTTGCTGCATCCACCGCCCGGCTCCTCCCGGGCGGGCCGCCGAGCGGAAGCGAGTGACGGTGCCGCGCACCTCCCCCCGAACCGGCCGTGGTCCGGCCGCCGCGGCCTGCGCACTGCTGCTCTCACTGGCGGTGGCGGTGACCGGCTGCACGTCCGCCGGGCCGGCCGACAACGCGATTCCCACCGCCCACCCCGCGCCCGCGGACCCGGTGGGCGACCGGATCGGGCCGCTGTTCGTGGACGACACCGACGGCATGCGGGCCTGCACGGCCGCCGTGGTGCACAGTCGCGGCCGCAACCTGCTGATCACCGCCGCCCACTGCGCGGCCCCGCGGGGCGTCCCGCTGGACGACCTGGTGTTCGCCCCCGGCTACCGCGACCGACGCTCCCCGCACGGGAGTTGGCCGGTCACCGAAGTGGTGGTGGACCCGCGCTGGGGGCCCGAGGAGAACGAGGGGTACGACGTGGCGTTCCTCACTGTCGGCCCGCTGAACGGCCGGCAGATCGAGGACGTGATGGGCGCCTACCCGCTCGCCACCGGTCTCGGCTTCGGCCTGGAGGTCACCGTCACCGGCTATCCCAACAGCGCGGTGTCCCCGATCACCTGCGCGGGCCGCACCACCTCGCGCAGCAACACCCAGCAGCGATTCGACTGCGCCGGATTCACCGACGGCACCAGCGGCAGCCCGTGGGTAACCGATAAGGGCCAGGTGATCGGAGTGATAGGGGGTTACCAGCAGGGCGGAAACAGCCCGGAGGTCTCCTACAGCGTGGCCTTCGGCGACCGTCTCGCGGACCTCTACCGGCAGGCCGGCGGCTGAGCCGCCCACGCCCACCCTCGCCCGCCCACTGGTCGGCCCGCGGCTCGGGCGGCGCAGGAGGCAGGCCCGGGCGGCGCGGGGGAAACACGAAGGCCCCTCGGTCTCACCGAAGGGCCTTCGCTCTGTACTGATCACCGTGACGTCCGGTGAAGCTCCCCCAATTGGACTCGAACCAATAACCTGCCGATTAACAGTCGGCTGCTCTGCCAATTGAGCTATGGGGGACCGCGCTCCTCCAATTGGACTCGAACCAATAACCTGCCGATTAACAGTCGGCTGCTCTGCCAATTGAGCTATGGAGGATCGTGCTTCCGCCTCGCCCACCCCGGTCTCCGGATCTCTCCGGGGCCCACGGTGCTCGCTGCGGGACATACATTAGCGCACTCAGGGGGGTGTTCCGCCAATCGCTTTCGGCAGCGGCCTCCCCCACCTCGGCCGCGGGCCGGTCCGGCGCGCCCCGCGCGCGCCGTACGGGGCGGACGGGGATGCTGGTGCACGGCGGCTCCGGCTGGCCCGGACCCGCCACCGGCAGGGCGGTTCACGGCCCGGCCGGACGGGTAGACGCGGCACACAATCGCGCGGCGACGAAGGGTGGAACCAGGGCATGTGGAAGGTCTCGTTGATCGTGGGCGTCGGGATCGGGTACGTCCTCGGCGCCCGGGCCGGGCGGGAACGGTACGACCAGCTGGCCGGTGCGGCCCGACAGCTGCGGGAGAACCCGCGGGTGCAGGGCGCGGCCGGCAAGGCCAAGCAGCAGGCGGGCGCGGTCGCCGGGAAGGCCGCCGGAGCGGTGGCCGACAAAGTCGGCGAGAAGCTGCCGAACTCGCTGACCGAACGCGTCCCGTACTTCGCCAAGCACAACGGCGAGGACGACGGCTGGGGCACCGTCCGCCCCTGATCGCGGCGAACGTCCCCGACCGGGCACGGAACGCCCCCGACCAGGCACGGACGGTCGGCGGCGGGGCTGGTTCCGGTACCGACTGGGCAACACTTGCGGCAGTCGGGCCCGCCCCGGCCGCCGACTGCGGCATGATCTCGGCATGGCCATCGTCGCGGGCATCGACAGCTCCACCACTCGCACCCGGATCGTCGCGTGCGACGCCGACACCGGCGCCGTGCTGCGACAGGGCCGGGCCCCCCATCCGCTGCCCGAGGGCGACGACGCCCGCTCCACCGAGGTCGACCCGCAGACCTGGCTGCACTCGCTCGGCGACGCCGCCGCCGGGGGCCTGCTGGAGAGCGTCCGGGCGATCGGGGTGTCCGCCCAGCAGCACGGGCTGATCGGCCTGGACGCCGGCGGTGTCCTGGTACGGCCCGCGCTGCTGTGGAACGACCCGCGCTCGGCGGGCTCGGCGGCCGCGCTGCTGGACGCGCTCGGCGGGGCGGAGCCCTGGGTGGAGGCGATCGGCGCCGTCCCGGGGCCCACGTACACCATCGCCAAGCTGCGCTGGCTGGCCGAGTTCGAGCCGGTGTCGGCGCAGCGGATCGCCGAGGTGCTGCTGCCGCACGACTGGCTGGTCTCCCAGCTGCTGGGCGGCGCCCGGCGGCGCACCACGGACCGCGGCGACGCCTCCGGCACCGGCTACTGGTCGCCGATCACCGGCGAGTACCGGCAGGACCTGATCAAGCTGGCGTTCGGCCACGAGCTGAAGGTTCCGGACGTGCTCGGCCCGGCCGAGCCCGCCGGGCACACCCCCGAGGGGCTGCTGATCTCGGCCGGCACCGGCGAGAACATGGCGGCCTCGCTGGGCCTCGGGCTGGGCCCGGGCGACGCGGTGGTGTCGCTGGGCGGCAACGGCACGATCTTCGCGGTGCACGACCGGGCGGTGGTCGACCCGTCCGGGCTGGTCTCCTCCTTCGCCGACGCCACCGGCCGACACCTGCCGATGGTGGCGACGCTGAACGCCGCGCAGGTGCTGCGCTCCACCGCCGGGATGCTCGGCACCGACCTGGAGGGCCTGTCGGACCTGGCCCTGCAGTCCTCGCCGGGCGCGTACGGGATGGTCTTCCTGCCGTACCTGGACGGCGAGCGCACCCCGAAGCTGCCGCAGGCGGCAGGCACCCTGACCGGGCTGCGGGCCGAGTCGATGGCGCCGCAGCACGTGGCGCGGGCCGCCGTCGAGGGCATGCTGTGCAACCTGGCCGAGGCCCTGGACGTGCTGCGCGGGCACGGCGTCGCGGTGAACCGGGTGTTCCTGCTGGGGACGGCCGGCCGGCTGCCCGCCGTCCAGCAGATCGCCCCGCTGGTGTTCGGGCTGCCCGTGGTCATACCGCCGCGCGGCGACCACGCGGCGCGCGGCGCGGCCCGCCAGGCCGCCTGGGCGCTCGCCGGAACGGCCGAGCCCCCGCACTGGGAGCTGCCGGACGTCACCCTGCTGACCCCCGACCAGGAGCACGACCTGGCGGTGGGCAACGCGGTGCGCCAGCAGTTCGCGGCGATGCGTGAGCAGCACCACCCGGAGACCGCCGCGAACACCTGACCCACCGTCCGGAACCTGCGGCCGAGCGACTGCTGAGGATGCGTCAGCGACCGCGGAGTGGCAGCGTGGGGGCTCCACGACTGGAGGGACGGTTCGTCATGGCGTTGCACAAGGGGCAGGGACACGAGCAGGACGATCGGCGGCTGCCGTTCAGCCCGCTGCACGTGCTGACCGACCCGCTGGGCGCGATGCAGGTGGCCCCGCCGCTGCACCGGCTGCCCAAGATCCCGATCCCGCCGCCCGTCGCGTACCAGCTGATCCACGACGAGCTGATGCTGGACGGCAACGCCAAGCTCAACCTGGCGACCTTCGTCACCACGCAGATGGACGAGCACGCCGACCGGCTGATGGCCGAGTGCCGCGACAAGAACATGATCGACAAGGACGAGTACCCGCAGACCGCCGAGCTGGAGCGGCGCTGTGTGGCGATCCTCGCCGACCTGTGGCACGCGCCCGACCCCGGTGCGGCGGTCGGCTGCTCCACCACCGGCTCCAGCGAGGCCTGCATGCTCGCCGGGATGGCGCTCAAGCGGCGCTGGATGCGGCGCAACGCCGACCGGTACGCGGCCGGGGCGCGGCCCAACCTGGTGATGGGCATCAACGTGCAGGTCTGCTGGGAGAAGTTCTGCAACTTCTGGGAGGTCGAGGCACGGCTGGTGCCGATGGAGGGCGACCGCTTCCACCTGACCGCCGATCAGGCCGCGGCGCACTGCGACGAGAACACCATCGGCGTGGTCGGGATCCTCGGCTCCACCTTCGACGGCTCCTACGAGCCGATCGCCGAGATCTGCGCCGCCCTGGACGAACTCCAGCAGCGCACCGGGCTCGACGTTCCGGTGCACGTCGACGCGGCGTCCGGCGGCATGGTCGCGCCGTTCCTGGACCCGGGCCTGAAGTGGGACTTCCGGCTGCCCCGGGTGGCGTCGATCAACACCTCCGGCCACAAGTACGGACTGGTCTACCCCGGCGTCGGCTGGGCGCTGTGGCGGGACGGCGAGGCACTGCCCGAGGAACTGGTGTTCAAGGTCAACTACCTGGGCGGCGAGATGCCGACCTTCGCCCTGAACTTCTCCCGGCCGGGCTCGGAGGTGGTCGCCCAGTACTACACCTTCCTGCGGCTCGGACGCGCCGGGTTCCAGGCCGTCCAGCAGGCCTGCCGGGACGTCGCCGAGTACCTGGCCGGGCAGATCGAGAAGCTCGGCCCGTTCCGGCTGATCACCCGCGGCGACCAGCTGCCCGTGTTCGCCTTCACCACCGTCGAGGACAGCCCGTTCGACGTCTTCGACGTGTCGCGACGGCTGCGCGAACGCGGCTGGCAGGTGCCCGCGTACACCTTCCCGGAGGGGCGGACCGACCTGGCGGTGCTGCGGGTGGTGTGCCGCAACGGGTTCACCCGGGACCTGGCGGACCTGCTGCTCAACGACCTGCGGCGGGTGCTGCCCGAGCTGGAGCGCCAGCCTGCGCCGCTCAGCGAGCTGGGCATGCCGCAGCGCAGCGGCTTCCACCACTGACGGGCCGGCTGGGCGGCCGATCGGGCCCGGGTCAGTCCAGGTAGCCGCGGAGCTGATCGGCGAAGGCGTGTTCGCGCAGCTTGCGAAGGGTCTTCGCCTCGATCTGCCGGATCCGCTCCCGGGTCACGCCGAAGAGGTGGCCGATCTCCTCCAGGGTGCGGGGACGGCCGTCGTCGAGACCGTAGCGGAGCTGGACCACCTGGCGTTCGCGCTCGCCGAGGATGGCCAGCACCGCCTCCAGGTGTTCGCGCAGCAGCAGGAAGGCGGCGCTCTCCGGCGGGGAGGCGGCGTCGGCGTCCTCGATCAGGTCGCCGAGGGCCACCTCGTCCTCCTCGCCGACCGGGGTGTGCAGCGAGACCGGTTCCTGGGCCAGCTTGAGGACCTCACGGACCCGCTCCGGCGACAGTTGGAGCACCAGCCCGACCTCGGCGGCGGTGGGCTCCACCCCGCGTTCCTGCAGCAGGGCGCGCTGCACCCGCAGCACCCGGTTGATCAACTCGACCACGTGCACCGGCACCCGGATGGTGCGGGCCTGGTCGGCGAGGGCCCGGCTCATCGCCTGGCGTATCCACCAGGTCGCGTAGGTGGAGAACTTGTAGCCGCGGGCGTAGTCGAACTTCTCGACCGCCCGGATCAGGCCGAGGTTGCCCTCCTGGACCAGATCGAGCAGCGTCAGGCCGCGGCCGACGTAGCGCTTGGCGACCGAGACCACCAGCCGCAGGTTGGCCTCGATCAGGCGGCGCTTGGCGATCCGGCCGAGCACGACCAGCCGGTCCAGGTCGTCGGCGAGCCGCTCGTCCTCGCCCGGGGTGGTGCGGTCCAGGGCCTCCTCGGCGAACAGGCCGGCCTCGATCTGGCAGGCCAGCTCGACCTCCTCGGCGGCGGTCAGCAGCCGGATCCGCCCGATCTCGCGCAGGTACTGCCGCAGCAGGTCGGCGGCCGGGCCGGTGCCCTCGTCCAGGGCGACTTCCGGGGGCTCGTCGGCGAGATCCTCGGCGGTGGGCTCGGATTGGGGCTCGGTCTCGGTCTCGGCGGCGCTCTCGGCGGTTTCGGTTCCGGCAGCGGTTTCGGATTCGGCTTCGGTTCCGAGCCCGGAGGCGGAGGCGGAGGCGGAGGCGGAGGCGGTTCCGGGCTGCGATTCGGCGGCGGCGGGGAGTTCGGTGCCGGTGGGGAGTTCGGTGCCGGCGGGCCGGAGTGGGATCGCGGCGGCGTCCCGGACGGGGGCGGTGCGGTGCGGGCGGGCGACTGAGAGCTCCACGGGCATCCCTCCAGGGGCCGCGCGCGGCCTGGGGGTTGCCGCGCCACACCGGAGGGGATACCCAGCCCGGCGTGCCCGGGCACCTGCGGGCGGCCGCGAGCCACACCTGCGGCACCCGGCGCACGCGCGGGTGCCATCGGACGGGCGGGGGCGGCCGAGGGCGTGACGGGGGGTCAGGAGGCGCCGGAGGCAGCCAGGAGGTGCGGGGAGGCGGTCAGAGGGCGGCGACGCCGCGGGAGCGCAGCTGCTGGCCGTACTGCTGCAGGGCCCACAGTTCGCTCTGCACCGGGTGCAGTTCCTCGGCGCCGGCCCGGTCGCCCAGCCGGCGCAGGTGGGCGCGGACCTCGTCGACCCGCCGGTCCACCGCCTGCAGGCGGAGCTTGACCAGGAACTCGCCCGCGTACACCTCGTCGGCCTTGCGCCGGGAGCGGATCGGCTCCACGGTCAGTTCGGTGACCAGGCCGCGGACCTGGTCGTCCGGGCTGGCCTCGCGGACGGCAGCGGTGAAGTCCGGCAGGCTCGCGCCGTACGCAGCACCGCCGGCCTGGCCGATGGCGCGGCGGACGGCCTGGTACGGCGGCGTGGGGAACTCGTCCTCGCCGTACTGGTCGAACGCGGGGCTGACCAGATCGGGGTGCTGGAGGGCGAGTTTGAGCAGCTCGCGTTCGACGAACTGCGCCGGGTCGCGCGGGTTGAGCCGGAACACCGGGCGCTCCGGACGGGCCGGCTGCTGCTCCGCGGGTGCGGCGCGGCGCAGCGGCTGCCGCTGGCCGTTCTGCTGGTTCTCCCGCTGCCAGCGGGCGAGTTGGGAGATCCGGCGGACCACGAACTGCTCGTCCAGGATGCCGACCATGCCGGCCAGCTGGACCGCGTACTCGTGCTGGATCGAGCGGTCCTTGATCTTGACGATGATCCCGGCGGCCTCTTCGAGCGCGGCGGCGCGGCCCTCGGCGGTGTCCACCCGGTGCCGGGCGACCGCCGAGCGGAGCGCGAACTCGAACAGCGGGACGGGGTTCGCCACCAGGGTGCGGACCGCCTCGTCGCCCTGGGCGAGGCGCAGGTCGCACGGGTCCATTCCGCCCGGGGTGATGGCGATGGAGGTGCGGGCGGCGAACTTCTGGTCGTCCTCGAAGGCGCGCAGGGCGGCCTTCTGCCCGGCGGCGTCACCGTCGAAGGTGAAGACCGTCTCACCGCGGTAGGTGGAGGTGTCCATCAACAGCCGACGGATGATCTTGATGTGGTCCTCGCCGAACGCGGTGCCGCAGGTGGCCACCGCCGTGGTGACGCCCGCCAGGTGGCAGGCCATCACGTCGGTGTAGCCCTCGACCACCACGGCCCGACCGGACTTGGCGATCTCCTTGCGGGCCAGGTCGATGCCGTACAGGACGTTCGACTTCTTGTAGATCGGCGTCTCGGGGGTGTTCAGGTACTTCGGACCGTTGTCGTCCTCGCGCAGCCGGCGGGCGCCGAAGCCGACCACGTCGCCCGAGCTGTCCCGGATCGGCCAGACCAGGCGGCCCCGGAAGCGGTCGATCAGGCCGCCGCGCTGGCCCTGCGAGGCCAGGCCGCCGACCGAGATCTCCTTGTCGGTGAAACCGCGGCCGCGCAGGAAGCGCACCAGGTGCTCCCAGCCGACCGGGGCGTAGCCCACCCCAAAGTGCTTGGCGGCGGCCTCGTCGAAGCCGCGCTCGGAGAGGAAGCGCCGACCGATCTCCGCCTCGGGCGTGGCCAGCTGCTCCTGGAACCAGGCGGCGGCGACCTTGTGCGCTTCGATCAGCCTGGTCCGCTCGCCCTGCTGGTGCCGCGGACTGTAGCCGCCCTCCTCGTAGCGCAGCGTGATGCCCGCCTGGGCGGCCATCCGCTCGACCGCCTCCGCGAACGAGCAGTGCTCGATCTTCATCAGGAAGGTGATCGTGTCGCCGGACTCGCCGCAGCCGAAGCAGTGGAAGACGCCCTTGCCCGGGTGCACGTAGAACGACGCGGACTTCTCGTCGTGGAACGGGCACACGCCCTTCAGCTGGGCGCCGCCGCCATTGGCCAACTGCACGTAGTCGCCGACCACGGCGTCGATCGGCAGAGCGGCACGCACCGCCTGCACATCCTCGTCCCTGATCCTCCCGGCCACTGGGAAAGTCTACGGGAGCGGCGTTCGTACGAAGCTGCCGTGCGGGCGGTCGCACGACACCGGGCTCAGCCGACCAGCTTGGTGTGCAGGGCGAGGGCGGAGGCGTCGGTCAGGGTGGCGATCTGGTCGATCACGGTGCGCAACGCGGCGCGGTCGTCCTCGGCCTCGGCGTACTGGGCGGCGAACACCGGGTCCAGCCCGTCCGGGGCGGTGCGCAGCAGGGCGTCGGCGAGTTCGGCGATCACCACCCGCTGGCGGGAGCGGAGCTGGGCCTGCTCGTCCCGCTGCATCACGTAGCGGACGGCGACCGCCTTGAGCACCGCGCACTCCAGCCGGACGGTGCGCGGGACGACCAGTTCGGCGGCGTAGCGGGTGAGCGGGCCCGGACCGTAGCGGGCCCGGGTGGCCTGCTCGGCGGCCAGGCAGAACCGGCCGATCAGCTGGCTGGTGAAGTCCTTGAGGCCGGCCCGGGCGCGGGCTGTGCCGTCGTACCAGGCGGGCCACCACTCCTCGGCCTGCAGCCGGTCGAGAGCGGCGCCGAACTCCTCCGGCCCGGTCTCCGCGGCGAACCGCTCGGCGATCGCGAACAGCTCGGCCCGCTCCTGCGGGGCACGCAGCGCCGCCGGGTCGATGTGTCCGGCCTGCAGGCCGTCCTCCACGTCGTGGGTGGAGTAGGCGACGTCGTCGGACCAGTCCATCACGGTGGCCTCGAAGCACCGCCGGCCGTCCGGCGCGCCGGTGCGCATCCAGCGGAAGACCGGCAGGTCGTCGCCGTACACGCCGTACTTGGTGGAGGCGGGGTCGGTGGGGTGGCCGCCGCGCGCCCACGGGTACTTGGTGGCGGCGTCCAGGGCGGCCCGACTCAGGTTGAGGCCGACACTGCGGCCGGGCCACGGGGCGAGCCGGACCTCGGGCTCGTCGAGCGGGGCGAACCGCTTGGGCTCCAGCCTGGTCAGGATGCGCAGCGACTGGGCGTTGCCCTCGAAGCCGCCGCAGGCCTCGGCGGCCTGGTCGAGCGACTCCTCGCCGGTGTGGCCGAACGGCGGGTGGCCGATGTCGTGGGCCAGGCAGGCGGTCTCCACCAGGTCCGGATCGCAGCCGAGGGCCGCGCCCAGCTCCCGGCCGACCTGCGCGCACTCCAACGAGTGGGTGAGCCGGGTGCGCGGGAAGTCGCGGCGCATCGGCGCGACCACCTGGGTCGTCCCGGCCAGGCGACGCAGCGCGGCCGAGTGCAGTACCCGGGCACGGTCGCGTTGGAAGGCGGTGCGGCCGGGCCGCTTGTCGGGCTCGGGCACCCAGCGGGCCTCGGACTGCGGATCGTACGGAGTGGTGGTCTTCATATATCAGCCACCGTACGCCG
This sequence comes from Kitasatospora sp. CB02891, assembly GCF_002803145.1. Classification (NCBI taxonomy): domain Bacteria; kingdom Bacillati; phylum Actinomycetota; class Actinomycetes; order Kitasatosporales; family Streptomycetaceae; genus Kitasatospora; species Kitasatospora sp. CB02891. The sequence continues at coordinate 173,248 of NZ_NNBO01000003.1, read as the reverse complement.
GGTGACGGACATTCGGACGTGCGCCGCGCAAACTCCGGGAGTCGCGCGCCTGTCGCGTGCGCCGCGCGCACCGGGGGGTCGGACGGGCGCTTCGGAGCGGCCTGAGAAAGTGCAGAGGCTTCTCTGCAAAGAACTCTATGCAGAGAAGCCTCTGCACTCTAGTGTTGCCCCCATGAACGAGCACCGCCCCGACGAACACCCCGCAACCCCCGCCCCGGAGGGCGAGCACCCGCGACGCCGACTCGACGCCAACAGCCTCCGCGGGCTGGCCCACCCACTGCGCATGCGGCTGCTGGACGAACTCCGGCTGCACGGCCCCTCGACCTCCGCCCGGCTGGCCGACCGCACCGGCGAGTCCACCGGCACCATCAGCTGGCACCTGCGACACCTCGCCGAGCACGGGTTCATCGAGGAGGAGGCCGGGCGCGGCACCAAGCGGGAGCGCTGGTGGCGTGCCATGCCCGGCGCGATCTCGCTCTCCGCCACCGACTTCGAGCAGGACCCCGGCGCCAAGGCGGCGGTCTCCGTCTACCAGGCGGAGAACCTGCGCCGTCAGTACCAGCGGGTCGCGGACTCGCTGGCAGCCGAGTGGGAGGGCGACTGGCGCAGCGTGGGCTTCGTGAGCGACTGGAGCAACCTGCGCCTGACGCCGGATCAGCTTCGCGCCCTCAGCGACGAACTGGCCGCGGTCGTCGCCCGCCACACGCCCGACCCGGCCGCCGCCCCCGACCCTGACGCACGACCGGCCATCGTCCAGATCCAGGTACTGCCGCGAAAGGAACCCGACCGGCCATGACGTCGACCGCCTCCACCGAGTCCCACCCCGCCGAGCCGGTCGCCGGTCCCGTCACCGCCGGGCCGCGTCGCCCGGAGCCCGCCGTCACCGGCCCGACCGTCCGTCGGCCCGCCGGACTGCTGCGGCGCCACCGCGACTTCCGGCTGCTGTGGATCGGTGAGACCGCCAACAAGTACGGCTCCGCCGTCACCGGTCTGGCCCTGCCGTTGATCGCGGTCAGCACACTGAACGCGAGCACCTTCCAGGTCGGCCTGCTCGGCGCGGCGGGCTGGGCGCCCTGGCTGCTGATCGGCCTGCCCGCCGGGGTGTGGGTGGACCGGCTGCGCTCCCGCCCGATCATGCTGACTGCGACCGCCGTCTCACTGGTGCTGTACGCCACCGTGCCGCTGGCCGCCCTCGCCGGAACGCTCACCCTCGGGCACCTGCTGGCCGTGGCCCTGCTCGCCGGGGCCGCCGGGGTGTTCTTCCAGACCGCGTACACCGCGTACCTGCCGCAGTTGCTCGACCCCGCGGACCAGCCCGAGGGCAACGCCAAACTGCACGGCAGCGCCTCCGCGGCCAGCATCGTCGGACTCGGCAGCGGCGGCCTGATCGCCCAACTCGCCGGCCCCGTCAACGGACTGCTCGCCAACACCGCGACGTTCCTGCTCTCGCTCTGGTGCACCGCCCGGATCGACCACCGCGAGACCGACCGCACGGACCGACCGCGACGAGCGCTGCGCCAGGAGATCGGCGAGGGCCTGCGGCTGCTCGGCTCCGACGTCTGGTTCCGCACCTTCACCCTGTTCGGCGCCGCCTCCAACCTCGTGCTGACGGGCTACCAGTCCCTGCTGGTGGTCTTCCTGATCCGCGAGGTCGGCATCGGCGAGGGCACGGTCGGCCTGCTGGTCGGCCTGGCCTCCACCGGTGGCATCGTCGGCGCGGCCTTCGCCCGCCGGGTCGCCGCCCGGCTCGGCACCTCCCGCGCCATGCTGATGCTCGAACTCGTCCTGCCCGCCCTGACCGTCCTCATCCCGCTCACCGGCCGCGGGCTCGGACTGGCCTGGTACCTGATCGGCGGCTTCGGCGCCTCCGCCGGTGTGGTCGCCGGCAACGTCATCAAGTCGACCTTCCAGCAGCGCTACTGCCCGCCGGAACTGCTCGGCCGGCTCTCCGCCAGCAGCGCCGTGCTCAACTTCGGCTCCATCCCGCTCGGCGCCCTGTTGGCCGGCTTCCTCGGCACCCAGCTGGGTGTGCGCCCCGCGATGTGGCTGATGACCATCGGTGTGCCGCTGGCCGCACTGATCCTCTGGTGCTCCCCGATGCGCCGCGTCCGCGACCTTCCCACCGAACGCCGGACGCTGAACGGCGCCGACCTGCCCGTCACTCCGGCCTCCACGAGCTGACTTCCCCTCACTTCGGGTGCCACTGCCGAACTGTGATCCCCTGCCGGCATCAGGGGGTCACTGAGGGGCTGGACGCCGAACCCCGCCCGGACGGCACTGCCGAGCCGCACGGACCGCGATCAGAACCTGCGGCTGGACGGCCCGGGACCTCGGCGACGCAGCACTTCGACTGCCGGTACCGCCCGGATGTCAGCGCTGGCGCGGGGTGGAGGCGGCCGATTTGCGTGGGGCTCGGACCCGACGGGCCGGCGCGGGCACGGAAGGTACGGCGGGCTCGGCTCCGAGGTGGGGGCTGCCGGCCTCCGCCATGGCCTGCCCCCGCTGGGTGGGCACCATTGGCGCGGCGGACAGGACCTGCAGATTCCGCTGGGTGTCCGCCGCCTCGGCCGCATCGACTTGCTGACGGAACATCACCGCCTCGCGGTACGCCGACGGCACGCCCGCTTCCGCAGCCCGCCCGTACCAATCCAGGGCGCGCTCGATCTGGTGACGATCGGCCAGCATCCGGGCGGCCGCGAGCAGGGCGTCCCGGTCGCCGGCGCCGGCGGCCCGCGCGTACCAGTCGAGCGCTTCGTCGATCCGGCCCCGGTTCTCCAGCATCTCGGCCGCTTCGGACACGGCCTGCAGATCTCCGGTGTCGGCGAACCGCTGCACCCACTCGATGGCCTCGTCCGTACTCACCGACCCGGACAGCATCCGGGACGCCTCGCGCAACCGGTCCGACTCGGGACGGTCAGCCGAACGCAGCAGCAGATCCGCTTCGAAGTACCGACCGGCGTCTTTCAGCAGTTCCACCGCATCCGGCACCAGCGCGGTGCCTGCGGAACCCCGATCCGTCGCGGACCGCGGCACCACCGCACCGCCCTCGGCCTCTTCGGCCGCTCCGAGGAGCGGCCGGGGACGGGAGCGAGGACGGTCGGACGCCGTCGCCGACCGCCGGTCGAGCTGCTCGACCACGTGGACCACCTCGGGCAGCGCATGCCGGTCGCCCGCCCTGACGGCGGCGCGGTACCAGCTGATGGACTCCCGTGACCGGCCGAGTTCGCCCAGCAACCGGCCGAGTTCACGCATCGCGTAGGTGTCGCCACGATGGGCGGCGAGCTCGTACCAGTGCACCGCCCGATCGCGGTCGCCGTTCCGTTCCAGCATGTCGGCCGCCTGGAACAGGGCCGCCTCGCTGCCCGCCTCGGCTGCCTTCCGGTACCAGCTCAGCGCCTCGACCAGGTCGCCGTCCCGCTCGCACTGTTCGCCACGCTCCCGCAGGGTCACGTGGTCGCCGATGTGCCCGAACCGGGGCAGGTCACCGAACTGACCGTGTCCGGCGGACAGTGCCGCGGCCTCGTGCCAGACCGTCTCGCCGATCCGGCCCGTCGCCGCCCACACTTCTGCTGCCCATACGTCTGCTGCCTCGTGCATCGTGGTGACCCCCTGTTCCCACGCACGTTCCCACCAGGCGATCGCCTGGTCCGTTCTCCCGACCACCGCGCAGATCCCGGCGCGGGGGGCGGGCACCTCGGGATGTCCGTCGACCGGCGCCCACTCGAACCGGCTCATGGCCTCGTCCGCGCGGTCGAGCCCGACGACCGGCTGCCCGGCACCATCACGGGCGGCCAGGTGGCCGGCTTCGGTCTCCGTTTCGGAACGCTCCAGTGCCGCAGCGATCTCGCCCGTGCGGCCTTCGGCGCACCGGCAGAGCGCTTCGACGTCTCCGTCCTCGACGGAGGGCCGCGCGCCGTTGCCGGTCGGGGACGAGGCAGCGTGCGGGAAGCCCGTTGTCACCTGCCGCTCGGCCGGGCTCGACGTCACCGTAGTTGGGCTGCGGTGCGCCCGGTCGGCTTCCATCAGGGCAGCCCAGTAGCGGGCGTTTCGCACCGGGCGACCGGCCGCGCGGGACAGTTCCCCCGCCACGATGGTGAGTCGGTCGATGTCGCGGGGCACGGAACGGCCGGACAGCCAGCCGTTGAGAGTGGATGGGCCGATCCCACCCAGCCCGGCCAACCGTTTCCGAGTGATCGTCCGTCCGTCGGCCTGGCGGGCAGCCTCCCAGAGCAGGAGCAGTTCGCGCAGCACCCGGGAGTGGGCGACACGGCCCCTTACCCGCACGTCAACTGCCATGCCAGCTCCCCGGCCGGACTTGGGACGGATCTTCGGATCTGCCCCTCTGCGTGCAGGGTACGCACTCCGCCACCCCGTCGTACCTAGTTCTCCGGGAATCAGCTACGGGATCGGTGATCCTGCCCCCATCCGAGCCCCTGACCTGCTATAGGAGTCTCGGGCCGTCATGATCGGGCCGCGTCTCTCCCGTGCCCTTGCCGACCACGGGCCGGGCGACCGGGTCAGTGCCGCTGCCGCAGGGATGTCAGGACGGCTTCGGCCATGCCCTGCTGACCCTGCGCGTTCGGATGCATCGGGGCCAGGCCGCCCGTTGCACCGAGGGGTTCGATCCAGCGGGTGCCCTCCGCCTCGCACATGTCGTGGCCGGCGGACGACGCATAGGTGTCGACGAAGGTCGCTCCCGCCGCCTCGGCCCGCTGGCGGAGCATGGCATTCAGCTGCTGCTCCTGCTCGGCGACGAATCCGATGTCGGCGGCCGCGATCCCGTCCCCGAGTGTCGTCGCGCATCGGGCCGGATCCTGCGGCAGTAGCGCCGGGTAGCCGATCAGGAGGATCCTGGCCTGCGGTGAGCGCCGCTTGACCTCACCGAGCGCGGTGGTGAGCCGCTCGCCGGTGTCCTGCACCTTCCGTTGGACCTCGCCCCGCCCGGCGCCGGTGGTGTAGTAGCTGCGGCAGGGTGCGTCACTGTTCCCACCGATCAGGTTGTACCGGACGTTCTCCAGCGCGCAGCGGCCCAGGACGTCGAGGAAGCCGGCGTCGTTGCCGCCGATACCGACCGTGACCAGCCGGGTCGCCGGGCCGAGCGCGTCCAGCTGGGGAGGGTTGACCCCGTTGTCGGTCCGCTGGGCGGACGTCAGGTCTCCGGTCCGTGCGCCGCTGCAGCTGACGTCGGTGAAGCCCTGCAGGCCGAGCTGTCGGGCCACCAGGGACGGGTAGTTGACCCCGGAACGACCGCAGCCCAGGGGCGAGCCGTTCTGCGGCGGGATCTTCAGGCCGGAGGTGTAGGAGTCCCCGACGGCCACGTACGGCCCCGTGATCGGCGTCGCGGAAGGACTCGGTGATGCCGCCGTACCGGGGCCCGGCTTCGAGGAGGTCTCGGCGGCACTGCACGCCGCGGTGCCGATCAGCACCGCGGCGGTGGCGGCCAGCAGGCGGCGGCGCACCTAGTCCGCGCCGCGCTCGTGCTCGGCGAGGAACTCCTCGAACCGGCGGCCGAGCTCGTCGGCCGAGGGCAGGTCGGTGGTCTCGGCCAGCAGGCTCTCGCGGTCGACCGCGCCGGAGACCGCGTCGTACTGGCTCTCCATGCCCTGGATGGCGGAGCGCAGTTCGCCGTCTCCCTGGGAGAGCTGGTCCTCGATCTCGGCGTAGACCTCATTGACCCGCGCACGCAGCTCGCTGCCGGGCATGACCAGACCGGTCGCGGACTGCACGGCTTCCAGGATCACCACCGCGGCCGCCGGGTACGCGGAGCGCGCGATGTAGTGGGGTACGTGCGCGGCGAAGCCCAGCACGTCGTGGCCTGATTCGGCGAGCCGGTACTCGACCAGTGCCTGTGCACTGCCGGGGACCTGCGCCTGGTCGAACCACTTGGGGTGGCCGGCCGCCAGGTCGATCCGGTTTCCGTGCGGGGTGAGGCTGACCGGCCGGGTGTGCGGCACGCCCATCGGGATGCCGTGGAAGGAGACGGCCAGGCGGATCTCGAACCGCTCCACCAAATCCCGTACGGCGGCGGTGAACAGCTCCCATTCGGTGTCCGGCTCGGGGCCGGTGAGCACCAGGAACGGCGCACCGACGGAGTCGTGCACCAACTGGAGGAGGATCTCCGGCGGGTCGTAGTCCGTCCAGCTCTCCCGGTCGAAGGTCATTGCGGGCCGACGGGCCCGGTAGTCGACCAGCCGGTCGTGGTCGAACCTGGCGACCACCTGGGGCGAACCGTGCTCCAGCAGGTGCGCCACGACCTGGCCGCCCGCCTCGCCGGCGTCCATGAAGCCCTCGAAGTGGTACAGCAGCACCAGGCCGGCACCGGCCTCCGCGGCGGCGCGGGCCGCCGCCAGGGCGGTCACGCCCTGCGGTTCCAGCTTGTACAGCTCCTTGGGATCACGCACAGCGCACCCAACCCCGTTCTGTCTCGTTGTCTCCGAATGTTTCCGGATCTGCTCTGTCCAGCGTGCGACGGCTCGCCGGAATTCCCGTCCGCGCACGCGTCTTCACTCCGTCTCGGGAATCCTCTCACCCTCCGGAAAAGCCGCTGGTCGTGGACGTGCCGGAGGGGTCGAGCGGTAATATGACGGGGCGTCTCGGCGTGCCGAAAGGACCCGCGCGTCCCCGTTGGCGCGCCGCGAAGTGACGCACCGCCTTCTGGCGGGTATCGTCCTCTCGCTGCCTCGCATCGTCGCGTCGTCGCGCCACGCCGTCTGTCACGTCGTGGGCCACGCCCCGGTCCGTTGTGCTGCCAGCCATCCATTGCGCACCTTGCCTTCATCTGGCCGCCTGCTTCGCTTCGTGATCTCGTTTCTCTCTCGGCCATCTCGCGGACGCACACTGTCCCGTCGCTCATCCCGCCGGATCGGTCCGTCGACCCGTGTCCGTACCGGCACCGCGCTGCCCGCCTCCGGGCTGCCGACCCACCGCACGCCCGAGCCTCTGGCGTAGCGCGCCCGGGCGGCCGTTGTCCGGAGCTGGGGCGAACGACCACTGCCCACGCGCCGCGAACCCGGCACGCGGGCCCCGACGACAGCCGAAGGACCGAAGGATCCGTGCCCGTACCCGTCACCCTCTACGGCCGCACCGTGCGGCTGGAGCCCCTCGCCGAGCACCACGCCGCGGCCCTGGCCGAGGCCGGCGCTGAGGACCGTACGACCTACGCCTTCACCCCTGTCCCGCACGGCCTGGAAGCCGCGCGGGAGTACATCGCCCGCGCCCTCGCCGACCAGGCGGCGGGCCGGTCGATGCCGTACGCCACCGTGAGTACGGCCGACAATCGGGTCGTTGGCTCGACCCGGTTCCTGGAACTCGACTACTGGCAGGGGCCGCTGGTCTGGCCGCCCGTGCCGGGGATCCCGTACGGCGATCCGCTGGAAGCGGTGCCGGACGCCGCCGAGATCGGGAACACCTGGCTCTCTCCGCGGGCGCAGGGCACAGGCATCAACACGGAGGCGAAGCTGCTGATGCTGCGGCACGCCTTCGAGGCTTGGGGCGTGCAGCGGATCTCGCTGCGGGCCGATGCCCGCAACGCCCGCTCCCGGATCGCCATCGAACGGCTGGGCGCCACCTCCGAGGGGATTCGCCGGGCGCACTCGCGCGGCCTGGACGGAGTGGTCAGGTCCACTGCGTTCTATTCGATCCTGGACGAGGAGTGGCCGGCCGTCCGCGACATCATCGAGCTGCGGATCGCCGCCGCGACCTCGCCCAGCGCGCCGGATCCGGCGCCGCTCAACCAGGAGTGCCTTAGACACGGCGGCTCCCTGGTCGGCGAGCCTGTGATCGGCAGCTCGCTGCTCCCGGCCGCCTGAGACGGCCTTCCGGCTCCCGCTCCGGCGGGGGCCGGCCCGTCCGGGGTGGGTGTGCGACGGGGTCGGCCCCCGCTCACCCGCCCCGGACGGCTTTCTGCCGCGATGGAGCTTCGACGCTCTGTCGAGTTGTCAAGGAGCGTGGGCCGCACACTGTTTGGCTCCACCTCCGATTCCGGGTGTGATCCTTCTGACACTCCGCCAGGTCTGACTCTCGCCCGGCCTCCACCTCAGTCCTCTTGCCGGTCGCCCTCGGTGCCGGTCTCCGAGCCGGCTGCCTCCGCGGCGGCGGCCAACTGTTGGAGAGCGGCAAGATGGGCGGCCAGCGCGGCGCGACCGTCCCGGGTCGCGGAGAGCCAGGTGCGCGGCCGCTTCCCCACGTAGCCCTTTCGGGCCCGCAGGTAGCCGGTCGCCTCCAGGCTCGCCGCGGTCTTGCTGAGCACCGAGTCCGAGACCTGGCAGTAGTCACGGACCACGGAGAACTCCGCTTCCTGGCACCCGCTGAGGAAGGCCAGGACGGTGAGCTTGGTCGGCTGGTGGAGAACCGGGTCGAGCCCGTTCACTGCGCGTCGCTCATGCTCTGCTCCTTGACGTGGCGGTTGATCAGGACGATGGCGGCCCACAGCGTCAGGCCGCCGCCCGCGCCGACGGCCGCTCCGACCCAGCCCTGGTCTCCGGTGGCGAACCAGGCGACGAGGCCGGACAGCGCCGCCACCAGGACGACGGCACCGAGCGCCCGCACGGCGTGCGGTGGGAAGCCGCGCTCGACGAGCCCGGCGACACCGCGGGCGCGGACGGCTACCCGCACTATCGCGGCCTGCACCAGCACCAGCCCGAGCGGGCACAGCAGTATCAGCCACTGGGCCTGACGCTCGAAGGACTGCCCGAGCGCCGCCCCGTAGGCAGCGAGCGAGAGACCCACGCCCGGCCCGTACCACCAGGGCAGCGGTTGTGGCCGCCGGGCCGCGGCCTCGGCCCGCCCGGCGATGGCGAGCGCCTCGGCGGGCGTGAGGGTGCCTCCGGGCGGGATCCCTTCGGCGTCTCCGTGCGTGAACTGCCTGTCCTCAGCCATCGAACCCCCGAGCAGAGTGCGTCGGACCCGGCCCACTGCCGGATCAAGTGCTGCCACTCTGGCACATACTTTCCGCGATGGAAAGTAATTTTCCGACGGACCGTCAGCAATGGGGTCAACAGCGCGAGTCGATCTCCTGGAAGGAGGCGTAGTGATCGGCCGTCCAGTACTGCTCACCGGCGCCGCCGGTCACGACCCGCCGGGTGCCGCGGTCGTCCGACCCAGGGGTGACCACGGTGAACTCGTGGTAGTAACCGTTGCTCTGGCGGGGCAGCCGGCTCTCCCGGTTCTCGAAGACGATGCCGTCCGAGCGGTACGGGTAGGGCCCGCCCTTGGCGATCAGTCCGAGGGTGTCGAGGGCCTGCGAGGGCAGCTTGCTGCGGCAGACGTCGGCCAGCGCGGTGTTGGTGGGCACCCAGGTCGGCAGGTCGGTGGGCGACTTCGCCGGGGCGGACGGCTTGGGGGCGCTCGTGGCGCCGCTCCGGGTCGCCGTGGCGGCAGGCGCGGACGGGGACTTCACGGCGCTCGGGTTGCCGGCGTCACCCCCGCCGTCCAGCAGGGCGACCACTGTGGCGACGAGGCCGGCGACTACCAGGACGATGAGGCTGATCAGGCGATTGCGGCTGCTCATGGCCTCTAGCTTGCCGTACCGCCTCACCCGAACGGCGCAAGCCGGCGCGCACCCGGGCGAGCGTCGCGTCCGGCGCCCGTCGATCGGAGAGGGTCGGCGCCGGGCCGCGGGACGTGGTGGATCGGTTCCGGAGAAATGCCGCCGGGGCGGGGACGGACGCCATTGTCCGTTCCCGCCCCGGCTGCTCCGTACGGCGGCTCTCCTGCGCCGAGCTCCGCCGTACGCCCCTCCGGTGCGGAGGGGTGCGGTCAGTGATCCGCGCTGCTTCGTGTCAGCGCGAGTCGCTTCCCGCCGTCTCGATGGCGGCGCGGCCTGCCTCCAGGCGCGCCACCGGAATCCGGAAGGGAGAGCAGGATACGTAGTCCAGCCCCACCTCGTGGAAGAAGTGGACCGAGTCGGGGTCGCCGCCGTGCTCGCCGCAGACGCCGAGCTTCAGGTCGGGGCGGGTGGCCCGGCCGGCCTGCGCGGCGCTCCGGACCAGCGAGCCGACGCCGTCACGGTCGATGGTCTCGAACGGGCTGACGCCGAAGATGCCCTTCTCCAGGTAGGCGGTGAAGAACGAGGCCTCGACGTCGTCGCGGGAGAAGCCCCACACGGTCTGGGTCAGGTCGTTGGTGCCGAAGGAGAAGAAGTCCGCAGCCTCGGCGATCTGCCCGGCCGTGACGGCGGCACGCGGCAGCTCGATCATGGTGCCGAGCTTGATGTCGAGGTTGACGCCGGTGGAGGCGCAGACCTCGGCGAGCACCCGCTCGCACTCGTCGCGGACCAGCTCCAGCTCCTGGACGGTGCCGACCAGCGGGATCATCACCTCGGGGCGCGGGTCGCCGCCGGCCATCTTGCGCTCGGCCGCGGCCTCGGCGATCGCCCGGACCTGCATCCCGAACAGGCCGGGGATGACCAGGCCGAGGCGGACGCCGCGCAGGCCCAGCATCGGGTTGGCCTCGTGCAGGCGGTGGACGGCCTGGAGCAGGCGCAGGTCGTTCTCGTTCGGGTCCTTGCGGGCCTCGGCGAGGGCGACGCGCACCGACAGCTCGGTGAAGTCGGGCAGGAACTCGTGCAGCGGCGGGTCGAGCAGCCGGACCGTCACCGGAAGCCCGTCCATCGACTGGAAGAGCTCCAGGAAGTCGCCCTTCTGCAGCGGCAGCAGGCTGGACAGCGCGGCCTCGCGGTCCTTGTCGTTGTCCGCCAGGATCAGGTGCTCGACCTCCTTGCGGCGCTCCTCACCGAGGAACATGTGCTCGGTGCGGCACAGGCCGATGCCCTGGGCGCCGTACCGGCGGGCGCGGTTCGCGTCCTCGGCGTTGTCGGCGTTGGCACGGACCGCGAGACGACGGCGGCCGTCGGCGTGCGACATCAGCCGGTGTACGGCCTGGACCAGCCCGCCCTGGACGTCGGCGCCGGCGTGCAGGGTGCCCTCGAAGTACTCGACCACCGGGGACGGCAGCACCGGGACCTCGCCCAGGTACACCTTGCCGTTGGCGCCGTCGATGGACACCACGTCGCCCTCGTGGACGACCTGGCCGTCGGAGGTGGTGAACCGGCGGTTCTTGGTGTCGACCTCCAGCTCCTCGGCACCGCAGACACAGGTCTTGCCCATGCCGCGGGCGACCACGGCCGCGTGCGAGGTCTTGCCGCCGCGCGACGTGAGGATGCCCTCGGCGGCGATCATGCCTTCCAGGTCGTCGGGGTTGGTCTCGCGACGGACCAGGATGACCTTTTCGCCGGAGCGCGACCACTTCACTGCGGTGTAGGAGTCGAAGACCACCTTGCCGACCGCCGCACCGGGCGAGGCCGCGATGCCGTAGGCGACCGGCCGGGTCTCGGAGGTGGGGGCGAAGCGCGGGAACATCAGCTGGGCGAGCTGCCCGCCGGTGACCCGGTGCAGCGCTTCGTCCAGGTCGATCAGGCCCTGGTCGACCAGCTGGACGGCGATCCGGAACGCGGCAGCGGCGGTGCGCTTGCCGACCCGGGTCTGCAGCATCCAGAGCTTGCCGCGCTCGATGGTGAACTCGATGTCGCACAGGTCCCGGTAGTGGTTCTCCAGGGTCTGCATGATGGACATCAGCTGGTCGTACGACTTCTTGTCGAGCTGCTCCAGGTCGGCCAGCTGGAGGGTGTTGCGGATGCCCGCCACCACGTCCTCGCCCTGGGCGTTCTGCAGGTAGTCGCCGTAGACGCCCTGGGTGCCGGTGGAGGGGTCGCGAGTGAAGGCGACACCGGTGCCGGAGTCCTCGCCGAGGTTGCCGAAGACCATCGTGCAGATGTTGACGGCGGTGCCCAGGTCGTTCGGGATGCGCTCCTGGCGGCGGTACAGGCGGGCCCGGTCGCCGTTCCAGGAGTGGAAGACCGCGTGGATCGCCAGGTCCAGCTGCTCGCGCGGCTCCTGCGGGAACTCGCGGCCGGTCTCCCGGAGCACGATCGCCTTGAAGGTCTCGACCAGCTTCTTGAGGTCCTCGGCGGTGAGGTCCAGGTCGTTGACGGTGCCCTTGGCGTGCTTGGCCTCGTCCAACGCCTCTTCGAACAGCTCGCCGTCGACGCCCAGCACGGTCTTGCCGAACATCTGGACCAGGCGGCGGTAGGAGTCCCACGCGAAGCGCTCGTTGCCGGACTGGGCGGCGAGCCCGGTCACCGAGGCGTCGGAGAGGCCGATGTTCAGGACGGTGTCCATCATGCCCGGCATGGAGAACTTGGCACCGGACCGCACCGAGACCAGCAGCGGGTTGTCCGCCTGGCCGAGCCGCTTGCCCATCTGGGCCTCGAGGGCGACCAGGTGGCCGGTGATCTCCTCGTTCAGCGAGCCCGGCTCGGTGCCGGTCTCCAGGAACACCTTGCAGGCGTCGGTGGTGATGGTGAACCCCGGAGGGACGGGGAGGCCCAGGTTGGTCATCTCGGCGAGGTTCGCACCCTTCCCGCCGAGAAGATCCTTGAGGTCCTTGTTTCCTTCGGTGAAGGAGTAAACAAACTTCTGCTGCGCCGCCACGGGTGGTTCTCCTCGCACACGGTTGCCCTGACGCCGGAGAACATACCCATTTCGAAGGCTGTTTAGGGGAGCGAATAGGTCGTACGAGCTGCGAAGCGGGCCGTTGACCAGCAGATCGAATGCCCGGCGGGACGATTGCCTGCGTTGCCGAAATCGTCCGGGTGACGCTTGCAAGCCTTCAAGAAGTGAAGGCGTCGCCACGCGAAGCTCATACGAACCGGACACACAGTGACGGCATCCGCCCCACCGCGTTTCCCCGGCTTGATTTCCTGCAACCAGCCACCGCCATCCGCCGCAGGACCCGTTCGGGAAGCGATCCGGACTTGTACAGCTTGGCGAAGTCCGCTGACTGGCCGTCACTCGCCACGATATGTGGCCAGCGTCACGGGCGCATCTCAGCTGTCAAGCTGAGCATCCCTACGCCTGCCGTCGCTTTCTGTTGACAGGCCCATTGCTCTGTGTGGCGGAATTTCGCCTTTGAGGAGCCCTATTGTCCATCTTGGACAACTCCCCTGGGCCGGTTCGGCCAGCCGTCGGTCGAGGCAATTTTTGCCAGGCCGTACAGATCAGCCGCCAGATGTGTCCGATTCGGCGTCTTCGCCGAGTCGGGCGCATTCGTACGGATCGTCCAACCAGCCCTCGGGCAGGACCACCCGGTTGTTGCCGCTGGTACGGCCTCGCGGGCCGTCGGCGCCGAGCGGCCAGCTCTGCTCCTGGTCGACCAGCGCGAGGGTCTCGTCGAGTTCGGAGAGCGAGCTGGAACTGGCGAGCTTCACCCGCAGTTCGGAGCCGACCGAGAATCCCTTGGTGTACCAGGCGACGTGCTTGCGGAAGTCGATGACACCGCGGGCCTCGTCACCGAGCCACTCCCCCAGCAGTTGGGCGTGCCGGACCATGGCGCGGGCCACGTACGCGAAGGTGGGGCGGGCGTAGTCGACGTCGCCCTCGAAGATCGACACCAGGTCCCTGAACAGCCACGGGCGGCCGAGGCAGCCGCGACCGACCACCACGCCGTCGCAGCCGGTCTCGCGCATCATCCGCACCGCGTCGTCGGCGGACCAGATGTCTCCGTTGCCGAGCACCGGGATGCCCGCCGGCACGGACTCGCGCAGCCGGGCGATGGCCGACCAGTCGGCGGTGCCGCCGTAGTGCTGGGCGGCGGTGCGGCCGTGCAGGGCGATCGCGGCCACGCCCTCCTCGGCGCCGATCCGGCCGGCGTCGAGATAGGTCAGGTGGTCGTCGTCGATGCCCTTGCGCATCTTCATGGTGACCGGGAGGTCACCCGCGTTGCCGACCGCCTGACGCAGGATGTCACGCAGCAGGTTGCGCTTGTACGGCAGCGCCGAGCCACCGCCCTTGCGGGTCACCTTGGGGACGGGGCAGCCGAAGTTGAGGTCGATGTGATCGGCGAGGCCCTCCTCGGAGATCATCCGCGCCGCCTTGCCGACGGTCTCCGGGTCCACGCCGTACAGCTGGATCGAGCGGGGCTTCTCACTCGGGTCGAACTTGATCAACTGCATGGTCTTGGCGTTGCGCTCGACCAGCGCCCGGGTGGTGATCATCTCGGAGACGTACAGGCCACGGCCACCGCTCTGCTCCCGGCACAGGGTGCGGAACGGGGCATTGGTGATGCCGGCCATCGGGGCCAGCACCACCGGCGGCCACACCTGCATCGGCCCGATGTTCAGCGGGGCGAACTCCGGCGCTTCGGGTGCTGCCGGAGTTGCCTGGGCGGAGTCGGGCGTGATGGTCATGCGCGGCAGATCCTCAAACGGGTAGGGCCCCAACGGCGGGAGTTCCGGACTCTCCATTCTCCCCCACCGGCCGAGCGGGCCGCCCGCCCCAGTCGGACAGCCCCGCTCGGGCTCGGACGACTCGGGCTCGGACGATCAGAAGCGGTCGGTCGGAAGCGGCCGGGATGGAAGCAGACCTGGAGCGAGGTCCACCGTGCCGGCACCGGCGGGGCGCCCGGTCAGTGGCGGTCGCCCATCCGGTTGATGGTGACGGTGCCGGAGGCGGTGACGACGTCGAGCACCCTCGACGAGGACGAGTCGGCAGGGACTGATCGATCACTTGGTCGCCCCCTGCGTTGCTGAGGCCGATCCGGTACTGACTGCGATCGTCGGGGACTTGCAGCACGAGGTTGCCGGAGGCCAGCCGGGCCGTCACCGAGGTCGGCGGCCGGTCGTACTGCAGGGTGACCTGACCGGAGGAGGAGAACGCTCTGGTCTCCGTCGATGTCAGCCCGGTGCCGATGATCTGACCGGAGCCGCTCTTGGCCCAGATGGCACCGCTGACCCGGCTCAGTTCGATCTGCCCGGAACCGGTCTCCGCCGAGGTGTCCCCCGAGATGTCGAGTATCTCCGTCCGTCCGGAACCGCTGCGGGATTTGACCGCCGTCGCCGCCGGGACCTGTATCTCCAGGACGACGGCACAGCCGAACAGCCGGCTCGCCGCCAGGCAGTCGACGGACACCGACAGCGTGTCCCCTTCGATCTGCTCGTTCACGGTGGGCTTGCGCAGGGACCAGCCCACGCGCTCGGTGACGATCACCCGATCGGTGCCGCCGGCCCGCACTGTGACCAGGGCCGGCCCGGAGTCGATGTCGAGCCGGTCGATCGCTTCGAAGTACGACCGCTCCCGAACGGTGTCCTGCTGGACCAGCGCGGCACCGGTGGTGGCGGCACCGCCCACCAGGGCGCAGGCAAGTGCCAGCACCCCGATGACTCGCCAGATGCGGCGCTCCCCCGGACGCAGCCCGGCAGCCGGGACGTCCGGACCGGGTGTCGGCAGCCACCGGGCGAGGCGGCCCTCGTCGTCCGGGTGCGGCTTCGAACCCGGACCCGGACCCGGCCCACGCCCAGACCTCGGTTCCGGCTCCGGCCCCGTGGCGGATCGTCGGGTCATTGGCTGATCTCCAGGAACCGGAGCACCGCGAGGACGCGCCGATGCGTGTCCTCCGCGGGCGGGAGGTCGAGCTTGGTGAGGATGGAGTTGATGTGCTTGGAGACCGCGCTGTCGCTGACCACCAGGGACTCGGCGATCGCCGTATTGGAGCGCCCTTCGGCCATCAGCGCCAGTACGTCCCGCTCGCGGGGCGTCAGCCGGTGCAGCGGATCGCGGTCGCGGCGCAGCAACAGCTGGGCGACCACCTCGGGGTCGAGGGCGGTGCCGCCCTCGGCCACTCGCTGGAGCGCCTCCACGAACTCGTCGACGTTGGCGACCCGCTGCTTGAGCAGGTAGCCGACGCCGCTGGTGTTCTTGGCCAGCAGATCGGCCGCGTAACGCTCCTCGACGAACTGGGAGAGCAGCACGACCGCGGTGTCCGGCCACTGCTGGCGGATCATCAGGGCGGCGCGGACTCCCTCGTCGGTGAATCCGGGTGGCATCCGGACATCCGCGACGACGATCTGCGGGCGGTGCTCCTCGACCGCGGCGAGCAACGCCTCGGCGTCCTCGACGGCCGCGGCCACCTCGTAGCCTTCGCTCTCCAGCACCTTGACGATGCCGATCCTCAGCAGGACGGAGTCCTCGGCGATCACAGCTCGCATGGCAGCTCCATGGTGATAGTGGTGGGGCCCCCACGGGGGCTGATGATGGCAAGTGATCCGTCCACGGACGCGGCGCGCTTGCGCAGGCCGACGAGCCCGGTGCCGCGGGTGGCGTCCGCGCCGCCGATGCCGTCGTCGGCGATGGTGATGAGCAGCCGGCCGGCGGCCTGGCGCAGGACGAGGTCGACCCGGGAGGCCTTGGCGTGCTTGGCGGCGTTGGCCAGCGCCTCGGAGACCGTGAAGTACGCGACCGCCTCCACGGTGGGGGCTATCCGGCCCGGCAGGTCGACCGCGAGGTGCACGGGGACGGGGCTGCGAGCGGCGACGCCGGAGAGGGCCGCATCGAGCCCGCGGTCCTCCAGGACGGCGGGGTGCAGGCCTCGGACCAGGTCGTGCAGTTCCTTGATGGCGGCCTGGGCCTCTTCGTGGGCGGTGACGATGACCTCCATCGCCTCGGGTGGGATGTCCTTGAGGGTGCGCCGGGCGAGGCCGAGGTTCATGGCGAGCGAGACCAGTCGTTGCTGTGCGCCGTCGTGCAGGTCCCGTTCGATCCGGCGGCGTTCGGCGTCGGCGGCGTCCACCACGTCCACCCGGCTCTGGGCGAGGTGCTCCACGCGGCGTTCCAACACCTCCGCGCGGTTGGGGCCGAGCAGTGCGCGGACCGTCCAGAGGTCGAGCGCGGCGAGCAGGGCGACCAGCCATGGGGTGAGGAACAGCAGGAGGAGGCCGCCGAAGGTGATCACCGCCCCCTCGATCGTCCAACCGGCTCCGGACCGCAGCGGGTTGCCCATCGGAAGCAGCCAGACCCAGCCGAAGAAACTGAGCAGCACGAGGGAGGTGCCCCAGAGGCTGAGGACGAGAGCGGCGCAGAAGGTCTGGAGCGGTGCCACGAGGAAGTGGTGGATGGCCTGACGCCACGTCAACCCGGCGCGAAGGCGGGGCAACCAGCCTGCGCCCGGCGGCAGTCGGCCGGGGATCTCCAGGCCGCGCAGGGTGCGGACCCGGCTGCGCTGGACAGTGGTCGCCAGGTCGAGCAGGACCACCAGCAGGAGCAGCCCGACCAGCAGTGACGTCCCCGGCAGACTGAGGACGATGATGCAGGGCAGGCCCAGCGGGAGGCCGGCTGCCAGGAACAGCGAATCCCGTCGAGTGCCCGCGGACCATGGCGCGCGCTCCCGGACAGCACGGAGCACTGCGGGGCCGACCGCGCCGAGGTCGGCTGCCCGAACGGGCTGCGACTGGATCTTCGACTGGAACATGCGGCACAGCGTAGGGCCGCGCCGATCTCGGCTTCCATGGCCCGGGCCTCCGTCTTTGGGGTGTACCTGGCTACACCCCAAAGACGGAGCCGCACGCTACCGACAAGATCGTTGCACCACAGGATTCTTGACGGCATGACGAATACGAACCTGATGCGTTGTGGTCGCAGCCCGCTCGGTGCCGCCGGTGGCACCGCCCTGGAGTTCCCCCCGGCCGGTCCCGAACTCATCGACGGCGCGGGCCCGATGGGCCTGCTCGCCGCGGTCGGCCCCTGGTCGGTACGCCTGCGCGCCGGCCGCCGAACGGCCATGGAGGTTTACGAGTACGGCGAGTTGCTCGACGTGGTGGTCGAGTCCTCGCTCGGTGACGCCCAGTTGCGCGGCGCGCGGCGCGGCCGGGCCGGTGGACCGGACGAAGGGTCGGTCTCGTGCGCATGGGGCCGATGGCCACCGGGCGCCACACCCCGGCCGGTGCTCTTCCGCGCCGGCGGGCTGCGCCGCCGCGCGGTGCAGGCCGATGTCGTGCGGACGGCAGGGCGCTTCTGGTTCGCCTCGGCCGCCGGCGAGTTCCGCTGGGCCCAGGTCTGCGGGCCGGCGGGCCACGCGGAGCGCCCGGAGTCGGGGAGGGCGGCATGAGCGCGTTCGCTTCGATCCTCGTCCGAGCCGGCGGCGTGCGTCCGGTCCGACCCGAGGGCCTGGGCCTGCGGGTCGGGCCGGTGCCGGTATGGGTGGAACTGCTGCTCCTGGGCTGCGGGGTGGTCCTGCTGCCCTGGGCCGCGCTGCTGGCCACGCTGCCGGGCGGGTCGACCTGGGCCGTGCTCGACGTGGTCGAGTCGGCGGCGCTGTCGTCCAGCGCCGTCCTGCTTCGGCAGGGCCGGCGTCCGCGCTGGACGGCCTGGACGGCTGTCGTGCTGCTGGTCGCCGATGCCGGCTGCGACGTGGCGACGGCGGCACCCGGGCCCGAGCTGGTGGCGGCCCTGCTGATGGCCGTCTGCGCGGAGCTTCCGCTCGCCGCCCTGTGCTGTTCGGTGGCGCTCGGACGGTCCGGCCCGGGTGCGGGCGGTTCGCCGTCCGCACCTCGGCGCGCGGTCAGCGGTCAGCGGGCACTGGCCAGTTGGTGGAGCCGGTCCCGGGTGTCCTGGTCGTGGGGCACGTACCCGACCAGCCGAGTACCGCTCCTGGGGCCCAGCCACAGGTTCGTGTACTCGAAGCGCAGCAGGCCGACCTCGGGCAGCACGAACTGCTTGAACCCGTTGACCATCCCCGCCACCTCGTGGCGTTCCCAGGCCTCTTCGAAATCCGGGGAGACCTTGCGCAGCCGACCGACCAGCGTCTTCCAGGCGGGTTCCGCCGCATGGTCGGCCATCACGGTCCGGAAGCGCGCCACCACCCCTGCTCTGGCGGCCGCCAGGTCCGCCAGGTTCCTCGCGATTGGAGTGTCAGTGAAGATCATCCACATGATGTTGCGATCCTCTTCGGGGATCGTGTCCAAGTCCCCGACGAGCCAGGTGTACGCCCGGTTGTACGCGAGGATGTCGAACCGACTGCTGATCACCACGGCCGGGAACGGGTCGAGTTGGTCGACCACGGCCCGGATCGCCGAGGAGACGGTGGAGCATTCCTTCACCGGCGTCGGGTCCTCGGCACCGGCCAGCGCGAACAGGTGCGACCGCTCATTGCGATCGAGCAGCAGAGCCCGGGCCACCGCATCCAGGACTTGGACCGACACCTGGATGTCCCGCCCCTGTTCCAGCCACGTGTACCAGGTGACCCCGACCGCGGCGAGACCGGCGACCTCCTCGCGACGCAGCCCCGGGGTGCGACGGCGTCCGACAGCAGGCAGGCCGACCTGTTCGGGCGAGATGCGTTCCCGGCGGCTCCGCAAGAACGTGGCCAGTTCCTGCCGCCTGTCGTCGGCGGGGGTGTGAAGGTCCGTGGAGATAGCCATGACACCAGGGTGGACCACCACAGATCCTGTTGCCAGGTACTGCTTATACCTGGATAAACACCGCCTGGTACCAGGCTGAGGGGAGCCTCATCGTAGTACCTGTGACTCAGCAGACATTGCTACCGCAGATCTCGTCGCCGGCCCGGCCCGCGGCGCCCGGACTGGGTGCCGCCGGCCTGATCATCGTCCTTCTGGGCGCCTTCCTTCCGCTGCTTGACTTCTTCATAGTGAACGTCGCGCTGCCGACCATCGACCACGATCTGGTCGCCGGCCCCGCCGTCCTGGAACTCGTGGCGGCGGGCTACGGCATCGCCTTCGCCGTCCTGCTCGTCCTGGGCGGGCGGCTGGGCGACGCCTTCGGCCGACGGCGACTGTTCATCGCCGGAGCCGCCGCCTTCACCGTCACCTCACTCGCCTGCGGTGTCGCTCCCACCGCATGGACCCTGGTTGCCGCCCGGGTCACCCAGGGCGCCTCCGCCGCTCTGCTGCTCCCCCAGGTCCTCGCCACCATCACCGCCACCACCAGCGGTCAGCAGCGCGCCCGAGCCCTCGGCATCTACGGAGCCGTCGGCGGCATCTCGGTGGTGATCGGCCAGGTACTCGGCGGGTTCCTGGTCTCGGCGGACCTCTTCGGCACCGGCTGGCGCGCCGTGTTCCTGCTGAACGTCCCCTTCGCGCTGCTCACGGCGGTCCTGGCGGCGCGTCATGTCCCGGAGAGCCGGGCGGAACGGGCCGCCGGCGTGGACCTCCCCGGCACCCTGCTGCTCACAGCAGCTCTGCTGGCGCTGTTCGTACCCCTGATGGAGGGCCGGGCCCTCGACTGGCCGCTCTGGACCTGGGTGTCCCTGGCGGCGTTCCCCGTCCTCGCCGCAACATTCCTGGCGGTGGAGCGACGGGCCGAGCGGGAAGGGCGGGTTCCTCTCGTCCCGCTCTCGCTCCTGCGGATTCCGGAGATGCGGCGCGGCCTCGGCGTGGCCGTGCCCTACTTCACCGGATTCGGCGGCTTCATGTTCGTGATCGCCCTGCTGCTGCAGGACGGGCTGCACCGGGGCCCGGTCGCCGCGGGCTGGGCCCTGGTGCCGATGGCGGTCGGCTACTTCGGTGCCTCGCTGGCCGGGCCGCGGCTGGTCGGCCGCTTCGGCAGCCGGGTCATCACAGGCGGCGCAGTGATCCAGGGCCTCGGCCTGATCACTCTGATCGCCACGGCACTCGGCGACTGGTCGCACTTCTCCCCGCTCCGGATGCTGCCCGGCGTGGCACTCGCCGGCATCGGTCAGGGCCTGGTGAGCATGCCCCTGTTCCGGGTGGTGCTCTCCCGGGTTCCCGCCGATCGCGCGGGGGTGGGCAGCGGGGTGCTGGCGACCACTCAGCAGTCCAGCCTGGCCCTGGGAGTGGCCACGCTCGGAACTCTCTTCATCGCCATGGCCCCCACTCTGGGAATGGCGAACGCGCTGGCTCTGGTGCTCGGTATCCAGGCGCTCGGCTCCCTCGTCATCTGCTGGCTGAGCATCCGCCTGCCGCGCTCGGTCGGCTGATGTCCGCACCCTGCCGAGCCGGGATCGGAGCGAACACCGGGCCCACGACGGGCCGAACCGGCGGAGGCCGTGGCCCGCGAATAATGCCGGGCCCGGCCGCCGCGGCGGTGCAAGGATGGCGCTATGGCGAATCCGACCACCCTTACGAGCGACGCACGGACCCGCGAGCAGCTGGTGGCCGCGATCGAGTCCGGGAGCAGCCCCAAGTACCTGTTCTTCTGGCGCCACCAGCCGCAGGGGAACGGGCAGATCGGGGCCGGTGTCTTCAGCCAGTGGACCCCGTCGCCGTTCACCGTCGACGGGGTCGAGTACCTCACCGCCGAGCACTGGATGATGGCCGGCAAGGCGCGGCTGTTCGGCGACGAGGAGAGCGTCCCGCGCATCCTCCGGGCTCGGACGCCCGCCGAGGCCCAGAAGTTGGGCCGCCTGGTCAAGGACTTCGACCAGGACGCCTGGGAGGCGCACCGCTTCGAACTGGTGGTGACAGGCAACGTCGCCAAGTTCGGACAGGACGAGCGGCTTCGCGACTACCTGCTCCGCACCGGGACGCGTGTCCTGGTGGAGGCCAGCCCGCTCGACCGGATCTGGGGCATCGGGCTGGCTGCCGACAGCGAGCAGGCGATTTCGCCGTCGCAGTGGCGCGGGCTGAACCTGCTCGGTTTCGCACTGATGGAAGCGCGGGCCCGACTGGCGAACTGACGCCTCATCAACCCGTTTTCACAGCTGTGAATAGTGGCCCTTATCCCCGCAAGTGGGGCGATTCGGACGGCAGTTGACCGCCGTCCGCAAAACTCGTCGGTCTCCGGGTGCATCGCCACTCGCATTTCCGTCTCGAAAACGTTATGACTTACTCCCGTAACGTGGCCGCCGTACGGCAGCACCAGGATGGCCACCAGTCGTAGTGGCGGGGGCCAATCGGGGGACCCCGTGGAAAGGCCAGGGCGGGGCGCGATGACCGTAGGCGATCGGGGGCCGGAGTCGGCCGATGTCCAGACACTCAGAGCCGAGCTGGACGAACTGCTCAGAGCACGGCAGTTCGCCGCACAGCGCGAACGCAGGCTCAGCGAAGCGCTCCGGGCCGGCCACGAATCCGACCACGCCCCCGGGTCCGGCCGCCCGTCCCGCCAGCCCGACCCCGAACTGCTCCGGCAACTTGCCCAGGCCCAGAACCTTCGCGAAGGCCTCGGTGCACGCTGCCTCGAACTGAGTGACCGACTGCTGGCGGCAGAAGACCGCCTGCTGACCGGCCGGTCGTTCGCCGAGCCGCCCCGCCACCCGGGCCACATCCCGACAGGCTCCGCAGAGCCGCAGCGCACGAACGCCCCTGCGGGCTGGGGCGCCTCTCCGATCCCTCAACAGCGGCCGCATTCGCCCGCCGCCCGCTTCGACGCGAACCACCCCGGGACGCCCGTCGGACGCGGCGTGCCCGCCGGACGACCGGGCCCGGGGGCCGCCGCTCCGACCGCCGGGACCGTTCCGAACCGTGCCCGCCTCGGCGCCGACCGCCGCGAGGCGGCGACGGAACAGGCCTCCTGGGCCAGAACCGGCATACCGGGCCAGGCCGTTGGCAGCCCGCGCCCCGCCGACGCCGAGTTCCCCCGCGCGGAACGTCCGCACGCAGAACGCCTCACTCAGCCCCAGGGCGCCGCCGGCGCGTGGAACCCTCGATCCTCCGAAGCCGGTGCCGCAGCAGGTGCCGCACCCGCCGGCAGGGCATCCGCCCCGGCGGCGCAGACCGTCGACCACAACGGCGATCGCTTCCGCTCGGCTGCCCCAGGACACGGCCCCGCCGACCCGGGACACAGCCCGGCCGCCCCGGGGCGCGGCCCCGCCGCCCCGAACCAGGGCGGGCCCCACGGCGTCGAAGACCCGACACCGCCGCCCGGCCAACTGCGGCTGCGGACGACGGTGGAACTGGTGGCCCTGGTGCAGCGCATCAGCGGACTGCACCAGCGAGGCGCCACACATGAGTCGGCGGCCATCGTGCGCCAGGTGGCCGTGATGATCACGCCGGACGACGTGGCTCGGCTGGCCACCCTGCTCCAGGAGAACGGCCCGACGGGCTCCTCCACCTACCTGGCACGCTCGGTCTCCGCCGGCGCCCCGGAGCATGCGGCGGCCACACTCGCGGTACTGCGTCGTGACGGGATGATCGACGAGGCGGCCGACCTCTTCCACACGCTGTGGTCGGCGAGTTCGGCGGCCCTGCCGGCACTGCTGGCCGCCCTGGAGCAGTCCGGCCAGTCGGCCGACGGCCAGACCCTGCTGTGGGAGCGCGCCTCCGCACCGGCAGAGGAACTCGCCGAGCTGGCACAGCACTTGAAGGCCGCCGGGCGGACCGACGACGTGCGCCACCTGCTGCGGCAGGCGGCAGGTCGGCCGATCAACGAGGTCGCCGCGATCGCCGGCGCGTTGAACGAGGAAACCGCGATGGAGCTGGTCGGCGAGCTGGTGCGGCTGCGGTCCGCGAGCGACATCGGCAGGTTCGGCGCCGCGATCCAGGGGGCGACCGAGCTGTACGACACCCTGCTGTTCGCCGCCGACGACCTGGAGGAGAGCCGGGCCCGCAGCGTGTTCGCCGCGCTGCGCACCGGTGGGCTGCCGACCCAACCGGCGCCGCGTCCCCGCTCCCGGTCCCGCCAGCGCCGCTGACCTGCCGGTCGGCGCCCGAAGCACCGACCGTCGGACACCAGGCATCGGTGAACACCCCGGCTGCCGCCGCCCCCGGCACAGGAGAACGCCCCCTACCGGAAACACCGCGGCTCCCGGCCTGCGAACTCGAATTCGCGGGCCGGGAGCCGGGGGTGATGCTCAGTCGGTGGGATGCACCGAGTGCTGCGGCGTCAGCAGCCGATCAGGCGGGCGCCCAGGTAGGACTTCACCTGGTCGAGCGACACACGCTCCTGCGCCATGGTGTCACGCTCGCGAACGGTCACCGCGTTGTCCTCGAGGGTGTCGAAGTCGACGGTGACGCAGAACGGCGTGCCGATCTCGTCCTGGCGGCGGTAGCGCTTGCCGATCGCACCGGCGTCGTCGAACTCGACGTTCCAGGCGGAACGCAGGTCGGCGGCCAGGCCGCGGGCCTTCGGGGAGAGGTCGGCGTTGCGGGACAGCGGGAGCACCGCGACCTTGACCGGGGCCAGGCGCGGGTCGAGCCGCATGCCGACGCGCTTCTCCATGACGCCCTTGGCGTTCGGCGCCTCGTCCTCGAAGTAGGCGTCGATCAGGAAGGCCAGCATGGCGCGGTTGAGGCCGGCGGCGGGCTCGATGACGTACGGGTAGTACCGCTCGTTCGCGTCCTGGTCGAAGTACTTCAGGTCCTGGCCGGAGGCCTCGCTGTGCACCGTCAGGTCGTAGTCGGTGCGGTTGGCGAGACCCTCGAGCTCGGAGAACTCGCTGCCGCCGAAGTTGAAGCGGTACTCGATGTCCACCGTGCGCTTGGCGTAGTGGGACAGCTTCTCCTTGGGGTGCTCGAAGAAGCGCATGTTCTCGGTGCGCAGACCGAGGTCCACGTACCAGTTCCAGCGCTGCTCGAGCCAGTACTCGTGCCAGGTCTCGTCCTCGCCCGGCTTGACGAAGAACTCCATCTCCATCTGCTCGAACTCGCGAGTGCGGAAGATGAAGTTGCCGGGCGTGATCTCGTTGCGGAAGCTCTTGCCGACCTGGGCGATGCCGAACGGCGGCTTCTTGCGCGAGGTGGTCTGCACGGCGCGGAAGTTGGTGAAGATGCCCTGCGCGGTCTCCGGGCGGAGGTAGGCCAGGCCGGACGCGTCCTCGGTGACACCGAGGTGCGTCTTCAGCATGCCCGAGAACTCCTTGGGCTCCGTGAAGGCGCCCTTGTTGCCGCAGTTCGGGCAGTTGATGTCGGCCAGGCCGTTGGCCGGGAGCTTCTTGTGCTTGGCCTCGTAGGCCTCTTCCAGGTGGTCGGCGCGGAAGCGCTTGTGACAGGAGAGGCACTCGGTCAGCGGGTCGTTGAAGGTGGCGACGTGACCGGAGGCCTCCCAGACCTCGCGGGCGAGGATCACCGAGGAGTCGATACCGACGACATCCTCCCGAGCGGTGACCATCGCACGCCACCACTGGCGCTTGATGTTCTCCTTGAGCTCGACTCCCAGCGGACCGTAGTCCCAGGCGGCGCGAGTACCGCCGTAGATCTCGCTGCAGGGGTAGACGAAGCCACGGCGCTTGCTCAGGCTGACGATCGTGTCGATCTTGTCGGCGGCCACAGTGCTCTCTTCAGTACGACGGCACGGTCAGGGCGCGGCTGGTTGCGCGCGCCCGAAGAAACTCAGGGTACCGGGGATGCGGGGGCGGGATTCAACTCGATAGTGGCGCAGACAGACGGCCGGGAGGCCGTATCGCAGTGAACAGCCGTGTGCGTTCCGGCGTGTTGGCGCCGGTCACAGGTGCCGATTCCGGTCGCGACTCCGGCCCCGGCCCCGATCCCGCCCCGGGCCCCACTCCAGGTCCCGCTCCAGGTCCCGCTCCAGCCCGGCCCGCGGGCGGCGCGCAGGCGGCGGACGGCGGCGCACGGGACTGTCGGCACCGGCTCGCGGAAGGTCGCCGGGGCTGAAGTGTGACCCCGATCCCCCCGAACGCAAGTTGACAATCATTTCCACATAAGATGAGAATCGTTGTCATGAAGATTCGCCGCCTGTCGACCTCGATAGCCCTCACCGCCGCGACAGCGGTCGGCGCGCTCCTGCTCTCCGCCTGCGGTGGCACCAGCAGCGCGGCCGGCAGCGACGGCGGGAAGCTGAACGTGGTGGCGTCGTTCTACCCGATGGAGTTCCTGGCCCGGCAGATCGGCGGCGAGCACGTCAAGGTCACCGGTCTGACCGCCGCCGGCGTGGAGCCGCACGACCTGGAGCTGACGGCCAAGCAGGTCGCGGCCGTGCAGCGGGCCGACACCGTGATCTACCTCAAGGGCCTGCAGCCGACCGTGGACAAGGCCGTGGCGCAGACCCACCCCAAGCATGTGGTGGACGCCACCGCCGCCTCCCCGCTGGTGGACCACCACCTGGACGAGGGCACCAGCGAGGCCGACGGCCACGACGGCGAGCACGAGCACACCGACGCCGCCGGCGACCCGCACATCTGGCTGGACCCGACCCGGTACGCGGCGGTCGCGAAGAGCGTCGGCGCGGAACTCGCCCAGGTGGACCCGGCGAACGCCGCCGACTACCAGCGCAACACCGACCAGGTGGTCGCCCAACTGGCCACCCTGGACCAGGAGTTCCGGGACGGTCTGCAGAACGTCAAGACCAAGACCTTCATCACCAGCCACGCCGCCTTCGGCTACCTCGCCGACCACTACGGCCTGAACCAGGTGGCGATCAACGGCGTCGACCCGGAGGCCGAGCCCACCCCGTCCCGGCTGGCCGCGATCCAGCGCGCCGCAAAGGAGAACGGTGCGACCACCGTGTTCTTCGAGGCCCTGGTCAGTCCCAAGCTGGCCGACACCGTGGCTGCCGACCTCAGTCTGAAGACGGCCGTGCTCGATCCCCTGGAAGGGATCAAGGAGCCGACCAAGAACGACTACTTCTCGGTCATGCGGCAGAACCTCGACAACCTGAAGGCCGCCCTCGGCGCGAGCTGACCGGTCCGAGCGGCCCGACCGCCCAACCGGCGGACCGGCCACCGCAGATCACACCGGCCACCCGAACCGACCCCAGATCCGAACATCCGACCGACCCCACCCGGCCGATCGACCCGAGACCAAGCGGCGCGAGCCGAGCGAGGAACACCATGAGTACTGTCATCTCCACGGCAGACTCCGACCGGCTGCGGCCGTCCTCCGGTGAGGACACCGGGCCGGCGGTCGTCAGCCTCCGGGGCGCGGTCGCCACCGTCGGTGGTCGGCCGGTGCTGCGCGGCGTCGATCTCACCGTCCGGCCGGGCGAAGTGGTGGCGCTGCTGGGCGCCAACGGATCCGGCAAGTCCACCACCGTGAAGAGCGTCATAGGGTCGGTGCCGCTGGAGCAGGGCGGTCTGGAGCTGTTCGGGCGGCCGCTGCGCAGGTTCCGGGACTGGCACCGGATCGGGTACGTGCCGCAGCGCACCACCGCGGCCGGCGGGGTGCCGGCCACGGTCCGCGAGGTGGTCTCCACCGGTCGGCTGCCGCAGCACGGGCTGCTGCCGTTCCGTCGCAAGGACCGCGACGCGGTGGACCGGGCGCTGGCCTCCGTCGGCATGCTGGACCGGGCCGGCGACGGGGTGACCAACCTGTCCGGCGGGCAGCACCAGCGGGTGCTGATCGCCCGTGCCCTGGTCGGACTGCCCGACCTGTTGATCATGGACGAGCCGATGGCCGGCGTCGACGTGGACAGCCAGCAGGTGCTCGCCGACATCCTGCGCAGCGAGGTGGAGCGCGGCTGCGCGGTGCTCCTGGTGCTGCACGAACTCGGCCCGCTGGAGCCGCTGATCGACCGGGCCGTGGTGCTGCGCGACGGCTGCGTCGCGCACGACGGGCCGCCGCCGCGGGGCGTCGGCCAGCACGCGCTGCCCGGCCACGACCACGTCCACCCGCACGCGGACGACCACCACCACCGCACCACCCAGGGGCTGCTGGCATGATCGAGATGTTCCAACCCGACTTCATGCAGCGGGCGTTCCTCGCCGCCCTGCTGGTCGGCATCACCGCCCCCTCGGTCGGCATCTACCTGGTGCAGCGCCGCCAGGCGCTGATGGGCGACGGCATCGGGCACGTCGCGCTGACCGGTGTCGGCCTCGGCTTCCTGTTCCAGGCCAACCCGATCTGGATGGCCGTGCTGGTCTGCGTGCTCGGCGCGATCGTGATGGAGCTGGTCCGCGCGCGCGGCAACCAGCGCGGCGACATCGCCCTGGCGATGCTGTTCTACGGCGGCATGGCCGGCGGCAAGCTGCTGGTCTCGATGAGCAGCCAGGCCGGTTCCGGCAGCCTGGAGAGCTACCTGTGGGGCTCCATCCTCACCGTCTCCCCCGGCGACCTTGCGGTGATCGGCGGCCTGGCGGCCGTCGTCGTCGCGGTCACCGCGGGCCTGCGCCGCCAGCTGTTCGCGGTGTGCCAGGACGAGGAGTTCGCCCGGGTCACCGGCCTGCCGGTGCGGGTGCTCAACCTGTTGCTGGCGGTGATGGCCGCAGTCACCGTGACGGTCGCCATGCGGGTGGTCGGCCTGCTGCTGGTCAGCGCGCTGATGGTGGTCCCGGTCGCGGCGGCCCAGCAGCTGACGCGTTCCTTCGCGGCCACCCAGGCCGCCGCGGTGAGCGTCGGCGTGGTCACGGCCCTGCTCGGCGTCGGCACCTCCTACGAGGCCGACCTGCCCTCCGGCCCCACCATCGTGATCCTGGCCATCCTGACCTTCGCCCTGTTCAGCGCGATCGCCGCGCCACTCGCCAAGCGCCGACACCGGCACCGGGCCGCCGCCGAACACGGCCCGGCGGTCTGCGACGTCGCCCTGCCCGTCCAGAACCCGAACGCCCAGAACCCGAACGCCCAGAGCCTGAGCGCCCAGGGCCCGAGTGCCGGAACGCTGAACGCGGACGGCAAGGAAAACGCACCGGACACCACCCGCGCAACGGCGGGCACGGCGGTGAAGGCGCCGCTGTCGGGGGAGACGCTGTCAAGTCGGGGGCTGGCACAATGATGTGCGAAACCCAGCCGACCAGCAGGAGGACCCCGGTGACCACCGCAGGCCCGTCGCCGCGCGCGCGATCGACTCGGCAGCGCACCGCCGTCTCGGCGGTTCTGGACGAGATCGAGGATTTCCGCAGCGCGCAGGAACTGCACGACATGCTCAAGCACCGGGGCGACTCGGTGGGGCTGACCACCGTCTACCGGACGCTCCAGTCCCTCGCCGAGGCCGGTGAGGTGGACGTGCTGCGCACCGCCGAGGGCGAGGCGGTCTACCGTCGCTGCAGCAGCGGGCACCACCACCACCTGGTGTGCCGGCACTGCGGGGCGACCGTCGAGGTCGAGGGCCCGGCGGTCGAGCGCTGGGCCAACGCGGTCGCCGCCGAGCACGGCTTCAGCGACATCGCGCACACCCTGGAGATCTTCGGCACCTGCGGCGAGTGTGCCGCGAAGCAGCAGACGCCGCAGTAACACCGCTGCCCGCACAGCACCGAGAGCACAGCGCCGAGGGCCCGGATCGGAACAGTCCGATCCGGGCCCTCGCCGTCCACGGGCGAATGGCGGGCATCACACCCGCCCCCGCCCCGCGTCAGCGCTGCGGCGGCACCTCGGCGCCGGCGGCCGAGTCGTTGGGCACCGCCCCGCCGAAGCGGCGGTCGCGGCGGGCGTACTGCTCGCAGGCGCGCCACAGGTCACGGCGGTCGAAGTCGGGCCAGAGCACGTCCTGGAACACGAGCTCGGCGTACGCGGACTGCCAGGCCAGGAAGTTGGAGGTGCGCTGCTCGCCGCTGGGACGCAGGAAGAGGTCCACGTCCGGCATGTCCGGGTAGTAGAGGTACTTCGCGAACAGCTTCTCGTTGACCTTCTCCGGGTTGAGCTTCCCGGCGGCCACGTCACGGGCGATGGCCAGGGCGGCATCGGCGATCTCGGCCCGGCCGCCGTAGTTGACGCAGAAGTACAGCGTCATGGCGTCGTTGTTCTTGGTCTGCTCCTGGGCGACCTGGAGTTCCTGGACGACGCTCTTCCACATCTTCGGCATCCGGCCGACCCAGCGGATCCGGATGCCCATGGCGTCCATCTCGTCGCGGCGGCGGCGGATGACGTCCCGGTTGAAGTTCATCAGGAACTTCACTTCCTCCGGTGAGCGCTTCCAGTTCTCGGTGGAGAAGGCGTACAGCGAGAGGTTCTTGACGCCGACCTCGAGGCAGCCGCGCAGCACGTCGAGGACGACGCCCTCGCCGACCTTGTGGCCCTCGGTGCGGGGCAGGCCGCGCTCCTTGGCCCAGCGGCCGTTGCCGTCCATGACCACCGCAACGTGGTTCGGGACCAGGTCGCCGGGGATCTTCGGCGGCTTCGCACCGCTCGGGTGCGGGGCGGGGACTTCGTACGTCCGCTTGCTGCCGAACAGCCGTCGCGCGACCATGTTCACTTCTCCACGTATCTCATCGAGCGGATGCCCCGCTCCAAGTGCCACTGCAGGTAGGCGGCCACCAGCCCGCTGCCCTCGCGCCAGTACCGCGGTTCGCAGGAGTCGGCGGTCCGCCAGTCCCCGGACAGCAGCGCGCCGAGCAGTACCAGTGTCTCAGGGGAGGGTACGGCACTTCCGGGTACCCGGCAGTCGCCGCACAGCACACCGCCCGCCTGGAGGGAGAAGAACCGGTTGGGGCCGGGCAGTCCGCAGCGCGCGCAGTCGGTGAAGCTCGCGCCGTAGCCGTTGACGGCGAGCGAGCGCAGCAGGAAGGCGTCCAGCACCAGGTGCGACTGGTGGGTGCCGTCGGCCAGCGTGCGCAGGCCGCCGACCAGCAGCAGGTACTGCTGGACGGCGGGTTGGCCCTCGTTCTCGGCGAAGCGTTCGGCGGTCTCCAGCATCGCGGTGCCGGCGGTGTAGCGGGTGTAGTCGTCGACGATCCGGGCGCCGTAGGGGGCGATGGTCTCCACCTGGGTGCACAGCGGCAGGGTGCGGCCGACGAGCTCGCTGCCCCGGCTGAAGAACTGGATGTCGACGTGCGAGAACGGTTCGAGACGCGCTCCGAACTTCGACTTGGTCCGTCGCACGCCGCGCGCCACCGCCCGCACCTTGCCGTGCTGGCGGGTCAGGAAGGTGATGATCCGGTCGGCCTCGCCGAGCTTCTGGGTGCGCAGCACGATGCCGTCGTCGCGGAAGAGACTCATGGTGGTTCCCATTGTCCCGTACCCCACCGACAGGACGGCCGCGTTCGACACCGGCGGACGGCAGGGACCCGCGGCGCGCAGCCGTGAGCCCGCACCGGGGCTGCAGGGCATTCACCCGTGCGGTGCGGGACACGGCGGGCCCGGGAGGGGGGAGTACGGGCCCGGCTCAGTGGGAACAGCGGAACGGTGCAACGGACAGGACGACGAGGAAAGCCGAGGACGGCAGGGCGGAGCCGTCAGTGCGGGGCGCGGGTCGCGGCCTCCAGCAGCCGGTCGACCTGGGCGGTGCCGAGGTCGAGGCAGCGGCCGACCACGGCGAGCGCGGCCCGCTCCTGCGGGAGGTAGCGGCCGTCGGCGAGGGCGACCAGCGCGCCGAGGGTGAGGAGGCGTTCGCGGCCCTGGAGCAGCAGGTGCGGGGCGAGCGGTTCGAGCGCGGCGTGCAGTTCGACGGCCAGGCCGCCGCCCTCGACGTCCACGTCGAGGGGTTCGCCGCCGCTGTGCCCGGAGAGTGCGGCGAGGGAGGCCAGCACCTGGGCCTCGCCGCAGTCGTCGAAGCCGGCTTCCTTGATGACGGCGCAGGCGACTTCGCGTCCGCTGCGACTGCCGGTGCCGCCGGCGGCGAGCGCGGCCAGGGCGATGGTGTACTGCGCGTCGCGGAGCATCGCGCCGAGCCGGCCGGAGGTCAGCTGCTCCAGCGATTCGGTGCTGTGGCGGCCTCGGCAGGAGGTGCACTGGACGCTGCGGACCACCCCGCCGAGCGGCAGGACCGGGGTGCCGAACAACCGCAGCCACCGCCGGCCGTGCTGCCGACGGTAGTTGCGGTCCCCGCCGCAGCCCGGGCAGAAGAATTCACCGAGGACATCCGTCCGCCAGCGAGGGCGGACACCCCACAACCCTGTCACGGCGCCACTCCCCAGACATGGCAGGCGGCCTGCACGTCAACGGGCAGGTCACGCGACCGGACGCCGTGGTCGTCCCACCGACCCCGGTTCCGGTCCGTCGATGTTGCCATGGTTACCGGCTCGTGTCAGCACCCTGAACGGGTGCCGAGGGGAAAATTTGTGACCGGGGCCACACCCTCCGGGAATGGCCCCGACGTTACCTGACGGTACGTCAGCAAGCCGCTCCACGCGGCCTGTTGGCCACCGGTCGGGCCGCGCGCCGCGCGGCCCGACCGACGGCGGGTCAGTCGCGCTGCGCGGCCCGGTTGACGGCGCTGACCAGAGCCTTCAGCGAGGCCAGCACGGTGTTGCCGTCGATGCCCACGCCCCACAGCACCTTGTCGCCCACGGCGCACTCGACGTACGCGGCGGCCTGCGCGTCGCCGCCCTCGCTCAGCGCGTGCTCGGCGTAGTCCAGGACGCGGACGTCGATGCCGATCGAGGCCAGCGCGTGCACGAAGGCGGAGACCGGGCCGTTGCCGGTGCCGGTCAGGGTGACGGGGGTGCCGTCGACGACCGCCTCGGTGGACAGCGCGTCGCGGCCGTCCTCGGTGGTCAGGCTGCGGGAGCCGCTCAGCGAGATCCGGCCCCACGGGTTGGCGGGGGTGGGCAGGTACTCGTCCTGGAAGACCGCCCAGATGTCGCCGGGGGTGACCTCGCCGCCCTCGGCGTCGGTCTTGGCCTGGATGATCTTCGAGAACTCGATCTGCATCCGGCGCGGCAGGTCCAGCTTGTGGTCGTTCTTCAGCACGTAGGCGATGCCGCCCTTGCCGGACTGCGAGTTGACCCGGATGACCGCTTCGTAGCTGCGACCGACGTCCTTCGGGTCGATCGGCAGGTAGGGCACGCCCCAGGTGTGCTCGCCGACCGGGACGCCGGCTGCGGCGGCGTCGGCCTCCAGGGCGTCGAAGCCCTTCTTGATGGCGTCCTGGTGCGAGCCGGAGAAGGAGGTGAAGACCAGGTCGCCGGCGTAGGGGTGGCGCTCGGGCACCGGCATCTGGTTGCAGTACTCGGCGGTGCGGCGGATCTCGTCGATGTCGGAGAAGTCGATCATCGGGTCGACGCCCTGCGAGAACAGGTTCATCCCGACGTTGACCAGGTCCAGGTTGCCGGTGCGCTCGCCCTGGCCGAACAGGCAGCCCTCGACGCGGTCGGCGCCGGCCATGACGGCCAGCTCGGCGGAGGCGACGCCGGTGCCGCGGTCGTTGTGCGGGTGCGCGGACACGCAGACGAACTCGCGGCGCGACAGGTTGCGCGACATCCACTCGATCTTGTCGGCGTAGACGTTCGGGGTGGACCGCTCGACGGTGGTCGGCAGGTTCAGGATGATCTCGCGGCCCTCGCCGGGCTGCCAGACGTCCATCACCGCCTCGCAGACCTCCAGCGCGTAGTCCAGCTCGGTGTCGATGAAGATCTCCGGCGAGTACTCGTAGCCGAAGACGGTCCCGTCGCCCAGGATCTTCTCGGCGTACTCCACCACCAGCCGGGTGCCGTCGGTCGCGATGGCCTTGATCTCGTCCTTGCTCGCCTTGAACACCACCCGGCGGAACATCGGCGAGGTGGCGTTGTACAGGTGGACGGTGGCCCGCGGGGCTCCCTTCAGCGACTCCACGGTGCGCTCGATCAGGTCCTCGCGGGCCTGGGTCAGCACCGAGATGGTGACGTCCTCGGGGATCGCGTCCTCTTCGATCAGCGAGCGGACGAAGTTGAAGTCGGTGGCGCCGGAGGACGGAAAGCCGACCTCGATCTCCTTGTAGCCCAGCTTCACCAGCAGGTCGAACATCTTGCGCTTGCGGGCCGGCGACATCGGGTCGATCAGGGCCTGGTTGCCGTCACGCAGGTCGGTGGACAGCCAGCGCGGGGCCTGGGTGATCACCTTGCTCGGCCAGGTGCGGTCCGGCAGGTCCACGGTGCCGAAGGGTACGTACCGCCGGAACGGCATCCCCGAGGGCTTCTGCTGCACGCTCGCGGCGGTGATCGGGGTGGGACGGTCGACGAACGCGCGGGCGACGGAGGACTGTTCGGTCATGGCTGGGGCTCTCGGCTTCCCTTGTCGAAGGCGGTCTGCGGTCGGGGATCAGGACACCCGACTCGGCCGACTCGATGCGCCGCGACAGCTGGTGCTGAGCGCAACACGGCTCCCCGCGACGAGGGGGCCGGCCTTCACTGGACTACAGGCCCTCGCCGCGGCAGCTAAGAAGAAGCAGCCGGATACGCATGATGTCGTCACTGTAACCCGGGCGGCGACCCGGCCGCAGTGACCACCGCCACGATCCCACCCAGTGAGACGGCGTCCGGCTGCCGGACCTGCCCGGGACAACGGATCCGGAACAGCTGCCCGACCGGTGCGGCAAGTTGGTGAAAAGCCTCGGCAAACCCGTTCGCCGCGCTGCACACTGACATCCATGCGTATCCAGGTCACCCGCACCGGCGGGTTCGCCGGCCTGCTCCGGTATGCCGAGATGGACACCCAGGAGCGCCCGGACGCCCCGCACGTGCACGCGCTGGCGCGCGAGGCGATGGCCGGCGGGCTGCGCGCGCCCGCGTACGGCGTGCCCGACGGCTTCCACTACGAGATCACCGTCGACGGCCGCACCGTCCACTGCGCGGACCCCGAACTGACCGACTCCCAGCGCGAGTTGGTCAGCCTGATACTCCGCGAAGGCGCCTGACGGCCGCCCGGCCGACGCCCCGGGGCCCGGGGCGGCTCACAGCCAGCCGTCCAGCGAGGCCAGGAACCCGGCCGGGTCGTCCCGGTGGATGCAGTGGCCGGCGCCCGCGACGGTGCGCACCTCGAAGCCGCGGCGGCGCAGCTCCGCGGCCTCCTCGGGCGTCACCAGCACGCTGGGGTCGGCGAGCTGGACCAGCGAGGGGACGGCGGGAGCGCCCGGCAGCACGGACAGCTCGGGGTGCGCCCACAGGCCGACGGCGGTGTCGCTGTCCCAGACGGCGAGGCCGGCGAGTTCGGCGTCCACGTCCTCCTCGGCCCAGCCGGGGTGCATGGTGGTGATGAACTGCCGGGTCCCGAAGCGCTTGAAGCCGACGAACGGCTCCGGCCCGATCCCGGGGCGGTCGTAGACGAACGCGGGGTCGCTGTAGACGGCGCGGTCCGGCTTGAGCCGGTCCACGGCCCGCCACAGCGCGAGTGCGCCCATCGAGTGGCCGATGGCCAGCGCGGCCCCGGCGGGCAGGGTCTCGGCGAGGTCCTCGGCGAACTGCTCGGGCCCGTACCGGTCGGCGGGGGTGGCGCCCTCGCCGCGCGGCGAGGCGCCGTGGCCGCGCAGGTCCACGCCGATCACCCGGTAGCCGCGTTCGGCGAGGGCGGGGCCGATCACCCGCCAGGTGCGGTGGTCGGACTGGATGCCGTGGATCAGCAGGGCGGTCCGGTCGCCCCCGCCCCACTCGTGGGTGTGCAGTCTCACGACCGGCCCTCCCCTGTCCGCCTTCTCGGCCCTGCCCGGCTCGGTCCGCCCGTTCGGCGGCCCGACGTCCCGTCAGAAGCCGAGCTTACGCAGCTGCTTGGGGTCGCGCTGCCAGTCCTTGGCGACCTTGACGTGCAGGTCCAGGTAGACCGGGGTGCCGAGCAGCGCCTCGATCTGCTTGCGGGCGGTGGTGCCGACGTGCTTGAGCCGGGAGCCCTTGGCGCCGATCACGATGGCCTTCTGGCTCTGCCGCTCGATGTACACGTTGGCGTGGATGTCCAGCAGCGGACGGTCGGCGGGCCGGCCCTCGCGCGGGATCATCTCCTCGACCACCACGGCCAGCGAGTGCGGCAGTTCGTCGCGCACGCCCTCCAGCGCGGCCTCCCGGATCAGCTCGGCGACCATGATCTGCTCGGGCTCGTCGGTGAGGTCGCCGTCCGGGTACAGCGGCATGCCTTCCGGCAGCAGCTTGGTCAGCAGGTCCGCGACCAGGTCCACCTGCTTGTCGCCGACGGCGGAGACGGGGATGATCTCGGCCCACTCGATGCCGAGCTCGGCGCCCAGCTGCTGGACGGCGATCAGCTGCTCGGCGAGCCGCTTGGAGTCGACCAGGTCGGTCTTGGTGACCAGCGCCACCTTCGGGGTGGACTTCTTGATCTCGGCGAGTTCCTTGGCGATGAACTTGTCGCCGGGGCCGAGCTTCTGGTCGGCGGGCACGCAGAAGCCGATCACGTCGACCTCCGCCCAGGTGCTGCGGACCAGGTCGTTGAGGCGCTCGCCGAGCAGCGTGCGGGGCTTGTGCAGGCCGGGAGTGTCCACCAGCACGAGCTGGGCGTCGGGGCGGTGCACGATGCCGCGCACGGTGTGCCGGGTGGTCTGCGGGCGGTCGGAGGTGATCGCGACCTTCGTCCCGACCAGGGCGTTGGTCAGGGTCGACTTGCCCGCGTTGGGACGGCCGACGAAGCACGCGAACCCGGAGCGGTACGGGGAGGAAGGGGCATTCATGGCACCCATTGTCCCCGATCCGCCGGGGCGACCCGGCCATCGGGGGTTCAGCCGGCCTTCTTCTTCCCGCCGCCCACGATGCCGCCGACCAGGACCAGGGCGAGCAGCACCAGGGTGCCGGCCAGCCACCACGGGGATCCGGTCTCGTGCCAGCGGCCGAAGCCCATGACGCACAGCAGCAGTCCGCAGAAGAACGCGGCGATCCCCATGACCCCTCCCCTGCCCTGGACAACCCCCTGGCCGATGCGATTATCGCACCGGCCAGGGGGTTGTCCAGGGCCACGAACACCGCGCCCGGCAGGGCCTCAGCGCGCCTCGGCGGCGACCTTCAGCGTCCCGTCGGGTCCGGCCAGCAGCAGCGGGGTCCCGGCCCCGCCCAAGTCCCGCACGGCCGCCAGGTCGGCTGCCGCGGGCTCGTCCGCGGCCGAGACCACGGCGGCCGCCTCCAGGCTCTTCGCCCCGCTGGCCACGGCCATCGCCACCGCCGTCTGCACCGCGCTGAGCTGCAGCGACTCCAGCGCGACCGTCCCGGCCACGTAGGTGCGGCCGGTCTCGTCGCGGACCGCGGCGCCCTCGGCCACGCCGTTGCGGGCGCGGGCCGAGCGAGCCAGCGTGATGATCTTCTTGTCCTCGGGGTCCAGCTCGGAAATCTCGGTCATGGCCCGAGCATAGGTGCCCCACCGGCGTGCCAGCCAGGGTGTCCCGACCCTCGGCCATTCACCGGCTCAACCCTTGAACAGCGCCCCTCGCCGACGGCTCAGTCCTTGAGCAGCGCACCCTCGCCGGCCGGCACGAACTCCGCCAGCGCCGCGTCGATCCGGGCCAGCACGGCGTCGTCCAGGACCAGCTCCGCGGCCGCCTGGTTCTCCACGATGTGCGCCGGGGTCCGGCTGCCGGGGATCGGCACCACGTGGTCGTCCTGCCGCAGCAGCCAGGCCAGCGCCAACTGGCCGGGGGTGACCCCCAGCTCGGCGGCGATCGCGCGCACCGGGGCGTAGCGGTCGTTGTTCGCCGCCAGGTTCTCGGCGGAGAACCGGGCGATGTTCTGCCGGAAGTCGCCCTCGGCGACCTGCTGCACGGCGCCGGTCAGGAAGCCGCCGCCGAGCGGGCTCCAGGCCACCACGCCGACGCCCAGTTCGCGGGTGGCGGCCAGCAGCTCCGGGTCGATCGGCTGCCACATCGACCACTGCACCTGCACCGCCGCCACCGGGTGCACCGCGTGCGCGGCGCGCAGCTGCGCGGCCGTCACGTTGGAGAGCCCGAGGTGCCGCACCAGCCCGGCCGCGACGAGTTCGGCGACCGCGCCGACGGTGTCCTCGAACGGCACCTGCGGGTCCGGGAAGTGCGGGTAGTACAGGTCGATCACGTCGGTGCCGAGGTTGCGCAGCGACTGCTCCGCGTAGCCACGCACGTACTTGGGCTCGCAGTTCACCGCCAGCTCCTCGAACGCGAAGTGCACCGGGAAGCGGTGCGCCTCGGCGCCCTCCGGGATGCAGAGGCCGAACTTGGTGGCCAGCACCACCTCGTCGCGCCGACCCGCCAGGGCGCGGCCGATCAGCTGCTCGTTGTGCCCGCGGCCGTAGCCGTCCGCGGTGTCGATCATCCGGGCGCCGGCGTCGACCGCGGCGTGCAGGGCGGCCCGGCCGCGCTGCTCGTCGATCTCGCCGTACACACCGGGCGAGAGCACCATCGCCCCGAACCCGATCGACGACCCGGCCAGCGACCCGAGCATGCGCTCCGTCATCCCGTTCTCCCCGTCCAAGCATGCTGCGGCCCAACGGATCTGACGATCCGTCGGGCCATGACAGCTCACTCTACGACGGGACGATCAGTGTCCGGTGGGGTTCGGCGGACCGGGGCGCAGCACCTTCACCAGCACCGGCGGGCCGTCCGGCCGCTCGGCGTCGTGCTCGTGCCGCCGCTTCCAGTACGGGTTGTCCTGCGGCAGGTGGCTGCTGACCCGGCCGTACATGCCGAAGGTCAGGATCACGAAGCCGAAGATGAAGCTGAAGACGACGTTGCCGATGTGGAACGCGAGCCGGTTGGCGCTGGAGTCCAGCACCATCAGGCCGACGAAGCCGGCCAGCACGAACAGCACGCCCATGATCATGTTGATGTCGGAGGCGATGTTGCCGCCGATGATCGCGCCCAGGATCAGGATTCCGCCGGCCACCAGCGACAGCACGCTCAGCGCGCCGTTGCTGGACATGCCCAGCACCTGCTTGCCCGTGGTGTCGATGAAGCCGGGGCTGCCGCCGGTGAGCCCGAGGATGCCGAACGCCACCAGGAACAGTCCGCCCAGTCCGGCGCCGTAGCGGTACACCTGGCCCAGCCGGTGGTCGACCGGCAGTTCGTCGTGGAGTCTCATCAGGTCCTCCCCGCATGGTCGGACCGGAGGAACGGCACCTCGTGCAGGTACAGCGACCCGCACTGCTGGCAGCAGTGCAGCCCGGTGCCCCAGGCCTCCTCCGGCTTGCTCTCGGCGTCCGAGGCGATCTCGGCGCCGCACATGCCGTGCGAGAGGTCGGTGTCACGGACCACATGCCACCTGGCCACCCCGCCGGCCGGCCCGGTGGGGCCGTATTCCGCGCGCAGTAGATGTGCCATGTCTCCCATGGTCGGCGCGCCCCGGGCGGTCAGGCAAACGGGCCCCGGGCCGAACCGTCCGACCCGGCAAGCCGGTTGGGACGGCCCGTCCAGGGCCCGCTGTGCGTACGGGGAACTACGGTGCGTGCTCCTCGGCCGACTCCTCGACGTGCTCCTCGGCCCACACCGGCGCGGCCACCACGGTGCCGATCCGGTTGCGGCGGCCCGCGGAGCTCTCCGCGGTCAGGCTGATCGCGGCCAGCCCGCTGCCCTCCGGCACCGGCACCTCGCAGGACGAGCCGGGGATCGGCACCCGGCCCAGGCACTTGGCGAGCAGACCGCCGACGGTCTCCACGTCCTCGTCGTCCAGCTCGATGCCGAACAGCTCGCCGAGGTCCTCCACGGTGAGCCGGGCGGTGATCCGGTACGAGCCGTCGCCGAGGTCCTCGACCGGGGCGATCTCCCGGTCGTACTCGTCGGTGATCTCGCCGACGATCTCCTCCAGGATGTCCTCGATGGTGACCAGGCCGGCGGTGCCGCCGTACTCGTCGATCACGATCGCCACGTGCGAGCGCATCTGCTGCATCTCGCGCAGCAGGTCCGCGGCCGGCTTGGAGTCCGGCACGAACACCGCCGGGCGCATCACCGAGTCCACCTGCTCCGACTCGGCGTCCCGGTTGATGTGGGTGCGCCGCACCAGGTCCTTGAGGTAGACGATGCCGACCACGTCGTCCTCGTTGTCGCCGACCACCGGGATCCGCGAGAAGCCCGAACGCAGCGCCAGGGTGAGCGCCTGACGGACCGTCTTGTGCCGTTCGATCATCACCAGGTCGGTGCGCGGCACCATCACCTCGCGGACGATGGTGTCGCCCAGCTCGAAGACCGAGTGCACCATCCGGCGCTCCTCGTCCTCGATCAGGTCGTCCTTCTCGGCCAGGTCGACCAGTGCCCGCAGCTCCGCCTCGGAGGCGAACGGGCCCTCCCGGTAGCCCTTGCCGGGCGTCAGCGCGTTGCCCAGCAGGATCAGCAGCCGCGGGATCGGCCCGAGGATCCGGGCCAGCGGCAGCAGCACGTAGGACGCCGCGGTGACGGTGCTCAGCGGATGCTGGCGGCCGATCGTGCGCGGGGAGACCCCGACCATGACGAACGACACCAGCACCATCACGGCGAACGCCACCAGCACGGCCAGCCAGGTCTGCTGGAAACTGCGCACGCACACCACGGTGACCAGCACCGCGGCGGCCATCTCGGCGGCCACCCGGATCAGCGTCGCCAGGTTCAGGTAGCGGATGTTGTCGGAGGCCAGCGTCAGCAGCCGCCCGGAACCGCGGCGGCCCGAGCGGACCGCCTCCTCGGCGCGGAACCGGGACATCCGGGAGATCCCCGCCTCGGCGCACGCGGCCAGCCAGCCGAGCACCACCAGCAGCAGCGCCCCGACCAGGAAGGTCGTACTCTCACCACTCACAGACGGCCGGCCCTCAGTGGACGGTCGGCGCGGGCGACAGCCCGGTCAGCCCGCGGCCGGCCCGCCAGTCGTCCAGGATCCGCTTCTGGAGCGCGAACATCTCGCGCTCCTCGTCGGGCTCCTCGTGGTCGTAGCCGAGCACGTGCAGCACCCCGTGGACCGTGAGCAGCTGCAGCTCCTCGTCCATGGAGTGCTTGGTCGGGGCGGCCAGGCCCTGCTGCTGGGCCACCTCGGGGCAGAGCACGATGTCGCCGAGCAGGCCCTCCGGCAGGTCCTCGCCCTCCTTGCCCGGACGCAGCTCGTCCATCGGGAAGGACATCACGTCGGTCGGACCGGGCAGGTCCATCCACTGGACGTGCAGCTCCGCCATCGACTCGCTGTCGTAGAGGATCACGGAGAGCTCGGACTGCGGGTGAATCCGCATCTTGTCGAGGGCGTAGCGGGCGACGTCGAGGATGGACTCCTCGTCGATGTCCCACCCGGACTCGTTGGCGATGTCGATCGACATGGAGGGCTCAGTACTCAGCTTTCGGTGCGATGGGACTGCCGGGGCGCCCGGGCGCCCCGCCGTTGGACGGGTTTGCGGTCGCCGGACTCCTCGGCCTCCTGCCGGGCGTCCCAGCGTTCGTACGCGTCGACGATGCGGCCGACCAGCTTGTGCCGCACCACGTCGGTGCTGGTCAGCACCGAGAAGTGGATGTCGGGCACGTCGACCAGGATCTCCTGGACCACCTTCAGACCGCTGCGGGTGCCACCCGGCAGGTCGATCTGGCTGGTGTCGCCGGTGACCACCACCCGGGAGTTGAAACCGAGGCGGGTCAGGAACATCTTCATCTGCTCGGGCGAGGTGTTCTGCGCCTCGTCGAGGATGATGAACGCGTCGTTCAGGGTGCGGCCGCGCATGTACGCCAGCGGAGCGACCTCGATCGTGCCGGCGGCCATCAGCCGCGGGATCGAGTCCGGGTCCATCATGTCGTGCAGCGCGTCGTACAGCGGCCGCAGGTAGGGGTCGATCTTC
Source organism: Kitasatospora sp. CB02891 (assembly GCF_002803145.1). NCBI lineage: Bacteria > Bacillati > Actinomycetota > Actinomycetes > Kitasatosporales > Streptomycetaceae > Kitasatospora > Kitasatospora sp. CB02891. The sequence continues at coordinate 132,246 of NZ_NNBO01000003.1, read as the reverse complement.
TCGTAGAGGGTGCCGGGCAGGAAGCCCAGCCGCTCCCCCGCCTCGACGGCCGGCCGGGTCAGGATGATCCGGTTGACCTCCTTGGCCTGCAGCGCCTGCACGGCCTTGGCCATCGCCAGGTAGGTCTTGCCGGTGCCGGCCGGGCCGAGGCCGAAGACGATGGTGTGCTTGTCGATGGCGTCGACGTAGCGCTGCTGGTTGAGCGTCTTGGGGCGGATGGTGCGGCCCCGGTTGGACAGGATGTTCGCCGTGAACACCTCGGACGGGGCCGGGTGGGCCGGGTCCTCGGCGGCGCTCCTGAGCATGGTGATGGAGCGCTCCACGGCGTCCTCCGTCAGTGGCTGGCCGGTGCGCAGCACCAGCATCATCTCGGTGAAGAGCTGCTTGACGAGCGCGACCTCGGCGGGAGAGCCGGTGGCCGTCACCTCGTTTCCTCGCACATGGATGTCGGCATCCGGGAAGCCGCCCTCGATCACTCGCAGGAGCGAGTCGGCCGCACCCAGCAGGGTGACCATCGGGTGCTTCTCCGGGATGACTATCCGGGTGCTGGCGGCCGCCGCATCGGGGCGCCGCTGTCCGTCGGTGCGGGTCTGCGGTGTGTCAGTCATGGGTCGGCGCTACGGCCTGCCTCATCCCAATCCGTCGTGTCGTGTGGCCAGTGCTCTCCAGGCCACCAGGGTACGCCGCGCGCATGTTCGCCGGAGCGGCGCGGCGGCTTCGATGGTGGAGGCTGTCGCCCCGATGTGCGAGCGGTTTTCCGCCGTCGTGCGCCCCGGGGGCGCTCAACGGCGCGGCGGGACGGGGATCCTGGCGAGGTCCTCGGCGATCACGACCTCGCCGTCGAAGTGCTTCTCGGCCTCCGCGCGGTGCGCCTGCAGGTCCGGGTAGCGCTGCGAGAAGTGGGTCAGCACCAGTCGGCGCACCCCCGCCTCGGCGGCCACCCGGGCGGCCTGCGCGGCGGTCAGGTGGCCGTGCTCCTCGGCGAGTGCGGCGTCCGCCTCCAGGAAGGTCGCCTCGATCGCCAACAGGTCTGCGCCCTCCGCGAGTTCGGCCACCCCGTCGCACAGCCGGGTGTCCATCACGAAGGCGAAGCGCTGCCCGGGCCGGGTCTCCGCGACCTCCGCCAGCAGCACCGTCCGGCCGTCCACCTCGACCCGGCCGTCGCGCTGCAACTGCCCCACCAGCGGTCCGCGCAGGCCCAGTTCGCGCAGCCGCTCGGGGCGCAGCCGGACGCCGTCCGGCTCGGTCAGCCGGTAGCCGAACGACTCCACCGGGTGCGACAGCCGCACCGCCGACAGCTCGAACGGCGCGCCAGGCGCCTCCAGCGGGCCCGGCCCGGCGATCGGGCGCTCCCGCAGGTCGGCGGTGGCGTGGTAGACGCTGGCGTGCCGCAGCCGGTCGAAGAACACCTGGCCGGACGCCGGGTAGTAGGCGTCCACCGGGTGCGGCACCCGGTCCAGGTTGATCCGCTGCACCACGCCCGGCAGGCCCAGGCAGTGGTCGCCGTGGAAGTGCGACACCGCGATCCGGGTGATCCCGGTGGCGGTCACGCCGGCCTGCAGCATCTGCCGCTGGGTGCCCTCCCCCGGGTCGAACAGCAGCCCCTCGCCGTCCCAGCGCAGCAGGTACCCGTTGTGGTTCCGGTGCCGGGTCGGCACCTGGCTGGCCGTGCCGAGGACGACGAGTTCACGCTGCGACAACGCTCAGACCAGCCCCTCGGCGAGCTTGCGCCCGCCCAGCACGTGCACGTGCGCGTGGAACACCGTCTGACCGGAGTCCGCGCCGGTGTTGAAGATCAGCCGGTACGACTCCAGGCCCTCGCCCTTCGCAGCCTCGCCCGCCTCGACCAGCAGCTCCGCCGCGATCTCCGGCTCCGCGGCGGCCAGTTCGGCCGCGTTGGCGTGGTGCACGTGCGGGATCACCAGCAGGTGGGTGGGCGCCTGCGGGTTTATGTCCCGGAACGCCAGCGTCCGCCCGCCCCTGCGCACCACCGTCGCCGGGATGTCCCCCGACACGATCTTGCAGAACACACAGTCCGCCTGCGGCTCCCCGGCCATCTCCCGCACTCCTTCTGAACACCCGTCACTGGTGACGTCGACCTTACAGGGAGGGGACGCGGGCCACGGCGGACCCGCGCCCCCTGCTGCCTCAGTCGATCGGCGGCGCGACCTTGGCCGGGGTGACGGCCAGCGACTCCAGGGCGATCCGGACGGCGGTCTCCAACTGGGGGTCGCGGCCCGCCGCCCAGTCCTGCGGGGTGACCGGCACCTCCACGTCGGGGGTGACGCCGCCGTTCTCCAGACCCCAGCCGTAGCCCTCCAGCCAGCTGGAGTACTTGGGCTGGGTGACCGCCGTGCCGTCCACCAGGTCGTACTTGTTGTCGATGCCGATCACACCGCCCCAGGTGCGGGTGCCGACCACCGGGCCGATGCCGAGCGCCTGGATCGCGGCGTTGACGATGTCGCCGTCCGAGCCGGAGAACTCGTTGGCCACCGCCACCACCGGGCCGCGCGGGGCGTCCACCGGGTACGGCTCGGGCCGGTCCAGGTCGCGGCCGCGGTTCCAGCCGACGATCCGACGGGCCAGCTTCTCCACGATCAGCTGCGAGGTGTGGCCGCCGCGGTTCTCCCGCAGGTCGACCACCACGCCCTCGCGGGCCATCTCGATCCGCAGGTCGCGGTGGAGCTGCGCCCAGCCGGCGCTCTGCATGTCGGGCACGTGCAGGTAGCCGAGCCGGCCGCCGGACAGCTCGTGGACGGCGGCCCGCCGCCCGGCCACCCAGTCGTGGTAGCGCAGCGCCTCCTCGTCGTCCAGCGGCACCACCACGGGGTGCCGCTCGCCGCCGTCCTTGCCGCTGACGGTCAGTTCGACCGGCTGGTCGGCGGTGCCGGCCAGCAGCGGGCCGGGGCCGGTCACCGGGTCGACCGGGCGGCCGTTGACGGCGAGGATCGCGTCGCCGGGGCGGATCGCCGCGCCGGGCGCCGCCAGCGGGGAGCGGGCCCGCGGGTCGGAGGACTCGCCCGGCACCACCCGGGCCACCCGCCACACCTCGCCGTCGCGGACCAGGTCCGCGCCGAGCAGGCCCTGCCGGCGGGCCGCCTCGACGCCCCGGCCGGGCGGGATCACGTAGGCGTGCGAGGTGCCGAGTTCGGCGACCGTCTCCCACAGCAGGTCCACCAGGTCCGAGTGGCAGGCCACCCGGTCCACCAGCGGACGGTAGCGGGCCAGCGCACCCGCCCAGTCGACGCCGCCGAGGTCGGCGCGCCAGAAGTTGTCGCGCATCAGCCGGCCGTTCTCGTCGAACATCTGCCGCCACTCGGCGGCCGGGTCGACGGTGACCCGGACCCGGTCCAGGTCGACCTCGGTGTCCTCGCTGTCGTCGGCCTTCTGGTCGGCGGGGACGATCCGCAGGCTGCCGTCCTCCAGCACCGCCAGCCGGGCTCCGTCGGCGGAGACCGCGAACGTGTCGACGCCGGTGAGCAGCTCCTCCACCTTGCGCTTCTTCAGGTCGTAGCGCTCCAGCGCCGTCCCGGCCGGGGTGTCGTCCAACGAAGCGGCGCTGTCGCCGAGTTCACCGCTGAACGGGATCCGGCCCCACAGCACGCCGTCCTTCGCGGCCCGCAGCGCACCGAACCGCCCGGCCGCCACCGGGAACGCCACGATCCGGTCGGCCAGGCCCTCCAGGTCGACCTTGGTGGTCGGCGCCCCGGAGTCGCCCTTGTCGCCGTCCTTGCCGTCCTCGTCCTCGCCGCCGACCGGCCGCCCGGCCCGCTGCGGCCCGAACGGCGACGGGGTGTCGGCGGCCAGCGTCAGCAGGAACGGGCGGGTGCCACCGGGGAACGACAGGTCGAAGACGTGCTCGTCGTACACCGGGTCGAAGTTCCGCACCGACAGGAACGCCAGGTGCTTGCCGTCCGAGGTGAAGGCCGGCGAATAGTCGTGGAACCGCTGCGGGGTGGCCTCGCTGACGGTGCGCGAGGTCAGGTCGGCCAGCATGATCTGCCGCAGCGACCACGGCCCGAGCACCGGCTGCGACCAGGCCAGCCAGCCCGAGTCCGGGCTGAACACCGGCCCGCTGACCTCGCCCTCGCCGCTGCGCGCCAGCTCGTGCACCGCGCCGTCGCTGAGCGCCACCAGCAGCAGCCGGCCGTCGTGCGAGGCGACCGCGAGCTGCCGCCCGTCCGGCGAGACCGTCAGCGACAGCACCCGGCCGAGCTGCCCGGCCGCCAGCCGGCGCCGCTCCGCGCCGAGCACCGACGGCGCGTACGCGATCGCGTCGTCGCCGTCCGCGTCCGTCACCCACACCGCGCCCTGTGCGCCGTCCTCGCCGGGCACCACCCGGGCCAGCCGGTTGCGCACCCCCGGGGTCTCGTCCAGCACCCGGGACGGGCCCTCGCGGTGCGTCACCCAGTGCACGGTGCCGCGCACCACCACCGCGGCGGCCCGGCCGGTCCGGTCCGCGGCCGCGGACTCCACCTGCCCGTCGGCCCGGGTCGGGTGCGGTCGGCGGCTGCTGCGCGGACCCGCCAGGTCGATGTCCAGCCGGCGCGGCTCGGCGCCCTCCAGATCGTCCAGCAGCCACAGGTCGCCGGCGCTCTGCCAGATCACCCGGGTGCCGTCGGTGGACGCCTGCCGGGCGTAGAACCCGCTGTCCGCCGGGCCGTGCGCCCGCAGATCGGCGCCGTCCGGGAGGCTGGAGTACAGCCGCCCGACCCCCTCGTGGTCGGACAGGAACGCCACCCGGTCGCCCACCCACATCGGGCACTCCAGCTGGCCGTCCAACCCGGCGTGCAGCCGCTCGAACTCGGCCCCGCCGACCCACAGCTTGCCCGCCCGGCCGCCCCGGTAGCGCTTCCAGTGCGCGGCCTCCCGGTTGTGCGTCCCCAGCAGCACCCGCCCGCCGGTCGCCCCCGCCGGCACCGCCTCGAACGCCAGCGACCCGATCGGCCCGTACGGCAGCCGCTCCGGTTCACCGCCGTCCAACGGCACCGCGAACGCCCACGTCCGGCGGATCGTCTGCTGCCCCGCGGTGGTGATCGCGATCGGCCGCCCGTCGCCGCTCCACCCCACCAACGCCGTGAACGGGCTCCCCCAGTACGTCAACCGCTGCGCCTGCCCGCCGGCCGCCGGCGCGACATGCACCTCCGGCGCCCCGTCCCGCTGCGACGTCCACGCCACCGTCCGCCCGTCCGGCGAGATGCGCACGGCGCCGACCGGCACCTGATCCGCCGTCAATCGCCAGGCCCGCCCGCCCTCGACGGGGGCCAGCCAGACGTCGTCCTCGGCAACGAAGGCGACAACATCGCCATGCAGATGGGGGTGGCGCAGATACCCGCGCGTCGAATCGGTCACCCGGCCACCATAGGGGTGCGAACTCAGGGGTGAGGGGCAATTTCCGCGAGAGCGGAGGGGTGCGAGGACAGGGGCGCGGGGAGCTGCGCGACAAGCGCACACCACGTCCGCCAGGTCGCGATCAAGTGCAGGTCATTGTCCTGCGTCGCGATCTTGCGGACGGATGCGTTCCCCTTCGCGCAGTTCCCCGCGCCCCTGTCGCTGCGCTCCTTTACCCCCAGCGACCGGTGCGGCCGAGCAGCAGCGCTCCCGCCGCGACCCCCGCCGTGGAGGTGCGCAGGACGGACGCCCCGAGTCGGTACGGCTTCGCGCCGGCTTCCGCGAACGCGGCGATCTCGTCCGGGGACACCCCGCCCTCCGGCCCGACGATCAGCACGATCTCGCCGGAAGCGGGCAGCTCCGCCGTGGCCAGCGGCAGCGACCCGTCCTCGTGCAGGACGGCGGCGAAGGAGGCGCCGGACAGCAGCGGGAGCAGCTGACGGGTCGTCATCAGGTCGTGCACCTCGGGGAAGCGCAGCCGCCGCGCCTGCTTGCCCGCCTCGCGCGCGGTCGCCCGCCACTTGGCGAGGGCCTTCGTGCCGCGCTCGCCCTTCCACTGGGTGATGCACCGGGAGGCCGCCCACGGCACCACCGCGTCGATGCCGACCTCGGTCATGGTCTCGACGGCGAGTTCGCCGCGGTCGCCCTTGGGCAGCGCCTGGACGACGGTGATCCGGGGCGCGGGCGCAGCCTCCTCGCGAACGGCGGCCACCAGCACGTCCAGCGCGTCCTTGCCGTGCACCGCGGCGACGGTGCCGTCCGCGCCGCGGCCGCGCCCGTCGGCGAGGGTGACGGCCTCGCCGGGTTCCAGGCGCTTGACGGCGACGGCGTGCCGTCCTTCGGGGCCGTCGAGGCGGACGGTGGCGCCGGGGGTGGCGCCCGCCAGGTCGTCGACGACGAACACCGGTGCGGTCATCGGAACAGGAACCCTCTCACGTCTGGAGCAACAAAAAACCCGGGCCGGAAGCGGTGGCGTGCACCACTCCCGGCCCGGAAGGAACAGGTCTCACCGGCCGTTGAAGGCGTCCTTCAGCCGGGAGAACAGGCCCTGCTGGCCAGGGGCGAACTGGCCGGACGGACGCTCCTCGCCGCGGATCACGGCGAGCCGCCGCAGCAGCTCCTCCTGCTCCGGGTCGAGCTTGGTGGGCGTCTGCACCTCGACATGCACTATCAGGTCGCCCCGGCCGCCGCCGCGCAGATGCGTGATGCCGCGGCCGTGCAGCGGGATCGACTGGCCGGACTGGGTGCCGGGCCGGATGTCGACCTCCTCCAGGCCGTCCAGGGTCTGCAGCGGCACCTGGGTGCCGAGCGCCGCGGCCGTCATCGGGATGGTGACCGTGCAGTGCAGGTCGTCGCCCCGGCGCTGGAAGACGGCGTGGCTGGTCTCGGCGATCTCCACGTACAGGTCGCCGGCCGGGCCGCCGCCGGGGCCGACCTCGCCCTCGCCGGCCAGCTGGATCCGGGTGCCGTTGTCGACACCGGCGGGGATCTTCACCGTGAGGGTGCGGCGGGCCCGGACCCGGCCGTCGCCCGCGCACTCCGGGCACGGGGTCGGGACGACGGTGCCGAAGCCCTGGCACTGCGGGCAGGGGCGGGAGGTCATGACCTGGCCCAGGAAGGACCGGGTGACCTGGGAGACCTCGCCCTTGCCGCGGCACATGTCACAGGTCTGCGCGGAGGTGCCGGGCGCGGCGCCCTCTCCGCTGCAGGTGGTGCAGGTGACGGCGGTGTCGACCTGGAGTTCCTTGGTGGTGCCGAACGCGGCCTCCTCCAGGGTGATCTCCAGTCGGATCATCGCGTCCTGGCCTCGGCGGGTCCGCGAACGCGGGCCGCGCTGGCCGGTCGCGGCGCCGAAGAAGGCGTCCATGATGTCCGAGAAGCCGAACCCGGCCGCACCGGCGCCGAAACCGCCCGCGCCGCCGCCGTTGGGCGACAGCGGGTCGCCGCCCAGGTCGTAGACCTGACGCTTCTGCGGATCGGAGAGCACCTCGTAGGCGGCGTTGATCTCCTTGAACCGCTCCTGCGTCTTCGGGTCCGGGTTGACGTCCGGGTGCAGTTCACGGGCGAGGCGTCGGAACGCCTTCTTGATCTCGTCCTGCCCCGCGTCGCGTCGGACGCCGAGTACCGCGTAGTAGTCCGTGGCCACCAAATGCTCCGGTTTGTTCCGCCTCTAGAAGTGCTTGCGACGGCTGCGTGAGGGATTCACGCAGCCTTGCTATGACTCGGCCAGGATCTGGCCGACGTACCGTGCCACCGCTCGCACCGCCCCCATTGTGCCCGGGTAATCCATCCGGGTCGGACCGATCACTCCCAGCTTTGCCACGCTCTGGTCGCCCGAACCGTAACCGACGGAGACCACCGACGTGGAATTCAGGCCCTCGTAGGCGTTCTCGTGGCCGATCCGGACCGTCATCGCGGAGTCCCCGGTCTCACCCAGCAGGCGCAGCAGCACCACCTGCTCCTCCAGTGCCTCCAGCACCGGACGGATGGACAGCGGGAAGTCGTGGCCGAAACGAGTCAGGTTGGCGGTGCCCGCCAGCATGATCCGTTCCTCGTTCTGCTCGGCGAGCGTTTCGAAAAGGACGGTCAGCACGGTGCTGACCGAGGGCCGGTCGGCCGGTTCGAAACCGGCCGGCAGGTCCTCCAGCAGGGTCGGCACCTCGGGCAGCCGACAGCCGCCCGCCGTGCCGTTGAGCCTGGCCCGCAGCTCGGCCAGCAGGCTCTCGCCGACCGGACCGGGGCAGTCCACCATCCGCTGCTCGACCCGGCCGGTGTTGGTGATCAGCACCAGCATCAGCTTGGTCGGGGTGAGCGACACCAGTTCGATGTGCCGCACCGTGGAACGGGTCAGCGACGGGTACTGGACCACCGCGACCTGCCGGGTCAGCTGCGCGAGCAGCCGCACCGTACGGGCCACCACGTCGTCCAGGTCGACCGCGCCCTCCAGGAAGTGCCGGATCGCCCGGCGCTCCGGAGCCGTCATCGGCTTCACCTCGGCGAGGCGGTCGACGAACAGCCGGTAGCCCTTGTCGGTCGGGATCCGCCCCGCACTGGTGTGCGGCTGGTGGATGAACCCGTCCTCCTCCAGCGCGGCCATGTCGTTGCGCACCGTGGCCGGTGACACGCCCAGGTTGTGGCGCTCCACCAGGGCCTTGGAGCCGACCGGCTCCTCGGTGCCCACGTAGTCCTGGACGATCGCGCGCAGCACGGCGAGCCGGCGCTCGTCCAGCGGGCGCACGGACGAACGCGTGTCGATCAGGCGGCCGTCGGGCTTGCCGTCGTCCGGCATCGGTGCGCACCTCCGTCGTCGTCCGTTGTACCGGTGGTCGATCCACTCTGGCACTCAACTGGGCAGAGTGCCAGAACCGTATCTGCCAGTGTACGGCCCGGGCCTGATGGCAGGAACGGTCCGCCGACGTGATCCTCGACCGAATACCGGACCGGCCGACGCCCGGAGGCCGCCCCGGCCGCATTCCCATCGGATTCCCATCGTTTCGGATGGTGCCCGCGGGGCCTGCCGGTGGCAGCATCGAAGGCGAAGAGGCGAAGGAGGAGCAGCGATGTCGGCGTCACGGCAGCACTCCCGGTTCACCCCCGACCGCGGCCTGACCGGTCGGATGGTCACCACCATGTTCTTGATCGGCCTGCTCTACGTCGGCTTCACCGGGCTGCTGATCGTGCTGCTGCGCGGCGCCTGGCCGCTGGTGGTGCTGATCTCCGGCGGCCTGTTCGTCGCGCAGTTCTGGTTCTCCGACAAGATCACCGAACGGGCCATGGGCGCCCACCAGGTCAGCCCCGAGGAGTTCCCGCAGCTGCACGGCGCGGTGGACCGGCTGTGCGCGCTCGCCGACATGCCCAAACCGCGGGTCGCGGTCGCCCACAACGACATGCCGAACGCCTTCGCCACCGGCCGCAACCCGCAGAACGCGGTGATCTGCGTGACCACCGGCCTGCTGCGCCGACTGGAACCGGAGGAGCTGGAGGGCGTCCTCGCGCACGAGCTCTCGCACGTCGCGCACCGGGACGTGGCGGTGATGACGATCGCCGGCTTCCTCGGCGTGCTGGCCGGCGCGATGACCCGGATCGCGCTGTACGGCGGAATGATGGGCGGCGGCAACCGGAACAGCAACGACTCCAACGCCGCCATCGCGATGATCATCGTCCCGCTGGCCTCGATGGTGGTCTACGCGATCAGCTTCCTGCTCACCCGGCTGCTGTCCCGCTACCGCGAACTCGCGGCCGACCGGGCCGCCGCCCAGCTGACCGGACGGCCCAGCGCACTGGCCTCCGCCCTGACCAAGGTCACCGGGCAGATCGCCGCCATCCCCACCGAGGACCTGCGCAAGGCCCAGCCCTACAACGCCTTCTACTTCGCGCCCGCGCTGAGCGCCAAGGAGACCGCCGCGCAGCTGTTCTCCACCCACCCCTCGCTGGAGCAGCGCCTCACCCAGCTGTCGAAGATCTCCGCCGAACTCGGGCAGTGACCCCGCCCCACCCCTGAAGCAAGGAGCACTCCGCGTGGGATTCCTGGACGCCCTGTTCGGCCGCAGCAAGCCGGTGAAGCCCGACCTCGACCAGCTGTTCGGCATCCCGTCGGCCGCGCTCACCCTGCAGGCCGCCACCGGATTCCTCCCCACCGGCCTCGGGTCGGTCTGCTTCGCGGCCGTCGAGGGCGGCGCGTTCGCCGAGGTCCAGAAGCAGGTGCGGGCCCTCCTCGACGCCGACACCGAACGCGGCGGCACCCCCGTCGAAGCCTCCCGCGACGACTACGGGTACTCCTGGCTGCTCGCCCGGCACACCCCCGAGGAGCTCCCCGACCTGGTCAACGACCTCCACGCGGTCAACAGCGAACTGGAGGCCAACGGCTTCGGCCCCCAACTGCTCTGCTCGATCGTCGCCTTCCGCGACCCCGAGGGCCGCTCCCTGGGCCTGGTCTACCTCTACAAGCGCGGCACCTTCTACCCCCTGTGCAAGCTCCCCGGCCAGGAGAAGCGGAACAACCCCCTGGAGATCGAGATCTCCAACCTCCTCCGCAACGACCTCCGCATCGAGCCCGACCTCTCCCGCTGGTTCCCGGTCTGGGGCGCCCCGGGCCTGGACGACTGAGCACCCGGTGGCGGCGCCGCACAGCGGCTGACGGGTCGTCGGGGGCGGTTTCGTAGACTGCGGGGCATGCGCAGCAGGGAGTACGGGCCGGATCTGACCCCGCCGTGGAAGCGGCAGCAGCCCGCGCCGGAAGTGGCGGCGGAGCGGGATCTGGTGGTGGAGGAGGCCGCGACCGGGTTCTGCGGGGCGGTGGTGCGGTGCGAGCGGACCGCGGAGGGGTTCACCGTCACCCTGGAGGACCGGTTCGGCAAGCACCGGGTGTTTCCGCTGGTGCCGCGCGGGTTCCTGCTGGAGGGGCGGGTGGTGACGCTGGTCCGGCCGACCGGTCCGGCTGCGCAGCGCGGGCCGGGGCGGACGGCGTCCGGGTCGGTCGCGGTGCCGGGTGCGCGCGCCCGGGTGGCCCGCGAGTCGCGGATCTACGTTGAGGGCCGCCACGACGCCGAACTGGTCGAGCGGGTCTGGGGCGACGACCTGCGGATCGAGGGCGTGGTGGTCGAGTACCTGGAGGGCGTGGACGACCTGCCCGCGATCGTCGCCGAGTTCGCCCCGGGTCCGGGCCGCCGGCTGGGGGTGCTGGTCGACCACCTGCTGCCGGGCACCAAGGAGCACCGGATCGCCGGCCGGGTGACCGGCGACCACGTGCTGGTCGTCGGCCACCCGTACGTCGACGTCTGGCAGGCCGTCAAACCGGCCGGCCTCGGCTTCGCGGCGTGGCCCGAGGTGCCGCGCGGCGAGGTGTGGAAGGAGGGCGTCTGCCGCCGTCTCGGCTGGCCGGTGGACACCCCCGCCGCCTGGAAGCGGATCCTCGCCTCGGTCGACGGCTGGAAGGACCTGGAACCCGAACTGCTCGGCCGGGTCGAGGAGCTGATCGACTTCGTCACTCAGCCCGGCAGCGCCTGACGGCCGCTCAGGACGACGTCGCGGACGGCAGGACGGTCGGGGTCGGGGTCGCGTTCGGCGGGGCGGACGGGTCGGCGGTGTTCCGCGCGAAGATCCGCGGCGCGGGCACGCAGGCGGGCACGGCCTCCACCACGACGGCGCGGAAGGTGGTCACCACCCCGCCGCCGATCCGGGTCCGGCCCGCCGTCAGCAGCACCGTCGACCCGGGCGGGACGAGCTTGGGGTCGATCCGCACCATGCCCGGGCCGTCGCCGGGCCGCACCCGGTCGGGCTGGGCGCGGGTGCCGTTCGGCTCCGGCAGTGTGCACTCCTCGGGCGTCCTGGCCTCCTCCAGGCCGGCTGCCCGCACGCCGTACCGCTGCAGGGTGGCGACCATGTCGGACAGCGCCGCCGGATCGCGCAGCTGCAGCGCGATGGTGCCGTCGGACTCCTGGGTGACGGCGTACGCGGCGTTCCCGCCGTGCTCGACGCCCAGCACCGCGGGCAGCACCAGCGCGGTGACGACGGCCGCCGCACCGACCGCGACGGCGGCCGTCAGCGGGCGGCGGCGCAGCACGCTCGGGCGCCCGGCGGGAGACGTGGCGGCGCCGCGTTCGGCGGCGAGGGCGAGCAGTTCCTCGCCGAGCTTCTGCTCGAAGTTGCTGGTGGACGGCGTGCGGCGGGTGCTGTTCACGGGGACACCTCGATCATCGGGTCGGCGGGGGTGCTCCGGCGGGGCATCAGCAGGGCGGTGCCGGGACGGGGCAGGTCCTTGCGGGCGGGCTGCCGTTCGGCGCCCAGCCGGCGGCGGGCCCGGTGCATGCGCACCCGGACGGTGGCCTGCGAGATGCCCAGCACCTGCGCGGTCTCGGCGGTGCTCAGACCGTCCATGACGACCAGGTCGAGGACCTCCCGCAGCGGGGCGCTGAGGCCCGCGTGCCGCTGCGCGAGGTCGCGGACGGCGCGCTGGGCGTCGATCCGCTCCTCCAGGGCGAGGATGTCCTCCTCGTCGAGCAGCCGGCGGCCGGACAGCCGGCCGATCGCCCGGCGCTCGCGGTGGTCGCCGCGCCGGTGCCCCGCGATGACGTACCGGGCGATGCCGTACAGCCAGCCGATCGCGGTGCCGCGCTCGGGCCGGTAACTGCCGGCGGCCTCCAGCGCGGCGACGAAGATGTCCGCGGTGAGGTCGGCCGCCAGGTGCGGATCGCTGACCCGGCGGGTGACGAAGTCGAGTATGGCGTTGACGTGTTGGCGGTAGAACACGCCGAAGCCGTCCGGAGTGGTCAGCTCCGGTGGACGGTCCTCGGGGCGCGCCTCGTGGCGAGGGTGCTCACGGATGCGCATGCGTCCCTCCTCGGTCGGGGGAACCCGGTGGGTCCCTTCACCGAGTACTTGGCCGCAGCCCCGCGGAGCGTTTCACGCCGGTCCGGTCCGCCGGTCGCCACGTTGACGCCCGACCGGCTCGTCCCGTCCCCTCCCCGACCCGCGTTCCGTCCCGACCGGCGGCCCGGCTCAGTCGACCAGGTCGCGCACCACCGCGTCGGCCAGCAGCCGCCCGCGCAGGGTCAGCGCGGCCCGGCCGAGGGCGTACGGGCCGGGCTCCAGCAGGCCGTCGGCGAGGGCCCGGTCGGCGGCCTTGCGGCCGGTGTCGGTGAGCAGGTCGAGCGGGCAGCCCTCGATCAGCCGCAGCTCCAGCAGGATCCGCTCGACCCGGCGGTCCTCGCCGGCCAGCACCTCGCGGCCGAGCGCGGGCGTGCGGCCCTCGGCGAGCGCCTGCGCGTACGCGGCCGGGTGCTTGGCGTTCCACCAGCGGACCCCGCCGATGTGGCTGTGCGCGCCCGGGCCGGCGCCCCACCAGTCGGCGCCCGTCCAGTACAGCTCGTTGTGGCGGCAGCGGCCCTCCGGCGTGGTGGCCCAGTTGGAGACCTCGTACCAGGAGTACCCGGCGGCGGCGAGCGCCTGCTCGGCCATCAGGTAGCGGTCGGCGTGCACGTCGTCGTCGATCATCGGCAGCTCGCCGCGCCGGACCCGGGCGGCCAGCCGGGTGCCGTCCTCGACGATCAGCGAGTACGCGGAGACGTGGTCGGGGCGGGCGCCGATCGCGGCGTCCAGCGAGGCCTGCCAGTCCTGGTCGGACTCGCCGGGGGTGCCGTAGATCAGGTCCAGGTTGACGTGCTCGAAGCCGGCCGCGCGGGCCTCGGCGACGCACGCCTCCGGGCGGCCCGGGGTGTGGTGGCGGTCCAGGATCTTGAGCACGTGCGGGCGGGCGCTCTGCATGCCGAAGGAGATCCGGTTGTAGCCGCCCTCGCGCAGTTCGGCCAGGTAGGCCGGGTCCACCGACTCCGGGTTGGCCTCGGTGGTGACCTCCGCGCCCTCGGCCAGGCCGAACTCCTCGCGCAGCGCGGCCAGCATCCGCACCAGGTCGCGGGCGGGCAGCAGGGTGGGGGTGCCACCGCCGAGGAACACCGTCTGCACCGGCAGGTCCGTGTCGCCCAGCACCCGGCGGGCGAGGCGGATCTCGGCGATCACGTTGTCCGCGTAGGTGTCCTGCGAGGCGACCGTGCCCGAGGACCGCAGTTCGGTGGCGGTGTAGGTGTTGAAGTCGCAGTAGCCGCAGCGGCTGGCGCAGTACGGCACGTGGAGGTAGAAACCGAACGGCCGGGCGCCGAGTCCGTCCAGGGCGTGGGCGGGCAGCGAGCCGTCGGACGGCACCGGTTCGCCGTCGGGGAGTGCGGAGGGCATGTGCCCATTGTCCGGTACGGCCCGCGAAAGTCCGAAGGCCGTACCGGAACCGTGGGTGCTCAGGCCTCGTTGGCACCCGCGTACATCGCGGTCACCCGGTCGGCGTAGGTCTTCTCCACCACCGGGCGCTTGATCTTCAGGCTGGGGGTGAGTTCGCCGTGCTCGATGTCCAGGTCGCGCGGGAGCAGGGTGAACTTCTTGATCGTCTGCCAGCGCTGCAGCTCGCCGTTGAGGCGCTTCACGTAGCCGTCGATCAGCTCCACGGTGGCCGGGTCCGCCACCACCTCGGCGTACGACTTCCCGGCCATGCCGTGCTCGGCGGCCCACGGCATGATCACCGGCTCGTCCAGGCCGATCAGCGCGGTGCAGTAGTTGCGGCCGTTGCCGATCACCAGGATGTTGCTGACGAACGGGCAGATCGCCTTGAACTTGCCCTCGACCTCGCTCGGCGCGACGTACTTGCCGCCGGAGGTCTTGAACATGTCCTTCTTGCGGTCGGTGATCCGCAGGTAGCCGCCCGCGCCGAGCTCGCCGACGTCTCCGGTGTGGAACCAGCCGTCCGGCTCCAGCACCTCCGCGGTCTGCTCGGGCAGCTCGTGGTAGCCGCGCATGACGCCCGGGCCGCGCAGCAGGATCTCGCCGTCCTCGGCGATCCGCACCTCGGTGCCGGGCAGCGGGATGCCGACGGTGCCGACCCGGAAGTCCTCCGCCCGGTTCACGGTGGAACCGGCCGAGGTCTCGGTCAGGCCGTAGCCCTCCAGCACCGGGACGCCCGCGCCCTTGAAGAAGTAGCCGATCTCCGGGGCGAGCGCCGCGCTGCCGGACACCGCGCCGCGCAGCCGGCCGCCGAACGCCGCCCGGATCTTGGTGTACACCAGCTTGTCGGCCAGCGCGTGCTTCAGCCGCAGGCCCAGCGGGGCGCTCTCGTGGCCGTGCGCGACCATGTTGGCCTGGATGGTCTGCGCGTAGTCGCGGGCCACCTGCGCCGCCCACATGAAGATCTTGTACTTGACGCCGCCCTCGGCCCGGGCCTTGCCGGCGATGCCGTTGTAGACCTTCTCGAAGATCCGCGGCGCGGACGCCATCAGGGTCGGACGGATCACCGGCAGGTTGTGGATGATCCGGTCCACCCGGCCGTCCACCGCCATCACGTGGCCGGTGGCGATCTGGCCGGAGATCAACGTCTTGCCGAACACGTGCGACAGCGGCAGCCACATGAAGTGCACGTCGTCGGAGCGCAGCAGCCCGCTCGCCTCCTGCGCGACGCCCTCGTACGACCAGCAGTCGTGCACCAGGCGCACGCCCTTGGGACGGCCGGTGGTGCCGGAGGTGTAGATCAGGGTGGCCAGCTGCTCCTTGTCGAGCGAGTCGATCGCCTTGTCGACGGCGTCCGGGTTCTCGCCCAGGTACGCGGCGCCGCGCTGCTCCAGCTCGGCCAGCGTCAGCACGGTCAGGCCGTCGGCCGACGGCGCGTCCTCGCCCGCCGCGTCGAACAGGATCACGTACTCCAGCGCGGGCAGCTCGGCCTTCTGCTCGACGGCCTTGCGCAGCTGGCTCGCGTTCTCGGCGAACAGCGCGCGGCTGCCGGAGTTGGCCAGGATGAACGCCGTCTCGTCGGCGTTGGTGCTCGGGTAGACCGTGGTGGTGGCCGCGCCGGCGCACATGTTGCCCAGGTCGGCGATGATCCACTCGATCCGGGTGGCGGACGCGATCGCGACCCGGTCCTCGGCCCGGATGCCCAGCGCCATCAGGCCCGCCGCGACCGCGCGGATCCGCTCGCCGGCCTGGGCCCAGGTCAGCGACCGCCACTGCTCCGCGCCCGGCGCACTGTCCGCAGCCTGCTCGTCCACCGGGACCGGGTACCGGTAGGCCTCACCGTTCGGGGTGGCCTTTACCCTGCTGAGCAGAAGATGCGCCACAGAGGGCGGACGCCGCTCGATCATGGACTGCGCGGAACTCAACGAGGACCTCCGGGGGCGGGTGGACCGAGAGTGGGTGAGCGACGGCCGTGGGGGCGGCCGGCAACCGACTTAACCGGTGAGTAACAAGAGGGCAATCAGCAGCCTAGGGGGTGAAAAGCCGTTCCGTAAGGGGGTTACGTGAGCTGGCACACTCACGGGGCGGCAGTGCAGGCAGAGTGGACACCCGAAGTACAGGCCCGGTCCACGGGTGAAGCTTTTTCACAGGTACCCGAATTTGGGATGCGTGCGTCCCCCTCGCAGACGAGAGTGGCACGGTGCTTTTCAGACTTCTACGGGCCCACCTCGGCCCCTACTCCCGCGACGTGACAGTGCTGGTGCTCCTCCAGCTGGTCTCCACCATCGGCATGCTGTACCTGCCGACACTGAACGCCGACATCATCGACAGCGGCGTCCTCAAGGGCGACACCGGCTACATCCTGCGGGTCGGCGGCGTGATGGTCGGCGTCTCGCTCGCCCAGGCCGTCTGCTCGATCGGCGCGGTCTACTACGGCGCCCGCACCGCCATGGCCGTCGGACGCGACCTGCGCGCCGGGGTGTTCTCCCGGGTGCAGGAGTTCTCCGCCCGCGAGCTCAACCAGTTCGGTGCGCCCTCGCTGATCACCCGCACCACCAACGACGTCCAGCAGGTCCAGATGCTGGCGATGATGACCTTCACGCTGATGGTCGCCGCGCCGATCATGTGCGTCGGCGGCATCGTCATGGCGCTGAACCAGGACGTGCCGCTGTCCGGCCTGCTGCTGGCCGTGGTGCCCGCGCTGGGCGCCGTCGTCACCGTGCTGGTCGGCAAGATGCGGCCGCAGTTCCGCGGCATGCAGACCCGCATCGACTCGGTCAACCGGATCATGCGCGAGCAGATCACCGGCATCCGGGTCATCCGCGCCTTCGTCAAGGACGACCACGAGAAGCAGCGCTTCACCGGCGCCAACGGCGAACTCGCCGACTACTCGCTGCGCGTCGGCCGACTGATGTCGCTGATGTTCCCGATTGTCATGGGCGTGGTGAACATCTCCAGCGTCGCCGTGTTCTGGTTCGGCGCGCACCGCATCGACAGCGGCGGCATGCAGATCGGTGCGCTCACCGCTTTCCTCTCCTATCTGATGCAGATTCTGATGAGCGTCATGATGGCCACCTTCATGTTCATGATGGTGCCGCGCGCCGAGGTCTGCGCCGAGCGCATCCAGGAGGTCCTGAACACCTCCTCCAGCGTCGTCCCGCCGCTCTCCCCTGTCACCGAACTGCGCACCCACGGAACGCTGGAGCTGCGCGACGTCGACTTCCGCTACCCCGGCGCCGAGGTGCCCGTGCTGCGCGGCATCGACCTGACCGCCCGGCCCGGCGAGACCACCGCCGTCATCGGCTCCACCGGCTCCGGCAAGACCACCCTGCTCGGCCTCGTCCCCCGGCTCTTCGACGCCACCGGCGGCGAGGTGCTGGTCAACGGCGTGAACGTCCGGGAAATCGACCCGCAGAAGCTCTCCGAGGTCATCGGCCTCGTCCCGCAGAAGCCCTACCTGTTCTCCGGCACCGTCGCCTCCAACCTGCGCTACGGCAAGCCCGAGGCCACCGACGAGGAACTCTGGCACGCCCTGGAGATCGCCCAGGCCAAGGACTTCGTCGAGAAGTTCCCCGAGGGCCTGGACGCCCCGATCGCGCAGGGCGGCACCAACGTCTCCGGCGGCCAGCGCCAGCGCCTGGCGATCGCCCGGGCCCTGGTCCGCCAGCCCGAGATCTACCTGTTCGACGACTCCTTCTCGGCCCTCGACTACGCCACCGACGCCCGACTGCGCGCCGCGCTCGCGGGCGAGACCGGGGACGCCACCGTGGTGATCGTCGCCCAGCGCGTCTCCACCATCCGCGACGCCGACCGGATCATCGTCCTCGACGAGGGCGCCGTCGTCGGCACCGGTACCCACCAGGAGCTGATGGCCGACAACCCGACGTACCGGGAGATCGTGCTCTCCCAGCTCACCGAGCAGGAGGCGGCGGCGTGACCACCCCCGACAGCCCCGACGTGACCGACCCCGACGTCACCGTGCCCGACATCACCGTGCCCGCCGCGACCGGAGCCGCTGCGACCGGGCCCGCCACGGCCCCGTCTGCCGCGGGCGGATCCACCGCGACCGGTGTGACCGCTCCCGACCTGGCCAAGGCCGATACGGCCGGGTCGAAGGCCGGAAAGGCCGACCTCGGCAAGGCCGCCACCGAGGAGAGCGACAAGGAGCAGGACGCCGCCTCGACCTCGCAGGAGGCGGCAGCCCGCCGCGGTGGGCCCGGACCCGCGCGGTTCATGGGCGCCCAGGGCACCGAGAAGGCCAAGAACCTCGGCGGCTCCGCGAAGCGCCTGCTCGGCCTGCTCAAGCCGGAGCGCAGGCTGCTGTTCACCGTGCTCGGATTCGGCGTGCTCTCCGTCGGCTGCGCGGTGGTCGGCCCCCGGGTGCTCGGCAAGGCGACCGACCTGATCGTCGCCGGAGCCACCGGGCCGCGCTTCGCCGGAGCCCCGAGCAAGCAGGCCGTGCTCGACGGCCTGCGCGCCAGGGGCGAGGGCAGCATCGCCGACCTGCTCGCCTCGATCGATTTCACCCCCGGCCAGGGCATGGACTTCGGCGCCATCGGCACCATCCTCCTCTGGGTTCTGGGCATCTATCTGGCCGCCGTGGTGTTCGGTGTGGTCCAGGGCCGGCTGTCCGCGTTGGCGATCAACCGCGCGGTGTTCCGACTCCGCGAGGAGGTCGAGGCGAAGCTGGCCCGGCTGCCGCTCAGCTACTTCGACCGCCAGCCGCGCGGCGAGGTGCTGAGCCGGGTCACCAACGACATCGACAACATCAACCAGTCGATGCAGCAGACCATGGGCCAGGTCATCAACTCCCTGCTGACCATCGTCGGCGTGCTGGCGATGATGTTCTGGATCTCCCCGCTGCTGGCCCTGATAGCGCTGATCTCCGTCCCGGTCTCGGTGGTGGTCGCCGCCAAGGTCGGCAAGCGGGCCCAGCCTCAGTTCATCAAGCAGTGGGGCTCCACCGGCAAGCTGAACGCCCACATCGAGGAGATGTTCACCGGGCACAGCCTGGTGAAGGTCTTCGGCCGCCAGAAGGAGGCCAGGGAACTCTTCCAGCAGGAGAACCAGGCACTCTACGAAGCCTCCTTCCGTGCGCAGTTCATCTCGGGCATCATCCAGCCCGCGATGATGCTGGTCGGCAACATCAACTACGTGCTGGTCGCGGTGGTCGGTGGCCTGCGGGTGGCCAGCGGCGCGCTGTCCATCGGTGACGTCCAGGCGTTCATCCAGTACTCCCGTCAGTTCAGCCAGCCGCTCAGCCAGGTCGCCTCGATGGCCAACCTGGTGCAGTCCGGTGTCGCCTCGGCCGAGCGGGTCTTCGAGCTGCTCGACGCCGACGAGCAGTCCCCCGAGCCGCAGCACCCGCAGCGCCCCGCCGAGGTGCACGGCCGCGTCGCCTTCGAGGACGTCGCCTTCCGCTACGACCCGGAGAAGCCGCTCATCGAGGACCTGTCGCTGAAGGTCGAACCCGGCCACACCGTGGCCATCGTCGGACCGACCGGCGCCGGCAAGACCACCATGGTCAACCTCCTGATGCGTTTCTACGAGGTGAGCAGCGGCCGGATCACCCTCGACGGCGTGGACATCGCTGCGATGTCCCGCGAGGAGCTGCGTTCCGGCATCGGCATGGTGCTCCAGGACACCTGGCTGTTCGGCGGCACCATCGCCGAGAACATCGCCTACGGCGCCGAATCCGCCACCCGCGAGCAGGTGATCGCGGCGGCGAAGGCCGCGCACGTGGACCGTTTCGTGCGCACCCTCCCCGACGGCTACGACACCGTCCTGGACGACGAGGGCACCGGCGTCAGCGCGGGCGAGAAGCAGCTGATCACCATCGCCCGGGCCTTCCTCGCCCAGCCCTCGATCCTGGTGCTGGACGAGGCGACCAGCTCCGTCGACACCCGCACCGAGGTGCTGATCCAGCGGGCGATGGCGGAGCTGCGCACCGGCCGCACCTCCTTCGTGATCGCCCACCGTCTCTCCACCATCCGGGATGCCGACGTGATCCTGGTGATGGAGAACGGTTCGATCGTGGAGCAGGGCAACCACGACGAGCTGATCGCTGCCGACGGCGCCTACGCCCGGCTGTACCAGGCGCAGTTCGCTCAGGCGGTGGCCGAGGTCGACTGACACAGCGTCAGCGCGCTACCCGGCCTACCGGCTCGACCGGTCCGCCGCCCTGGGGGAGGTCCGCACCGCGGGCCTCCCCCTCGCGTATCGCGGCGAGGGCGAGAGCCGGGACGGGGGCGGCGGGGACGGCGGGGACGGCGGTGGCGGTGACAGTGGGAGCGGCCAGGGTTGCCGCAGCCGGGGCAGCCGGGGCGGATGCCGTCGAGGTGGTGGCGGTCGGGCTGGTGGAAGCGCTGCCCGAGGCGGCGACCACGGTGGTGGCGGGTCGACCCGCCGACCGCTGGCCGAGCAGGGTGGAGCCGAGGGCGAGGGCCATGCCCAGCAGCTGCACCGCGTTGAGGGACTGGCCGAGGGCGGCCCAGCCGATCACTGCCGCCGACACCGGGCTGAGCAGGCCCAGGAAGGCGACCGACGTGGCGGGCAGGCGACCGATGCCACGGAACCAGACCCAGTACGCCAGCGCGGTGTTGGCCACCGCGAGGTAGCCGTACCCGAGCAGGTTGGTGCCGCTGAGCGCCGGCGGGGCGCCCTCGACCAGGGCGGCGACCGGGAGCAGCAGCAGACCACCGGCGGTGAGCTGCCAGCCCGTCAGAGCGAGCGGGCCGACACCCTCCGGGCGGCCCCAGCGCTTGGTGAGCACCGTGCCGGCGGCCATCGCCCCGGCTCCGGCGAGGCCGGCCAACACACCGATGGCGTCCAGCCGGGCGGTGGCGCGCAGCACCACCAGGGCCACGCCGAACACGCCGACAGTGCCGGCCAGCAGGGCCCGCCGCCCGAACCGCTCCCCCAGCAGCGGCACGGCCAGCCCGGCGGCCAGCAGCGGCTGTATCGCGCCGAGGACGGCGGCCACTCCGCCGGGCAGGCGGTAGGCGGCGACGAAGAGCAGGGCGAAGAAGACGCCGATGTTGAGCGCGCCCAGCACCGCCGAGCGCCACCACCAGGAGCCGCTGGGCAGTCGGCGGGTGACGGCCAGCAGCACCAGGCCGGCGGGCAGGGCGCGCAGAGTCGCAGTGAGCAACGGCCGGTCTGCGGGGAGCAGTTCGGTCGTCACGGCATAGGTGGAGCCCCACGCGAGCGGGGCGAGCGCGGTGAGAGCTACGGTTCGCATGGGAGATAGCTTAGCGCCAAGCTACTTGCTGTCGAGTCAATTAACGAAAGAAATCTCGGCGCTCACCCACTCACTCCCGAGCAGCCCTGTGCCAGACTGGCTGAATGGACCGAGTGGACCTTCGCAGCACTGCGCACGACCCCGTGGACGCGATCGCCGACCAGTGGCGGCACGAGCGCCCCGACCTCGCCGACCGGACGGAGGCCATGGCCGCGTTCGGCCGGGTGCACCGGGTCTCCCGCGCGGTCAGCGACCTGATGGAGCAGGCGTACGCGCCGTTCGGCATCGGCAACGGCGAGTTCGACGTGCTGGCCACGCTGCGCCGCTCCGGGGAGCCGTTCTCGCTGTCGCCGCGCGAGCTGACCGCCACCCTGATGCTCACCACCGGCGGGATGACCGGCCGGCTGGACAAGCTGGAGCGGGCCGGCCTGGTCACCCGCTCCCCCGACCCGAACGACCGGCGCGGCCTGCGGATCACCCTCACCGACCTCGGCCGGGAGACGGTCGACCGGGCGGTGGCGGCGGGCACCGCCGTCCAGCAGCGGATCCTCGACCGGCTGGGCGAGCAGCGACTGTCCGAGCTGAACACGCTGCTCCGGGATCTGCTGCACAGCGTGGAGAGCACCTCGCGTCCGGCGCCGTCCCGCTTCTGACGGTCCCGGCAGCCGCGCGGCCGTCGACGGTCGCGCGGCTGCCGCGCCCCTGACGCCGGATCAGCGCCCCGTGCTGCTCCGGCGGTTCGGCGCGCTACCGTTGGCGAATGCCCGATCCGACCGCGGTCGACTCCGCGCCGTCCGCCCCCGTGGACGCCTTCCAGGCCGAGCGCCGCTACCTGGCCGCGGTGGCCTACCGCCTGCTGGGCTCGGTCGCCGACGCCGAGGACGTGCTGCAGGAGGCCTGGCTGCGCTGGCAGTCGGCCGACCGCTCGGACATCGCCGAGCCGCGCGCCTACCTGACCACGGTGGTGACCAGGCTCTGCTACGACCAGTTGGGTTCGGCCCGGGCCCGTCGGGAGGCGTACTTCGGCGAGTGGCTGCCGGAGCCGTTGCTGAACGCCGAGGACTCCCCCGCCGAGCTGGCCGAGGTCGGCGAGGCGGTGTCGGTGGCGATGCTGGCGGTGATGGAGCAGCTGAGCCCGGCGGAGCGGGCGGCGTTCGTGCTGCACGACGTGTTCGCGGTGGGCTTCGAGGAGATCGCCTCGGCGCTGGACCGCTCGCCCGAGGCCACCCGCCAGCTCGCCTCGCGGGCCCGCCGCCGGGTGCGGGACGGCGGCCGGCGCAGCACCGTCGACCCGGCCGAGCACCGCCAGGTCGTGACGGCGTTCATCGCCGCGGCGACCGGCGGCGATCTGATGACGCTGATGGAGGTGCTCGACCCCGAGGTGGTCTGGCACGCCGACGGTGGCGGCATCGTCAGCGCGGGCCGCCGCCCGCTGCTCGGCGCGATCCACGTCGGCCGGCTGGTGCGCAAGCTGTCCGAGCGCTCGCTGGATGCCCAGCGCCCGCTGGTGCCGATGCTGGTCAACGGCGAGCTGGGCGCGGTCTGGTACGCCGAACCAGGCGTGGTCGGCGGCGTACTGGCGTTCACCGTCGCGGACGGCCGGATCACCTCCGCGTACGCGATGGTCAACCCGGAGAAGCTCGCCCACCTCTCGGCGGCGTGACGCAGCTCACGGTCACACTCCTGCGGGCCGCTCCGTCCCCCTTCCGTACCGCCACCTGGCGGGGTCCGTGAAGGAGGACGAGATGACCGGCAAGCACATCGTGGTGATCGGCGCGGGCTACGCGGGACTGTCCGCCGCCGCAGGGATCGGCCGCGGGCCGAACCAGGTCACCCTGATCGCCCCGGAGCAGCGCTTCGCGCACCGGGTGCGCCAGCACGAGATCGCCGTCGGCCGCCGGGTCTCCCAGCCCGAGGTCTCCCACGTACTGCGCGGCCGCAAGGTCACCCACCTGGCCACTCGGGTCGTCGAACTCGACCTGGCCGGGCGGAAGGTGGTCACCGAGGACGGCAATCGGATCGCCTACGACACCCTGGTCTACGCGCTCGGCAGCCGGGTCGCCTGGAGCGGCGTGCCCGGCGCCGCCGAGCACGCGTACTCGGCGGAGAACGCCGAGGAACTGCACCGCCGGATCACCGGCGCGCCGGCGCCCGGAACGATCGCGGTGGTCGGCGGCGGCGCGACCGGCATCGAACTGGCCGCCGAACTCGCCGAGGCGCACCCCGACTGGCAGGTCCGGCTGGTGGCGTCCGGCCCGGTCGGCGGCTGGCTGTCGCAGCGCGGCCGGGCGCACGTCCTGTCGGTGCTCGGCCGACTCGGCGTCCGGGTGGACGAAGCGCACCAGGTCACCGCCGTCACCGCGGCCGGACTGGAGACCGTGGCCGGCCCGGTCCCCGCCGACGTGGTGGTGTGGGCCGGCTCGCTGGAGCCGCACCCGCTGGCCGCCGAATCCGGCCTGGCCGTCACCGACCGCGGCCAGGCCGTGGTGGACGACCGCCTGCGTTCGGTGTCGCACCCCGACGTGTACGTGGCCGGGGACGCCGCCTCCGTCGATCTGCCCGGCGTCGGACACCTGCGGATGGCCTGCGCCACCGCCCAGCCGCAGGGCCGCTACCTGGGCAAGCTGCTCACCGGACGCACCGACAAGCCGTTCGCGTTCCGCTACCTCACCCAGTGCCTGAGCCTGGGCCGCGGCGAGGCGCTGGTTCAGCTGATCAACGGCGACGACTCGATGAAGCCCCGGGTGGTGACCGGGGCGGCCGGGCGGCTGGTCAAGTCGGTCATCGTCAACGTCCTGCCGCTGTCCCTGCGCTGACCGTCCGTCCTGATCGGCGAGTCACCCCGACGGCATCGACGTCGACGGCATCAGGGTGGCCGACGGCGCCGAGTCGGCGTCGGGAAACGGCGACGGGCCGGGGCCCCCTGTGCGGGGACCCCGGCCCGTGTGGCCGACCGTAGGAGCTACTTCTTCTCCTTCGGCGGCTCCGCGTCCGTCGACAGCGCGGCGATGAAGGCCTCCTGCGGGACCTCCACCCGGCCGACCATCTTCATCCGCTTCTTGCCTTCCTTCTGCTTCTCCAGCAGCTTGCGCTTACGCGAGATGTCACCGCCGTAGCACTTGGCGAGAACGTCCTTGCGGATCGCGCGGACCGTCTCACGGGCGATAACCCGGGAACCGATCGCGGCCTGGATCGGCACCTCGAACTGCTGGCGCGGGATCAGCTTCTGCAGCTTGCCGGCCATCATCACGCCGTAGTTGTAGGCCTTGTCCTTGTGCACGATCGCGGAGAACGCGTCCACCGCGTCGCCGTGCAGCAGGATGTCGACCTTGACGAGGTTGGCGGACTGCTCGCCGATGGGCTCGTAGTCCAGCGAGGCGTAGCCGCGGGTCTTGGACTTCAGCTGGTCGAAGAAGTCGAAGACGATCTCGGCCAGCGGCAGGGTGTAGCGCAGCTCCACCCGGTCCTCGGAGAGGTAGTCCATGCCCTGCAGGTTGCCTCGGCGGGACTGGCAGAGCTCCATGATCGCGCCGACGAACTCGTTGGGCGCCAGGATGGTGCCGCGCACGACCGGCTCGTACACCTCGGCGATCTTGCCGGTGGGGAACTCGCTCGGGTTGGTGACGGTGTGCTCGGTGCCGTCCTCCATGATCACCCGGTAGATCACGTTCGGGGCGGTGGAGATCAGGTCGAGGTTGAACTCGCGCTCCAGTCGCTCCCGGATGATCTCCAGGTGCAGCAGGCCGAGGAAGCCGCAGCGGTAGCCGAAGCCGAGGGCGACCGAGGTCTCCGGCTCGTAGGCCAGTGCGGCGTCGTTCAGGCGCAGCTTGTCGAGGGCGTCGCGGAGCAGCGGGTAGTCCGAGCCGTCCAGCGGGTACAGGCCGGAGAACACCATCGGGCGCGGGTCCTTGTAGCCGCCGAGCGCCTCGGTGGCGCCCTTGTGCTGCGAGGTGATGGTGTCACCGACCTTGGACTGCCGGACGTCCTTCACACCGGTGATGATGTAGCCCACCTCGCCGACGCCGAGGCCGTCGGCGACCTTCGGCTCCGGCGAGATGACGCCGATCTCCAGCAGCTCGTGGGTCGCGCCGGTGGACATCATGGCGATCCGCTCACGCTTGGTGAGCTGGCCGTCGACCACTCGCACGTAGGTGACCACGCCGCGGTAGGCGTCGTACACCGAGTCGAAGATCATCGCGCGGGCCGGGGCGTCCTTGACGCCGACCGGGGCCGGGATCTTCTCGACCACGTGGTCGAGCAGGTCCTCGACACCGAGGCCGGTCTTCGCGGAGACCTTCAGCACGTCGTTCGGGTCGCAGCCGATGATGTGCGCGATCTCCGCCGCGTACTTCTCGGGCTGGGCGGCCGGCAGGTCGATCTTGTTGAGCACCGGGATGATGGTGAGGTCGTTCTCCAGCGCCAGGTACAGGTTGGCGAGGGTCTGCGCCTCGATGCCCTGGGCCGCGTCGACCACCAGGACGGTTCCCTCGCAGGCTGCGAGAGAGCGGGACACCTCGTACGTGAAGTCCACGTGGCCGGGGGTGTCGATCATGTTGAGGATGTGCGTCCTGCCCGCGTTCTCACCGGTCCGCGGCGCCCACGGAAGGCGGACTGCCTGCGACTTGATGGTGATGCCGCGCTCGCGCTCGATGTCCATCCGGTCGAGGTACTGGGCGCGCATCTGCCGGGGGTCCACCACGCCGGTGATCTGCAGCATCCGGTCGGCGAGCGTCGACTTGCCGTGGTCGATGTGGGCGATGATGCAGAAGTTGCGAATCACCGCCGGGTCAGTACGGCTGGGCTCTGGCACGTTGCTGGGGGTCGCGGGCACCTTGGTCCGATTTCTGATCCGATCAATATGGTTCCGCCCATCCTCCCATGCCCGAGGCCCGACCGGTCTTTCCGCCCGGGCGGGCATCCGGCAGGATCCCCACATGATCTTGGAAAGCGCCCTGCTCGACGTCCGCCCCGGCCAGGAGGACGACTTCCTCGCCGCCTTCGCCGAGGCCCGGCCGCTGATCGCCGCCCAGCGGGGTTTCCGCTCCCTCGGGCTGCGCCGCTGCCTGGACGAGGGCAGCACCTCGCGCTTCCTGCTGCAGGTCGAGTGGGAGACCCTGGAGGACCACACCGAGGGCTTCCGCCGCTCCCCCGAGTACGGGCGCTGGCGCGAGCTGCTGCACCACTACTACGACCCGTTCCCGACGGTCGAGCACTACGGCGAACCGCTGATCTCCGTCTGACGGACTCCGGCCGCCCGTGACCGGGCCGGTCCGGTTTGGGCGGTGCGGGGCGGCCCTGGTAGCGTGGGCCGCTGCACTCCGCCCTCGGCATGCCCTCTCAGCAGGCCCAACGGCGGGCGGTGCAACCCGTTGAACTGCCGATTCACACAGACTGAGGCTCTTTCGTGGCGAACATCAAGTCCCAGATCAAGCGCAACAAGACCAACGAGAAGGCGCGCCTGCGCAACAAGGCCGTCAAGTCCTCGCTGAAGACCGCTCTGCGCAAGGCCCGCGAGGCCGCTGCCGCCGGTGAGAACGAGAAGGCCACCGAGCTGGCTCGCGCCGCCTCCAAGGCTCTCGACAAGGCCGTCAGCAAGGGCATCATCCACAAGAACCAGGCCGCCAACAAGAAGTCGGCGATCACCAAGCGCGTCAACACCGCTGCCTGATCCTGGTCCTTCCCGTACGGCCCGGCCGTACGACTCGGTGCTCCGGCACCACCTAGGACGGCGTGAATCAGCGGCCCTCTACCCGCCACCGCCGACCGTCCGCTCCCGGGAATCCGGCCCTCTACCCGGATTTCCGATGAGCTGCACGACCCGTACCGCACGCGGCCTGCGTTCGCCACGCGGGTGCGGTACCCGATGAACCACCGGAAGTCCCCGCTCAGGGCACTTCCTCCGACTGCCCGCCCGGTCTCCACCGGGCGGGCAGTTCGCGTTTCCGGCCCCGAACGACGACTGCCCTCGGCGGCTGGGGCGCTCAACCACCGTGACAGGAAAGGGCATCGGCGCGAACGGTGCGGCGGGGTAGGGTGCAGGGTGCCTGACACTGCCCGTGCGTGACCAACTACTCGGGGGAACGATGTCGACTCCGCCGCCGCATCAGCTCCAGGGCCACCGCTCCACCAGCAGCTTCTCGCGCAGCACCCGCACCTCCTCGACGACCGGCGTCAGGGCGGGCACGGTCACCACCATCGGCCCGGACGGGCCTTCCGTCGACGGCGGCAGCCCCGACGGAACGGGCCCGGGCGCCCCTCGCCGGAGCCGTTCCGGGCACGGGCTGTGGTGGGGCATCGGCGGCGCCCTGGCCGCTTCGGTGGTGTGGGCGGCAACCGTCCTGACGGTCCCCTCGCTGATCAACGGCGATTCGACGTCGGGCTCCCCGAGCGTGGCCGGCTACCGGGTGGTCGACGACCTGTGCACCACGGCCCGCCTGACCACCTTCGGCCAGCTGTATCCCGCTCCGTCGGGCAGCCCCTACCACTACACGACGCGCCACCGGGCACTGGACGAGATGTACTGCAGCCAGTACCGCAAGAAGGTCGGCGGCGACCAGGACCTCTACACCCTCTACCTGCAGGTACAGCTCCACCACGAGGTGGACCCGCGCCCGGAGTTCGACGCGCAGCGCGACGGGCTGGCCCAACGCCGCTACCTGATCAGCACGGTGCCCGGCCTCGGCGACGCGGCCTACGTCGGCTACCTCGACGACCCCGACCGAAGCAGCCCGGGCCGGCACTACCTCACCCAAGTCCTGTACGTCCGTCAGGGCGGCATGACCTGCTACACCAGTTGGTCCGCGTCCTACCAGGACGGCAGGGGCACCGCCCCCGACCGCGACCAGGTCCGCACCGCGCTGCTGTCCGACACCCGCGAACTCCTGCGCACCCTCGGCGGATCCGCCTGACCGAATCCGGGGACCTGACGGGGCCTCCCCCGGCATCCCCGGAGGGAGCTGCTTCGGCAGCGCCGTCGGGGTGGCTCAGTAGGGGCGCGAGCCGGCCCGAGAGGCGCGGGCCACGGCGACCACGGCACGCTCCAGGGCGTACGCGGGATCGTCGGAGCCGCCCTTGACGGCCGCGTCGGCCTCGGCGACAGCGGTGAGGGCGGCAGCCACGCCGTCGCCCGTCCAGCCGCGCATCTGCTGGCGGACCCGGTCCACCTTCCAGGGCGGCATGCCCAGTTCGCGGGCCAGGTCCGCGGGACGCAGATTGCGGCCGGCGCTGGCGAGACGGCCGATGCTGCGGACCCCGGAGGCCAGCGCATACGTGATGCCCGTGGGCGGCTGGCCGACGGCCAGTGCCCAGCGCAGCCGCTCCAGCGCCTCGGCGGCCCGGCCGGTGACGGCGAGGTCCGCCACCTCGAAGCCGGTCGCCTCGGCCCGTCCGCTGTAGTACTTCGCGACCGCGGTCTCGTCGATCGGACCCTCGATGTCGGCCGTCAACTGGCTGCAGGCGGCCGCCAGTTCGCGCAGGTCGCTGCCCAGCGAGTCGAGCAGCGCCTGGCACGCCTCCGGGCTGGCGGCCCGGCCCAGGGTGCGGAACTCGTTGCGGATGAACGCCAGCTTCTCGCTCGCCTTGGTGAGCTTGGCGCACAGGACCTCCCGCGCGCCCGCCTTCTTCGCCGCGTCCAGCAGGCCCTTGCCCTTGGCGCCGCCCGCGTGCACCAGCACCATGATCACTTCTTCGACCGGCGACTCCAGGTACGCCTTGACCTCCTTGACCGCGTCGGCCGCGAGGTCCTGCGCGGCCCGAACCACGATCACCTTCCGCTCCGCGAAGAGCGAGGGGGTGGTGAGTTCGGCCAACTGCCCGGCCTGCAGCGCCCCCGGCGCGAGGTCGCGTACGTCCGTCTCCGGATCCGCCGCCCTCGCCGCCGCCACCACCTCGGCGACCGCACGGTCCAGCAGCAGCTCCTCCTGGCCGACCGCAACGGTCAGCGGGGCGAGCAGGTCGTCGGGTGCACTCTTCCTGGCCATCGCCTACCAGGATCGCACGCCGTGCCGACAGGCCTGCTCCGGCGCGTCCCCGCAGCTCTCCGCCAGCACCGTCCGCCAGCCCGGCACGACGGGACGGAACATGGGTCGGGGCCGCCGCCGCACCGCCTGGCGGGCTGGGGAGAATGATGCCGTGATCAAGAACAATGACCGTCAATTGCTCGTCCTTCCTGAGCGCGACGCGGCGGATGAGATTGCCGAGGAGTTGAGTGCGCGCTGGCCCGACCTGGGCGAGGTGGAGGTGGTCCGGGACTCCCTCGCCGGCGAGGACGACGCCGAGGACGCCCAGTGGATCGTGGTCGTCGAGGCCCCCGAGGACGAGGGCTGGACGCCGCAGCTGCTGTCCGAACTCGACCGGCTCGTCGCCGAGCAGGACGGGTGGCGCGAGCAGGACTGACCTGCCCCACCATCGGCCCGCCGGGCTTGGCCTGGTTCCCGTCCGAGCGAGGCGCACCCACCTGCTCGGACGGGCGCTCTGTCTGCACCGCTCGGCCTCTCGGTTCAGGCCCCTTCCGCCATCGCCGACAGCCCGCCCGAGCTGCCCGGGCGTCAGCCGTGGGCGGAGCGCAGGTGGGATGCCACCGCCAGGGACGGCGCATCTCCCAGCACCGCGATGTCACCCACCCGGTCGGTGCGAACCACCGTCGCCCCCAGCGCCCTGAGCCCGCTCACCGTCTGGGGCGCCGGGTGCCCATACGGGTTGCCGATACCGCAGGAGATCAGGGCCAGCCTCGGGCGAAGCATGGCCATCAACGCCCAGTCCT
Organism: Kitasatospora sp. CB02891; assembly: GCF_002803145.1. NCBI lineage: Bacteria > Bacillati > Actinomycetota > Actinomycetes > Kitasatosporales > Streptomycetaceae > Kitasatospora > Kitasatospora sp. CB02891. Next base: position 102,091 of record NZ_NNBO01000003.1, on the reverse strand, counting down.
GGTTCGCCGATCCGTGGTGCGCCACCTTCAGGACGTCCACCCGCCCCAACCTGGGAGGGCCGGGCCCGCCGTAGCGATCGACCGAGTCGGCGGCGTTCACTGTCGCAGCCCGGCCGTCGAGCGTCCGAACCGTACCGTGCACCGCTGTCGGCTCCGTGCCCGCAAGCGGGGGTGGAGCCCGCTCGTCGGGTCGGGGCGTCGGCGGCAGGCCCAGGGTGAGCAGGGCTGCCTGAGCCGGAGGTTCCAGATCGCCCAGCAGGGCTACCCGGATCGGGGCGGCGGGTGGGCCGAGGGTGGCGAGGATCGCGATGCTGGAGTTGTTGGGACCGGTCGCGTCCGGTGCCGGCGGCGACGTGGGCCACACCACCTGCCAGGCGAGTTGGGCCCCCGCCGTTCGGCGCTCGCCCCGCTCGGCCCGCAGCACCGGGACTCGGCCGTCGGCTGCCCAGCGCAGCACCCTGCTCCGTTCGCCTTCCGGCTCGTTCGAGGCAGTCACCTCGATCGCACCGACCTCCCGGCCGCGCAGCACCCCGGGAATGCCCTCCGCATGGTCGGCGTGGAAGTGCGTGAGGATCAGGACCGGCACTCTGGTCACCCCGAGTTCCCGCAGGCAGGCATCGGCTGACTTGGGGTCGGGCCCGGCATCCACCACCACCGCGCTGCCGGGCTCGACCGGCAGGACAGTCATGTCACCCTGGCCGATGTCGCACATCGCCAACCGCCAGCCCCGGACCGGCCACCCGGTCGCCAGCCGGCTGACGACGGGTGGACGCAGCAGGACGATCGGCAACAGAACGGTGACCGCAATCACGGACCACACCCTGGGGCGCCGACGTCCGGACCGCCGCCGCCCGCCCAGCAGTGGCGGCAGCGCCCAGGCCAGCGCGACGATGACCACCACCAGCAGTGCCGAGCCGAACATGCCGCCAGGCCAGGCGAGTTCGGCACCGGGAAGCTCGGCGCCCCGGCGCGCCACGACGGCCAGCCATCCGACGGGCAACGCGGCAAGGTCCGCCAGGAACTCCGCCGCTCCTTTCGAGAGGGGCGCGACCGCGAGCGCACCGAAGCCGAGCAGCGTGGCGGGTGCGACCGCGATCTCAGCCAGCAGGTTGCACGGAACTCCGACCAGGCTGATCCGCGGTGCCAACAGGACAGTGACGGGAGAACAGAACGCCTGCGCCGCCGCGGTGGCACCGACCGCCGATGCGAGGTGGTGCGGCCAGCGGCGTGCACGCAGCGCGGCGGTCCATCTCGGGCCCAGGATCAGGAGCCCTGCCGTGGCGAGCGCGGAGAGCAGGAACCCGTAGGAGCGGGCCAGGTAGGGATCCACCAGGACCAGGATCAGCACGGCGCCGGCCAGTGTGGGCAAACCCCGTCTCGGTCTGCCGGTGGCGAGGGCCAGCAGTCCGATCAGGCCGGTGGCGGCCGCTCTGAGCACGCTCGGGTCTGGTCGGCAGATGGTGACGAAGGCCAGCGTCAGTCCTGTTCCGAGCAGTGCCGTCGTCCGGAAGGAGAGGCCGAGCAGCCCGGCCAGCCCGCCGCGCCCCGGCACGTCCGGGTCGGCGGGGGTGCCTCCGACCAGAACCGCCAGGATGATCGCCAGGTTGGCCCCGCTCACCGCCACCAGGTGCCCGAGGTCGGTGGACCGGAAGGCGTCCGCCAGGTCGTCCGGAAGCCTCGTCACATCGCCCACCACCAGTCCGGGGAGCAAGCCGCGAACGTCCGACGACAGGTGGTCGCAGGCATCGCGAAGCCCCCTGCGGAGCTGGGCGGCAAGGCGTTGCGGGAGACTGGGCTGCGCAAGGATCCTGGGCTGCCCTTGCGGGGCGAGCAGTGCCGCCGAGTCGGTCCGGGGCCGTGCGGCCGAGCCCGCCCCCGCAGAAGGGTTGACCGGTTGCTCCGGCAACACCTCTGCCTGCACTTCCAGTTGGGTGGAGGGGATCAATTGCTGCCACTGCTCCGCGTTCTGCGTGCGGATCAGTAGCGTGACGGGCGTTCTGGTCACGGTGGCGACCGCGCCTGCCTGCTCGACGCCGGCTGCTGGGCGGACGCGGGTGACGAGGGCGGAGACGGTGAGGGTCGGCTGAGAGAGGGCGCTGCCCCGGGTGTGCGATCCGTGCAGCTTGGGGTCGCCGGTGATGGTCGCTTCAACGGTGACCTCCGGCTTGGCTGTTCGTCCGTCTCCGGAGAGGGATCGTGACGTCGGCCCGTCTCCGGAGTCGGACCGAGCGGGCTGCCCATCCGCGTAGGGGGCCAGCTCCGGGCTGCCCGGGGAGTCCGGCTCTCCCCGGGCAGATGTCGGCGTTGGATGCGCCAGGGCGGGCAGCGGGCCCCGGTGCAGGTCGGCGGTGTGGAGGACGGTCGTGGTCGCCGCCGCTGCTGCGGTGAGCAGGACGGCGGCTGCAAGTCGGTGGATCGAGCGATGAGGTCCCTTCGAGGTGAGGAGGCCGAAGGCCGTCGCGCCGCCCACCAGAGCGCTCAGGAGCAGCGCCGGGCGGTGTCGGGTGTCCAGGTCGAGGACGACGGCAGTGACCAGCCACGCGGTGATGGCCGGGAGGAGAAGCCGGTAGTCGGTTCGGTCGGGGGCGGCGGAGGGCAGGGCCGGCATCGGGCATCTCCTCTCGGCGTGTTCGTTGGTCGACTTGTTGATTTGGCGGCTTGCGGCACGACGGCACGGCCGTGCCGCGTTAACCGGACAGCTGGTGGGCGAGTAGTGGGTGGCGGCGGGTCAGGCCCGGACAGAGCAGCGCGCGAGCGACTGAGCCTCCTCAGCGGGTAGGGGGTGGGGAGCCGCTCAGGTTGGGGGCTAGAGCATCGGACAGCCTCCTTGCGGGAGACGGGCGGTGGGGATCACAGCGTGAGCAGTGGCTTGAGGTCCTCGTACTTTCGGGGGCCGATGCCGGGGACGTGACGAAGTTGGTCGAGGGACTGAAAGGGGCCGTGCGTCAGGCGGTACTGGAGGATGCGCTGGGCCAGGGCGGGCCCGACACCCGGTAGCGAGTCGAGTTGTTCGGCGCTGGAGTGGTTGAGGCTGACTGGTCCGGCGGGAGCGGCAGGTACTCCGCCGATGACGTTTTCGGCACCTACGAGGATCTGCTCTCCATCAGTGAGTGGACGGGCGAGATTCAGAGGGCTGGTGTCCGTCCCGGGGATCGGGCCGCCGGCGGCGGTCAGGGCATCGGCGACCCGTGAACCTGCGGGGAGGGTTCGTAGGCCGGGGTGCTGGACCTTGCCGGCGATGTCGATGACCAGGGACGGCCGGGCTGAATGGTGAGTGGGTGCTCCTTCGGTGGCGAGGTCGGTGGTGGAATCGGCGATGGAAATGGCGGGAACGGCAACAGGGTGTGGCCGTCCGAACCAGAAGTGCTGCGCGGCGTAGCCGATGGCGAGAACGAGCAGGACAGCGAGGCCGAGAACGGCGCGGCGGTCGAGGGCAAAGGCTGCGGGGAGGCGGAACCGCAGGGGAAGTCGTGGCTGGTCGGTTTGGTGGGACACGGCTGTAGGTTCGGGAGCTGACGGGGTGTCGGGCCGGGGCGGGTCCGAATACGACTGGAGGTCGGCCCAGTCGTCCAGCAGGGAATCGGGATCGGCAAGCGTTGACGAGTCGATGTCGGACACCGCGGGCGGATCTCGCTCCGGGACCGCACCATGCCGAATCGCAGGCTGTCCGGTGGCCCGGTCGGTGGAGCGCGGGGCAGCCGTGCCGGCCGAGCGCGCGGCCACCCCGTACATCGCCAGGACGCGCGGCGACGACAGTGCGTACGGCGGATCGGGAGCGGCTGTCGCACGTGCCGCTGCCAGCTCAGGCTCTGGAGCAGCGCTGATCGCCTCATGGTCCGCAGACGCCGACGACTCGCCACTGCCCACTTCTGCGGCCCTCACGGGCTCCGGAGCCCGGGACACCGACTCGGTCGTTGAATCGGTGGTCGGGTTGAGGTCGGTGGGCAGGGCGGGCGGGAAAAGCAGGCCGAGGCGGGCTCTGGCAGTGGCGACGGTCTGACGACGGCGGGCTTGGGGTGTGGTGATGGTCCTCATGGCGAGGACAGTAGGGCCGACCTGGCACCCGGTCAGAGAATTGGCCCGCCCCTGTGGACAACCCGGGCCTGTGGATAACTCTCGTCGCTCGGACGAGTGAGTTTGGCGTCGCTCAGCACGGGGACGCGACGACCGGTGCCACGACGACCGCCAGCAGGCCGGGGCCGACGTGCGCACCGATGACAGCACCGACTTCACTGACGTAGAGCTCGTTGATTGCCGGCACCCGCTCCCGCAGCCGCTCGGCCAACGCCTCGGCCCGCTGCTCCGCGACCAGGTGGTGGACGGTGATGTCCACCGACTGTGCCCCGGCGTGCTCGACAGCGATCTCCTCGAGCCGGGCAATGGCGCGGGAAGCGGTGCGTACCTTCTCCAGCGGCTCGATCCGACCACCGGCGAGGTGAAGCAGGGGCTTCACGGCCAGCGCAGAGCCGACCAGCGCCTGGGCGGTTCCGATCCGGCCTCCGCGCCGCAGGTGTTCCAAGGTGTCGACGTAGAAGAAACCGTTGGTGACTTCGGCCCGCCGCTCGGCAGCGGAGACCACCCGATCCAGGTCCGCTTCAGTGCTGTCGCCGTCCACCTCGACGCCCACATCACCGGCCGGCTCCGCGGCCCGAGCGGCATCGAGGGCATCGGCGAGCTCGGCGGCGGCCAGCACGCAGCTTCCCAGCGCCATGCCGACCAGCCGACTGTCGACCACCCTGACCGGAATCGGTGCCGTGGCGGCCGCCAGCTGGGCCGCCTCCGCGGTGCCGGACAGTTCGGCGGACAGGTGGATGGAGACGATTCCCCTGGCGCCGGCCTCGGCGGCGGCCCGATAGGCGGCCGTGAACGTCTCGGGGCTGGGCCGGGAGGTGGTCACCCGGTGTTTGGCGCGCAGGGCCTCGGCGACATCCTTCGGGGAGATCTCGACGCCTTCCGCGAAGACTTCGTCACCGACCGCGACGCTGAGCGGTACCACCTGGATGCGGTGCCGGTCCACCGCTTCTTGGGGCAGATACGCGGTGGAATCCGTGACAAGTGCGAGGTGGCCGAGCATGAGGCGGAGGTTACCCTCCGCAGAGCCAGGATGACAGTGCCCGTCCTGTGGCGGTTTGACCTCCACAACGGCGGGTAACTTTCACGCCACGGAACGCAACCACTCCGTGACGCGGGGTTACGGGCGGTTGGGTCCGGCCGGGTTCGGCTTGCGCAGGCGGTCGGCGAGGCGGGAGAGCGGCTCGGCAGCCAGCCCGAGCAACTCCTCGGCACTGCTCTGGCGTCCGGTGCCGATTCCCTTCCGACGGTCGGCGGGGCCATCGGCGGAAGCGGCGGCGCTCCGGGCATCGGCGGTAGACGCAGGGCCGGCGGCGAATTCGGAGCCGCGGTCGGCGGCAGGCTCGGCAGGAGTCCAGTGCCGCAGCGCTCCGGCCTCGTCCCGACACTCCTGGCTGAGGCGGGCGAGCTCGTCGTCGGCGAAGCGGCGCATTCGGTCCTGGGCAGCCCAGCGCAGGGAGTCCGCGGAGTGCGTGATCCGCTCGGTGCGTTCGCGCAGTTCGGGGAGCTTGGCGGCGACGCGGCTGTTCATCGGCTCGCGTTCCAGTAGGCGCAGTTCGGTGTCGAGTTCGGCTGCGTGCGAGTCGAGGCGGGCGAGGAGCTGGAGCGCGTCACCGAGCTGACCGTCCTGCGGGAGGCCGCCCTGCAGCACCTGGCGGGTCGAATCCAGCGCGGTACGCAGGGACAGGCGAAGGCCGGCGATCCGGCCCTGGTCGCCGGGCTTGGTGATGGTCTTCGCCCGGAGGGTGGCGTTCTCCACCGCCCGCTGGGCATTGGAGCTGTGCCGCTCGACCTTGGCGGCCACGGCCTTCGCCGCCTTGACCGTCCCGACCACCGCCATCACCAGCAGCGTCACTCCGAGCAGCGCGACCAGCGCTACGACGACACCGAGCGCTTCCATCGGGAGCCCACCTCCGCCCGTGACCGGCGGCGGCCCGCCGAATGCGGCCCGCCTGTCCACCGGTCTCCACCGTAGCTCGGCCCGGCAGCGGGCAGCAGACGTTCAACCGCCTGGAGAGCGGAGATCAGGGACAGCTCAGGGATGTCCCCCAAGCGATCACCCGGAGACCGCCAGTACACGCCACGCGATCAACACACCCTACGAAGAACGGAGCCACCTTGTTCGAGCTCTTCCACCGTCTCCGGCCCGTCCGACGAGTCCGACAGACCTGCCACGCCCCACGAACGACCCGGACCGTACGAGCCGCACCGACCCTGCGGATCCTTCGCCTCCTGCCCCTGTCCTTCCTGTTCGCGCTCGTTCTCGCCTGCGCCGCCACCCGGGAGTGCACCCTCCCGCACCCACAGACGGCGAAGGGCCGGCCGCCCCGTGTTCGGGACAACCGGCCCTGCCGATCCGACGATCGCTCAGCAGAGGCGACGTCAGCCAGTGACGATGTTCACCAGCTTCGGCGCGCGGGCGATGACCTTGCGCACCTCAGCACCGCCGATGGCGGCGACCACAGTGGGGTCGGCCAGGGCCAGCGCCTCCAGCTCGGCGTCCGAGATGGCCGGCGAGACCTCCAGGCGGGCCTTGACCTTGCCCTTGATCTGTACGACGCAGGTCACGGTGTCGTCGACGACGTACGCCGGGTCGGCGACCGGGTAGTCGGCGAAGGCCAGCGACTGCTCGTGGCCCAGGCGGCGCCACAGCTCCTCGGCGATGTGCGGTGCCAGCGGGGCGATCAGCAGGACGATCTGCTCGGCGACCGAACGCGGCGTGGAACCGCGCTTCACCAGGAAGTTGTTCAGCTCGATGGCCTTGGCCACCGCGGTGTTGAACCGCAGGTTGGCCATGTCGCCACGGATGCCGTCGATCGTCTTGTGCAGCGCCCGCAGCGTCGCCTCGTCCGGCGCCTCGTCCGTCACCACCAGCTCGCCGGTGATCTCCGAGACGATGTTGCGCCACAGCCGCTGCAGGAAGCGGTAGGAGCCGACCACCGCGCGGGCGTCCCACGGGCGGGAGACGTCCAGCGGGCCCATCGACATCTCGTACAGGCGCAGCGTGTCCGCGCCGTACTCGTCGGCGAACTCGTCCGGGGCGATCGCGTTCTTCAGCGACTTGCCCATCTTGCCCGCCTCGCGACGGACCTTCTCGCCGTTCCAGAAGAACTCGTCGTCGATCTCCTCGACCTCCGCGGCCGGCACCGGGAAGCCCCGGTCGTCGCGGAAGACGTCGGCGGTGATCATGCCCTGGTTGAACAGCTTGTGGAACGGCTCGACCGAGGAGACGTAGCCCAGGTCGTGCAGCACCTTGTGCCAGAAACGGGCGTACAGCAGGTGCAGCACCGCGTGCTCGGCGCCACCGACGTACAGGTCGACGCCGCCGGCCGGCTTCTCGGCGGTCGGGCCCATCCAGTAGGCCTCGTTGGCGGGGTCGACGACCGAGGTCGAGTTGACCGGGTCGACGTAGCGCAGCTCGTACCAGCAGGAACCCGCCCAGTTGGGCATGGTGTTGGTCTCGCGGCGGTAGGTCTTCGGGCCGTCGCCCAGGTCCAGTTCGACGTTGACCCAGTCCTCGTTGCGGGACAGCGGGGTCTTCGGCGAGGAGGTGGCGTCGTCGGGGTCGTAGGTGTGCGGCGAGTAGTCGTCCACCTCGGGGACCTCGACCGGCAGCATCGACTCGGGCAGCGCGTGCATCGCACCGCTCTCGTCGTAGACGATCGGGAACGGCTCGCCCCAGTACCGCTGGCGGCTGAACAGCCAGTCACGCAGACGGAAGTTGACGGTGCCTTCGCCGATGCCCTGCTCGGCCAGCCAGGCGGTGATCCGGGCCTTGGCGTCGACCACGGACAGGCCGTTCAGCGAGACGTCGTCACGCTCGGAGTTGATCAGCACCGAGTCGTAGGTATCGAAGGCGTCGTCCCAGGTGTGCGGGTCCTCGCTACGCCCGTCGGTGGGCCGGACGACGCAGCGCATCGGCAGGTTGAACGCCTGCGCGAACGCGAAGTCGCGGCTGTCGTGCGCGGGGACGGCCATGATCGCGCCGGTGCCGTAGCCCATCAGCACGTAGTCGGCGATGAACACCGGGATCTGCTCGCCGCTGACCGGGTTGGTCGCGAACGCGCCGGTGAACACGCCGGTCTTCACCTTGGCGTCGGCCTGGCGCTCCACGTCGGACTTGGCGGCGGCGGCTGCGCGGTACGCAGCGACGGCCTCGGCCGGGGTCGCGGCGCCGCCGGTCCACTCGTCACGGGTACCGGCCGGCCACTCGGCCGGGACGACGGTGTCGACCAGGGCGTGCTCAGGGGCCAGCACCATGTAGGTCGCGCCGAACAGGGTGTCGGGGCGGGTGGTGAAGACGGTGACGGTGTCGCCGCCGACGCCGAAGTCGACCCGGGCGCCCTCGGAGCGGCCGATCCAGTTGCGCTGCTGCAGCTTGATCGCCTCGGGCCAGTCCAGCAGGTCCAGGTCGCTGATCAGGCGGTCCGCGTAGGCGGTGATGCGCATCATCCACTGGCGCAGGTTGGACTTGAACACCGGGAAGTTGCCGCGCTCGGAGCGGCCGTCCGCAGTGACCTCCTCGTTGGCCAGCACGGTGCCCAGACCGGGGCACCAGTTGACCGGCACCTCCTTGGAGTACGCCAGCCGGTAGTCGCCCAGCAGTTCGTCGCGCTCGACGCCGGTCAGCTCGGCCCAGGCACGGCCGCCCGGCACCTCGCGCTCGCCGGACTCGAACTGGGCGACCAGCTCGGAGATCGGGCGGGCCTTGCCGGCCGCCTCGTCGTACCAGGCGTTGAAGATCTGCAGGAAGATCCACTGCGTCCAGCGGTAGTACTCGGGGTCGATCGTGGAGATCGACCGGCGCGAGTCGTGGCCCAGGCCCAGCCGGCGCAGCTGGCGGCGCATGTTGGCGATGTTGTCCTCGGTGGACACCCGCGGGTGCACGCCGTGCTGCACGGCGTACTGCTCGGCGGGCAGGCCGAAGGCGTCGTAGCCCAGGGTGTGCAGGACGTTGTGGCCGGTCATCCGCTGGTAGCGGGCGTACACGTCGGTGGCGATGTAGCCCAGCGGGTGGCCGACGTGCAGACCGGTGCCCGACGGGTACGGGAACATGTCCATGATGAAGCTGTGGGGCTTCGCGGCGACGGCCGACCCGTCGGCCAGCGGGCCGGTCGGGTTGGGGGCGTTGAACGTCCCCTCCTTCTCCCACAGGTCCTGCCAACGGGACTCGATCTCGGCGGCCAGCGCGGCGCCGTAGCGGAAAGGCTCGGTGGCGGCTTCGGCCGCGCCGGAAGCGGGGGTCGTCTCGCTCATGGTCCTTCAGGCTCCATCGTCATCAGTCAGCGAACAGGCCGTAGAAAGCAGAAAACCCCTCCGCAGGAGGGGACGCCACGCCGACTCCGGCACCCAAGCCGGTCCTGGTCAGCGCGGCCGGCTAAGAAGCAGGCGCACAGTTCGCATGGGCTCAGGGTACCGCACCCCTTCAACACCCTTTCGCGTCACCGCGTCAATCCCCCGACCACGGCCGTGGCCGGATCTCCCGTCACCCCCTCGACCACGACCAAAGCCACAGTCGGATCTCCGGCCACTCCCCCGCCCGCTCCCTCCAACCGACTGCTCATTCCCTCCAACCTGCTGCCCGCCCTACCCGCTCCCCCCGACCGACTGCCCGCCCCGCCCAGCCGGCCGTCCGACCTGCCACTACGCCTCCGCGCGCATCGCGGAGTCGAAGTCCCGCAGCGCTCGCGCCACTCGGGCGGACTGCATGCCGGCGGCGAGCCGGCGGGCCCGGTCGGCGATGTCCTCGGCCTCCGCGCGTTCGCCCGTGCGGCGGTAGGAGTCGGCGAGGCGCACCATCAGCAGCGCCTTGACCCGGGCGCGTTCCGCGGTGAGCGCCTCGATCGCGCGCTGCAACAGGCCCCGGGCCTGCTCGTGCTCGCCGAGCAGCAGGAAGCCCTCGCCGATCATGCCCTCCAGGTCGGCGCGTTCCTGGTCGTGTCCGTCCAGCCCCTCCAGCACCCGGAACGCCCGCTCGGCGACCGCCTCGGCGCTGATCTGCTCTCCCTTGCGGCCGTGCGCCCGGGCGATCCGGCCGAGTTGCAGGGCCCGCTCACGGGGTGTCAGCACGTCGTCGGCGGCGCGCAGCGCGGTGGACAGCATCGCCACCGGGTCCAGGCCCCGCCCTCCGGAGTTGTAGGTCGCCTGGACGGCGAGGCAGCCGACTACGCCGACGCCGAGCCGCGGGTCGCCGGAGACGTGGGCGGCGCGCAGGGCCGCGACGAAGGCGCGCTGCGCGGCGGCGTCGTTGCCCATGTCGTAGTTCGCCCAACCGACCAGCCGGGCCAGCCTGCTGGCGGCTCCGTACAGTTCCCTGCCGAGCGGCTCGTCGTAGCTGCCGAGCTCCAGCAGCTTCCCCACCATGGCGAGTTCGGCCTTGGCGAGGTCGAGGATCAGTCCGCCGCCGTAGGCACGCTCCAGGCGCTGCTTGGAGTCGTAGGAGAGCCGCAGGTCGGCCAGTTGCTCGGGGGCGATCCGGAGCGCGCCCTCGCCGCCGGTGACGGGCGGTGGCGGCGAGGCCCAGTGCCGGGCCGCCTGTTCCAGCTCGTCGCCGCGGAACAGGTCGGTGAGCCGGACCGGGGCGCCGTCCGCGCCGGCCTCGCGGAGCGCTGTCTGCGCGGTGTCAGCGGTCCACGGATCCGTCAGCAGCCGGGGCGAGAGCATCTTGGCGCCCCGGTTGGAGCCCATCTGCCCCCACAGCTGCTCGTAGGTGACGGCGATGCCGACGCAGCGGCCGAGGACCTCGCAGACGGTCTGGTCGTGCGGCGAGCGCGGCACCATGCCCCGGTCGCGCCACTTGTAGGGCGCGGTCGAGCTGATCGCCATGCCGGGCGGCAGCACCGCGTTCACTTCGCGGGCCAGCCGCTCCGGGCTCCATCCCAGCTGGTGGAGTATCCGGGCGAGCTCGTCGTTCCGTTTTCGCGCCAGATCGGCCATGGCACGACGGTAGCGGCCCCGCGCCCCGCGTGGCAGGGGAGTCGGATGAACGACCGAAGGCCGCCCCTTGCGGGACGGCCTTCGGATTACTGTGGAGCTAAGGAGAATCGAACTCCTGACCTATTGCATGCCATGCAATCGCTCTACCAACTGAGCTATAGCCCCATGCTGTTACTGCCTTCACCTGCAGTTTCCCTTGCGGTTCCCCTTGGCGACACCGATAACTGTACACGGTCGACGGTCCAGGCCCTAATCCGTTCCGGGCGCTCCGCAGGCGGCCCCGGGAACGCCGAAGGCCGCCACCCGTCTCGGGTAGCGGCCTCGCGGAACTGCTGTGGAGCTAAGGAGAATCGAACTCCTGACCTATTGCATGCCATGCAATCGCTCTACCAACTGAGCTATAGCCCCGCAACACTGATGACCACTCACGGACCATCGGTGCGGAGTGGAGCTAAGGAGAATCGAACTCCTGACCTATTGCATGCCATGCAATCGCTCTACCAACTGAGCTATAGCCCCGCAGTTCCGCGACTCCCGCCTTCGGTTTCCCGTCTGCGTTCCTCACTGCGAACGAGGAAGACTCTAGCTGGTCAGAGCCGGAACTGTGAAATCCGGGTTGCGCGGCCCCCCAGTCGCGCCCCCGGTCACGCCTCAGGTCTCGTCGCCGATGACCGGCTGAGGAAGCGTGCCCGCGTTGTGCTCGAGGAGCCGCCAGCCGCGCGCGTCCTGGCCGAGCACCGACCAGCAGCAGTTCGAGAGACCGCCGAAGCGCTCCCACAACTGCGGCTCCATGCCGAGCAGTCGGCCGATCATGGTGCGGATGGTGCCGCCGTGACTGACCACCACCAGGGTGCCGCCCTCGGGCAGCTTGCCGACGGCGTCCAGCACCACCGGAACGGCCCGGTCGGCCACCTCGGTGGCGAGTTCACCGCCACCGCGCCGCACCGGCTCACCACGGGCCCAGGCCTCGTACTGCTCCGGATACCGCGCCCGGATCTCGGAGTTGGTGAGCCCCTGCCATTCCCCCGCGAAGGTCTCGCGGAGACCCTCGTGGTGGTGCACCTCCAGATCCGTGAGCGCGGCCAGCTCGGCGGCGGTGCGCCGAGCCCGCGTCAGGTCGGAGGAGATCAGCAGGTCGGGGCGGAGCGCAGCGAGCAGCCGGGCCGCCCGCTGCGCCTGGAACAGCCCCTGTTCGGTGAGATCGACGTCAGTGGTGCCCTGGAACCGCGATTCGAGGTTCCAGGACGTCTGACCGTGCCGCCAGAGGACGATGCGCGGCCGCCCCGCCGACCGGCTCAGAGGTCGCCTCCGGAGACGGCATTGCCGGCGGCGTCGGTGACGGCGTTCTCGGGCCGGTTGCGGGTCGCCAGCGCGTCCGCGGGGATCGGCAGTTCGGGGCAGTCCTTCCACAGGCGGTCGAGCGAGTAGAAGGAGCGCTCCTCGGAGTGCTGGACGTGCACCACGATGTCCAGGTAGTCGAGCAGGATCCAGCGGCCCTCGCGCTCGCCCTCGCGGCGCACCGGCTTGGCGTCGAGCTTCTCGCGCAGCTGGTCCTCGATCTCCTCGGCGATCGCCCGGACCTGGCGGTCGTTGGCGGCGGAGGCGATCAGGAAGGCGTCGGTGATCGACAGCACCTCGCTGACGTCGAAGGCGATGATGTCGTGCGCCAGCTTGTCGGCCGCCGCCTGCGCGGCGACGGTGATCAGTTCCTGGCTTCGGTCGGTGACGGTCACGATGCTCTTNGGCTGTGGGGATACCTTCCCAGGATCTCACGAACACGCCGGGGCCCCGGAGTGATTTCCACCCCGGGGCCCCGACCGCACCGCCGACCGCACGACCGACCGCGCGGCGGACCGTCCGACCGTCCGCGCTACTGCACGGACTTCTGCGGCGGCTGGTAGTCCTTGCCGAGCATCAGCACCAGGTCCGCGTTCTGCGTATCGGTGACCTTCTTCACCACCGAGTCCGGCAGACCCAGGCTGGTCGCCAGGCTGAGCGCCGCGGGCTTCTTCTCGTCGTCGGTGTAGCGGATCTCCGAGGTCGCCTGCGCGGGAGCCTTCGCGGTGGACGGCAGCGGGTCCATGCCCGCGTTGGTGACGACCACCTTCGCTGCGGCTGCCGTGTCGCTGCCGGAAGCGTCGACCACGGTGACGCGGGTGGAGTTGCCGGTGCGCTTGGCCTTGCCGATGGCGCCGCCGAGGATGTCCTTCACCTGCTTGCCGGCGGTGGCGTCGTCCAGGGTGCCGTCCGGCTTCGCGGTGAGCACCGTGGTGGACAGGTGGCCGGCCTTGGCCTGCTTGGAGAGGTTGACCAGGACGCCGGCGAGCGCGCTCTCCGGCAGCGACGGGTCGGGGACGGAGTTCATCCGGTGCACGTCCTCGGTGGCGTCCGCCATGGTGACCGGCATCGTGTTGATCACGGCCGCCATCACCTGACCGAAGCGGGCGAGTTGGGCGTCCCGGGTCTCGCCGGGGGCCTGCAGGGTGGCGTAGTCGACGGCGGCACGGCCGCTCAGCAGAACGTCCTTGCCGACCGTGGCGATCACCTTGCCGTCCGGCTTGTTGTTCTCGCGCACCTCGGCGTTGGTGTCCACCCGGACGCCGCCGAGCTGGGCGACCAGCAGTTGCAGGTAGGGGGTGTCCAGCCGCCAGGTACCGGCCACCTTGGCGCCGAGCACGGAGGACAGGCCGTCGCGGGTGGCGGAGGCGCCGATCGCGGTCGGGGCCTGGCCGACGGTCGTGATGTCGCCGTTGCTCGGGAGCTGGAGGGTGTCGGGGAGCAGCAGTACGGTCGCCTTCTGCCCGTCCCGGTCGTCGACCAGCAGCGCGGTGGTGATCTTGCCCTGCGGGTCGATCAGGTGCACCACGTTGACGTACCGACCGCCGACCGCCTTGTTCGCGTCGTTGTCGTCGCCGAACTTGCCGGACCACCACAGGTAGCCCACCGCGCCGGCCGCCAGCACTGCCAGCACCACCAGCAGCGCGATCAGCCGGTTGCGCAGCCGTCGGCGCCGCTCGGCGCGGACCTCGCTGCGGGACTCGGCGAACTTCAGCCAGTCGATGGCGTCCTCGGAGTCCTCCGTCTCCTCGTCGACGAAGTTGAACTCGCCCGTGGTGTAGGAGTCGTCGGCCGCGCCCTTGGCCCGGGCCGCCGCCGCGGCAGCCGCCCGCCCGCCGACCATCTCGGACGGCTCGGGCACCGCCTCGGTCTCCGGCACCGGCGCCGCGGCCGCTCGCGCGCGGGGCGGCATCCCCGCTCCGGCCGGCGCCGCGACCGGACTCACCGGCGGCACCGCCCGCCCGGCGGCACCGGCCTGCGTCGGCACCCGGCCGTCGAGCACCTGCCCGCCCGGCGTCTGCCCGCCCGATGTCTGCGTGCCTGACGTCTGCGTGCCCGGCGTCTGCCCGGGCAACTGCGACTGCTGCTGGTAGAACCCCTGCGCGGGCTGCTGCCCGTAGTAGGAGTCATGGGTCTGCTGCCCGTAGACGTCCCCGGCCGGCGACTGCCCGGCCCCCTCCCGGCCGCCGAACTGCTGCCCGTAGCCGCCCTGTTCGAACGCCTGGGTCTCATGGCCGCCGCGCTGCGCGTACCCGGCCTGCTGCCCGTACCCGGGCCGGTCGCCGCGGTCGCCGCCGTACGGGTCCGGCGCGTACACCCCGGGCTGCCCGGCCTGCTGCCCGCCCCGCTGGTCGTACCCACCGTACGGATCGGCCTGCCCGTACGACTGCTGCTGCTCGTACCCCGATTGCCCGTACCCCTGCTGCCCGTGCTGCCCGGTCTGCTGCCCGTACCCGGCACCCCCGTACCCGGCCTGGCCGTACCCGCTCTGGTCGTACCCGGCTGCGTCGTACCCCGATGCGTCGTACCCGCCCTGGTCGTAGCCGTGCTGCTCGAACGACTGCTGCTGGTAAGGCTGTTGTTCGACCGGCTGCTGCTCGTACCCCTGCGGGGGGTAGTACCCGGGCTGCTGCTGGTAGGGCGGTTGGGGCTGGCGGCCGTACCACTGTTCGTCGTCGGACGTTCCGGTCATGCCTTCCCTCCGGGGGATCAGGGCCGGGCCGACGCGTACAGCGCCCGCTTGTGGATGTAACGGACCACGCCGTCCGGCACCAGGTACCAGATGGGTTCGCCCTTGGCGACGCGCATCCGGCAGTCGGTGGAGGAGATGGCGAGGGCGGGCACCTCGACCAGCGAGACGCCGCCGACCGGCAGGCCGGTGTCGGAGAGAGTATGGCCCGGCCTGGTGCAGCCGATGAAGTGGGCGAGGTCGAAGAGTTCCTCGGAGGAGCGCCAGGAGATGATCTGGGCGAGGGCGTCGGCGCCGGTGATGAAGAAGAGCTCGGCGTCGGGGTGCAGGGCCTGCAGCTCACGGAGGGTGTCGACGGTGTAGGTGGGGCCGTTGCGGTCGATGTCGATCCGGCTGACCGAGAACTGCGGGTTCTCGGCGGTGGCGATCACCGTCATCAGGTAGCGGTCCTCGGCCGGCGAGACGTCCCGGTCGGACTTCTGCCAGGGCTGGCCGGTGGGGACGAAGACGACCTCGTCCAGGTGGAAGGCACTGGCCACCTCGCTCGCGGCGACCAGGTGCCCGTGGTGGATGGGGTCGAAGGTGCCGCCCATCACGCCCAGCCGGCGTCGCCCGCGCGGCGCACTGCCCGGCGCGGGAGTGCCCGGCGCCGTGTCCGTCCCGGAGGTGTCGACCTGCTCTCTCATGGCGCCACACCTTACGCGACCCGGATGTCCCGGGGATTCCGCCCGCTCGCGGGCCCCGGGCGCTCCGTGTCCGGTCGCCGCGGACGGCGGCGCGGCCGGGTCAGCGGTCGCGGTTGAAGCGGGTGGTGACGAACAGCAGCAGGAGCAGGATGGCCAGCGCCGCGCCGCCCGTCAGGAAGGGGTTGAGGCTGTCGTGGTTACCGCCCTCCTCGGCGAGGTGGACGAGGGTGGGCAGGGCAGCAGAGGTCATGATCGGCGGGACCTTCTCGGCTCGGTGTGAGGACCAGGCGGTCACGGACCGTGCGGCCCGCGGGCTCATCGTACGGGGGCCTGACACGCAACCGCGCGGCGGCCCACCGCGTCTGACCGTCCGTGAGCCGTCCCGGGCCCGGGCCCGGCCGCCGGGCCCGCCGCCCGAGGCGGTACCGGCTCCGGTTCAGCCCGGCCCGGCCCCGGTACGAGACCCTGCCCGGCCCCCGGGTTCAGCTCTGCTCGGCGGCCTCGGCGCGGGCCTGCTCGCGCGCGGCCTCGCGCTTGTCGCCGTCGCGGCTCGCCCGGGCGATCGCCCACACCAGCAGGCCGACTCCGACGAAGGAGGCGATCACGATGATCCTCAGGAACAGGCCGGGGCCGTTCTCGCTGGAGATCGGTCCGGCGAGCTGGACCAGGTCGGCAGGGGACATCACGGGGCTCCTTTTCGGTACGGCACAGCCAGGGTAGACCCGTTTATCGCCGCTCCCGCTCCGCACCCCGCCCCGTACGCCCGCCCGGGGGCACTGCGGGCCGACGGCGTACCGTGACGTCCGGGGACGAGTACGGACACAGCGACGTTAAGAGGAAAGCAGCGGGGGCCGGCCACGGGAGCCGGTGCCGGCGTCGATCCAGGAGGGTACTCAATGACCGACATGACCAAGGGCAACGCGCCGAGCCGCCGCCGCCAGCGGTTCCCGGAGATCTCCACCCGCGCCTGGGAGCACCCGGCGGACCGCTCGGGGCTGGTGGCACTGCGCAGGCTGAGCGGTTTCGACGACATCCTGAAGAAGCTGGCCGGGCTGGTGTCCGAGCGCAGCGTGCGGCTGCTGTTCCTGGCCACGGCGGTCAAGACGTCGGAGCGGCAGTTCCCGGAGCTGTACGACATGGTGCGGGACGCCGCGTACGTGCTGGACCTGGAGAAGGTCCCGGACCTGTACGTGACCCAGGACCCGAAGGTCAACGCGTACTGCATCGGCATGGACACCCCGGTGATCGTGGTGACCACCGGGCTGATCGACCTGATGGACGAGGAGGAGCTGCGCGCGGTGATCGGCCACGAGGTCGGTCACGCGATGTCGGGGCACGCGGTGTACCAGACGATGCTGCTGATCCTCACCAACCTGGCGGCCCGGATCGGCTGGCTGCCGCTGGGCAACCTGGCGATCACGGCGGTGATCACCGCGCTCAAGGAGTGGTTCCGCAAGGCGGAGCTGTCCAGCGACCGGGCCGGTCTGCTGGCCGGCCAGGACCTGCAGGCGTCGATGCGCGGCCTGATGAAGCTGGCCGGCGGCGCGAACATGGCCGAGATGAACGTGGACGCGTTCCTGGAGCAGGCCGCCGAGTACGACAAGGCGGGCGACCTCCGCGACAGCGTGCTGAAGCTGCTGCAGGTGCTGCCGCAGACCCACCCGTTCGCGGTGGTGCGGGTGGCGCAGCTGAAGAAGTGGGCGGAGAGCGAGGATTACCGCTCGATCCTGGCGGGCGCGTACCCGCGCCGCGGCGACGACCCGGACACCTCGATCGGCGCGCAGTGGAAGGCCGCCGCCGACTCGTACTCGCAGTCGGTGAAGGAGAGCAAGGACCCGCTGATGGGCCTGCTGCGCGACCTCGGCAACGGCGTGGGCACGGTCGGCGGCAAGCTCCGCGACACCTTCACGGGGGCCGGCCGCAGCAACGGGAGCAACGGCAGCGGCGGCGAGCAGCAGGACTGATCCGGGAGCGCTTCAGCGGGTGATCGGCCCGAGCACTCCGCAGGTCTGCCAGGCCGGCCGGCTGTGGTCGGTCGGGTTCACGGCGGGCGGGGTGCTCGGCTGCACGCCGCTCGCCGTGGCCAGCATCGGCTGCAGGTAGTCGCTCTGCACGGTGCCGCACGAGGTGGGCCCGGCCTGGACGGTGGAGCCGACCACCCGGACGCGGCCGGCGTCCAGGTCGGCCCGGTCGACGTCGATCCGCACCTCCCGGCGCACCGCGTACAGGGTGACCGAGGGGTCGCTGGTGGTGCCGGCCGGGCGCAGCGCGTAGACCAGGGTGTGGTCGGCGGTGATCTCCAGCGTGCCGGAGTCGGCCTCGCCGACCTGGACCGCGCCGGTGACCTTCACGGTGTCGGTGGCCAGCGCGATCTGCCCGGGGTCGAAGCGGACCATCCAGCCGGTGGCGGCGTGCTGCTGATCGTCGCGCGGCGTGTTGACGCTTGCGTCGTACTGGGCGAGTTCGCCGGACGTGAGCAGCTCGCGGACCTGGCCGGTCTCGTTGGCGGTCAACGTGGCGGGGGTCAGCTCGGAGACCACCAGGTAGTGCTGGACGGAGTCCAGGGCGCGCTGCACGTCGGTCCCGGCGAAGTGCGAGGTGGGCGAGGCGGGCGGCATGCCGAGGCCGGCCTGGCCGTCGGCGTAGCCGGGTGGCAGCGCCGCGAACGGGTGGGCCGGGTCGGGGACGGCGCCGACCGTGCCGGGCGGGCTGAGCGGGGTGACGGCGGCGGTCAGCTGGGTGCCGCTGGGCGGCACGACCTGGCCGTGCGGCGAGCTGATGCCGAAGTAGACGGCCGCGGCGAACGCCATCGTCACCAGCAGCAGGAGGATCACGGCCTGCCGGGGCAGCGACCCGAACCAGCCCCAGCCGCGTCTCCGGGTGGCCCGTCCGAACGCACCGGCCAGCCGCTCCTGCGCGGACAGCTCCTGGATCCGGGCAGCTTTCACGAACGATTCGTCGAAGACGACGGATCGGAACTCGTCATCATTGGAACCACCCTCGGGCGTGCCCTCGGGAGGCTCGCGCGGGTCACCCATGTGACCAGGGTAGGCTCGCCCGCCGCCCGCGACGAGAGGTGAGAGGGTAACGAGACTGCCACGGTGGGTGATCGACAGCAGCCCGCGGGACGGTCAGCCCGCCGGAACGGCCACCGTCACGACCGGGCGCGCGGAAGGCGTCGTGCCGGGGCTGCTGGTCCCGCTGGACGGCCGGGCCGGCGACTCCGGACTGCCGCCGACGCCCCGGTACACGGCGGCGACGGCCAGCGCGACCACGCCGACCCCCATCACCAGGGCCAGCACCCAGGCCACCGGCCGGTGCCAGCGCTGCTGGGCGACCATGCCGCCGCGCAGCGGGTCGAAGGCCCGCAGCCGCGAGCGGCGGGTGCGCCGGTGCTGGCGGTCGCCGCCCGACCACGGGTCGGGGTAGAAGCGGTCGTCGTCCAGTCCGCCGGGCAGCGGGCGCAGCTCCAACGGCAGCACCTCGCTCCCGGAGGTGAACTCGTAGCTCCGGGCCGCTCCGGCCTGATCCGGCTCGAACCTGGTCTCGGCGGCGGCGAGTTGCCGCTCCCGGGCGCTCGGCTCGTGCACGGCGGCGGAGCGGACGAAGCTCTCGTCGAAGACCACGGTGGCGAACTCGTCGTCCGCACCACCGTGGTCGGCGCCGTCGGAGTACGGCGAGCCCCCCACATCCTCAGCCACGGACTCAATGTATTACCGGTCGGGGCTTTTGTCTGTGGGTCGGGCCGATCGGGTCTGCTCCGGCGCTCAGCCGCCGACGGTCTGCCGGGCCTCGCCGCGCACGTGGCCGTCGCCGGTGACGATGTACTTGGTGCTGGTCAGCTCCGGCAGGCCCATCGGGCCGCGGGCGTGCAGCTTCTGGGTGGAGATGCCGATCTCCGCGCCGAAGCCGAACTCACTCCCGTCGGTGAACCGGGTCGAGGCGTTGACGGCCACCGTGGTGGAGTCGACGAGCTGGGTGAAGCGGCGGGCGGCGGCCTGCGAGGTGGTGACGATCGCCTCGGTGTGGCCGGAGGACCAGCGGCGGATGTGCTCCACGGCGGCCTCCAGCGAGGGCACCACGGCGGCCGCCAGGTCCAGCGACAGGTACTCGGTGCCCCAGTCCTCCTCGGTCGCCGGGACGGCCGTCACGGCGGTGCCCTCGGCGGCCTTCAGCACCGCGTCGTCGCCGTGCACGGTGACGCCCGCCTCGGCGAGGGCGGCCAGCGCCAACGGCAGGAAGGCGTCCGCGACGTCCTGGTGCACCAGCAGGGTCTCGGCGGCGTTGCAGACGCTGACCCGCTGGGCCTTGGAGTTCAGCAGCACGCCGACGGCCATCGCCAGGTCGGTCTGCGCGTCCACGTACACGTGGCAGTTGCCGGTGCCGGTCTCGATCACCGGGACGGTGGAGCCCTCCACCACGGTGCGGATCAGCGAGGCGCCGCCGCGCGGGATCAGCACGTCCACCAGGCCGCGGGCGCGCATCAACTGCTGCACCGACTCGCGGCTCTCCCCCGGCACCAGCTGGATCACGTCGGCCGGCAGGCCCGCCCCGGCGACCGCCGCGCGCAGCACCTCCACCAGCGCCGTGTTGGAGCGGTACGCCGAACCCGAGCCGCGAAGCAGCACCGCGTTGCCTGACTTCAGGCAGAGCGCCGCGGCGTCCACCGTGACGTTCGGCCGGGCCTCGTAGATGATGCCGACCACACCGAGCGGCACCCGCACCTGGCGCACGTCGAGGCCGTTCGGCAGGGTGTAGCCCCGCACCACCTCGCCCACCGGGTCGGGCAGGCCGACCACACTGCGCACGTCGGACGCGATGGCGGCGATCCGCTCCTCGGTGAGCGTCAGCCGGTCGATCACCGACTCGGGGGTGCCCGCCTCGCGGGCCCGGGCGACGTCCTCCGCATTGGCGGCGGTGATCTCCCCGGCCCGGGCGACCAGCGCGTCCGCGATCGCCAGCAGCGCGGCGTCCTTCACCGAACGCGGCACTGGCGCCAGGGCGGCGGCCGCCTCCCGGGCACGGCGCGCGGCGGCGAGGACGGGGCTGTCGGCAGTGGCGGTGAGGTCGCTCATGCGCCAAGCCTAGCGAGACACCCACCCCGCCCCGGGGAACATTTCGCCCGCTGAGACGCGGCTCCCCGGGCCGGTCAGTACGGGTACACCCCGCCCAGCTGCGGCAGTGGGCCGCCGAAACCCTCCGCGACCCGCTTGTGGTACGTCGGGCGGTCCACCACCTCCAGGCCGACGATCTCCCACGCCGGGAGCTTGGCACTGGCCTTGTGCTCGCCCCACAGCCGCAGCGCGATCGCCGCCGCGTCGTGCAGGTCCCGCGCCTCCTCCCAGTACCGGACCTCGGCGTGGTCGGCGGCGTAGCGGGCCGTCAGGAAGAAGGAGTGGTCGTGCGCCAGCTTCTCCAGCGCCGCCCGCAGCTCCGGCAACGGCGTCGCCGCCCCGGCCACACTCAGCACCACGTGCCACAGCCGGCCCTGCTCCGGCTCCTGCACGTCCTCCTGCTCCTCGACGCCCCGGCCGCCCTCGATGCTGGTGAGCCGCCGCTCGGACTTCTGTCCCGGCAGCGCTTCCTCCCGCCTGCGAACCACCGGCGGCCTCCCATTCAGCGTGTCGCGCGGGCCCCCCGGCCCGCTGCTCCCACCCCCCGTACCGGCCCCGCCACCAGCGCTCAGCCGCGCAGCACCACCAGGTCGTCACGGTGGACGACCTCGCGTTCGTACGCGGCACCGAGCTCCTGGGCCAGGTCTCGCGTGGACCGACCGAGCAGACGGGGCAACTCCCTCGCATCAAAGTTGACCAGTCCGCGGGCGACGATGTGACCGTTTTCGCCAAGAAGGTCGACGGGATCACCCGCGACGAACTCCCCCTCCACCCCGGTCACTCCGGCCGGGAGAAGCGACTTCCCACCGTGCACCACCGCCGCCACCGCCCCGTCGTCCAGGGTCAGCGTGCCGCGCGGCGTGGAGGCGTGCTCCAGCCACAGCAGCCGGTCCGCGGAGCGGCTGCCGGTCCGCAGGAACAGCGTGCCGGTGCGCCGGCCCGCCAGTGCGTCGGCCGCCTGGCTGGCCGCCGTCAGCACCACCGGGATGCCCGCACCGGTGGCGATCCGGGCCGCCTCCACCTTGGTCACCATGCCGCCGGTGCCGACGCCCGCCCGGCCGGCGCTGCCGACCTCCACGCCCGCCAGGTCCGCCGGGCCGCGCACCACGTCGAGCCGGCTGCTGCCGGGCTTCGCCGGGTCGCCGTCGTACAGGCCGTCCACGTCCGACAGCAGCACCAGCAGGTCGGCCCGCACCAGGTGCGCCACCAGCGCCGCCAGCCGGTCGTTGTCGCCGAACCGGATCTCGGCGGTGGCCACCGTGTCGTTCTCGTTGACGATCGGCATCGCGCCCATCGTCAACAGCTGCTCCAGCGTCCGGAACGCGTTCCGGTAGTGCGCCCGCCGACTGGCGTCCTCGGCGGTCAGCAGCACCTGCCCGACCCGCACCCCGTAACGCGCGAACGACGCCGTGTAGCGGGCCACCAGCAGGCCCTGCCCGACACTGGCCGCCGCCTGCTGCCGGGCCAGGTCCTTGGGCCGCTTCTCCAGCCCGAGCGGCGCCAGGCCGGCGGCGATCGCCCCGGACGAGACCAGCACGATCTCCGGCGCGTCCTTCCCCGTCCGCACCTTCGCCAGCGCGTCCACCAGGGCGTCCACCCGGTCCGCGTCCAGCCCGCCGGCGGCGGTGGTCAACGACGACGAACCGACCTTCACCACGATCCGCCGCGCCGAGACGACCTCCTCGCGGAGCAACTGATCCACCATCAGTCCGACCCTTCCGACATGACGCAGGTACGCCCGCAATGTAGCCATTCGGCAGGCGTGGTACGAAATCGGTGCAAGGCGTGAGACAGGGCGAACGCAAGTGGGTGCAAGCGCAGGCGGGCGCAAAGTCGGGGGCGCGGGAACTGCGCGAGCGGCCACGCACCGTCAGCAAGGTCGCGAACACGTGCAAGTCGTTGCCCTGCGTCGCGATCTCGCTGACGGGTGCCTTCCGCTGCGCGCAGTTCCCCGCGCCCCTGGATGCGCTCTCCCTGGAGGTGCG
The DNA here is from genome assembly GCF_002803145.1 of Kitasatospora sp. CB02891. Taxonomy (NCBI): domain Bacteria; kingdom Bacillati; phylum Actinomycetota; class Actinomycetes; order Kitasatosporales; family Streptomycetaceae; genus Kitasatospora; species Kitasatospora sp. CB02891. Next base: position 79,272 of record NZ_NNBO01000003.1, on the reverse strand, counting down.
CTCCTTACTGCTCCAGCTCCTCGCGGCCGGAGCTGAGCGCCTCGAAGTCCAGGTACTCCTGCTCCGCCGCATCGCGCCCGCGCTGCTTCTCGCGGCGGCGGTCGACGGCGGGTCGCTGGGTCTCGAAGCGGTGGTCCTCGCCGCGGCGGCCGAGCATCTCGGCGCCGGAGGCCATGGTGGGCTCCCAGTCGAAGACCACGGCGTTCTCGTCGGGGCCGATGATGACGGTGTCGCCCTCCTTGGCGCCGACCTTCCAGAGTTCCTGCTCGACGCCCAGGCGGGCGAGCCGGTCGGCGAGGTAGCCGACGGCCTCGTCGTTGGCGAAGTCGGTCTGGCGGACCCAGCGTTCGGGCTTGACGCCGCGGATGCGGTACGCGCCGTCCTCTTCCTCGATGGTGAAGCCGGCGTCGTCCACGGCGGTCGGCCGGATGACGATGCGGGTGTTCTCCTGAACCGGCTTGGCCGCGCGGGCGGCGGAGACGATGTCGGCGAGGGCGTAGGAGAGTTCGCGCAGGCCCTTGTGGGCGAGCGCGGAGACCTCGAAGACCCGGTAGCCGCGCTCCTCCAGCGAGGCGCGGGTGAGGTCGGCGATGTCCTGGCCGTCCGGGACGTCGATCTTGTTGAGGGCGACCAGTCGCGGCCGGTCCTCCAGGCCGCCGTACTGGGCGAGTTCGTCCTCGATGGTCTCCAGGTCGGTGAGCGGGTCGCGGCCCGGCTCCAGGGTGGCGCAGTCGAGGACGTGGACGAGCACCTCGCAGCGCTCGACGTGCCGCAGGAACTCCAGGCCGAGGCCCTTGCCCTGGCTGGCGCCGGGGATCAGGCCGGGCACGTCGGCGATCGTGTAGACGGTCGAACCGGCGGTCACCACACCGAGGTTGGGGACGAGGGTGGTGAACGGGTAGTCGGCGATCTTCGGCTTCGCGGCGGAGAGCACCGAGATCAGCGAGGACTTGCCGGCGCTCGGGTAGCCGACCAGCGCGACGTCGGCGACGGACTTGAGCTCCATCACGATGTCGCGGGCCTCGCCGGGCTCGCCGAGCAGGGCGAAGCCGGGGGCCTTGCGGCGGGCGGAGGCCAGCGCGGCGTTGCCGAGGCCGCCGCGGCCGCCCTGGGCGGCGACGAAGGTGGTGCCGTGGCCGACCAGGTCGGCCAGCACGTTGCCCCTGCGGTCGAGGACGACGGTGCCGTCCGGGACGGGCAGGACCAGGCCCTGGCCCTCGGCGCCGGTGCGGTGGCCGCCGGCGCCGGGCTTGCCGTTGGTGGCCTTGCGCTTGGGCGAGTGGTGGTACTCGAGCAGGGTGGTGACCTGCGAGTCCACCACCAGCGTCACCGAGCCGCCCTCGCCGCCGTTGCCCCCGTCGGGGCCGCCGAGCGGCTTGAACTTCTCACGGTGCACGGAGGCGCAGCCGTGGCCCCCGTTACCCGCGGCGACGTGCAGTTCGACGCGGTCCACGAAGGTGGTCATGTGTCTGCCTCCTGTGCGATGAGAAAAATGGTCCTGCTGGTAAAGCACGAAGGGTGGGCCCGGATAGTCCCGGCCCACCCTTCACAGCGAGTCTGTACAGACTCAGGCCTCGACGGCCACGATGTTGACGACCTTGCGGCCGCGACGGTTGCCGAACTGCACGGCACCGGCGGTCAGGGCGAACAGGGTGTCGTCGCCGCCACGGCCGACGTTCGCACCCGGGTGGAAGTGGGTGCCACGCTGGCGAACGATGATCTCGCCGGCGGAGACGACCTGACCACCGAAGCGCTTCACGCCGAGGCGCTGAGCGTTCGAGTCACGACCGTTGCGAGTGGAACTCGCACCCTTCTTGTGTGCCATCTGGCTATCCCCTTTCTAGGAAGACCGCAGTAAGTGTGATTACTTGCTGACCGAGTCGATGCTGGTGATGCGCACCGCGGTGTACTTCTGGCGGTGGCCCTGACGACGGCGGTAGCCGGTCTTGTTCTTGTAGCGCAGGATGACGATCTTGTCGCCCTTGGTCTGGTCGACGACCTCGGCGTGGGCCTTCACGCCACCGAGCACCCACGGGTCGGAGGTGATGGACTCACCGTCGACGATGAGGATGGTCGAGAGCTCGACCGAGTCACCCGGCTTGGCTTCGATACGGTCGATCTCCAGCACGTCGCCCACGGCAACCTTGTGCTGGCGGCCGCCGGCGCGAACGATCGCGTACATGCGGTACCTACTTTCCTAACTCGGTCGGAGCTCCGGATGCCAGCAGCCTGGGTATGGACACAGGCCGCCTCCCCCGAAAAGGGCCGGAACCGGCCCTCGTCCAGGAGGTGAGGTGCTCAGGAGCATGGCGTCAACACGCCGAGGGTCAAGAATACGGACCGGTCCAGCCGAAGACAAACCGGGCCGTACAGCGGGCCGGGACCGCCACCGGATCGGTGGTGGTCCCGGCCCCGGGGCTCACTCTGCGGCGCCGTCACCTTCGGCGGCCGCGGCCTTCTTGGCCGCCGCGCTCGTCCGCTTGGTGGCGGTCTTGCGGGCGGTGGTCTTCTTGGCGGCCGCGGTGGTGGTCTTCTTCGCCGCGGCCTTCTTGGCGGTGGTGGTCTTCTTCGCGGCCGTCGTCTTGGCAGCCGTCGTCTTGGCGGCCGCCTTGCGGGGGGCCCGCTTCTTCGGCGCCGGCTCCTCGACGGGCTCCTCGGTCTCGACCGCCACGGCGACCTCGGCCTCGGGCTCCACCGCGGCCACGGCCTCGACCGTCACCTCGGCAGCGGTCTCGGCGACCGGCTGCTCGGCGGCGGACTTCTCCGCGGCGCTCAGCGCGGCCTCCATCGCGGCCTCGGCGCGGGCCTGCAGCACCACGATCTCGGCCTCGCCGGACGCTCCGGCCGGAGCGGTGGCCTTGCGCACCGCGCGGCGCCGGGTGCGAGCCGGGGCCGCCGCGGCCGGCGGGATCTCCACCAGGCTCGGCTTCTCCTCGACGACCGGCTCGGCCGCCACGGGCTCCTCGACCGCGACCGGCTCGACGATCTCCTCGACCTCGACCTCGACGACGGGCTCCTCGACGGCCTCGACCGGCTCGATGCTCTCGACCGTCTCGACGGCCTCCGCCTCGGCCTGCCCGGCCCCGCCGCGGCCCCGGCGACGGCGCTTGCCGCCGCCCTCGCCCGCAGCGGTGGTGGTGGTCGCCGCGGCGGCGCCGCCGCCGTGGCTGTGCGGCTGGTCCATGTGGACGATCACGCCGCGGCCGTTGCAGTGCACGCAGGGCTCGGAGAAGGACTCCAGCAGGCCCTGGCCGACCCGCTTGCGGGTCATCTGGACCAGGCCGAGCGAGGTGACCTCGGCCACCTGGTGCTTGGTCCGGTCGCGGCCCAGGCACTCCAGCAGGCGGCGCAGCACCAGGTCCCGGTTGGACTCCAGCACCATGTCGATGAAGTCGATCACGATGATGCCGCCGAGGTCGCGCAGCCGCAGCTGGCGGACGATCTCCTCGGCCGCCTCGATGTTGTTGCGGGTGACGGTCTCCTCGAGGTTGCCGCCCTGGCCGACGAACTTGCCGGTGTTGACGTCGACGACGACCATCGCCTCGGTCCGGTCGATCACCAGCGAGCCGCCGGAGGGCAGCCAGACCTTGCGGTCCAGCGCCTTCATCAGCTGCTCGTCGATCCGGTACGTGGCGAACACGTCGACGTCCGAGGTCCACTTCTGCAGGCGCTCGGTGAGGTCGGGGGCCACGTTGGAGACGTAGTCGTGGATGGTGCTCCACGCGTCCGCGCCGCTGACGATGACCTTGGTGAAGTCCTCGTTGAAGATGTCGCGGACCACGCGCACCGTCATGTCGGGCTCGCCGTAGAGCAGCGCCGGGGCGTTGCCGGAGGCGGCCTTCTTCTGGATCTCCTCCCACTGCGTCTGCAGGCGCTGGACGTCGCGGGTCAGCTCCTCCTCGGAGGCGCCCTCGGCGGCGGTGCGGACGATCACGCCCGCGTCGTCCGGGACGATCTTCTTGAGGATCTGCTTGAGGCGGGCCCGCTCGTTCTCCGGCAGCTTGCGGGAGATGCCGGTCATCGAGCCCTCGGGCACGTACACCAGGTAGCGGCCGGGCAGCGAGATCTGGCTGGTCAGGCGGGCGCCCTTGTGGCCGATCGGGTCCTTGGAGACCTGCACCAGCACGGACTGGCCGGACTTCAGCACCGACTCGATCCGGCGCGGGCCGCTGTGGCCGCCGAGCGCGCCGAAGTTGACCTCGCCGGCGTACAGCACGGCGTTGCGGCCCTTGCCGATGTCGACGAACGCGGCCTCCATCGACGGCAGCACGTTCTGCACCTTGCCCAGGTACACGTTGCCGACGTAGCTGGTGGCCTGCTCCTTGTTGACGTAGTGCTCGACCAGCACGCCGTCCTCGAGCACGCCGATCTGGGTGCGGGTACCGGTCTGGCGGACCACCATGACCCGCTCGACGGACTCGCGGCGGGCCAGGAACTCGGCCTCGGTGATGATCGGCACCCGGCGGCGGCCCAGCTCGCGGCCCTCGCGGCGGCGCTGCTTCTTGGCCTCCAGGCGGGTGGAGCCCTTGATGGACTGCACCTCGTCCGGGTCGAACGCGGGCTCGGTGGAGCGGCGGCGCGGCTCGCGGACCTTCACCACGGTGCGCACGCCGTCCTCGGTGGTCTCCCCCGCGTCGGCACCGCCCTCGCCGCTGCGGCGGCGACGGCGACGGCGGCGGCGCGAGGAGGACAGGCCGGCGGCCAGGTCGTCCTCGTCATCGTCCTCGTCGTGGCCGTCCTGGGCCTCGGGCTCCTCGTGGGCGTCCTCGACCTCGGTCTCGACGGTCTCGGTCGGCTCGCCCGCGTCCTCGGCGTCACCGCGACGGCGGCGGCGGCCACCCCGACGGCGACGGCGGGACGGACGGTCGTCCTCCCACTCCGAATCCTGCTCCGGTCCGGCGGCGGGCGCCTCGACCTCGGCCGGGGCCTCAACCTTCGCCGGCGGAGCGGCCTTCACCGGCTCCGCGGCCTTGGCGGGCTGGGCAGCGGCCTTGGCGGGCTGAGCGGCGGCCTTGGCGCCCCTGCCGCCCTTCGCGGCCTGCTGGACGCGCACCTGGGTGCGCACCCGGCGGCGGCGGCCGACGCCGCTGTACTCGAACTCGTCGTCGCCCTCGCCCTCGTCCTCGACCTGCGGCGCGGCGGCCTGGGCCGGCTCGGCCTTGGCGGCGGGCGCGGCCTTGGCGGCGGCGGCAGTGGGCGCGGGCTCCTGGAAGACCGGGGCCTGGAAGATCGCGGTGGAGGGGCGGACGGCACGGCGGCGGGCGCGCGGCGGCTCGGCGGAGGCCTCGACGACAGGCTCGGCGACCGGCTCCTCGACGACCGGCTCGGCCTCGGGCTCCTCCTCGACGACCGGCTCTTCGGCGACCACGGGGCTCTGGGCGGGCGCGGAGACGCGCTTGCGCGCCCGGCGGGCACGAGCGGGCTTCTCTTCGACGACCGGCTCTTCGGCCGGTTCCTCGGCCGCGGGCTCCTCGACGACCGGCTCCTCGGCCGCGACTGGGCTCTGGGCGGGCGCGGAGACGCGCTTGCGCGCCCGGCGGGCACGAGCGGGCTTCTCCTCCGCGGCCGGTTCGGCGGCGGGCTCCTCGACGACCGGCTCGGCGGCGACGGGGGCGGTCTCCGGCGCACCGGCCGGGGACTCGGCGCGCTTGCGGGTGCGCCGGGCCCGGGCGGGCTTCTCGGCGGCCGGCGGCTCCTCGGCGCTCGCCGGGGCGGCCGCGACGACGGTCTCGGCGCCTTCGGTGGCGGCGCCCTGCGGGGAGCCGGCCGGGCGGGAGACCGCCCGGCGGCGGCGGCGCGGCGGGGCGGCGGAGGCGCCGTCGTCGGTGTTGTCGGCCGCAGCGGACTGCGGTTCGGTGTTTTCGAGCATGCGGGTGTGTCTCCCGTCAGGCCCCCGGGCTCCGCATCCGGGCACGACGTGCCACCGCTTTCACCAGCCGGCCGCGCCTTTCGGGCGGTTCCGGCTCCCACGGTGCCGTCGTTCGGACGCGAGGCCGCACAGGGGCTCGTAGTCTCGCTCGACCCCCGCACGGCGCGGGAAGTCGAAAAGTCTTCTGGTCTGACCAGTCTTCTCAGTTTTCAAGCGGCCGGGCCGAAGGTGGCCGGGCCTGCACGCAACGACGCTCGCTCCCCTGGGGAGCCGCGGAGGCCGGGGAGCCGCAGGCCCGGAGCTGAGCTCCGTGCCTGCGCTCCCGCCCACTCGGCGGACGGCGGATGCGCGCGGCGGGGCGGCCTACCGGCCGACCTCGGCCGCGGCGCGGTCGAGCGCCAGCGGGTCGGTCACCGTGCCGGTCTGCTCGTCGAGCGGCCCCTGCGCCAGCCTGGTCACCTCTGCGGGGACCGGCGGCGCGAGGTCGGCCGTCGAACGGAGGCCGGACAATACGTCGTCGGGTCGTACGGCGGGTGTGGCGTGTCGTACTACCAGGCGCAGTATCGCACAGGGAGCAGCCGTACGAACATCGTCCGCACCCTGGGTGAGTGTGTCGTCACCGATCCCGACCTGCACGGAGCCTTCCGGGAGCAGTTCCATGGCGGCGACGGCGGCGCGCGCATCGAAAGTGCGCAGGCCGTTCTTGGTCATCCGCTGCACCTCGACCGCCTCGGCGGCCAGGAAGACGCCGGCGGCCCGCTCGGCCTCCGCGGGCTCCACGCCGGGCAGGCGCAGCAGCCACTCGGACGCCTCCAGCCGCTCGACGAAGTTGCTGGTGCGGACCTCGACGGCGTCGGTGATGTCCAGACCGGGCGGCAGCGACTCGTCGAGTTGGCGACGCAGCGCCTCCGGGTCGCGGGCAGCGGCGAGGCCGATCTCCAGGTACTCGGCCTCACTGGCGGTACCGGTCGGGGCAGCGTTCGCGTAGGAGACCTTCGGGTGCGGGGTGAAGCCCGCGGAGTAGGCCATCGGGACGGCCGAGCGGCGGAGCGCGCGCTCGAACGCCCGCTGGAAGTCCCGGTGGCTGGTGAAGCGCAGACGGCCGCGCTTGGTGTAGCGCAGACGGATGCGCTGCACCGTCGGCGCGGGCGGCGGACCGTCGGGCGTGCGGCGTGCCAGGGAGCTCAGTCCTTCGTCAGTGTGTCCCCGTCCGGCCTCGCACCGCTTGCGGCTCCGGCCGAACTCTGTCGTTCCAAGGGTACGCGGTACCCCACCCCACCCGCGCCGGGCCTGCTCCCGCCCCGAACGCCCAGCGGACCGAACCGGGCTCCGCCGCGCTCCGCGAGGTCCGCCGCACACAGCGCGCGAGGCCCCCGCCGCAACGAGTGCGACGGGGGCCAACTTCCGCTTCGGGGACGTCAGTTGTTGACGACCGTCAGGGGCAGGAGCTTCTTGCCGGTGGGGCCGACCTGGATGTGGGTGTCCATCTGGGGGCAGACGCCGCAGTCGAAGCACGGGGTCCAGCGGCAGTCCTCGACCTCGACCTCTTCGAGGGCGTCCTGCCAGTCCTCCCAGAGCCAGTCCTTGTCGAGGCCGCTGTCGAGGTGGTCCCAGGGGAGGACCTCCTCGTAGGTGCGCTCGCGGGTGGTGTACCAGTCGACGTCGACGCCGGTGCCGGCCAGGCCCTTCTCGGCGGAGGCCATCCAGCGGTCGTAGGAGAAGTGCTCGCGCCAGCCGTCGAAGCGGCCGCCGTCCTCGTAGACGGCGCGGATGACGGCGCCGATGCGGCGGTCGCCGCGGGAGAGCAGGCCTTCGACGATGCCGGGCTTGCCGTCGTGGTAGCGGAAGCCGATGTTCTTGCCGAACTTGCGGTCGCCGCGGATGGAGTCGCGGAGCTTGGTGAGCCGCTCGTCGGTGGCTTCGGCGGACAGCTGCGGGGCCCACTGGAAGGGGGTGTGCGGCTTGGGGACGAAGCCGCCGATGGAGACGGTGCAGCGGATGTCGTTGGTGCCGGTGACCTCGCGGCCCTTGGCGATGACGTTCTTCGCCATCGCGCCGATCTGGAGGACGTCCTCGTCGGTCTCGGTGGGCAGGCCGCACATGAAGTACAGCTTCACCTGGCGCCAGCCGTTGCCGTACGCGGTGGCCACCGTGTTGATGAGGTCCTCCTCGGACACCATCTTGTTGATGACCTTGCGGATCCGCTCGGAGCCGCCTTCGGGGGCGAAGGTGAGGCCGGAGCGGCGGCCGTTGCGGGAGAGCTCGTTGGCGAGGTCGATGTTGAAGGCGTCGACCCGGGTGGAGGGCAGCGAGAGACCGATCTTGTCCTCGGCGTAGCGGTCCGCGAGGCCCTTGGTGACGTCGGCGATCTCGGAGTGGTCGGCGGAGGACAGCGAGAGCAGGCCGACCTCCTCGAAGCCGGTGGCCTTCAGGCCGCGCTCGACCATTTCGCCGATGCCGGTGATGCTTCGCTCCCGCACGGGGCGCGTGATCATGCCGGCCTGGCAGAAACGGCAGCCGCGGGTGCAGCCGCGGAAGATCTCCACGGACATCCGCTCGTGCACGGTCTCGGCGAGCGGGACGAGCGGCTGCTTGGGGTAGGGCCACTCGTCGAGGTCCATGACGGTGTGCTTGGAGACCCGCCACGGCACGCCGGGGCGGTTGGGGACGACGCGGCCGATCCGGCCGTCCGGCAGGTACTCGACGTCGTAGAACCGCGGGATGTACACGCCGCCGGTCTTGGCGAGGCGCAGCAGCAGTTCGTCGCGGCCGCCGGGGCGCCCCTCGGCCTTCCAGGCGCGGACGATGTCGGTGATGTCGAGGACGGCCTGCTCGCCGTCGCCGATGACGGCGGCGTCGATGAAGTCGGCGATCGGCTCGGGGTTGAACGCGGCGTGGCCGCCGGCCAGCACGACCGGGTCGTCCATGGTGCGGTCCGCGGCGTTCAGCGGGATGCCGGCCAGGTCGAGCGCGGTCAGCATGTTGGTGTAGCCGAGTTCGGTGGAGAACGACAGGCCGAACACGTCGAAGGCCTTGATCGGGCGGTGCGCGTCGACCGTGAACTGCGGGACGCCGTGCTCGCGCATCAGGGCCTCGAGGTCGGGCCAGACGCTGTAGCTGCGCTCGGCGAGGACGCCCTCGCGCTCGTTCAGCACCTCGTAGAGGATCATGGTGCCCTGGTTGGGGAGCCCGACCTCGTAGGCGTCGGGGTACATCAGCGCCCAGCGGACGTCGCAGGCGTCCCAGTCCTTGACGGTCGAGTTGAGCTCGCCACCGACGTACTGGATCGGCTTCTGGACGTGCGGGAGGAGGGCCTCCAGGCGTGGGAAGACCGATTCGACAGTCATGCGCAAGGACCTTTACGGCAGAAAAAGCAGTGACCCTTCAGGGTAGCCGAGCCCCGAGGGTCACTGTTTCGCCGCGTGGAGGGTCAGATCGCTATCGGCCGCTGCGAGCGGACGGACTGCAGCAGTCCGATCGCGATCCACACCGCGAACATCGACGAGCCGCCGTAGGAGACGAACGGCAGCGGGATGCCCGCGACCGGCATGATGCCGAGGTTCATGCCGATGTTCTCGAAGGCCTGGAAGGCGAACCAGGTAACCGCGCCGGCCGCCAGGATCGTGCCGAACAGGTCGGTAGCCTGACGCGCTATCCGGCAGGCCCGCCACAGGATGACGCCGAGCAGACCGATCATCACCAGGGCGCCGATGAAGCCGAGTTCCTCGCCGGCCACGCTGAACACGAAGTCGGTCTGCTGCTCGGGCACGAACTGGCCGGTGGTCTGGGTGCCGTGGAACAGGCCCATGCCGGTCAGGCCGCCGGAGCCGATGGCGATCCGGGCCTGGGCCGTGTTGTAGCCGACGCCGGACGGGTCGAGCGCCGGGTTGGCGAAGGCCGCGAACCGGTCGATCTGGTACTGGTCGAGGACGCCGAGCTTCCACACCGCGAGGGAGCCGGCCACACCTCCCGCCAGCAGGCCGAGCGTCCAGCGGTTGGCGGCGCCGGAGGCCGTCAGCACGCCGAGCGTGGTGACGGCCATGACCATCACCGAGCCGAGGTCGGGCATCAACATGACCACGCCCATCGGGAACGCCGCCACGGCCAGCGCCTGCAGCACGCTGCGGGTGGGCGGGTACTCGCGCTCGCCGGCGTCCACCCGGGCGGACAGCAGCACGGCCATCCCCAGCACGATCGCCAGCTTGGCGAACTCGGCGGGCTGGATGGAGAATCCGCCGCCGAACTGGATCCAGGAGTGCGCGCCGTTGATGGTCGAGCCGAGCGGGCTGAGCACCGCGAACAGCATCAGGACCACGGCCAGGTAGACGAACGGCACCGCGGTGCGCAGCCGCCGGGTGCCCAGCGCGATCACCGCGACGCACAGGCCGATGCCGATCACCAGGTTGGTCAGGTGCCGGTACAGGAAGTACTGCGGGTCCCCGTGGGTCAGCGAGTCGCGGCCGCGGGTGGCGGACCAGACCAGCAGCGAGCCCATCAGGGAGAGCGCCAGCGCCGCCAGGATCATGATCCAGTCGAGCCGGCGCAGCGGGGAGTCCTTGGCCAGCGCCCGGGACAGCGACGAGCGCCGCGGCGAGAGCCGGACGGTGCGGTACGAGCCGTAGGAGGTCATGACCGGCCCCTTCCGTTGCTTCCGGCCCGGTTGGGTTCGAGCGCGGCCAGCGCCACCGCGGTGGCCGGGTCGGCCTGGGCCGGGCGGGCCGGGTCCAGGAAGGTCCGGTCGCCCTCGTAGGTGTACGCGGTCGGGACGATCGCGGTGCCGTCCGGGTTGAACTTGGGCAGTTCGGCCTGCGGCCGGGGCAGCAGCGCCTTGGCGTTGTCGATGTTGCCCTTGTCGTCGACGCCGTACAGCGCCTGGTAGATCCGGCGCACCGAGTCGCCGGAGCCGCCGGAGCCGGTGCCACCTTGGCTTATCGTCATGACCACCGCGTAGTCCTTGCTGTAGGTGGTCAGCCAGGAGGTGGTCTGCTTGCCGACGACCTCGGCGGTGCCGGTCTTGGCGTGCAGTTCGATCTTGCCCTGCGGCCAGCCGGCGCCGGTGAACTTCCAGGCGGCGGTACCGGCGGTGACGACGCCGGCGGTGGCCTGGTCGATGTACTCGAGCAGCTGCCCCTGGGCGGGGATCTTGCCGTCCTCGTGCGGGGCGATGTCGCGCACCAGGGTGCCGTCGGGGCTGACGATCGCCTTGCCCACGGTGGGCCGGTACAGGGTGCCGCCGTTGGCGAGCGCCGAGTAGATCCGGGCCATCTGCAGCGGGGTGACCAGGGTGTCGCCCTGGCCGATGGCGAAGTTGACCATGTCACCGGCGCGCATCTGGTTGCCGTCCGCGCAGTTCTCGCGGGCGATCTCGTCGGTGTACTCGTGGCCGCCCTTGGCCGCCTGGTCGCACCAGGACTGCTTCATGGCGTCGTAGTAGGACTGCTTCCACTGCCGGTCGGGGACCCGGCCGGCCACCTCGCCCGGCAGGTCGACGCCGGTCTTGGCGCCGAGGCCGAACTCGTGGGCGGTCTTGAAGAACCAGTCCGGGGCGTCCTTCTTGGGCTTGAGGCCGCCGTCCTTCATCCACTGGTCGTAGGCCAGGCCGTAGAAGACGGTGTCGCAGGAGACTTCGAGCGCCTTCTCCAGGGAGATGTCGCCGAACTGCTCGGACTCGAAGTTCTTGAACTCGCGGCCGCCGATGGTCAGCGACTTCGGGCACGGGTAGTGCCCGTTGAGGTCGTAGCCGGCCTGCACGGCGGCGGTGGTGGAGATCACCTTGAAGGTCGAGCCGGGGGCGGACTGACCCTGTATGGCCCGGTTGATCAGCGGGTAGTTGGAGTCCTTGCTGTTCAGCGCCTCGTAGTCCTTGGCGGTGATGCCGCCGACCCACAGGTTGGGGTCGTAGGTGGGGGCGCTGGCCATCGCGACGATCCGGCCGGTGTGCACGTCCATCACCACGGCCGCGCCGGAGTCGGCGACGTAGTTCTTGCTGGTCTCCTTGTCGTAGACCTTGCGGGCCTCGACCATGGCCTGGTTGAGCTGGTCCTCGACCACCTTCTGCACCCGGGCGTCGATCGAGGTGACCAGGTTGTTGCCGGACTGCGCGGGCGTGGTGCCGGCGCTGCCGATCACCCGGCCGAGGTTGTCGACCTCCAGCCGGTCGACGCCGGTGGTGCCGCGCAGGTCGTCGTCGTAGACGGACTCCAGGCCGGCCCGGCCGATCTGGTCGGACGGCAGGCGGCGTTCGCGGCCGGACTTGTCGGCGGTCTTGGTGACCTCCTCGTCGGTGACCGGCGACAGGTAGCCGAGGATCTGGGCGGCGCTGGCGCCCTCCGCGCCGGTGTAGCGGCGCAGCGCGGTCGGCTGGGCGGTGACGCCGGGGAAGTCCTCGCGGCGCTCCATTATCTGCATCGCCTGCTGGGTGGTGGCCTGCTGGGTGACCGGGATCGGCTGGTACGGGGAGCCGTTCCAGCACGGCTGCGGGGTCTTCGCGTCGCACAGCCGGACCTTGTTCTTCACGTCGTCGGCGGGCACGCCGAGGACGTCGGCGAGCCTGGTCAGCACCGCCTTGCCGTGGTCCTTCTGCTGCATCAGCGCGGTGCGGGACACCGACACCACCAGCTTGGTCTCGTTGCCGGCCAGGATCCGTCCGGAGGCGTCCAGGATCTCGCCGCGGACCGCGGGCTCCACCACCTCGCGGATGTGGTTGCCCTCGGCCTTGGCGGTGAACTCCTTGCCGTTGCGGATCTGCAGGTACCACAGCCGGCCGCCGAGGGTCGCCAGCAGCGACAGCACCAGGATCTGCAGCACCACCAGCCGGATCGTCACCCGTCGGGTGCGACCGGTCTCGGGAATGTTCGTCACGTGTGCGGACTCCGTCCCGGACTCAGGGGCGCTTGGCGAGGCCGAGCGCGCGCCTCTTCTTGTAGGACGCGGTGGACGACGGATCGCGGGTCGTCCGGTAGCGGGCCAGCGCGCCGAGGCCGGAGCCGCCGTCCGCGCCGCGCACCGTCTCGTTGACCACCCGGTCGCCGTCGAAGCGGCGGGCCATCAGCATCACCAGCGGCACCGTGAACGGGGCCAGCAGCACGTCGTACAGCAGGGCGCTGATCACCAGACCGGTCAGGCCGACGTGCCGGGCCGCGGTGTCGCCGACCAGGGCGCCGACGGTGGCGTACAGCAGGGTGGAGACCACCGCGGCGACCGCGACCACGCCGATCGCGCTGAGCGCGGAGCGCTGCCGGCCGCCCTCCGGGCGGAGCAGGCCGGCGCCGTAGCCGACCAGGCAGAGCACCAGCGCGTACCGGCCGACCGCGTGGTCGGACGGCGGGGCGAGGTCGGCCAGCAGGCCGGCGGAGAAGCCCGCCAGGCAGCCGCCGGTCGAGCCGTACACCAGGCCCAGGCCGACCACCACCAGCATCAGCAGGTCCGGGGTGGCGCCGGGCAGTTGGAGCCGGCCGAGGACGCTGACCTGGATCACCAGGGCGAGCACCAGCAGGACGGCGGACAGCAGGATCCGAGACGGACGAAACATCAGTTCCCCCCGGTGGTGGGCGGTGCGGCGGCGATCGGCGCCTGCGGGTTGCCCGCGGCGCCGGCGGACGGGGCGGGGACCGGCGGCAGCACGGCGTCCCGCGGGTCGGTGCGCGGCGGGACGACCACCACGCCGATCAGGTCCAGGCGGGTGAACTGCACGTACGGCTCGACCAGGACGGTCTTGGTGAGCTGGCCCGGGGTGGCCTGCACCTCCTTGACGGTGCCGACCGGCACGCCGGGGACGAACGGGCGTCCGCTCTGCGAGCCGAAGGTGACCAGCCGGTCGCCGGCCTTCACCTGGGCGCGGCCGTTGAGCAGCTCGATCTTCATCGGCGAGGCGCCCTGGCCGGCCGCGAAGCCGATCTCGTTGTTGCCCTCCAGCCGGACGCCGGCGGTGAAGCCGGGGTCGGAGGCCAGCAGCACGGTGGCGGTGGTCGGGGCGACGGTGGTGATCCGGCCGACCAGGCCCTGGCCGTCGATGACGGTCATGTCGCGGGTCAGGCCGTCGTCGCTGCCGGCGTCGATGGTGATGGTCCAGGAGAAGCCCTGGGCGGCGCCGACCGCGATCACCTGTGCGGCCTTGATGGTGTAGCCGCCGGTGCCGGCGGTGCGCAGCATGTCGTCCAGCTGCTTGGTGCGGCCGGCCGCGGCGTCCGAGGAGGCCAGCTTCTGGCGCAGCTCGGTGTTCTCCCGGGTGATCTGGTCCAGGCGCTGCTGGTGGGTGCTGGCGTCGCGGATCGCCCGGATGTATCCGGCGACCGGGTCGACGGCGCCCGCCGCGGCGTTCTCCACCGGGCCGAGCACGGAAGCCGCCGCCCGGCGCGGGGCGCCGAGCGGCGAGTCCTGGCCGCCCTTGATGTCGACGGTGATCAGGGCGAATGCGAGCGCGACCAGGAGGACCAGCAGTAGTCGACTCTGTCGGGTGTCCCTCACGGTGCTGGTGCCGCCCCTTCGTGCCGATTGTCCATCTGCTGGTCCATCAGCTCTGTCAGCTCTGTCTGTTCTTCAGTTGGAAAGTTGTCTAGCGACGCGGCTGGGCGTCGAGTACCTGCTGCAGTGCCTCGAACTCCTCGACGCACTTGCCCGCCCCCAGGGCGACCGAGTCGAGCGGGTTCTCGGCGATGTGCACCGGCATGCCGGTCTCCCGGCGCAGCCGCTCGTCCAGGCCGCGCAGCAGGGCGCCGCCGCCGGTGAGCACGATGCCGCGGTCCATCACGTCACCGGCCAGCTCCGGCGGGCACTGGTCGAGGGTGGTCTTCACCGCGTCGATGATCGAGTTCACCGGCTCGTCGATGGCCGCGCGGACCTCGGCGGCGGAGATCACCACGGTCTTCGGCAGGCCGGAGACCAGATCGCGGCCGCGGATCTCGGCGTGCTCGTCCTTCTCGCCCTCCAGGCCGAACGCGGAGCCGATCGACATCTTGATCTGCTCGGCGCTGCGCTCGCCCAGCAGCAGGCTGTACTCCTTCTTGATGTGCTGGACGATCGCGTTGTCCAGCTCGTCGCCCGCCACCCGCAGCGACTGGGCGGTGACGATGCCGCCGAGCGAGATCACCGCGACCTCGGTGGTGCCGCCGCCGATGTCGACGACCATGTTGCCGGTCGGCTCGTGCACCGGCAGGCCGGCGCCGATCGCGGCGGCCATCGGCTCCTCGATGATGTGCACCTGGCGGGCGCCGGCCAGCATGCTGGCCTCCACCACGGCGCGGCGCTCGACGCCGGTGATGCCGGACGGCACGCAGACCACGACCCGCGGGCGGGCCAGGTAGCGGCGGCGGTGGATCTTCAGGATGAAGTACCGCAGCATCCGCTCGGTGATCTCGAAGTCGGCGATCACGCCGTCCTTCAGCGGGCGGATCGCCACGATGTTGCCGGGGGTGCGACCGATCATCTGCTTGGCCTCGGCGCCCACCGCGAGGATGCCGCCGGTGTTGGTGTTCACCGCGACCACCGACGGCTCGTTCAGCACGATGCCCTTGCCCCGGACGTACACCAGTGTGTTCGCGGTGCCGAGGTCGATCGCCAGGTCCCGGCCGAGGAACGACAGGTTGTTCGCCATGGGATGTCGAGTGCCTTCCCGAATGTGGATCAAGGGCGGGGGGAGAGCGCCGCCGCGCGGGCCCGACGGGCTGACGGCGGCTGAGCAGCCGCTCCGCGCCCGTGAGTTGGGGTCCATCGTAATCACGCCGAACAGTGCGAGCGGCGGGTACGGCGTGCCGCCCATTCTCCGGGGCCGGATCGGCTTCTCCTGGCATTGGGACGCCGTGTCGGAGAGTAGGGTTCCGTGATTTGAGGATTAACGCCCAGTTGGGCGAAGTGCCCCTGCCGAGGCAGGGGCACCGGGGTCGTGCAGGACTCCTACCGGGTCCTCGCCCTGCGTCCTCAGACGTGGGCCGGGAAGAAGATCTTGATCTCGCGCTCGGCCGACTCCGGGGAGTCCGAGGCGTGGATCAGGTTCTCGCGGGTGATCGTCGCGTAGTCGCCGCGGATGGTGCCCGCGCCCGCCTGCAGCGGGTCGGTGGCGCCGGCCAGCGCGCGGATGCCCGGGATCACGTTCTCGCCCTCGACGATCAGCGCGATCGACGGGCCGGAGGTCATGAACTCCAGCAGCGGCTCGTAGAACGGGCGGCCGACGTGCTCGGCGTAGTGCTGCTCCAGGGTGCCGCGGTCGAAGGTACGGAGCTCCATCGCAGCGAAGCGCCAGCCGGCCTTGCGCTCGATCCGGCTGATGATCTCGCCGGCCAGGCCGCGCTTGACGGCGTCGGGCTTGAGCAGGACGAGAGTGCGCTGGGACACGGGGCGGCTCCTGAGGAGGTCGGTGGTGCGGTGTGTGCACCTGACACTACCCCGGGCGGGAGGCCGCCCCCGCGCCCAGCCCGGTCAGGCGGCGGCCGGGGCGGGCGCCTCGGCGGCCGCGGCGCGCTGCGCCTTGAACTCGTCGATCTTGCGTCCGTAGTGCACCGAGCACCACCACAGGCCGCCGAACACCACGCCGAACGCGTACATCGTCGGCAGCACCAGGCCGCTGGCCAGCACGCCGAGTTGCAGCGCCCAGCCGACCCAGACCGCGCCGGGCCGGGTGATCACGCCGCACAGCAGCACGCACAGCAGGATGGCGACGCCGCTGACCGCCCAGATGGTGCCGGTGCCGACGTCGGTCAGCTTCATCGCGACCAGGCCGGCGAACATGATCAGCAGTGCCTCGCCGATCAGGGTGGAGGAGCACAGGGTGCGCATCGGCGGCTACTTCTTCCTTCCGAACAGCAGGCGCGCCTCGCCCACCGTGATGACGGAGCCGGTGACCAGGACGCCGGCGCCGCCGAGGTCCTCCTCCTCGGCGAGGGTGACCGCGGCGTCGATGGCGTCGTCCAGTCGGGGCTCGACCTGCACCCGGTCCTCGCCGAACACCTCGACGGCCAGCGCGGCCAGTTCGTCGACGGGCATCGCGCGGTGGGTGGAGTTCTGGGTGATGACGACCTCGGCCAGGATCGGCTCGAAGGCCTCCAGCAGGCCGGTGACGTCCTTGTCGCCGCTGGTGCCGATCACGCCGACCAGCTTGGTGAAGCCGAACGCCTCGCCGAGCGCGGAGACCGCGGCCTGCGCGCCGTGCGGGTTGTGCGCGGCGTCCAGGATCACGGTGGGGCTGCGGCGGACCACCTCCAGGCGGCCCGGGGAGGAGACGCCGGAGAACGCCTGCCGGACCTTGTCCTCGTCCAGGTGCTCGGCGCCGCCCTGGCCGACGCCGAAGAACGCCTCGACGGCGCTCAGCGCGAGGGCCGCGTTCTGCGCCTGGTGGTCGCCGTGCAGCGGCAGGAAGAGGTCCTGGTACTCGTGGCCGCCGAGGCCGCGCAGGGTGACCAGCTGGCCGCCGACCGCGACCTCGCGGCGCAGCACGCCGAACTCCATGCCCTCGCGGGCCACCGTGGCGTCCACCTCGACGGCGTGGCGCAGGATGGTCTCGGCGGCGTCCAGCTGCTGCTGGGCTACCACGGCGAGCGCGCCCGGCTTGATGATCCCGGACTTCTCGACCGCGATCTTGCCGGTGGTGTCGCCGAGCTTGTCGGTGTGGTCCAGGCCGATCGGGGTGATCACCGACACCTGGGCGTCGATCACGTTGGTGGCGTCCCAGGAGCCGCCCATGCCGACCTCGACCACCGCGACGTCCACCGGGGCGTCCGCGAAGGCCGCGTACGCCATGCCGGTGAGCACCTCGAAGAAGGACATCGCGACCGGCTGCGCCGCGTCCACCATCTGCACGTACGGCTCGATGTCGCGGTAGGTCTCGACGAACTTCTCCGGGCTGATCGGCGCCCCGTCCAGGCTGATCCGCTCGGTGACGGACTCCACGTGCGGGGAGGTGTACCGGCCGGTGCGCAGTTCGAAGGCGCCGAGCAGCTGCTCGATCATCCGGGCGGTGGAGGTCTTGCCGTTGGTGCCGGTGATGTGGATGGACGGGTAGGAGCGCTGCGGCTGGCCCAGGATGTCCATCAGCGCCTCGATCCGGTCGAGCGAGGGCTCCAGCTTGTTCTCCGGCCAGCGGGTGGCCAGCTCCGCCTCGACGGCGCGCAGTTCGGAGTCGGTGCCGCCTGCGTCGGCGGGACGGACGGTGTAGGGGTTGGGCTCGGCCTTGTCGCTCACCCCGCCAGTCTAAGGACTCCCGACGCCGGGCCCCGACGGCCACCCCGGAGGCCGGCGAACCGGCCCGGGCCCTCTTGACACCGGAATTGGTCTACTCCACCGTGTGAGTCGCTCGTCCCGCTCCTCGGCTCCCCCGCACCGCACCCCCATCGACACTCCCCCACATGGAGATGGCATGCGTGCACCACATCGACACCCGCGCGGCGCGCGGGCCCTGCTCGCCGGGCTGCTGTCGGCCGCGCTGGCCCTGGTCGGCATGGTGCTGACCGGCACCGGCACGGCCACCGCCGCCAACGTGGACGTGATCCAGAACGGCGACTTCTCGGCCGGCAACCACATCGCTCCGTGGACCTGCGGCCCGACCGTCACCGCGGTGAACAACCCCGCCACCGGCTGGGACCTGCAGGGCGCCCCGGCCGGCTCGGACTACGCCAACTGCAGCCAGCAGGTCACCGTGCTGCCCAACTCGACGTACACCCTGTCCGCGGCGGTGCAGGGCACGTACGTATTCCTGGGCGCCACCGGCACCGGCGGCACCGACCCGTCCACCTGGAGCTCCAACACCGGGTGGAACACGCTCAGCAGCACCTTCACCACGGGCGCCGCCACCACCTCGGTGCAGGTGTGGTTCCACGGCTGGTACGGCCAGTCCGCGTACCTGGTGGACAAGGTGACGATGGTCGGCCCGGGCACCGGCTCGCCCAGCCCGTCCGCCTCCGGCTCGTCCTCGGTGTCGCCGAAGCCGTCCGACTCCGCCTCGCCGTCCCCGTCGACGTCCACCTCCTCGTCGCCGTCGCCGAGCAGCTCGACCACCACGCAGCCGCCCAAGCAGAAGCACACGCTGACCGGCTACTGGCAGAACTTCTACAACGGGGCGACGCCGCAGCGGATCAGTGACGTCCCGGCGGCGTACGACATCATCGCGGTGGCCTTCGCGGACGCCACCGGCACCCAGGGCGCGATCTCCTTCACCCTGGACCCGGCGCTGTCCTCGAAGCTGAACGGCTACACCGACGCCCAGTTCAAGGCCGACATCGCGGCCAAGCACGCGGCCGGCAAGAAGGTGATCATTTCGGTCGGCGGGCAGAACGGCACGATCTCGGTGGCGAGTTCGGCCGCGGCGAGCAACTTCGCCAACTCCGCGTACAGCCTGATCCAGACCTACGGTTTCGACGGGATCGACATCGACCTGGAGAACGGCGTCAACGCCACCTACATGGCGCAGGCGCTGCACACCCTGGCGGCCAAGGTCGGGACCGGGTTCGTGCTCACCATGGCGCCGCAGACCATCGACATGCAGTCCACCGGCACCGAGTACTTCAAGCTGGCGCTGGCCACCAAGGACATCCTGACCATCGTCAACATGCAGTACTACAACTCCGGCGCGATGCTCGGCTGCGACGGCGGCGTGTACTCGCAGGGCACCGAGAACTTCCTCACCGGCCTGGCCTGCATCCAGTTGCAGGGCGGCCTCGACCCCAGCCAGGTCGGCCTCGGGGTGCCCGCCTCGACCAGCGCGGCCGGCGGCGGCTACACCAGCCCGGCGACCGTGAACGCGGCCCTGGACTGCCTGGCCGCCGGCACCAACTGCGGTTCCTTCAAGCCGTCGAAGACCTGGCCGGGCATCGGCGGCGCGATGACCTGGTCCACCAACTGGGACGCCCTCGCGGGCGGCGGCATCGCGGGCACCGTCGGCTCCCACCTGCACGCCATGCCGTAACGGCGGGTCAGCACCGGGCCCGGCGCGGGAGGTTCCGCGCCGGGCCCCGGCAGTGACGATCCGTCACGTCGTGACGCGGGGCGTGGGCAGTCGGGCGGCGTGGCGGCGGCGCAGTTCGGCGGCGATCTCCTCGGCCTCGCCGTCCGGCAGCAGCGGCAGCATCATCGCCACCGCCTGCACCAGGCCGCCCAGCAGGTAGGTGGTGTCGGCCGTGCCGGCCACCAGGGCGCGGACCGCGGCGACGTCCCCGTCCGCGACGGCCTCCAGCAGCAGCGCGGCGCTCGCCGCCTCCTCGTCCACCGCGACCTCGCAGGCGCCGTACGGGGCGCGCCGGGCCAGGCCGCGCAGCACCCGGTCGGCCACGTCGGGGGCGTAGGCCTTGCGGACCGCCTCGGCGGCGATCCACACCAGCAGGGTGGTCGTCTCGCGCTCGGCGTCCTCGGCGAGCAGCAGGTCGAGTTCGGTGTCGAAGGCGAGCTGGTTTCCGTGCCGGAATGCCAGCAGGAGGGTCGCCGCCCGGGCCTTGGCCGCCTCCACCTCTTCCATCGGAAGTTCGTCGGCCAACTCCCTGGTCGCCACCATGCGTCTGCCCTCCGTTCGATGCCCCGCCCGAATGGGAACTCCGCCCACCGTACACATTCGATGTGCGAAGTTCGCTGAACGCGCGGGGGGCGGCAACCCGTTGTATTCCCTTTGGCGGAGTGCGCCAATTGCCGGGAATACCGGACGAATAGCCGCAGCGAAACCGTTACGACGACGCGCGGCCAAGGGAATTGACAAGCCGTCGGGGCCAACTCGGGAAAGGCGAAGGGCCGCCGCCCGCGCGATGCGGGAGCGGCGACCCTTCCTGACGCGCGGTCAGCCCTGCGGCAGCGCCGCGAGCTGGGCGGTGATCCGGGCGATGTCCGCCTCGGCGGCCGCCAGCCGGGTGCGGATCTTGGCGACCACCTCGTCCGGCGCCTTGGCCAGGAAGGCCTCGTTGCCGAGCTTGCCGTTGCTCTGCGCCTTCTCCTTCTCGGCCGCCGCCAAGTCCTTCTGCAGGCGCTTGCGTTCGGCCGCCACGTCGATGGTGCCGGACAGGTCGAGCGAGACGGTGGTGCCGGCGATCGGCAGCGAGGCGGTGGCGTGGAAGCCCTCCTCCGGCTGCGTCAGCCGCACCCGGGAGCGGATCGCCGCCTCGTGCGCCTCCAGCCGGTGGCCGGCCAGCTCCAGCTGCGCCGGGACCTTCTGGGTGTCGCGCAGGCCCTGGGCCTCGCGGAACCGGCGGATCTCCACGATCAGCTGCTGGAGCTGCGCGATCTCCGACTCGGCGTCGGCATCCCGGTAGCCGGAGTCCTTCGGCCACTCGGCGATCACCACCGACTCGGCGCCGGTGAGCGTCGTCCACAGCGCGTCGGTGACGAACGGGACGATCGGGTGCAGCAGGCGCAGCGTCACGTCCAGCACCTCGCCGAGCACCCGGCGGGCGTGGTCGGCCTGCGCGCCGCCCTTGCCCAGGGTGGTCTTGGAGAGCTCGACGTACCAGTCGAAGACCTCGTCCCAGGCGAAGTGGAACAGCGTGTCGGAGACCTTCGCGAACTCGAAGTCCTCGTACAGCGCGTCGACTTCGGCGATGGTGGCGTTCAGCCGGGACAGGATCCAGCGGTCCGCGGCGGTGATCTCCTCCGGCGCGGGCAGCGGGCCCTCGACGGTGGCGCCGTTCATCAGCGCGAAGCGGGTGGCGTTCCAGATCTTGTTGCAGAAGTTCCGGGAGCCCTTGACCCAGTCCTCGCCGATCGGCACGTCGGCGCCGGGGTTGGCGCCGCGGGCCAGCGTGAAGCGGACGGCGTCGGCGCCGTAGGCGTCCATCCAGTCCAGCGGGTCGACCGCGTTGCCGGTGGACTTCGACATCTTCTTGCCGAACTGGTCGCGGACCAGGCCGGTCAGCGCGACCGTCTTGAACGGGATCTCGCCGTCCATCGCGTACAGGCCGAACATCATCATCCGGGCGACCCAGAAGAAGATGATGTCGTGGCCGGTCAGCAGGACGTCGGTCGGGTAGAACTTCTCCAGCTCGGGGGTCTTCTCCGGCCAGCCGAGGGTGGAGAACGGCCACAGGCCGGAGGAGAACCAGGTGTCCAGCACGTCCGGGTCCTGGACCCAGCCCTCGCCGGTGGGCGGCTCCTCGTTCGGGCCGACGCAGATCACCTCGCCGTCCGGGCCGTACCAGACCGGGATCCGGTGGCCCCACCACAGCTGGCGCGAGATGCACCAGTCGTGCATGTTGTCGACCCAGTCGAAGTAGCGGCGCTCCAGCTCCTTCGGGTGGATCTCGACCTTGCCGTCGCGAACGGCGTCGCCGGCGGCCTTGGCCAGCGGCTCGACCTTGACCCACCACTGCAGCGACAGCCGCGGCTCGACCACGGTGTGGCAGCGCGAGCAGTGGCCGACCGCGTGCTCGTACGGGCGCTTCTCGGCGACGATGCGACCCTGCTCGCGCAGCGCGCCGACCACGGCGGAGCGGGCCTCCAGCCGGTCCAGGCCGAGGAACGGGCCGTGCACGGTGATCGTGCCGCGCTCGTCCATGACCGTCAGGTTCGGCAGGTTGTGGCGCTGGCCGATGGCGAAGTCGTTCGGGTCGTGCGCCGGGGTCACCTTGACGGCGCCGGTGCCGAACTCCGGGTCCACGTGCTCGTCGGCGACGACCGGGATCTCACGGTCCGTCAGCGGCAGCTTGATGGTCCGGCCGACCAGGTGCGCGTAGCGCTCGTCGGACGGGTGGACGGCCACCGCGGTGTCGCCGAGCAGGGTCTCGGCGCGAGTGGTGGCGACCACGATCGAGTCGTCCCCGTCGCCGTAGCGGATCGAGACCAGCTCGCCGGGGAGGTCCTTGTGGTCGACCTCGACGTCGGACAGCGCGGTCAGGCAGCGCGGGCACCAGTTGATGATGCGCTCGGCCCGGTAGATCAGGCCGTCGTCGAAGAGCTTCTTGAAGATGGTCTGGACGGCCTGCGACAGGCCCTCGTCCATGGTGAACCGCTCGCGCGACCAGTCCACGCCGTCGCCGAGACGGCGCATCTGGCCGAGGATCCGGCCGCCGTAGTTCTCCTTCCACTCCCAGACCTTCTCGACGAAGGCCTCGCGGCCCAGGTCGTGCCGGGACAGGCCGGACTCGGCGAGCTGCTGCTCCACCTTGTTCTGGGTGGCGATGCCCGCGTGGTCCATGCCCGGGAGCCAGAGCGCCTCGAAGCCCAGCATCCGCTTGCGGCGGGTCAGCGCGTCCATCAGCGTGTGCTGGAACGCGTGGCCCAGGTGCAGCGCGCCGGTGACGTTCGGCGGCGGAATGACGATGGTGTACGCGGGCTTGTCACTCTTCGCGTCGGCGGTGAAATAGCCACGCTCCACCCAGCGCTCGTACAGCACGCCCTCTACCTCGGCCGGGGCGTAGGTCGTCGGGAGGGTGGCTGCTTCGTCCCCGGGCTTCGAGCTCTCGGGGCGCTGGTTCGTCGTGTCGGTCACGACGCACAGTTTACGGAAGCCGGAACACCGATCGTGACCCGACAGTGCGCCGACCATGCGGGCGCGGCGGGGGGGCCGTACGGTAGCGTGCCCGCATACTCGATCGGACGGGGCCGCGCAACAGAGGCGGCGGGGGAGAACCAAGACGCATGTACGGCCAGGGTCAGGGACCGCAGCAGTATCCACAGGGACAGCCGCAGCAGCCGTACGACGCTCCTCCGCAGCCGCCCGGCTACGGCGCCCCGCAGCAGCAGCCGCCGGCCTACGGCGCACCCCGGCCCCCCGCGTACGGCGCTCCCCAGCAGCAGCCGCCGGCCTACGGAGCTCCCCAGCCCCCCGCCTACGGCGCCCCGCAGCAGCCGCCGGCCTACGGCGCACCCCAGCCCCCCGCCTACGGCGCCCCGCAGCAGCAGCAGCCGGCCTACGGTGCACCCCAGCCGCCCACCGGGCAGCCCGGTTACGGCTACCCGCAGCAGGTGCCGCCCCAGCAGCAGTGGGGCGGCATGCCCCAGCAGCCGGGTCAGCCCGGCCAGCCCGGCTACGGCGGCTACCCGCCGCCGGTCGCCCCGGCCAAGGGCAAGGGCGGGATCATCGCCCTGGTGGTGGTCCTGGTGCTGGCGGTGGTGGGCGGCGGCGTCGGCTGGTGGGCGCTGAGCGGCGGCAAGGGCTCGGACACCGAGGGCAAGTACAAGCTGGCGGCGCCGGAGAGCGCGGCCGGCTACACCAAGAAGAACGCCTCCGAGAAGGGCGAGCTGAAGGGCCTGGACGGCGTCGGCACCTTCGAGGGCTCGCTCACCGCGACGTACCAGAAGACCGCCACCGACGTGGCCAGCTTCAGCGGCTCCTGGGGCAAGGTCCCGGACCCGGCCAAGGCGCTCGACACCGCCACCCAGAAGCTGAACGAGGGCGACGGCTCGGCCAAGGACAAGCCGGTCTGGAAGCAGGAGTTGGCGGACGTCGACGCGAGCGACCCGACCGACCCGGGCGCCAAGCTCCGCTGCGGCGTGGGCTCCTCGGACACCGGCAGCGGCAAGGCTTCGATCGGCGTCCCGATCTGCATGTTCGCCAGCCACTCCACCATCGGCGTGGTCGCGTTCGTCTCCATGGACTCGACCGGCAAGACCATCAGCACCACCGAGGCCGCGGCCCGCACGCGTCAGCTCCGCGACGCCGCGACCGTCGCCAAGTAAGCCTCACCGCAGCACACTTCACGCTCGAACGGAGCCCCCGTGTCCGACAACCAGTTCGGCCCGCCGCAGCCCGGCTTCGGCCCGCCCCAGGACGGTCCGATACCCCCGCAGGGCGCGCCCGGCGCGCCCCAGGGCGGCTACGGCCAGCCCGTGCCGCCGCAGCAGCAGGCGTGGGGCGGCGGCGCCGTCCCGCCGCCGGGCTTCCCGCCCGGCACCCCCGGCGGCTACCCGCCCGGCGTGCCGATGGCGAAGAAGTCCCGCAAGGGCCTGTGGATCGGCCTGTCCGTGGTGGCCGCGGTGGTTCTCGGCGGCGCCGCCACGATCGGCTACCTGATCTACGACACCGCGTCGAACACCGGCAAGAACAAGGTCGTCCTGCCGCAGTCCTTCAAGGACCTGACGAGCGACCCGGAGGACGCGGACGCCAAGCGCCTGTCCAGCACCCTCCAGAGCGGCCTCGGCGAGGACAAGAACTCGTTCACCAACGCCGAGCCGGTCAGCACCATCTACCGCTCCTCGGACCAGCAGAAGATGCTGCTGGTGTCCGGCATGACCGGCAAGGTGCTGCTCCCGTCCAAGCAGGTCGACGCGGCGTTCAGCAGCTTCTCGGCCGGCGGCGACGGCATCAAGGACCGCAGCGACGTCGACCCGGGCCCGCTGGGCGGCCGGCTGTCCTGCGGCACCACCGAGATCGCCGGCGAGCAGGGCGGCATCTGCGTGTGGGCCGACAGCTCGTCCGTGGTGGTCGTCCTGGAGCTCGACGGCTCCAGCGACTCCGGTGTCTCGAAGGACCGGATCATCGCTGACACCCAGGAGCTGCGCAAGCTCTCCGAGGTCCCCAAGTAGCCCGTACCGCACGGGACATGAAAGCGGCCCCGCACCGTTCACCGGTGCGGGGCCGCTTTCGTGTCGCCGTCGTGGCGCCCGGGTCAGGCGCTCTTGTCCCGGCGCTCACGCTTGATCATGTCGCGCGGGACCAGGGTCGGGATGGCGTGCTTGGAGACCACGTCCCCGGTGACCACCACGCGGGCGACGTCCTGACGGGACGGCACCTCGTACATCACGGACATCAGCACCTCCTCCATGATGGCCCGCAGACCGCGCGCGCCGGTGCCCCGCAGGATCGCCTGGTCGGCGATCGCCTCCAGCGCGTCCCGGGTGAACTCCAGCTCCACGCCGTCCAGTTCGAACAGCTTGCGGTACTGCTTCACCAGCGCGTTCTTCGGCTCGGTGAGGATCTGCAGCAGCGCCTCGCGGTCCAGGTTGTGCACGCTGGTGATGACGGGCAGTCGGCCGATGAACTCCGGGATCATCCCGAACTTCACCAGGTCCTCCGGCATCACCTGGCGGAAGTGGTCCGAGGCGTCCAGCTCGCGCTTGGAGCGGATGGTGGCGCCGAAGCCGATGCCCTTGGCGCCCGCCCGGCCCTCGATGATCCGCTCCAGGCCCGCGAACGCGCCGCCCACGATGAACAGCACGTTGGTGGTGTCGATCTGGATGAACTCCTGGTGCGGGTGCTTGCGCCCGCCCTGCGGCGGCACCGAGGCGGTGGTGCCCTCCAGGATCTTCAGCAGGGCCTGCTGCACGCCCTCGCCGGAGACGTCCCGGGTGATCGACGGGTTCTCGCTCTTGCGGGCGACCTTGTCGATCTCGTCGATGTAGATGATCCCGGTCTCGGCCTTCTTGACGTCGTAGTCGGCCGCCTGAATCAGCTTCAGCAGGATGTTCTCGACGTCCTCGCCGACGTAGCCGGCCTCGGTCAGCGCCGTGGCGTCCGCGATCGCGAACGGCACGTTCAGCATCCGGGCCAGGGTCTGCGCGAGCAGCGTCTTGCCGGAGCCGGTCGGGCCCAGCAGCAGGATGTTCGACTTGGCCAGCTCGATCGCGTCGTCCCGGCCGGAGCCGGAACGACCGGCCTCGCCCGCCTGGACGCGCTTGTAGTGGTTGTAGACCGCGACCGACAGCGCCTTCTTGGCGAGGTCCTGGCCGACCACGTACTGGTCCAGGAACTCGTAGATCTCGCGGGGCTTCGGGAGTTCCTCGAAGCGCACCTCGGAGCTCTCGGCGAGCTCCTCCTCGATGATCTCGTTGCACAGGTCGATGCACTCGTCACAGATGTACACGCCTGGCCCGGCGATCAGCTTCTTCACCTGCTTCTGCGACTTGCCGCAGAACGAGCACTTGAGCAGGTCGCCACCGTCTCCGATGCGTGCCACGAGGTGCTTCCCCTTCGCCAGGGGCCCCGCGGGGGTCGGGGCCTGGTGCTGTGAGACCGGCTTCGCCGTCGGCGGTCGGTCTGGTATCCGACGGTACTCTGCCGAGCCGTTGTTTCCGTCGACTTCGGCCGCTCTGCCCTACGCCCTGGGCGAATTGATACCGAACAGATGCCGTCGCGGGTGCATGACCCGACAGCCATTGTGCCGGGGCGGCGGCCCCGACCGGAACGCCCCGGGGCGGGGCGTACGTCACGTACGCACCGGGGCGAGCGATCACTCCATGTAGGAGTTCTTGCGGGTCGAGATGATCTGGTCGATCAGGCCGTACTCCAGCGACTCCTCGGCGGTGAGGATCTTGTCGCGCTCGATGTCCTCGCGGACCTGCTCGACCTCCTTGTTGGAGTGCTTGGCCAGCATGGTCTCCAGCTGCTCGCGCATCCGGAAGATCTCCTTGGCCTGGATCTCCAGGTCCGACACCTGACCGCGGCCGGTCTCGGTGTACGGCTGGTGGATCAGCACCCGGGCGTTCGGCAGGGCCATCCGCTTGCCGGGGGTGCCGGCGGCCAGGATGACCGCGGCGGCCGAGGCGGCCTGGCCCATGCAGACCGTCTGGATGTCGGGCTTCACGAACTGCATGGTGTCGTAGATCGCCGTCAGCGCGGTGAACGAGCCACCGGGCGAGTTGATGTACAGCGAGATGTCCCGGTCCGGGTCCATCGACTCCAGGCAGATCAGCTGCGCCATGATGTCGTTCGCGGAGACGTCGTCCACCTGCGAGCCGAGGAAGATGATGCGCTCCTCGAACAGCTTGGCGTACGGGTCGTACTCGCGGATGCCCTGCGAGGTGCGCTCGACGAACCGCGGGACGATGTAGCGGCCCTCGGCCCGCATGTCCTCCAGGCGGGCCTTGGCACCGGACAGGCTGGGGATGTTCATGTTCTCTGGTCCTCCGAAGCGTGCGGTCTGGGTTCCGATGCCGGTCAGCCGGCCTGGCCGGCGCCGGTGCCGCCGCCGCCCGGGACGTCCGCGGCGCTGTGCATGATCTCGTCGATCAGGCCGTACGCCTTGGCCTCCTCCGGCGTGAACCAGCGGTCACGGTCGGAGTCCGCGGTGATCTGCTCGAAGGACTGACCGCTGTGCTGGGCGATCAGCTCCGACATCCGCTTCTTGGTGCGCAGCAGCTGCTCCGCCTGGATCCGGATGTCGGTGGCGGAGCCGCCGAGGCCCGCGGAGGGCTGGTGCATCAGGATGTTGGCGTTCGGCAGCGAGAAGCGCTTGCCCTTGGCGCCCGCGGTCAGCAGGAACTGGCCCATCGACGCGGCCATGCCCATGGCGATGGTCACCACGTCGTTCTTGATGTACTGCATGGTGTCGTAGATCGCCATGCCGGCCGAGATCGAGCCGCCCGGGGAGTTGATGTAGAGGTAGATGTCCTTCTCGGGGTCCGCCGCGAGCAGCAGGAGCTGGGCGGTGATCTTGTTGGCGATGTCGTCGTCGACCTGCTGGCCGAGGAAGATGATGCGCTCGTTGAGCAGCCGGTTGTAGACCTGGTCGCCCAGGCCGCCGCCCACGTCGCCGCCGGCGGCGTGCGGTGCCATCGGGCCAGGCATCTGCATCTGCGGGAACGTCACTTAGCCACCTGCTCAGTCGATCTGCGTTGTGTGTCGCTGTCCACCGACCCTAACGCGCAGGCCCCGCCGCTGAATCCCCCACGCAGAACTGTTCGCTGTGAGCGCAGGGTGACCGGGCCCGACGCGGACGGGCCCGGGCACCGTGCGGTGCCCGGGCCCGTCCCGGTGCTGCGTTCCGCCGGATTCCCGGCGGTTACGAGGCTCAGGCCTCGGTGGTCTCCTCGGCGGCGGCCTCGGTGGTGGCGGCCTCGGCGGCCTCCTCCTCCTCGTCCTCGAAGGAGACGACCTCACCGTTGGTGTCGGTGACCTTGGCGGCCTCGACGACCAGCGCCAGCGCCTTGCCGCGGGCGACCTCGCCGACCAGCAGCTGGACCTGGCCGCCCTGGACGACCTGCTGGGCGAACTGGTCCGGGGTCATGCCGGAGCCGGCGGCGCGACGGATGAGGTGCTCGGTGAGCTCCTCCTGGTTGACGCCCAGCTCCTCGTTCTTGACGATCTGGTCCAGGACGAACTGGGTCTTGATGCCCTTCTTCGCCTGCTCCTCGGTCTCCTTGTCGTAGTCCTCGCGGGACTTGTCCTGGGAGGCGAGGTAGGTGTCGAGGGTCAGGCCCATCGGCTCCAGCTGGTGGTGCTCCAGGTTGTGCTTGCGGGTGCCGATCTCGTCCGCGAGCAGCTTCTCCGGGTAGTCCATCTCGACCCGGGTCAGCAGCTCGTCCAGGACCTTCTCCTGGGCCTGGGTGGCCTGGTCGAACTCCTTCATCCGCTCAAGGCGCTTGCGGGAGTCCCCGCGCAGCTCCTCCAGGGTGTCGAACTCCGAGGCGAGCTGCGCGAACTCGTCGTCCAGCTCGGGGAGTTCCTTCTCCTGGACGGTGGTCACGGTGACGGTGACCTCGGAGTCCTGGCCGGCCTGGGTGCCACCCTTGAGGGTGGTGGTGAAGGTCTTGGCCTCACCGGCGGACAGGCCGACCACGGCCTCGTCGATGCCGTCCAGCAGGCGGCCGGAGCCGATCTCGTAGCTCACGCCGGTGGCGGTGCCGTCCTCCGGCACCTCACCGTCGACCTTGGCCTCGAGGTCGACGACCACGACGTCGCCCTCGGCGGCGGCGCGCTCGACGTCCTTCACGGAGCTGAAGCGCTCGCGCAGCTGCTGCAGCGACTTCTCGATGTCCTCGTCGGTGACCTCGACCGGGTCCACCACGACGGCGATCTCGGTGAAGTCCGGCAGGGTGACCTCGGGACGGACGTCGACCTCGGCGGTGAACTTCAGGTCACCGCCGTCGGCCAGGTTCTCGACACCGGCGATGTCGGTGATGTCCGGCTGGCCCAGCACGTCGATCTGGCCCTCGTCGACGGCCTGCGTGTAGAAGCGCGGAAGCGCGTCGTTGACGGCCTCCTCCAGCACCGCGCCACGGCCGAAGCGCTGGTCGATGACCCGGTTCGGGATCTTGCCCTTGCGGAAGCCCGGGACGGTGACCTGCTGGTTGATCTTCTTGTACGCCGCGTCGAGGCTGGGCTTGAGCTCCTCGAAGGGCACCTCGACGGTGAGTCGAACCCGGGTCGGGTTCAGAGTCTCGACGGCGCTCTTCACGGTTGGGTCTCCTAGGGGGGCTTGCGGTCAGGGCGATAGGCGGTTGGGGCTGAAATGCTGTCCGTACTACCGCCAGCGGTCCATCCTACCGGTACCACGAAAGCGACTGTGCCCGGCACCGGGTGCAGGTTGGGGCGACTGCCCCCAACACCCGCGCCCACAACGACAACAGGGCCCCGCCCACCGACGAGACCCTGCCGCACGGTCGGGGTGACCGGATTCGAACCGACGGCCTTCCGCTCCCAAAGCGGACGCGCTACCAACCTGCGCCACACCCCGTGGTGCCGAGCAGAAGAGTACACGTCGGCCACCCCTCGACCGGGGCGATATCCGCGAGCCGACAACGCGGAAGAAGTGTGCAATCCACCGGCGCGACCAGGTACCCTGATCCAGTCCTCGCCACCGCGACCGCGGTGCGGGTACGCCTTTGCGGGTGTAGCTCAATGGTAGAGCCCCAGTCTTCCAAACTGGTCACGCGAGTTCGATTCTCGTCACCCGCTCCAGCAGGCCGACGGCCCCGACTGCCCACGCAGTCGGGGCCGTCGGCGTTTCGGCCGGTCACCCCCTCGGCCACACCCCTCGACCACGCGCCCGGCCGCATCCATCGGCCCCCCTGCCGCACCCCGCTGCCGCACCCCGGCGGCCCGCCCGGAGCGCCGGACCCCGGGCAGCCCGAAGGCCCCGGGCGGCCGGGTGGCTGCGCGGGGCCTTCGGGGGGTGAGGCGTGGATCAGACGTTGACGCCGTGGGCCGCCAGGTAGGCGACGGGGTCGATGTCGGAGCCGTAGTCCGGGGTGGTGCGGATCTCGAAGTGCAGGTGCGGGCCGGTGACGTTGCCGGTGGCGCCGGAGAGGCCGATCTGCTGGCCCGCCGTCACGGCCTGGCCGGCCGAGACGGAGATCGAGGACAGGTGGGCGTACTGGGCGTACTTGCCGTCGGCCAGCTTGATGACGACCTGGTTGCCGTAGGCGCCGCCGTTGCCGGCCGAGACCACGGTGCCCGCGGCGACGGCCTTGAGGCTGGTGCCGGTGGCGACCGGGAAGTCGATGCCGGTGTGGTAGCCGCTGGACCAGTTGGAGCCGGCCACCTTGTAACCGGTGGTGACCTTGCCCGGCGCGGGGGCCACGTACGCGGCGTTGGCGCTGGTGGTCGCGGCCACCGGGGCGACCGGCACGGTGGTGACGGCCGGAGCCGGGGTCGACGCCTTCGGGGCCGGGGCCGCCTGCTGGGTCTTGGCGGTGTCGGCGACGGCCGGCTTCGTGACGGTGACGGCCGGCTTGGTGGCGGGCTTCGGCGCGGTGACGGGCTTCGGCGCGGCGGCGGGCTTCGCGGCGGTGTCCGAGGAGGCGGACTTGGCGGCCGGGGCCTTCGCGGGGGCGGCGGCCTGGCCGTTGATGGTCAGCTGCTGGCCGGGGAAGATCAGGTCGGGGTTGCCGCCGACCACGGAGTGGTTGTCCTGGTACAGCTTCTCCCAGCCGCCGTCCACGTGCTGCGCGGCAGCGATCTTGGACAGGGTGTCGCCGGAGACGACCCGGTAGTCGTGCGCGGAGGCGACCGGCGTCGCGTCCGTCGAGACCTGGGACGCCGGGCGGTTGGCGCCCTGCTCGGTGGCGGTGTGCGCGGAGGCGGCGGTGACCGGGAGACCGATCGCGGCACCGGCCACACCGGCGGCGATGGCGATGCGGGCGACGGTGGCCAGGCGCGGCTTGCGGTGCTTGCCCTGAACGGACATGAAGCATTCCTCTCCGACGCCTGCGAGGTGAGCTGTCGGGTTCGGGCGAGAGTTGCCCGGCCGCAGAACTGCGGCTTCACCCCGAGCCGTTCCCGGATGTTCCCGGGCCCGGCGACTTACCTGTGGTTCCCCCGCTCCTGCCGTGGCGTGGTATCTGGTCGGCACCGGACGACGGCAGGACTAGGCGTTCCGTCCGGTGGCCCGCCCGGTCACTGGCCGGGCTGCGGACGAAGCAAATCCCACGGCCCGCGAGGCTGGCAAACGCCGACCGGCCCCGTTCCCAAGATCGGGAAGGGGCTGACGGTCCACCAGGTCACGCGGTGTCGACCGGGCCACTGCGGTGCGCGTACGGGATCATGACAGTGCGCGTACGAACCCCGCACGGTGGGCGACCTCGGCCACCGTGCGCGTTCGGTCGTGGACCCGGCGTGACGCCGCGGGTGACCCTGGTCACCTGCGGGCAGGCCGAATGGACGGTGCGGGGGTGCCTCCCGCCCGTCGTGGCGTGTCGCCGGAGAGCCGACGCGGCGTCAACCCGCGATCGAGGCGATGGCCTTGGAGACCGAGGTGAGGAACTGCTGGATCGGGCCGGCCATGGTCGACTGGCTCAGCATGAAGCCGAACAGGGCGGCGACGATGGCGTGCCCGGACTTCAGCTGCTTGTTGCGAATGAAGATCGCGACGATGATGCCGAACAGGACAAGCGCGGAGACGGAGAAGGCCACCGGGACTCACTTCCTCGATTCGTGGCGGGGGTTCGGGTGAAAGCCGGCGATGGCTCCCAGGCGGAAACCGGCCCCAGCCCCCCGTGTCCCCACCACTCCATCCGGACTCAGTGTGGTCGCTCGTGCGGAGTGCGTAAAGAACTTGCCCGGGGCTCCTGCGCCCGAACCCGCCTGGTAGGACTGATTTTCGCCGACCGCGACGATAGCGGACGGGTTCTGACGGCCCGTCGGCGGGCGGCGGTCCGCGCAGGCCGGCGCGGTAAACCGGCAGGCAGATCCGGTGTCACCGGCCGGCCCGGACGCCGCACCGGAATTGGCCGAAGATCAACGCCCGGGTTTGACACTCCGTGGACACTCCGCGCTCACCGGGCCTGCACTCGCCGCGGCTTCAGCGGCGCCAGATCAGCAGCACCGCGCGGTCGTCGTTGACGTGCTTGGCGACGGTGTCGATCAGCCGGACCGCCGCCCCGGACCGGATCGCCACCGGTGCGGCGGCGACCAGCCGGTCGGCCTCGCCCATCAGCCGGTCCATGCCCTCGGCGAGGTCGCGGCCGGGGATCTCCACCATGCCGTCGGTGCACAGCATCAGGACGTCGCCGGGGCCGAGGGTGCCGCGCACCCCCTCGAACTTGGCCTCGTCGTAGACGCCGAGCAGCGGGCCCTCGGCCTCCTTGACCTCCCAGCGACCGGCCCCCGCGAGGCGGTGCATGCCGGGCAGGTGCCCGGCGGAGAGCAGTTCGTACTCGCCGGTGTCCAGGTCCACCACCAGGTGGACGGCGGTGGCGAAGCCCTCTGCCCAGTCCTGGCGCAGCAGGTAGCCGTTGGCGGCGGGCAGGAAGTCGTGGGCGGGCAGCGAGCCGAGCAGTCCGCCGAAGGCGCCGGACAGCAGCAGCGAGCGGCT
Organism: Kitasatospora sp. CB02891; assembly: GCF_002803145.1. NCBI lineage: Bacteria > Bacillati > Actinomycetota > Actinomycetes > Kitasatosporales > Streptomycetaceae > Kitasatospora > Kitasatospora sp. CB02891. Next base: position 46,032 of record NZ_NNBO01000003.1, on the reverse strand, counting down.
GCCGGCGTCCATGCCCTTGCCGGAGACGTCGGCGAGGACGACTTCGAGCACCCGCCCGCCGGGGCCGGTGCGGGCGGCGGCCATGAAGTCGCCGGAGAAGGACTGGCCGCCGGCCGGGCGCAGCGCGGTGTCGGTGTGCCAGCCGTCGGGCAGTTGCGGGATGCGGCCCTGGACCCGGATCCGCTCGCGCAGGTCGAACAGCATGGTGGAGCCGCCCCGCCAGGGCACGCCGATCCGGCGGCGGAACTGGGCGACCAGCAGCCCGGCGACGCCGACCGCGCCGACCACCAGGGCGGCACCCGGGGTCACGCCGTGGGTGTAGGCCTCGGGCTGCGCGCTGGCGACGCGCTCCCCGGTGTGCACCAGGGACTCGGCGATCAGCCCGCCCGCCGCGACGGCGTACAGCAGCACCAGGGTGCCGGGGCGCAGCAGCAGGGCGCCGGCCAGCACCGGCAGCACCAGGGCGGTGGGTGGGGCCCAGTCGGGGATCGCGATGTTCAGCAGCACCAGCACGGGCACGGCGAGGGCGAGGGCGGCGAACGCCCACCAGTCGGCGCCGTCGCCGCGGAAGTAGTCGACGCCGGTGCGGCGCAGCCTGCGTCGGGCCCGGTACAGCGCAGCGCGCAGCCGGGCCGTCACGGGCTCGCGGGGCGGTCTGCCGCCCCGGCCCGTCGCTCCGGTGCGCGCGCTGTCGGCCATGGGGACCGACCTTATCCACCGGCGGTGCCCGCGTCGACGGCCCGGGTGGCACCGAGTGCAACGGGAGCGGCACGCTCCGGTGGGTTTCGGCCGCCGGCGCCGCGACGGGGAGCACCGGAGACCGGAGACCGGCATGGGCGCGACAAATCGGTCGCACGCTTCCGGTTCGGGTGGTAGGCAGGGCCTCATGACGATTCGACACCCCGAACTGACCCTGCGGCCGTTGCGCGCCGAGGAGTGGGAGACCTGGTACAGCACCCTGGACGTGGCCTTCGGCGGCGGCGGGGAGGCCCCCGCGGAGCGCGCGCTGTGGCACGAGTTGACGGAGGTGGAGCGTTCGCTGGCGATCTGCGAGGGCGAGCGCATCGTCGGCGGCGGCTCGGCGTTCAGCTTCCGACTGGTGGTGCCGGGCGGCGCGGTGGTCCCGGCGGCGGGCGTGACGATGGTGGGCGTGCTGCCCACCCACCGGCGCCGGGGCGCGCTGACCGCCATGATGCGCCGTCTGCTGGCGGACGTGCGGGCGGCCGGGGAGTCGCTGGCGGTGCTGACGGCGTCCGAGCCGGCGATCTACGGGCGGTTCGGCTACGGGCAGGGCACCCGCAAGGCCGTGGTGTCGATGCTCCGCGGCCGGGTGAAGGTGCACACGCCGGAGCGCCGCGGCGGGCTGGTGCTGCGGCTGGCCGATCCGACGGCCGAACTGGCGCGCTGCGAGGAGCTGTACGCCCGCCTCGCCACCCGCCGCCCGGGCACCCTGCTGCGGCAGCCCGGCTGGGAGAAGCTCCCGGTGCTGGACGCGCCGGAGTCCCGCAGCGGCTTCTCCCCGCTGCAGTCGGTGCTGGCGGAGGACCCGGAGACCGGCGAGCTGCTCGGCTACGCGCGGTACGCGGTGAAGGACGACTGGAACGAGCGCGGCGCGGCCGGCGTGGTCCGGGTCCGCGCGGTGCAGGCGGAGCAGCCCTGGGTGTACGCCCGGCTGTGGGAGTTCCTGCTGGACCTGGACCTGACGGAGCGGGTGGAGGCGTTCAACCTGCCGGCGGACGACCCGCTGCTGCACCTGGTGTCGGACGTCCGGCACCTGACGCCCCGGATGATGGACGCCATGTTCGTGCGGCTGGTGGACCTGCCGAAGGCGCTCGGGGCGCGCGGCTGGGCGCAGCCGGTGGACGCGGTGCTGGAGGTCACCGACGCGTTCTGCCCGTGGAACGCGGGCCGTTGGCGGCTGACGGCCGCGCCGGGCAAGCCGGCCACCTGCGTGCCGACCGACGAACCGGCCGATCTGGCGCTGGACGTGCGCGAGTTGGGCTCGGCCTACCTGGGCGGCACCTCGCTGACGGCGTTGGCCGCGGCGGGTCTGGTGCACGAGCTGCGGCCGGGTGTGCTGGAGCCGGTGTCGGCGGCGTTCCGCTCGGGGCTGGAGCCCTGGCTGCCGCACGGCTTCTGACCGGCTGCCGGAAGACGCGCGCCCGCCCGGGCAACTCCCGGGCGGGCGCGGTGCGTTGTGGCCGGATCAGCCCTGCGGGTGGTGCGCCGGAATGGGCGGCAGCTCGCCGGTGGTCTCGTACTCGGAGAGCATCTCGATCCGGCGGGTGTGCCGGGGCTCGCCGCTGTACGGGGTGTTGAGGAAGATCTCGACGAACTTGGTGGCCTCGTCCAGGGTGTGCATCCGGCCGCCGACCGAGATCACGTTGGCGTTGTTGTGCTCGCGGCCGAGGGCGGCGGTCTGCTCGCTCCAGGCCAGCGCGGCGCGGACGCCCTTGACCTTGTTGGCGGCGATCGCCTCGCCGTTGCCGGAGCCGCCGATCACCACGCCCAGCGCCTCGGGGTCGGCGGCGGTGCGCTCGGCCGCCCGCAGGCAGAACGGCGGGTAGTCGTCCTCGGCGTCGTAGATGTGCGGGCCGCAGTCGACCGGCTCGTGCCCGGCCTCCTTCAGCCACTCGACGAGGTGGTTCTTCAGTTCGTATCCGGCGTGGTCGGAGCCCAGGTAGACGCGCATGGACACGAGTGTGACATGCCACCGGGCCCGCGCCCCGGCAGGGGCGGCGGGCCCGGTTCGGACGGGTCGTCAGCGGCGGCCGAGGAGCTTCCAGGTGAGCGGCAGGGCGCCCATCGCGAGCGCCATCTTCAGCGCGTCGCCGATCAGGTACGGGTACATGCCGAGGCTCGCGGCCCTGGCCAGCGGGACGTCCAGGGCGAACGCCAGGTACGGCACGCCGACCGCGTAGATGACCAGGCTGCCGAGCGCCATCGCGCCGGCGGTGCGCAGCGGGCTGCGGTCGGCGCCGCGGCGGGCCAGCGCGCCGGTGAGGGCGGCGGCCAGCACGAAGCCGATCACGTAGCCGAAGGTGGCCATGCCCGCGCCGGAGGTGCCCTCGGCGAACCAGGGCAGGCCGGCCGCGCCGGCCGCCAGGTAGAGGCCGAGCGCGGCGGCGCCGCGGCGGGCGCCGAGCGCGGTGCCGACCAGCAGCGCGGCGAAGGTCTGCCCGGTCACCGGCACCGGCGAGCCCGGCACGGGGACGGACAGCTGGGCGGCGATGCCGGTCAGCGCGGCGCCGCCGGCCACCAGGGCCAGGTCGCGGGTCCGCGCGCCGATCCGGGTGGACGCCTGCGGCAGCAGGTCGGCAAGGACGGCGGTGGACGGTGTCGACGCGGCGATGGCCATGGCTGCTCCCGGGATTCCGACGGAATGGATCATCTGTGAACCTACGCGCTGTCAGGGCTCCGCCACCGCGTCGGGGCACGACAAAGCCGACCGGGCCGGGCTTGTCGGGTCCGGCCTGTGACCAAGTCCTCACCGGGTGCTCACGGTGGTTCCGCCGTCACTGTCCGTCGGAACGGCGTCCGGATGCCGGTCCCGGTTGGGGCGTCCACGTCACATGCCGAATAGTGGACAGATCCCTCCGAAACGGTCGGACCGTCACACAGTCTGGAAAACCCTCCGCATGACCCGTACTCCACCCACCGCCAAGGCGACCGCCCGCCCGGCCGCCGACGGCGCGGCCGAGGACACCGGCCTGGCCCACGGACTCAAGCAGCGCCACCTGTCGATGATCGCGCTCGGCGGAGTGATCGGCGCCGGCCTGTTCGTCGGCTCCGGCTCCGGCATCGCCGCCGCCGGCCCCGCCGTGGTGCTCGCCTTCGCCGCCTCCGGGCTGCTGGTGATGCTGGTGATGCGGATGCTCGGCGAGATGTCCGCGGCCCGGCCCGCCTCCGGCTCGTTCTCGGTGCACGCCGACCGGGAGATCGGCCCGTGGGCCGGCTTCACCGTCGGCTGGCTGTTCTGGGTGCTGCTGTGCGTGGGCGTCGCGGTGGAGGCGATCGGCGCGGCCGGCATCGTCTCCGGCTGGCTGCCCGCCGTGCCGTCCTGGGCCTGGGTCGCGATGTTCATGGCGTTCTTCTGCGTCACCAACCTGGCGGCCGTTCGCAACTTCGGCGAGTTCGAGTTCTGGTTCGCCGCGATCAAGGTGCTGGCGATCAGCGCCTTCCTGGTGATCGGCGTGCTGGCCGTGCTCGGCCTGCTGCCCGGCACCGCCTCCCCCGGCGCCGACAACCTGACCGGCCACCACGGCTTCCTGCCGCACGGCGCGAGCGGGCTGGTCACCGGCCTGCTCGCCTCGGTCTTCGCGTACGGCGGTCTGGAGACCGTCACCATCGCCGCCGCCGAGTCCGAGAACCCCCGGCGCAGCGTGGCCCTCGCGGTGCGCACCGCGATGTGGCGGATCGCCCTGTTCTACGTCGGCTCGATGGCGGTGATCGTCACCCTGGTGCCGTGGGACGACCCGGCCGTGGTCCGGCCCGGCCCCTACGTGGCCGTGCTGCAGACCCTCGGCATCCCGGGCGCCGCGCAGCTGATGAACGTGGTGGTGCTGATCGCGCTGCTGTCCGCGATGAACGCCAACATCTACGGCTCGTCCCGGATGGCGCACTCGCTGGTCGCCCGCGGCCACGGCCCCCGGGCGATGGCCCGGCTGTCCGGCGGCGTCCCGCGGCGCGCGGTGCTGGCGTCCTGCGCGTTCGGGTTCCTCGCCGTGCTGCTCTCCTACTGGTGGCCGGAGACGGTCTTCACCTGGCTGCTCAACATGGTCGGCGCGGCCGTCCTGGTGGTCTGGGCCTTCATCGCCGTCGCCCAGCTCCGGATGCGCCGCCACCTGCCCGCGGCGCAGCTCCCCGTCCGGATGTGGGCGTTCCCGTACCTGACGTACGCCGCGCTGGCGGCGATCGCGGTGGTCCTGGTGCTGATGACGATGGACTCCGCCAACCGCATCCAGCTGTACTTCACCGCCGGCCTGACGGTCGCGCTGGCGGTCGTCGGCCACCTGCGGAGCCGCCGACCGGCGGTCTGACGCACCTGGAGGAGCCCCCGCACCCCGGAAAGGGTGCGGGGGCTCCTCCGTGCCCGGCTACTCGAACGAGGGCCCCGCGGTGCGGGTGCGCTTGATCTCGTAGAAGCCGGGCGTCGACGCCACCAGCAGCGTGCCGTCCCAGAGCCGGGCCGCGGCCTCGCCGCGCGGCGTCGGGGTGACGACCGGGCCGAAGAAGGCGACCCGGTCGCCGTCCGGGCCTTCCACGGCGATGACCGGGGTGCCGACGTCCTCGCCGACCAGGCCGATGCCCTCCCGGTGGGAGGCGCGCAGCTTCTCGTCGAACGCGTCCGTGTCGGCGGCGTCCGCGAGCTCGGCGGGCAGCCCGGCGGCGGTGAGCGCGGCGACCACGGTCTCCCGGGTGTTGGGCAGGCCCTGGTTGTGGAAGCGGAGGCCGAGTTCGGTGTAGAGCCGGCCGAGCACCCCCTCGCCGTGCGCCTCGGCGGCCGCGATCAGCACCCGGACCGGGCCCCAGCCGGCGGCCAGCAGCTCGCGGTACTGCTCGGGCACGTCGTCCCGGCCCTCGTTGAGGACGGACAGGCTCATCACGTGCCAGCGGACGTCCACCGGGCGGAGCCGCTCGACCTCCAGCATCCAGCGGGAGGTCATCCAGGCCCACGGGCAGATCGGGTCGAACCAGAAGTCGGCGGTCTTGCGGCGGTCGGCAGTGCTCACGTGCGGTGTCCCCATGAATCGGCGGTCGAGCGGTGCGGGGTCTCCCCCGCGGAGCTGCAACCCGGACCCGGCCGTGATGATTCCTCGCCCAGTGCAATGGCACCGTGGGGAGGGCGTGAAAGGATTGCCCCCGACGGGGTGCCATGAACACTCCGAAAGCCGTGTGTTCCGTACAGAGGAGTACCGCCGTGCCGGGCAAGAACCTGAGCCGTGAGGAGGCCCGCGACCGGGCCGGGATCATCCGGGTGGAGAGCTACCGCGTCCACCTGGACGTGAGTGCGGCGGCCGACCCCGGCCGACCCACCTTCCGTTCCACCACCCGGATTTCGTTCGACTGCAACACCCCGGGTGCGTCGAGCTTCGCCGACCTGCTCGCCCCCGAGGTGGTCTCCGTCGAGCTGAACGGGCGCCGGCTCGACCCGGCCGAGGTGTTCGACGGGGCCCGGGTCGCGCTGCCGGAGCTCGCCGCGCACAACGAGCTGACGGTGGTCGCCGAGTGCGCCTACAGCCGCACCGGCGAGGGCCTGCACCGCTTCGTCGACCCGGTGGACGGCGAGACCTACCTGTACACCCACTACGAGCCGGCCGACGCCCGCCGGGTGTTCGCCGACTTCGAACAGCCCGACCTGAAGGCCCCGTTCAGCTTCACGGTGACCGCCCCCGCGGCCTGGGACGTGTACGCCAACGCGGTGCACGAGGAGATCACCGAGGACGGCGCCGCCCGCACCTGGGAGTTCGCGCCGACCAAGCCGATCTCCACCTACCTGACCGCCGTGGTGGCCGGCCCGTACCACGTGGTGCGCGACCACTACTCGCGCAGGCTGGCCGACGGCAGCGTGCTGGAGATCCCGCTCGCCGCCACCTGCCGCCGGTCGCTGGCCCCCTACTTCGACGCCGACGAGATCCTCACCGTCACCAAGCAGGGCCTGGACTTCTTCCACGACGAGTTCGACTACCCGTACCCGTTCGGCAAGTACGACCAGTGCTTCGTCCCCGAGTACAACATCGGCGCGATGGAGAACCCCGGCTGCGTGACCTTCCGCGAGGAGTTCATCTACCGCTCGAAGGTCACCGAGGCCGCCTACGAGGCGCGCGCCAACGTGATCCTGCACGAGATGGCGCACATGTGGTTCGGCGACCTGGTCACCATGAAGTGGTGGGACGACCTGTGGCTGAAGGAGTCGTTCGCCGACTTCATGGGCTCCTTCGCGCAGATCGAGGCCACCAAGTACAGCGCCGCCTGGATCACCTTCGCCAACCGCCGCAAGGCCTGGGCGTACCGGCAGGACCAGTTCCCCACCACCCACCCGATCACCGCGGACATCCGCGACCTGGAGGACGCCAAGCTCAACTTCGACGGCATCACCTACGCCAAGGGCGCGTCCGTCCTCAAGCAGCTGGTCGCCTACGTCGGCCGGGACGCGTTCTTCGAGGGCGCCCGCCGCTACTTCAAGAAGCACGCCTTCGGCAACACCGTCCTCGGCGACCTGCTGGACGCCCTGGAGGAGACCAGCGGCCGCGACCTGCGCAGCTGGTCCGCCGCCTGGCTGCAGACCTCCGGCGTCAACACCCTCACCCCCGAGGTCACCCACGACGCCGAGGGCCGGATCACCGAACTGGCGATCCGCCAGGACGGCGAGGTGATCCGCCCGCACCGGATCGCGGTCGGCCTGTACGACCTCGCCGAGGACGGCGCGCTGCGCCGCACCGACCGCTACGAGCTGGACGTCACCGGCGCCCGCACCGTGGTCGCCGACGCGGCCGGCCGTTCACTGCCCGCGCTGGTGCTGCTCAACGACGACGACCTGACGTACTGCAAGGTCCGGTTCGACGAGCGCTCGCTGGAGACCCTGCGCACCGGCCTCGGCGACCTCACCGGCGAGACCGGCCTGGCCCGGGCGCTGGCCTGGTCCGCGGTGTGGAACCTGACCCGGGACGGGCTGATGCCCACCCGCGACTACCTCGACCTGGTGCAGCGCTTCGCCGGCCGGGAGTCCGACATCGGCGTGCTGCAGTCCCTGCACCAGCAGGCCGGCACCGCCCTGGAGCTGTACGCCGACCCGGCCCGCCGCGCCGAGTACGGCACCGCGCTCGCCGAGGTCGCGCTGCGCGAGCTCGCGCAGGCCGCCCCCGGCAGCGACCACCAGCTCGCCTGGGCCCGCTTCCTGGCCGACACCGCCGAGCGCGCCGACCACCTGCAGCTGCTGCGCGGCCTGCTGGAGGACACCGCCCGGATCGACGGCCTGACGGTGGACCAGGAACTGCGCTGGAGCTTCTGGCTGGCCCTCGCTGCCAACGGCGACGCCGGCACCGAGGAGCTGGCCGCCGAACTGGCCCGCGACAACACCGCCAGCGGCCGCCGCCAGCACACCCAGTGCCTGGCCGCGCTCCCCACGCCGGAGGCCAAGGCCGCGGCCTGGAGCGCCGTGGTCGACTCCGACGAGCTGCCCAACGCCCTGGTCGAGGCGCAGATCGCCGGCTTCAACCAGGCCGGGCAGCGCGAGCTGACGGCCGGCTACGCCGAGCCGTACTTCGCGATGCTGGAGTCGATCTGGGCGGACCGCTCGATCGAGATCGCGATGCGGATCGTCGGCGGTTTCTTCCCGCAGTACCAGACCACGCCCGAGACCCTGGCGGCCACCGACGCCTGGCTGACCGCCCACCAGGACGCCGCGCCCGCGCTGCGCCGCCTGGTGCTGGAGTGCCGCGACGACCTGGACCGCGCCCTTCGCGCCCAGGCCTGCGACGTCCAGTAGCCCACCCGCGCGCAACGGCCCGGCCCCCGCTCCGAGTTGGAACGGGGGCCGAGCCTTCTGCCGTACGGCGGACGCTACTTGAGAGTGGCGGAGGTCAGACCCGCCTGGACCTGGCGCTGGAAGGACAGGTACACCACCAGCACCGGCAGCATCGCGATCGTCATACCGGCGAACAGCGCCGGGGCGTCGCTCTTGTAGCCGGACTGCAGGGCCAGGTTGACCAGGCCCTGGGCGAGCATCGAGTGGTCGGCCTCGCCGGCCGTGGTGGGCTGCATCAGGGTGACCGGCAGGATGTACTGGTTCCACTGGCCGAGCACGTTGAAGATGCCCACGCTGATCAGGCCGGGCTTGGCCATCGGCACCATGATCTGGAAGAACGTCCGGGTGTGCGAGCAGCCGTCCAGCATCGCGGCCTCGTGCACCGCGCTCGGCAGGGTGCGGAAGAACGAGTACATGAAGAACACGGTGAACGGCAGCGAGTAGGCGACGTACACCAGGATCAGGCCGGCGTAGCTGTTCAGACCGAGGTACGGCGAGATCTCACCGAGGTTGCGGACCATGAAGAACAGCGGCACCAGGGCCAGGTACACCGGGAACATCGAACCCGCGACGAACAGGTAGTAGATGAACCGGTTGCCCTTGAACTCGTAGCGGGCCAGCACGTAGGCGGCCATCGAGCCGAGCAGCATGGTCAGGGTGACGGAGCCCAGCAGCACGATGACGGTGTTGGCGAAGAAGCCGCCGATGCCCTTGGACCAGGCACGGGAGAAGGCGTCGAAGCCCCAGTGGGCCGGCCAGCTCCAGGCCGAGCCGTTGATCTGCGCGTCGGTCTTGAACGAGCCGAGGACGACCCAGAGCAGCGGCAGGAGGATCAGCACGGCCCAGACGGCCAGGAAGCCGTGCGAGAAGACGTTCAGTGCGCCGCCGCCGTCGGCGAAGCGCTGGTCCTTGCCCGGCTTGGGCTTGGTGCCGCGCTGACCGGGGACGCTCGCGGTCTTGTCGAGAGTGGTCATGTCCGGTCCCCGCTCAGTACTCGATCTTGTCGCGCTTGGTGGCCCACAGCGAGACGATGGTCAGAATGAGGGTGAAGAAGAAGATCACCACACCCATCGCACAGGCGTAGCCCGCCTCGCCGTTGCGCAGGAAGCTGCGCATCAGGTAGGTCGAGATGAGCTCGCTGTGGTGGTCGGGACCACCGCCGAAGTACGCGCCGGGAGTGATCGACGAGACCAGCGCGAAGGCGTCCATGGCGACGATGGCCAGGTAGACCCAGGCGGTCTGGACGGTCTCCCAGAGCAGCGGCAGGGTGATCTTGAAGAAGGTCTGGCCGCGCTTGGCGCCGTCCAGCAGGGCGGCCTCGTAGATGTCCTTCGGGATGCCCTGCATGGCGGCCGAGAACAGCACCAGGTAGAAGCCGACGCCGGACCAGACCAGCACCGCCAGCACGCACCACATGACCAGGTCGGGGTCGGACAACCACTGCACCGGGTCGTTCACGGTGGCCAGGCCGAGCTTGATCAGGACGCCGTTGGCCAGGCCGGACTGGTCGGTGCGGTACACCGCGCCCCAGAGCACGGCGAGGATCGCGATCGACAGCACCTGCGGGAAGAAGAAGACGACCTTGTAGAACGGCGCGCCCTTGACGCCCTGCACGCCACCGGTGCCGCCCTTGCCGCCGACGTTCAGCATGAAGGCGAAGAACAGCGCGATCAGGATGGTGACGACCGGCAGCAGGATCAGCAGCAGCAGGTTGTGCCAGAGGGCACCGGCGAAGACCTCGTCATCGAGGAGTCTCGTGTAGTTGTCCAGGCCGATGAAATCCATCTCCTGGCTCGCCCCGGACCAGTTGGTCAGGGAGTATCCGAAGGTCTGCAGGTACGGCCAGAGCACCAGGCCGACGTACAGCACGATCGGAAGGAAGAGGAACCCCACGATGAAGGGGTACTTGCCGTGACGCATGGTCACTTTCTCCTGTCCGTCAGGAAGACGCACCGGGGGCGTCTCGATGCCCCCGGTGCGTTGATCGAGTGACCGATCAGGCGGTCTTGTTCTTGGTGGCCGATTCCTTGGCCCGCTTGATCCACTCGGCGGGAGTGATGCGCTTGGCCATCAGCTCGCCCGAGGCGTTCTGCAGGTCCTCGTCGAACTTCGAAGCGGTGTTCGGGTACTGGAAGTTGAAGGTCTTGTCGCCCGCGGCCTTCAGCGCCACCACGGTGGAGGCGGTGCCCGGCTTCAGCTGGACCTCCGGGCCGACACCGTCCTTCAGGCAGGTGAGGCTGTTGGCGGTCTGGGCGAACTTGCCCGAGGCCTCCTTGGTCAGCATCATCCGCAGGAACTCCAGGCCGCCGGCCACGTTCTTGGCCTTCGACGGGACGATGAACGGCTCGCCGGCACCGGCCCGGATGGCCTCGAAGGGCAGCTTGTCGCCGGGCAGCGACGGCATCGGCAGGAACTTCATGTCGAAGTCGGCCGGGGTGGTCGGCAGCTGCTCGTTCTCCAGCCAGGAGCCGGACGGGATGAACGCGGCCTTGTACTGGTTCCACGCCGTCTGCGACTCGGTGTGGGTCATGCCGTTGGTGCCGGGGAGCAGGAAGTCCTTGTCGACGATCTGGTAGAACGCGTCGAGCACGGACTTCACGGCCGGGTCGTCCCACGCGGTGGCGTCGAGGGAGTCGATCCGCTTCATGAGGTCCAGGCCGCCCTGCTTGGCGATCATGTCCATCATGACGACGTTGATGTAGTACGGGTACTTGCCCTGGTGCGCGACCGGGGCGATGCCCTTGGCCTTGATCTGCTCGCACAGGGTGATGAACTCGGCCCAGGTCTTCGGCGCGGTCCAGCCGTTGTCCTTGAACAGCTTGCCGGAGTACCACCAGCCGAACACGGTGTACACGTAGGACAGGTTGTAGACCTTGCCCTTGACCGTGCCGGAGTCGATCGTGCCGGGCATCAGCACGTCGCGGATCTTCTTCGACGGGTCGTCGATGTACGGCGCGTCCAGCAGCGGGGCCAGGTCGGTGAGCTGGTTGGAGTCCGCGAGGACGTCCAGCTTCATCTGCTTGGCGCCCGAGTCGTCGATGACGTCCGGCGGGGAGCCGGCGTTGAAGCGCGGCTGGAGCTTGCCGGTGACGTCCTTGTCGGCCTGGTGGTTGATCTTCGCACCCGGGAACTGCTTCGAGTAGATCGCCTCGAACGCCTTGGCGTACTCGTTGCCGTAGCCGCCGTCGAAGATGAAGACCTCGAGACCGTCGGCGTCCTTCACCCCGAACGGGTTCTTGGCGTCGCTCAGGTTGAAGCCGCCCGCCGCCTTGGTGCCCTTGTCGGAGCTCCCGGTACCGCCGGCGCAGGCCGCGAGCAGCGAGCTGCTGCCGGCCGCCAGGACGGTGATCGCGGCCGCGCGCTTGAACAGGTCGCGGCGGTTGTACTCAGTTGCAGAGCCCATGCGTGCCCTAACCCCTCAGTTCCAGAAGATATGAGCCGAAGCTGACGATGCGTCAACTTCCTTGGCCCGAAAGGTGCCCAGCGGCGAAGATGCCGGTCAGAGGCTGTGTGATGATGCGCAAAGGTATAGTCCACTGTTCATCTGACAGCAATAGGCCGCCGGTCTGATAACAAACCTGACAGTCAAAGCGTTGTCGGCGGTGCAGCATGTGCAATGTGCAGGGACCCTGCACATTACGTGTCCGCGCCAGCCATGAGCGCGAATCTAGCGCGCAAATGTTCGTTTGAACATAGAAATGCGCAGCTTCGCGCATTACGGTTCGAGAACCGTGACGACGAAGCCGCGCATCGGTGAGCGCCTGACGAACCCTCAGTTATCCTCAGTCGTCCCGAAGCCCCTTGTCCAGCGCGGCGATCATGCTGCCCTGGGCGTCGTCGCCGTCCAGCGACCAGACCATCACCCCGCCCAGGTCGTTCTCCTGGACGTAGCGGGCCTTGCGGGTGGCCAGCTCCGGGGTGTCGTACGTCCAGAAGTCGGTGCCGTCGAACTTCCAGCTCGCCCCGTGCGCCCGGTCGTTGTGGACCGTGCCGGGCAGCTCCTTGATCTGCTTGTAGGACAGGGTGCCGCCGCGGGCCAGCCCGGTGGCCGACTGGTACAGGCCGTTGCCCCGCGGGCCGCCCGGCACGCCCGTCCAGCCGAAGCCGTAGAGCGGGACGCCCACCACGGCCTTCTTCGACGGCAGGCCGCGGTCCGTGTAGGTGCCGACCAGCCGGTCCACGCTCAGCTGCAGCCCGGTGGGGTCGTTCGGGTCGGAGTACAGGTTCGACTCGTGGTTGGTCGGGCCCTTGGTCTCCCACGGGCCGTGCAGCTCGTAGGCCATCAGGTTCAGCCAGTCCACCGACCTGGCGACCTTGTCGATCTCGAACTTGTCGATCGCGGACTCACCGGCCGGCACCGCCGCGGTGAGCAGGTAGTGCGGGCCCTTCCTGCCGGACAGCGCGTCCAGCTGGGTGCGGAACTCCTGCATCAGCAGGGTGAAGTTCCGCCCGTCCTCGGGACGCACCACGTTGCCCTCGTCGCCGGGGCTGCCCGGGTACTCCCAGTCGATGTCGATGCCGTCGAACACCCCGGCGCCCGCGCCCGCGCCGCCCTCGGCCGAGCCCAGCTGCGGCAGGTCGCCCTTGAGGTACAGGTCGATGCAGGAGGAGACGAACTTCTTCCGGGAGGCGTCGGTGAGCGCCGCGTCCGAGAAGTGCTTGGACCAGCTCCAGCCGCCCAGCGAGATCACCGCGCGCAGCTGCGGGTTCTTCGCCTTCAGCTTGCGCAGCTGGTTGAAGTTGCCCTTGAGCGCCTGGCCCGGGGCGTCCGCCACGCCGTCCACCGACTCCTCGGCGCCCACCGGGCGCTGGTAGTCGGCCCAGGCGTCGCCCACCCCGGCCGCGTTCGCCTCGAAGCAGGAGCCGTCGGCGGAGACGTTGCCGAAGGCGTAGTTGATCACGGTCAGCCGGCCGGCCTGGCCGCTGTCCTGGACCTTCTTGGCGGAGAACCCGCTGTAGATGCCCCACTGGGTGAAGTAGCCGACCCGCTGGCCGTTCAGCCGGTGGCCCTTCTCCTGGGCCTGCGCGGTGGCCGGGGAGACGAGCAGGGCGCCGATGGTCGCGGCGGCGAGGAGTGCGGAGGTTCGTCTGGTGGTCATTCCGTGAATCTCTCCGATTCAGCGTCAATTGGTATGGACCAAGTGCTGATGGAGAGGTCTAGTCCACCCTGCGGGCACCGCACAAGGGGATGGCCGGGATTCCTCCAAGAAATGGCAAAGAGCCGCACCGTCCCTCGCGGGGCGGTGCGGCTCTTCGGTGACGCCTTGTCAGCCGATCAGGCTGCGCAGCACGTACTGCAGGATGCCGCCGTTGCGGTAGTAGTCCGCCTCACCGGGGGTGTCGATGCGCACCACCGCGTCGAACTCGACAGCTCCGGCCTTGACCTTGACGGTCTTCGGGGTGCGGCCCTCGTTCAGCTCGGTGACACCGGTGAACTCGAAGGTCTCCTCGCCGGTCAGGCCCAGCGAGTCGGCGTTCTGGCCGGCCGGGAACTGCAGCGGCAGGACGCCCATGCCGATCAGGTTGGAGCGGTGGATGCGCTCGTAGGACTCGGCGATGACGGCCTTGACGCCGAGCAGCGCGGTGCCCTTGGCCGCCCAGTCGCGGGACGAGCCGGAGCCGTACTCCTTGCCGGCCAGGACCACCAGCGGGATGCCCGCGGCCTGGTAGTTCTGCGAGGCGTCGTAGATGAACGACACCGGCGCGTCGGCCTGGGTGAAGTCGCGGGTGTAGCCGCCCTCGGTGCCCGGCGCGATCTGGTTGCGCAGGCGGATGTTGGCGAAGGTGCCGCGGATCATGACCTCGTGGTTGCCACGGCGCGAGCCGTAGGAGTTGAAGTCACGCTTCTCCACACCGTGCTCGGTGAGGTACTGCGCCGCCGGGGTGCCCGGCTTGATGTTGCCGGCCGGGGAGATGTGGTCGGTGGTGACCGAGTCGCCCAGCTTGGCCAGCACGCGGGCGCCGGCGATGTCCGTCACCGGGCTCGGGGTCTTGGCCATGCCCTCGAAGTACGGGGGCTTCCGGACGTAGGTCGACTCGGCGTCCCACTCGAAGGTGTTGCCGGTCGGGACCGGGAGCGACTGCCAGCGGTGGTCGCCGGCGAAGACGTCCTGGTAGCCCTTGTCGAACATGGCCTCGTCGATGGAGCCGGCGACGGTGTCGGCGACCTCCTGCTCGGACGGCCAGATGTCGGCGAGGAACACGTCGTTGCCGTCGGCGTCCTGGCCCAGCGCGTCCTTGGTCAGGTCGATGTTCATGTTGCCGGCGAGGGCGTAGGCGACCACCAGCGGCGGGGACGCCAGGTAGTTCATCTTGACGTCCGGGTTGATCCGGCCCTCGAAGTTGCGGTTGCCGGAGAGCACCGAGACGACCGCGAGGTCGGACTCGTTCACCGCGGCGGAGACCTCCTCGGGCAGCGGGCCCGAGTTGCCGATGCAGGTGACGCAGCCGTAGCCGACCAGGTTGAAGCCCAGCTTCTCCATGTACGGGAGCAGGCCGGCCTTCTCGTAGTAGTCCATGACGACCTTGGAGCCGGGCGCCAGGGTGGTCTTGACCCACGGCTTGACCGTGAGGCCCTTCTCCACGGCCTTCTTCGCCAGCAGGGCGGCGCCCAGCATGACGGAGGGGTTGGAGGTGTTGGTGCAGGAGGTGATCGAGGCGATCACGACCGCGCCGTTGTCGATCGCGTAGGTCGAGCCGTCGGGGGCGGTGACCGCGGTCGGCTTCGAGGCCTCGGCGGAGTAGGTCGGCAGCGCCTCGGCGAACTTCTCGGCGGCCTCGGCCAGGATCACGCGGTCCTGCGGGCGCTTCGGGCCGGAGATCGACGGGACGACGGTGGAGACGTCCAGCTCCAGGTACTCGGAGTAGACCGGCTCGACCGACGGGTCGTGCCAGAGGCCCTGCTCCTTGGCGTACGCCTCGACCAGGGCGAGCTGCTGCGCGTCGCGGCCGGTGAGCTTCAGGTAGTTGATGGTCTCGGCGTCGATCGGGAAGATCGCACAGGTCGAGCCGAACTCCGGCGACATGTTGCCGATGGTGGCGCGGTTCGCCAGCGGGATCGAGGTGACGCCCTCGCCGTAGAACTCGACGAACTTGCCGACCACACCGTGCTTGCGCAGCATCTCGGTGATGGTGAGCACCAGGTCGGTAGCGGTGGTGCCGGCCGGCAGCTGGCCGTTGAGCTTGAAGCCGACCACGCGCGGGATCAGCATCGAGACCGGCTGGCCGAGCATCGCGGCCTCGGCCTCGATGCCGCCGACGCCCCAGCCCAGCACGCCCAGGCCGTTGACCATGGTGGTGTGCGAGTCGGTGCCGACGCAGGTGTCCGGGTACGCCTGGCCGTTGCGGACCATGACGGTGCGGGCCAGGTGCTCGATGTTCACCTGGTGGACGATGCCGGTGCCCGGCGGGACGACCTTGAACTCGTCGAACGCGGTCTGGCCCCAGCGCAGGAACTGGTAGCGCTCCTTGTTGCGGCCGTACTCGATCTCGACGTTCTGGACGAAGGCGTCCGGGGTGCCGAACTTGTCGGCGATGACGGAGTGGTCGATGACCAGCTCGGCCGGCGCCAGCGGGTTGATCTTGGACGGGTCGCCGCCCAGCTCCTTCACGGCCTCGCGCATGGTGGCCAGGTCGACCACGCAGGGCACGCCGGTGAAGTCCTGCATGATCACGCGGGCCGGGGTGAACTGGATCTCCTCGGACGGCTCGGCCGTCGGGTCCCAGCCGCCCAGCGCGCGGATGTGGTCGGCGGTGATGTTGGCGCCGTCCTCGGTGCGGAGCAGGTTCTCCAGCAGGACCTTGAGGCTGTACGGCAGCCGCTCGGAACCCTCGACGGCGGAGAGCTTGAAGATCTCGTACGACTCGTCGCCCACCTGCAGCGAGCTGCGGGCGTCGAAGCTGTTCGCGGACACGACTGACTCCTTCTTGGTCCACCCGGTGATAAGGTAAGGCTTGGCTAACCTGACGGCCGCCGGCCCACCGAGCCGATGATGGAAGGCCCGCCGGACGCGGGGCCTGCGCCTCTCGGCAAGTATCTTGACGTCAAGATAAAGTCTAACGCCGAATGTATCTCGATGTCGAGATAAACCATAGTGCATGGCTCCGTCCAAACTTCACCCGCACATCCTGTACCGCAACCGCAGCCCCGGCGCATCTGTCCTCATGTACCGAGCGGCTCCGCGTCCAGCCCGCAGCGTCGCCGGAACCCGGCACGTGACGAGGGGTGCGGATGGCGGTGGGGCGGCGAAGGGCCGAGGAGCGGCGCGAGTTCGAGGAGTTCGCGCACGCCCGCGGCACCGCCCTGTTCCGCACCGCCCTGCTGCTGTGCGGCGACTGGCACCTCGCCGAGGACCTCACCCAGACCGCGCTCGCCCGCATCTACGCCTCCTGGGGCCGGGTCAGGCAGGCCGACAACCCCGTCGCCTACGCCCGCACCGTGCTGCTGCGCTGCTACCTCTCGCACCGGCGGCTGCGCCGCAGCAGCGAACTGCCCGGCCTCGACCTGCTCCCCGAACAGGCCGCCCCCGACACCGACCCCGCACTGCGCGTCGCCCTGCTCGCCGCCCTCGCCGAACTGCCGCCCAAGGACCGGGCCGTCCTGGTGCTGCGCTACTGGGAGGACCGCAGCGTCGAGGAGACCGCCGCGGAACTCCAGCTCGCCCCCGGCACCGTCCGGGTCCGCGCGCTGCGCGCCCTCACCCGGCTGCGCCGCCAGCTCGCCCCGCAGCTGCACACCCTCGTCCCGTGACCGGACCTCCGCCCCGCCCCCGCCACCCGGGCCCCGCCGCCCCTGCGGAGAACCCTCCGGCCGACCGGCCGTCCGACCGGCCGTCCGCCGAACCGACCGATGCGCCGTCAGAAAGCGAGAACGCCCCGATGCCCGAGCAGGAGCTGAGCGACGTCTTCGAACGGGCGGTCGGCGACGCCGTGCCCGACCTCGGCCTGCTCGTCGCCGGAGCCACCGCCGAAGGCCGGGCCATCCGGCTGCGACGGCGGGCCGCGCTCGCCGGGACGGTCCTCGCGGTCGCCGGCCTGGCCCTCGGCGGCGGACTGCTGCTGCGCCCCGCCCCGCCCGCCCTCACCGTCTCCCCCGGCGCCGGCGGATCGATGCCGCCCGTTCCCACGCCGCAGTCGACCCTGCCGTCCGGCCTGGTGCCGGTGAACGGCTTCAACGCCCGGGCCCTGCTGGGCAAGCTGCTCGGCCCGATGCTGGTCGTCGACACCTGGGACGGCCGCCGCTCCACCTCCGACGCCGAGGTGCAGACCGTCTTCCTGGCCGGCCTGCGCAGCCTCGGCGACGACCACACCGGCGCCCTCAGGATCCAGCTGACGGCCCCGACCGGCCGCCACTCGCCGTGGCCGTCCGGCAGCCTCGACTGTGCCACCCGCCCCGTCGGCGAGAAGTGCGCGACCCTCACCGGCGCCGGCGGCACCGGGATCGCCGTCACCAGGTACGACGAGGCCGGGCAGCTCAGCTACGTGGCGGAGCTGCGACGGGTCGACGGACTGGTGGTCACCCTGGTCGCCACCGGCGCCGACGGGAACGCGCCGCTGGTGACCTGGCAGGACGTCACGCGCTGGACGACCGACCTGGACTGGTCGGCCCTCGTCGCCCGGGAGGACCCCGCGGACCTCGGCGCGCAGCCGACGCCCGACCTCATCAGGAGCCCGACGGGCCGACCGAGTTCGGTGGTGCAGGAACCGGCCACGGGCACCCGCTCCGACGCGCCGACGAGCGGGACCGCGCAGTAGGGGCAGCCGTGCGGGACCGGATCGGCGGGCCGGATCCGTCGTCGGGCACCCCGGTGCCGGACCGCGGCGCGCGCGGGCTACCGTGAGCGGGTGATCGTGGTGGACGCTTCCGCGGTGGTGCTCTCGCTCGCCGACCAGGGCCCGCGAGGGGCCGCAGCCCGGGCCGCACTGGCCGCCGACCCCGACTGGGTCGCGCCCGAACACGTGCTGATCGAGGTGATGCAGTCGCTGCGCGGGCTCTACCTCGCCAAGGAGGTGACCGCCGAGCAGGCGGCCCGGATCGCCCAGCGGCTGCCGGAGCTGACGATCCGGAAGATGGAGATCGCGCCGCTGCTCGGCCGGATCTGGGAGCTCAAGGACAACCTGACCCCGGACGACGCCGCCTACGTCGCGGTCGCCGAACACTGCGGCGCCCCGCTGATCACCGCCGACCTGCGGCTGATGCGCGCCAGCGGGCCGCGCTGCGAGATCCGCGGCATCACCGCCGCCGGCTGAGCCGGGGCGGACGGGCGAGCGGGCGGACGGACGGCCTCCGGCCAGCCCGGTCCGGCGAGGAGCTGTCGGGCGGTGCCCGACCGGGCGTTCTCGTACGGGTGACTGCGGGCAGTGCTGCGGCACGGCGACGTGCGTGACGGGGCGGGCGGCGGCCACGGTGGGCGGTGTTCCCTGACGGTCCGTCGGAAGGTCCGCGATGCCTCTGTCCTCCGCCGCCGGTGCACTGCTGGCGCCGCTCACCCTGCTGCCGATCGGGCCACCCGAAATCGCCGGCCCCGGCGGGACGCCCGCCGCGGTCGTCCCCGACCAGGTGGTGGACGCCCAGTTCGACCGGGCGAACGGCATCGTCCCCGCCAAGGCGATCACTCACGCGCCCGACCTGGTGCCGTACGGCGCGCAGGTGCGGGTCACCGTCCACCGGGAGGCGGGCCGGACGACCGTCGCGGTGGAACTCGCCGAGGTGGCCGGCTCGCACGAGTTCCCGGCGCATGTGCACACGGGCCACTGCGCCACCGACCCCGCGGCGTCCGGACCGCACTACCAGCACACGACGGGCTCGGACGCCGCGGACAACGAAGTCCGGATGACGGTGCGCACCGATCCCGGCGGGGGCGGCGACGCCTCGGCGACCGTCCCCTGGACGTTCCGGCCCGACGAGGCGCACTCGCTGGTGCTGCACGCCGGCCCCGCCGCCGGAGCCCACGCCCCCGCCGACCGGGTGGGCTGCGTGGACGTCGACTTCTGAACCCGCGCCCGGGAACGCGCGCCTGGGGGCCAGGGTCTGGGGGGCCAGGGCCTCGGAGCGGGCGGCGGGACCGGCCTCGGGAGCGGGCGCCTCGCGGGCACCTCGGAGCCGAGAGGTCGGGAGCCGGGGGGTCGGGGGCGTCAGGAGCCGAGGGTCGCCACCATCACGGCCTTGATGGTGTGCAGGCGGTTCTCGGCCTGGTCGAAGACCACGGAGTGCGGCGACTCGAAGAGCTCGTCGGTGCACTCCAGTTCGGCCATGCCGGTGAGTTCGAACATCTGCCGGCCGATCTCGGTGCCGAGGTCGTGGTACGCGGGCAGGCAGTGCATGAACTTGACCCCCGGGTTTCCGGTGGCGCGCACCGTGTCCATCGAGACCTGGTAGGGCTTCAGCAGGGCGATCCGCTCGGCCCAGACCTCCTTGGGCTCGCCCATCGACACCCAGACGTCGGTGTACAGGAAGTCCGCGCCGGCCACGCCCGCCGCCACGTCCTCGGTCAGCGTGATCATGGCGCCGCTGGCCTCGGCCAGCGTGTGGGCGGCCTTCTGGACCTCCTCCGACGGCCACAGCTGCGCCGGGGTGACGATCCGGATGTCCATGCCCAGCAGCGCGCCGGTGACCAGCAGCGAGTTGCCCATGTTGGAGCGGGCGTCGCCGAGGTAGACCAGGGTGGTCTCGCTCAACGGCTTGGTGGAGTGCTCCTGGATGGTGAGCACGTCGGCCAGCATCTGGGTGGGGTGCCACTCGTCGGTCAGGCCGTTCCAGACCGGGACGCCCGCGTGGGCGGCCAGCTCCTCGACGATCTCCTGGCCGTCGCCCCGGTACTCGATGCCGTCGAACATCCGGCCCAGCACCCGGGCGGTGTCCTTGATCGACTCCTTGTGGCCCATCTGCGACCCCGCCGGGTCCAGGTAGGTGGTGGACGCGCCCTGGTCGTGGGCCGCCACCTCGAACGCGCAGCGGGTGCGGGTGGAGGTCTTGGCGAAGATCAGCGCGATGTTCTTGCCCCGCAGCCGCGGCTGCTCGGTACCGGCGTACTTGGCGGCCTTGAGCTGCGCGGAGAGGTCGACCAGGTGACGGAACTCCTGGGGAGTGAAGTCGATCTCCTTGAGGAAGTGCCTGTTCCGGAGGTTGAACGCCATACCCGTCTCCTGGGTCAGTCAATGGGCCGAAGTAGGAAGTGTATACGAGTCATCGAATAATCATGCACATCGAGGTTGCCAGGCCCGCCGAAGACGGCGGGGCGGCGAGGACGAAGAGGTGGGCGAGGACGGCGGGACAGCGAGGACGGCAGCGGGACGGCGGACCCGGGCGGGCGACCGGGCCCCGGGCGGACGGCGAACCGTCCGCCCGGGCGCGGTCGGGAGCGGGACTCCCCGTGTCAGAGACGGGGGTCGACCGGCTCGGACTCCAGGGCCAGCACCGCGAACACCGCCTCGTGCACCCGCCAGAGCGGCTCGCCGGCCGCCAGCCGGTCCAGCGCCTCCAGACCGAGCGCGTACTCGCGCAGGGCGAGCGAGCGCTTGTGGGCCAGCGAGCGCTGCCGCAGTCGGTCCAGCTGCCGGGTGTAGTCCGGGCCGTAGATGATCCGCAGGTACTCACGGCCGCGAACCTTCAGCCCGGGCTGGACCGGCCGCCCGTTGCTCTCGCGGTGCAGCGCCTCGACCGGCTTGACCACCATGCCCTCGCCGCCCGCACCGGTCAGCTCCTCCCACCAGGCGACGGCGGCGGCCACCGAGGACTCGTCCTCGGTATCGACCAGCATCCGCCCGGTGCGGTGCAGCACCGGAGTGGTGCCGTCGGCCTCCGCCGCGAGCCGGTGGTCGGCGTCCACCAGGCGGTCGATCAGGTCGAGGTGCTCGGTGTGCGGGCGCAGCGCCAGGTTGGCGCCCTCGGCGGCGAGCAGCTGGAACGGGGCCAGCCGGATGCCGTCGAGGCCCTCGGTCGGCCAGCAGTAGCGCCGGTACGCCTCGGTGAAGGCCAGCGCGTCGGCGGCGCGCTGGTGCTGGCGGTCCGTCAGCTCCGCCACGTCCAAGCCGCGGGCGGCGGCCCGGGCGAGGGCGTCGAGCGCGACGGGCAGCGCGGCGCCGGCGGCCGCGCCGACCGCGGCGTACTGGCGGCGCAGCAGTTCGACGGCCTTCAGCGACCACGGCATCAGCTCGGCGTCCAGCAGCAGCCAGTCAGTGTCGAGTTCGTCGAACAGGCCGGACTGCTCGGCGGCGGCCCGCAGCCGGTCGAGTATCGCGTCGGTGAGCTGCCCGTCGGACAGGAAGGCGCGGCCGGTCCTGGTCCAGATCGCGCCCCGGCCGGACAGGTCGAAGCGCTTGTCCAGCGCGGTGTCGTCGCGGGCGACCAGGACGACGGCGCGGGAGCCCATGTGCTTCTCCTCGCAGATCACCTGCCGCACCCCGTCGTGCCGGTAGGCGAAGAACGCCTCCTCGGGGTGCTCCAGGAAGCCTTCGCGACGGGAGGTCGGCGAGGGCGCCATGGTCGGCGGCAGGTAGGCGAGCAGCCGCGGGTCGAGCGCGAAGCGGCTCATCACCTCCAGCGCGGCGGCGGCGTTCTCCTCCCGGACGGAGACGTTGCCGAGGGTGGCGGTCTCCACCACGCGGCGGCCGGCCACGTCGGCGAGGTCCAGCGGACGGCCCTCCCGGCCGCCGGGCGCGTCCGCGCGCAGCGGGCGGATCGGCTCGTACCACTCCTGTTCGGCGGGCACGCCGACGATCTCCCGCTCCGGGTAGCGCAGCGCGGTGAGGCTGCCGCCGAAGACGCAGCCGGTGTCCAGGCAGATGGTGTTGTTGAGGAAGCTCGCCACCGGCACCGGGGTGTGGCCGTAGACCACCAGGGCGCGGCCGCGGTACTCCTCGGCCCACGGGTAGCGGACCGGCAGGCCGTACTCGTCGGTCTCGCCGGTGGTCTCGCCGTACAGCGCGTGCGAGCGGACCCGGCCGGAGGCCCGGCCGTGGAGCTTCTCCGGCAGGCCGGCGTGGCAGACCACCAGCTCGCCGCCGTCCAGCAGGTAGTGGCTGACCAGGCCGCGCATGAACGCCCGCACCTGGGCGCGGAACTCCTCGCTCTCGCCGGACAGCTGATCGATCGTCTCCTGCAGGCCGTGCGAGACGGTGACCTTGCGGCCGTCCATCCAGCGGCCGAGCTTGTTCTCGTGGTTGCCGGGCACGCAGAGCGCGTGGCCGGCCGCGACCATGCCCATCACCAGGCGCAGCACGCCCGGGCTGTCCGGGCCGCGGTCGACCAGGTCGCCGACGAACACGGCGGTCCGGCCGTCCGGGTGGGCGGCGTCGACCGGGCGGCCCGCTTCGTCCCGGGTGATCGCGTAGCCGAGCCGGCCGAGCAGGGTCTCCAGCTCGGAGCGGCAGCCGTGGATGTCACCGATGATGTCGAACGGGCCGGTCAGGTGCCGCAGGTCGTTGTACCGCTTCTCCGGGACGATCTCGGCGTGCTCGATCTCCTCGACCCCGCGCAGCACGTGCACCTTGCGGAAGCCCTCGCGTTCCAGGCCGCGCAACGAACGCCGCAGGTCGCGCTGGTGGCGGGGGATCACGTGGGCCGGCAGCTGCCGGTCCGGCCGGGCCCGGTTGCGTTCGGCGCACACCTCGGCGGGCACGTCCAGCACGATCGCGATCGGCAGCACGTGGTGCTCCCGGGCCAGCGCGATCAGCGCACGCCTTGCGTGCTGCTGCACGTTGGTGGCGTCGACCACGGTGAGCCGGCCGGCCGCGAGCCGCTTGCCGACGATGTAGTGCAGCACGTCGAAGGCGTCGGCCGAAGCGGACTGGTCGTTCTCGTCGTCGGAGACCAGCCCCCGGCAGGAGTCCGACGAGATCACCTGGGTGGGCAGGAAGTGCTTCCTGGCGAAGCTCGACTTTCCGGCGCCGGTGCTGCCGATCAGCACCACCAGCGAGACGTCGGTGACGGGGAGGCGCCGGCCGGTGGGGGTGCCGGCCTCCAGGGTTTCGGTGGTCATCGGTGAGCGCTCCCTTCCGGGGCGAGGTCGTTCGACGGGGCGTCGGTGCGGTCGGTGACGGTGTTTTCGGTAGTCGTGGTGTCGGTGGTGGTGGTGTCGGTGGTGGCGGTCGTTGTTCCTGCGGTTTCGACGGTGGTCGGAGCGGGCTCGGTGAGGCGGAAGTGTGCGAGCTGGGTGGGCGCGCCGACCTCCGGGTCGACCGGGCCGACCGGCTCGAACGCGACCGTGTAGCCGAAGCTGTCGGCCACCTGCTCCGCCCAGGCGGTGAACTCGGCGCGGTTCCACTCGAACCGGTGGTCGCCGTGCCGCAGGTGTCCGGCGGGCAGGGTCTCCCAGCGCACGTTGTACTCCGCGTTCGGGGTGGTGACCACGACCGCGGCCGGCCGGGCCGCACCGAACACGGCGTACTCCAGCGCGGGCAGCCGGGGCAGGTCGAGGTGTTCGATCACCTCGCACAGCACCGCCGCGTCGTAGCCCTTCAGCCGGGCATCGGTGTACGTCAGCGCGCCCTGGACCAGCCGAACCCGGCTCGCCAGGCGCTCCGGCATCCGGTCCAGCCGCAGTCGGCGGGCGGCGATCGTCAGCGCCCGGGAGGACACGTCCACACCGAGCACTTCGGTCACCCGCGGCTCCTTGAGCAGCGCGCCCACCAACTCGCCCTGGCCGCAGCCCAGGTCGAGCACCCGGGCGGCACCGGTGCGGGCCAGCGCGGCCAGGATCGCGGTGCGCCGCTGAGCCGCCAACGACTCGCCGCGCTCGGCGCCCTCGCCGTCGGCCTCGGCACCGGTGACGGCGCCGGTGACGGTGGAACGGCCCGGCTCCGGCTCCGATATCGACTCCGGCCCTGTGGTCGGCGACCCCTGCACCGGACGTACCGGAGTTGCAGCGGCGTCGGCCGGAAGAACGGCACCCGAGTCGGTGGACGGGTCGGTGGTCAGGTCGATGGTCAGGTCGGTGGCGGTCACCTCCTCCGGGGTGTCGGGGACGGCGTTGTCGATTTCCTCGGCCTCGCGGTCGTCGGCCTCGGCCAGGCGGGCCAGGGCGAGGCGTTCCATCGCGAGCCGGGTCAGCGACCAGCGGCGGGACAGGTAGCGGCGGGTGATCAGGGCGCGTTCGGGGTGGTCGGCGAGCCAGCCCTGGCCGGCCGCCAGCAGCTTGTCGACCTCGTCGGGCGCGACCCAGTAGTGCTTGGCTCCGTCCAGCACCGGCAGCAGCACGTACAGGTGCTGCAGGGCGTCGGCGAGCCGCAGGGTGCCGGTGAGTTCGAGTCGCACGTACCGGGAGTCGCCCCACTCGGGGAAGGACTCGTCCAGCGGGACGGGCGTCGCCCCGACCTGCCAGCCCAGCGGCGCGAACAGTCGGTCCACCAGCTCCGGTCCGCCGCCCGCCACCGGGACGGAGGGCAGCACGATCCGCAGCGGCATGGCACGGCCGGGCAGTTCGGGGCGGTGCGGGCACTCGCCCTTCATCGCGGACCGGAACACCGTGCGCAGCGCCACCGCGAGCAGCGAGGACGCGGCGTACGGCCGGTCGTTGACGTACTCGGCGAGGGCCAGGTCGGGCGAGCCGGAGCGGCCCTTGCCGCGGCCGTGGCGCAGCAGCGCCGCGGGGTCGATCTCCAGCAGCAGCGCGGCGGTGCACGTTTGCTCCCCGGACTCGGGGTAGAAGACGTGCGCGGTGCCGTGCGCGGTGGTGAACCGCTGCACCTTGTCAGGGTGCTTGTGCAGGAGGAAGCCCAGGTCGGAGGCAGGATTCTCGGCAGTGCCGGTGGTGGAGATGGATACGAACACCCGGCCGAGTATGGCTGTTGAGCCGGATTCCGGGCATCAGGTTTTGTCCGTCCGGTGAGCGTGTTGGTCAGGCCTTGCCTTGATTGGTTAACGTGCGGGATGTGACTGCTGAGACCTCCACTTCCGCAAGCGGCGCGGTGG
This sequence comes from Kitasatospora sp. CB02891, assembly GCF_002803145.1. Taxonomy (NCBI): domain Bacteria; kingdom Bacillati; phylum Actinomycetota; class Actinomycetes; order Kitasatosporales; family Streptomycetaceae; genus Kitasatospora; species Kitasatospora sp. CB02891. The sequence continues at coordinate 20,596 of NZ_NNBO01000003.1, read as the reverse complement.
CCGCCGGCCTGGCGACCATCGCCGCCGACGGCACCGTCCTCGACACCTGGTTCCCCGCGCCCGAGCTGGCCGCCGCCCCCGGCCCGTCGGGCACCGTCCGGCTGAGCGCCGAGGAGGCCGAGCAGGCGCTCGGCCCCGGCGCCGCCGAGGCGCTGCGCGCCGACGCACGGCGCGGCGTCGAGGTGGTGGCGGTGCGCACCGTGATCTCCTCGCTGGACGAGAAGCCGCTGGACGCGCACGACGTCTACCTGCGCCTGCACCTGCTCTCCTCCCGGCTGGTGAAGCCGCACGGCCAGAACCTGGACGGCGTCTTCGGCCTGCTGGCGAACGTCGCCTGGACGTCGATCGGCCCGGTGCCGGTGGGCAACGTGGAGCAGGCTCGGCTGGCGGTGCGCGCCCAGGGCGGGCAGCTCGCCGTGTACGGCATCGACAAGTTCCCGCGGATGACCGACTACGTGGCGCCGAGCGGGGTGCGCATCGCGCACGCCGACCGGGTCCGTCTCGGCGCGCACCTGGCCGAGGGCACCACCGTGATGCACGAGGGCTTCGTCAACTTCAACGCCGGCACCCTCGGCACCTCGATGGTGGAGGGCCGGATCAGCGCGGGCGTGGTGGTCGGCGACCACAGCGACATCGGTGGCGGCGCCTCGATCATGGGCACCCTGTCCGGCGGTGGCAAGCAGGTCGTCTCGGTGGGCGAGCGCTGCCTGCTGGGCGCCAACGCGGGCATCGGCATCTCGCTGGGCAACGACTGCGTGGTGGAGGCGGGCCTGTACGTCACCGCCGGCACCCGGGTCACCGCCCCGGACGGCACGGTGGCGAAGGCCGTGGAGCTGTCCGGCCAGGACAACCTGCTGTTCCGCCGCAACTCGCAGTCCGGCGCGGTCGAGGTGATCGCCCGCAGCGGTTCGTGGGGCGGTCTGAACGCGGATCTGCACTCGCACAACTGACCTCCTTCCAGGTCATCACGTTTCAGCAGCCGCGGCCGCGGCTGCCCGGCAGCCGTCCGACGGCTGCCCGCGGAGTTCTCCCCGCCCCCGCTCGGCGCCGTAGCCGAGCGGGGGCGGGGCTCGCAAACTCGGCTCACCCCTGGGGCTGACCGGGCCGCGGGGTTGGACCGCTACGGGTGGTCCGGGGTGACCGCGCGCGGCGGGGGCTCGTTGGACCGGCGGCGTCGACCCCCGGCGCTTCACCCCGCACCACCGAGCTGAAGGGGCCCTCTCATGTCCGAGCCCTGGACCGAGCCGCCCACCCCGGGCACCCCCACGGACGGCGCGCCCGTCACCACCAAGTCGCTGCTGGAGCAGATGCAGGAGCTGCTCGCCTCGATCAACACCGACCTGGCCGGACTCGACTCCGACCTGCGGGACACCGCACCCGCGAGCGAGCCGGACGACTCGGCCCGCGCCTGAGCGCGCGCCGCCGGAACCGGCGGGCCCAGCGGGACCACGAGCCTCGGCTCCTCCCGCCGGGCCCCGCCCGGCGCCGCACTCCCCTCCTCCGGCTCCGGGAGCGCCGCCGCTGCCATCAGTGCCACCGCGTCCGCCGGATCTTCCGCGTCCTGCGCGGCTTCCCCGTCCTCCGGTGACACCCCGTCGGGCACCGCCGTCCGCCGCTGCTCGCGCAGCAGCTCGGCGACCAGGTCACGGCATTCGGAGTTCGCGTCGAGCCCGTCGATGCAGGCCCAGTACAGGCTCTCGGTCTCCGCTCCGCAGGCCAGCACCACCAGGTTCTCGCTGGCCTCCGCCAGCAGCCCGGCGAGCTCCGTCAGCACCGGTTCCAGCTCGCCGAGTTCGGTGAGCCGCTCCACGAGCGGTGGCCCGGACCAGTCGCCCGGCCCGCCGCCGGGCCCGTAGCGGCTGCGATCGGGCGGCGGTCGCAGGCAGCTCGCGGCGTGCGAACCGGCCTCCGAGAGCAGTTGCCCGAGGGTGGCGAACTCCTCGCCGTCGTGGTCGCCGATCCGGGCCCCGACCGCCTCGGTGAGCAGCCCGGACTGCCAGGCCTGGTGCAGGATGTCTCCGGTCGCCCGGGACTCGACCAGGGCGTGCCGGACGGTCTTGATCAGTCGCAGTGCCTCCACGGTGCAGCGCTCCCCTCGTTCGCCGCCGCCGTCGGTCGGCGGTCGGTCAGGGGCTCAGCGTGCCGCCGTCGGCCGGGCACTCCCAGCGCATTCGCCGCACCTGTGGACAACCCGGCCCTGTGGAAAACTCCGGTCCCCCGTAGGAGGGAAAACCGGATGATTTCTCCGCCCGCCGGGAACCGCCCCGAACCGGAGGCGCCTCAGCCGGAGCCGTCCGGAACGGGCACCACCTCAACCGACAGCCGCCCCACCCGGGAACCGCGTCAGGCCGCCGGGAACCGGCTCTCGTTGCGCTCGATCTTCTCCGCGAGCGCCCGCAGCGGGTCCACCTCCAGCACCGTGCACAGCTGCAGCAGGTAGGCCAGCACGTCGGCGACCTCGTCCCGGACGCGGTGCGCCGTGTCCGGGTCCGTCATCACCGCGGCGGCCTGTTCGGGCGTCAACCACTGGAAGATCTCCAGCAGTTCACCGGCCTCGACGCTCAGCGCCGAGGCCAGGTTCTTCGGGGTGTGGAACGGTTGCCAGTTCCTGGCGGCCGCGAACTCGGCCAGTCGCCGCTGGAGTTCGGGCACCGTGAGATCGTCGTTCATTCCCCCAGGTCTACCACTGCGGAGCCGTCGCGGGCCGCGCCCTGGACGGGCACCCGGGCGGCGGGTTCGGCGCGCCGCAGCAGGCTGTGGCCGGTGGCCGGATCGCGGCGGCACTCGACCAGTTCGACGCCGTCCAGGCCGAGCGCCGGCCCGGGTTCCTGAAGGGTGGCGAGCAGCCGGATATCGCCCTTGCCGGTGACTTCGCGGGCCAGCCGCAGCAGCGCAGCGACCTGCTCGGCCGCCAGGCCGGCCCCGAGGTCCTCGGCGAGAAGCACCAACTGCCGGTGCGCGTCGGGGACTTCGGCGGCCGGGTCGACGTCGATGACGTCGGCGCCGGTGAGCAGGACGGCAGCGAAGGCGAGCAGCCGCAGCATGCCGTCGGAGGCCTGGTCGGCGCCGGTCCTACCGAGCACGCCCTCGTCGAAGACGGCGATCAGTCGCTGCTGCGCGCCGTCGCCGCGCCGGGCGACGTCCAGGCCGAGCAGCGGGTGCGGGGCGGCGGCCTGGACGGTGCGCAGCAGCCGGGCCCACCGGCGCTGGCATTCGTGTTCGAGGCGGCCGAGGACGGCGGAGATGTTGGCTGCGGTGCCGAGCAGCCGGGCCTGTGGTTCGGGCCTGGCCCAGCCGCGCATCGCGGCGGGCACCGGGTGCAGGGCGAACACCTCGCGCAGTGCGGTGAGCAGTTGTTCGGAGGCGGCCAGGACCTTGCGTTCGCCGTTGGACGATCCGGCCACCCGCAGCGGCAGTTGGGCGGTGATCAGGCTGCTGCTGGACAGCGGTGCGCGGATGTCGCCCTGCCGGGAGTCGTTGTGCCAGGTGACGTTGACCCGGCCGCGGGCGAGGTCCTGCTCGCCGGTCTCCATCAGGGTCCGGCCGTCCAGGGTGAGCCACTCGCGGGCGATCCGGACGCGTTCGTCGGTGCGCACCACCACTTCGAGCCGGACCGGCCCGACGCCGGAGCGCACGGTGCAGCCCAGGATGATCGCGTTGCGCCCGTGCGGCACGCAGCCGACCAGCCCGCCGCGCACCGGGACGGCGAGCGGGCCGCCGATCCCGCCGATGCCGTCCAGCGAGGGCTTGATCTCCTCGCCGAGGGCGAGCCGGGACAGCACGGCGAGGGCGTCCAACGCGTTGGACTTGCCCGCCCCGGACGGGCCGTGCAGGACGGTCAGCGGCGACAGCGGCAGGGTGGCGCGCCGGTAGGACTTGAAGGACGTCAGCCGCAGTTCCTCGACGGTGGGGCGCTTCACCAGAGGGGTGGGCTCCGCGGGCGGGCGTCCGCCCGACGGGACGGAGGAGCGGTCGGGCGGGCCGACCGGAGGCGGGGCCAAGGGGGCTTCGCTGGTCACTCCGAGCACTCTAGGCCCGCAGTGAGCTGGAGAAACGTCTCTCCTGACGGCCTTTCACCCCTTCGAGTCCCAACCGTCCCCGGGCCGCCGGCGAAGTGTCACCCGTACGCGGTGATCCGCACCGAACCGGTGACCTCCACCGGCTGCGGCAGCGCGTCCAGCGCGGCGGCCAGCGCGGCCGGGTCGGTGTGCCAGGCGCTCGGGCCCATCCCGACCACCGCGGCGGCGTCCGTCCGCGACAGCCGCAGCGTGAACTCCACCTCGGTGCGCCCCACCGGCGCGAACCAGGGGCCGAGCTTCTCCTCGATCCGCCGGTCCTTGTCCTCGTCCACCGACAGCAGGCCCAGCGCGCCCACCAGTTCCCGCAGGTGGCGGGAGGTCGGCGCGGCCACCAGCAGCCGCCCGCCCGGACGCAGCACCCGGCGCATCTCCGGTCCGTTGCGCGGCGCGAACACGTTCAGCAGCACGTCCGCCGCACCGTCCCGCAGCGGCAGCGGGCGCCAGGCGTCGCACACCACGGCGCCGATCCTCGGGTGCGCCTTCGCGGCGCGCCGCAGCGCGTACTTCGACAGGTCGAGGGCCGCGCCGGCCGCGCCGGGCCGCGCCCGGAGCACCCGCGCCAGGTAGTGGCCGGTGCCCGCGCCCAGGTCGGCCACCAGACCGGTGTCCGCCGCGACCTCGGCGGCGGCCTCGGCCAGCGCCTGCTCCAGCGGACGGTAGTGGCCGGCCGTCAGGAACTCGCTGCGGGCGGCGACCATCTCCGCGGTGTCGGCGGTGCCCGCCTTCGCGTCACCGGCCAGCAGGCTGACGTAGCCCTGCCGGGCCTGGTCGAAGCTGTGGCCCTGCGGGCAGCGCAGGGTCCGACCGTCCAGGGTCAGTGGGCGGGCGCAGTGCGGGCAGACCAGATAGGGCTCGATGTCCTGCAGCAACTCGGTCGCATCCTCGCGGGATCGTCAGGGGCCGGGGGAACGTCGAGGGTATCCCGGCTGCGGACGCCTCGTCGCTCTCCCTGCCCCTGACCCCACCTGCGCCGACCTGCCGACGGTTCACTCCTCGCCGTGCCGACCTGCCGACGGCTCACTCCTCGCCGTCGTCGCCGACCTCTTCCTCCTCCGCCTCGTCGACCACCCACATCGCCAGCCGCTCCGCCACACCCGTGATGCCGAGCTTGCCCTCCCGGATCGCCCGGGCCAGGCTGCGCACCTCCCGCGCGGTGGTCGCCACCCGGCAGCCGCTGGCCACCAGGTACGCGTAGGCCACGGCGGTGGCGAACAGCTCGTTGTTGCGCTCCAGCGCGGGGACCCGGATCAGCTGGTGCATCAGCGCGGCCGCACGGTCCTGCGGCTCCGGGTAGACGGCGATGTCGAAGATCTCGGCCTGGTGCCTGGTGACCGCTGCGAGCAGCGATCCGTAGTCGGTGACCTGCGGGTCACCGGGCGTGTACTGCTCGGCGGTCATGAGCAGCCACGAGAGGTCGACCTCAAGTTTCAACGGCGCACGTCCTGGAGTTCGCTCGGCGACCCGAACTCGGCGAGGAACGCCGCCTCGTGCTCCTTCATGAACTGCGCCGCGGCATCCACGAAGTTGCGCCCCGCCTCGCCCATGTCCTGCTGGACCAGACGCTCGATGTACTGGTTCATGCTGATCCCCTGCTGTTCGGCCCGCTCGCGGGCCATCTCGGCGGTGGTCGCATCCACCCTGACGTTCAGCTGCTTCTTGGCCATGCTTCACGCTAGCGCCGTGGTGCTAGCACAACAAGGGCGCAAACCGGCCGCACCCCCCACTCCCCCACCCTGTCCGCCCGCGCCCCCGCGAAAACCGGCCACCGGTCGCCGCCCGCCCGGAAACGCCGAACGGGCGCGGGAGAGGCTCCCGCGCCCGTTGCGACAGTGGATCGGTTACTGCCGGCCGGCGATCGGCTCCAGGATGGCCACGCACTCGAAGTGGTGGGTCATCGGGAACAGGTCGAAGGCGCGCAGCGAGACCGGGCGGTAGCCGCCCTCGCGGAAGAAGGCCAGGTCGCGGGAGAGCGCGGCGGGGTCGCAGGCGACGTAGGCGATGCGGCGGGCGGAGAGCGAGCAGAGGTGGGCGACGGTGTCACGGCCGGCGCCGGCCCGGGGCGGGTCGAGGACGATCAGGTCGGTGGAGGTGATGCCGGTGCGGGGCAGCAGGGTCTCGACCTTGTCGCACTCGATGCGGACGTTCTCCAGTGCGGCGAGGTTGTGCCGGGCGTCCGCGACGGCCTGCTTGCCGGACTCGATGCCGAGCACCGCGCCGTCCTCGCCGACCCGCTCGGCGAGCGCGCCGGCGAACAGGCCGACGCCGCAGTACAGGTCGAGGGCGTTCTCGCCCCACTGCGGGTCGAGGCCGCTGAGGACGGCGTCGACCAGGGTGTCCGGGGCCTCGGGGTGGATCTGCCAGAAGCCGCCGTTGGAGACCCGCCAGGTGCGGCCGGCGGCGCGCTCGCGGACGAAGGTGCGGCCGTGCACGCGGTGGAACAGGTCCTGCTCGTCGATCCGGGCGATCGAGGTCTCCCGGTCGAGCTCGACCAGCGGCAGCTGCTCGCCGGGCCGCGGCCGCAGGATCACCTGCCGGTCGGAGGAGCCGGACGCCGCGATCGCGTCGACGGCTGCGACGCCGGTCCAGTCGCGGGACTCGATGCCGAGTTCGGTGACGCCGGGCGCGGCGATCAGGCAGCGGTCGATCGGCTGGATGTCGTGCGAGCGGTGCTTGCGCAGCCCGATGGCGCCGTCCTCGTCGACGGCGTACTGCACCCGGGTGCGCCAGGCCGGGACCTCGCCGGCCTGGAGCTTGCCGCCGACCGGCTCGACCGAGCCGTCCCAGTGGGCCTCCTCGGGGGTGAGGCCGGCCAGCTTGGCGAGCTGCTCGGTGAGCACCGAGCCCTTGAGCTTGCGCTGCCCGCCGGGGGTGACGTGCTGCCAGTCGCAGCCGCCGCACTTGCCGGGGCCGGAGAACGGGCAGGGGGCCTCGATCCGCTCCTTGGCGGCCTCCAGCACCTCCACCGCGTCCGCCCGCAGGAACCGCGAGGTGGTGGTGCCGTCGGTGACCTGCGCAATCACCCGCTCGCCGGGCAGCGCGTGCCGGACGAACAGCACTCGGCCCTCGTGCCGGGCCACGCAGTGCCCGCCGTGCGCGACCGGCCCGACCTCGACCTCGTAGCGCTCGCCGACCAGCGGGTCCCCGGAGGGCTGCCGCAGCACCGGCTTGGTCGGTCGCACCGCCTTGGGCGCCCGCACCGCGCTGGGCTTGCGCCCCTGCCGCTCGGCCTTCTTCGCCGCGGCGCCTTGGGCGCCCCTGCCGTCCCGAGCGCCCTGGGCGCCCTTCGCCGCGCCCTTGGCCGACTTCTCGACCGCCGGCTTCGCGACCGCCGGCCGCTCGGCGGCGGGGCGCTGCTCGCCGGGCACCGGCGGCAAGCTGCGGGCGGTGTTGCCCTCCCGGTCGGTGGCCTCGGGCCGGGACGGCCGGCTGCTCCAGCGCGGGTGCGCCACCTGCCCGGGCTTGGCGCCGGACGTGCGGCCGGGGCGGCCCTGGCGACCGGAGGAGCGGGGCGGGTTGTTGCGGGTCACGGGGCGCTTCCTTACGCGATACGAAAGACGGGGGACGGACGGTGGAGAACACGGCGGCCCGTGGCGGACCGGGAACGATCCGCCACGGGCCCATTCTGGGCCATCGGGAGGCCGGACGGGCTTTCGCGGCTAGTCGCGCGGCGCGGCGTCGTCCTTGCCGCCCCGGGACTCCCCGGGAGCCTGTCCGCGTCGCGGACGGGGCTCGCCGCGGCGCACCGCGCCGGGCGCGGACCACGCCTTGGGCGCCTTGCGCCGCTCCGAGGACTCCAACTGCCAGGGTACGGACGTCACCATCACACCGGGCTTGAACAGCAGACGTCCCTTGAGCCGCAGCGCGCTCTGGTTGTGCAGCAGGTGCTCGTACCAGTGGCCGACCACGTACTCGGGGATGTAGACCGCGACCACGTCGCGCGGGCTGTCGCGGCGCAGGTTCTTCACGTACTCCAGCACCGGGCCGGTGATCTCGCGGTACGGCGAGTCGAGGACCTTCAGCGGCACCTCGATGCCGCGTTCGTCCCACTCCTTGCGCAGTGCCGCGGTGTCGACCGGGTCGACGTTGACGGTGACGGCTTCCAGGATGTGCGCCCGGGACAGCTGGGCGTAGGCGAGGGCGCGCAGCGCGGGCTTGTGCAGCTTGGAGACCAGCACGACGGCGTGCACCCGGGTCGGCGGGGCGACGTCCGCGGGCTCCTCGGCGGCCTTCAGCTCGGCGTTGACGCTGTCGTAGTGCCGGCGGATCGCCTTCATCATCACGAACAGCACCACCATCAGCGCGATGGCGATCCAGGCGTGGCCGATCTTGGTGGCGAGCACCACGATCAGCACGGCCATGGTCATCACCAGGCCGAAGGTGTTGATCGCCCGGCTGCGCTGCATGCGGGCGCGCTTCTTCGGGTCGGTCTCGGTCTTCAGCAGCCGGGTCCAGTGCCGGATCATGCCGGACTGGCTCATGTTGAACGCCACGAACACGCCGACGATGTACAGCTGGATCAGCCGGTTCGGGTCGGCGCCGAACGCCACGATGAACAGGACCGCCGCGCCGGCCAGCAGCACGATGCCGTTGGAGAACGCCAGCCGGTCGCCGCGGGTGTGCAGCTGCCGCGGCAGGTAGCGGTCCTGGGCCAGGATCGAGCCGAGCACCGGGAAGCCGTTGAACGCGGTGTTCGCGGCCAGCACCAGGATCAGGCCGGTGGTGCCCGCGACGAAGTAGAAGCCCGGGGTGAAGTTGGAGAACACCGCCTCGGAGATCTGCGCCAGCACGGTCTTCTGGTGGTAGCCCTCGGGCGCGCCGATCAGCTGCTCGGTCGGGTTCTCGGCCATCTGCGTCCCGGTCAGGTGCGCCAGGTAGATGATGCCCATGAACATCGTGACGGCGATGGACGCCATCATCAGCAGCGTGGTCGCCGCGTTCTTGCTCTTCGGCTTGCGGAAGGCCGGCACGCCGTTGGAGATGGCCTCCACACCGGTCAGCGCCGCACAGCCCGACGAGAACGCCTTGAGCAGCAGGAACACCAGCGCGAACCCGCCCAGCGCCCCGTTCCCGGGCGTCGCCTCCAGGTGGTACGCCGAGCTCTCCGCGGGCAGCGCCGCACCGAACCCGAAGTGCCGCACCAGGCCGTAGACCACCATGCCGAGCACGCCCACCATGAACGCGTACGTCGGCACCGCGAACGCCGAACCGGACTCGCGGACACCGCGCAGGTTCATGCCCATCAGCAGGATGACCACGAAGACCGACAGCGCCATCTCGTGCCCGCGCAGCGCCGGCACCGCCGACACCACGTTGGCCACGCCGGAGGTGGTGGACACCGCCACGGTCAGGATGTAGTCGACCATCAGCGCACTCGCCACCACCAGGCCGGAGTTCGGCCCGTGGTTGACGGTGGCGACCTCGTAGTCGCCGCCGCCGCTCGGGTACGCGTGCACGTTCTGCCGGTACGAGGCGACCACCGCGAGCATCACGATGGCGACGACGACGCCGATCTGCCAGGAGAAGTGGATCGCCCCGGCGCCGGCCAGCGACAGCGTGAGCAGGATCTCCTCGGGCGCGTACGCCACGGAGGAGAGCGCGTCCGAGGCGAACACCGGCAGCGCGATCCGCTTGGGGAGCAGCGTCTCCCCCAGCTTGTCGCTGCGCAGCGCACGCCCGATCAGGATGCGTTTCGGTAGGTCAGCAGGCATAGGCACAGCAAGGAATGCTAAAGGCTCGCGGCGGCAACCGACGCCGCACGGGGGCACCTTGGTCGCGACTGTGTTCGGCGGACCGGCTAGCGTGTCGGAATACGGGTTAGCGGGCAACACCTCGTTGCCCCCTCGCGTCGGATCACAGGCGCGATCGAGAACTCGCCCCCGCAATCGGGGGCACGGAAGGACGATGAGCGGTGTTTACGCAGGTCATGACCCCAACGGATCGGGTGAGGTAGTCGCGTGCACATCGTCATCATGGGCTGCGGGCGCGTGGGCTCCGCCCTCGCCAGAACGCTCGAGAAACAAGGCCACTCGGTCGCGGTCATCGACCAGGACCCGACCGCCTTCCGTCGGCTCGGAGCGGGCTTCAACGGCCGCCGGGTCACCGGTGTCGGCTTCGACCAGGACACCCTGAGGGAAGCCGGAATCGAGGAGGCGGGCGCCTTCGCCGCCGTTTCCAGCGGTGACAACTCGAACATCATCGCGGCCCGGGTGGCCCGCGAGAACTTCGGCGTCGAGCACGTCGCGGCCCGCATCTACGACCCGCGCCGCGCCGAGGTCTACCAGCGCCTGGGCATCCCGACCGTCGCCACCGTCCGCTGGACGGCCGACCAGATGCTGCGCCGGCTGCTGCCCAGCGGCGCCGAGCCGGTCTGGCAGGACCCGTCGGGTGCCGTGCAGCTCGCCGAGGTGGCCTTCAACCCCGCCTGGATAGGCCACCGCCTGTCCGAGCTGGAGGCCGAGGCCGGTGTCCGGGTGGCGTTCGTCACGCGGGTCGGCGAGGGCGTGCTGCCCACCCCGCAGATGGTGGTGCAGGAGGGCGACCTGGTGCACGTGATGCTGCGCCGCAACGAACTGACCGCGGTCGAGGCGGCCTTCGCCAAGGGCCCCGAGGAGGCTGGTCACTGATGCGCGTCGCAATCGCCGGAGCCGGTGCCGTCGGTCGTTCCATCGCCGGAGAGCTGCTGGAGAACGGCCACGAGGTCCTGCTGATCGACAAGAACCCGAACTCCATCTCGGTGGAGCGGGTCCCGCTGGCGGAGTGGCTGCTCGCCGACGCCTGCGAGATCACCTCGCTGGACGAGGCCGCCCTGCAGCGCTGCCACGTGGTGATCGCCGCCACCGGTGACGACAAGGTCAACCTGGTCGTCTCGCTGCTCGCCAAGACCGAGTACGGGGTGCCCCGGGTGGTCGCCCGGGTGAACAACCCGAAGAACGAGTGGCTGTACAACGAGTCCTGGGGCGTGGACGTCGCCGTCTCCACCCCGCGCCTGATGTCGGCGCTGGTCGAGGAGGCCGTGAGCGTCGGCGACCTGGTCCGGCTGATGCGCTTCTCGCAGGGCAACGCCAACCTGGTCGAGCTCACCCTGGCCGCCGACACCGGCCTGGTCGGCACCCGGGTCGCGGACGTGGCCTGGCCGGTGGACACCGCGCTGGTCACCATCATCCGCGCGGGCCGGGTGCTGGTCCCCGGCGGCAGCGACACCCTGGAGGCCGGCGACGAACTGCTGTTCGTGGCCGCCCAGGAGCGCGAGGAGGAGCTGGAGACGCTGCTCGCCGGCTGATCCGCCCCGCCGTACGACGAAGGGCCCGCGCATCGCGCGGGCCCTTCGTCGTACGGGGCTCTACTTCTGCGGCTCTTCCTCGTCCTCGGGCAGCTCCGCCTTGATCGGCGGCGGCGCCTTCAGCAGGATCTGCCAGGTGACGTACATCGCCAGCAGCATCGGCGGAATGCCGAGGGCGACCTTCAGCCAGCCCAGCAGGTTGACGTTGTGGGTGAAGTACAGCGGGAACAGGATCATCGGCTTCAGGCCCATGATCACCACCCAGGCCCAGGTCGCCCGGGTGTAGGCGGCGAGCCGGCCCGGGTTCTGCTTGCGCCAGGTGAACATCTCGCCGGTGATCGGGCCCAGCATCAGTCCGATCATCGGCCAGCGCACCAGTGCGGAGATCGCCAGCGCCACGCAGTAGCCGACGTTCCACAGCAGACCCGGCAGGTAGAAGTCCTCGGCCTTGCCGGTCTTCATCGAGATCCAGGCGCCGAGCGCCACGCCGAACACGCCGGAGAAGGCGTGCTGGATGGTCTCCCGGCGGGCCAGTCGGACCACCACGAACACCGCGCACAGGGCCAGCGCCGACCAGGCGGCCACCGGCACCTTGTGGGTGATGTTGAAGGCGACGATGAACACCAGGCCGGGCAGCGTCATGTCGATCATGCCGCGGACGCCGCCGAACGCCTTCAGCACCGTCTCGGCCGCCTCCTTCGAGGCGTCCCGCTCGTCGTCGCCGCCCTGGGGGTCGTGCGCGGCCATCCTGACCGCCTCGGCCTCGTTGCTCACGCGGACTCGCTCCCGTGTCCCACCGGACGCAGCTCGTAGCGGGGGTTGAAGAGCACGCGGCGCCCGCGTGCGTGGCCGATCCGGCCGCTGGCGATCAGGCGGCGGCCCGGCTCGATCCCCACGATCGAGCGACGGCCCAGCCACACCACGTCCAGCGCCTCCGTGCCGTCGAACAGCTCGGCCTCCAGCGCGGGCACACCCGCGCGCGGGCGCAGCGTGACGGTCCGCAGCGTGCCGGCCACCGTGACGATCTCACGGTCGCCGCAGGCGGCGATCGGGGTGCAGCCCGCCTCGGCGGTGTCCTGCCGCAGTTCCTCGGCCGCCAGCTCCTCCGAGGAGGTCGTCAGCCGACTCAGCATGCGGCGGAAACGGCCCTGCGGCTGGTCGCCGATGTTGTCACCACTCATGCCGGAAGGGTACCGGTTCACCCCCGCCGGGCGGCAGAGCTCCGGCCGCGCCGGTCACGCCCCGGTCACGTCCGGGTCACGGCTCGAAGCGGTAGCCCATGCCCGGTTCGGTGATGAAGTGGCGGGGGTGCGACGGGTCGGCCTCCAGCTTCCGACGCAGCTGTGCCAGGTAGACCCGCAGGTAGTTGGTCTCCTTGCGGTAGGCCGGGCCCCACACCTCCTGCAGCAGCTGGGTCTGGCTGACCAGCCGCCCGGAGTTGCGCACCAGCACTTCCAGCAGGTGCCATTCGGTGGGGGTGAGTCGGACGTCGTGGCCCTGACGGTTGACCTTCTTGGCGGCCAGGTCGACGGTGAACGACTCGGTGGCGACCACCGGCTCGCCCTCGGCGGTGACCGGCTCGGCGCGGCGCACCGCGGCCCGCATCCGGGCCAGCAGCTCGTCCATGCCGAACGGCTTGGTGACGTAGTCGTCGGCGCCGGCGTCCAGTGCCTCGACCTTCTCGTCGGAGGCGTGCCGGGCGGACAGCACGATGATCGGCACCCGGGTCCAGCCGCGCAGACCGCGGATCACCTCGACGCCGTCCATGTCGGGCAGGCCGAGGTCGAGCACCACCACGTCGGGGTGGCGGGCGGCGGCCAGTTCCAGGGCGCTCGCGCCGTCGTGCGCGGAGTCGACCTCGTACTTGCGGGCCTTGAGGTTGATCACCAGGGCGCGGACGATCTGCGGTTCGTCGTCCACCACGAGGACCCGGGTCATGCGGGACCGGCCTTTCCGTTGTCAGCGTGGTCGTGCAGGTCGACGGCGGGCAGGGAGACCACCATGGTCAGCCCGCCGCCGGGAGTGTCCTCGGCGGTGACGGCGCCGCCCATCGCCTCGGCGAAGCCGCGCGCCACCGCCAGACCGAGGCCGACGCCGGTGCCGCGCGGGGCGTCGCCGTAGCGCTGGAACGGGGCGAAGATCCGCTCCCGGGCCTCCTCGGGGACGCCCGGGCCGCGGTCGACGACGCGCAGCTCGACCCGGCCGTCGCGGGGCAGCAGGTCCGCCTTGACCAGCACCGGGCTGCCGGGCGGGCCGTACTTGACGGCGTTCTCCACCAGGTTGGCCAGCACCCGCTCCAGCAGCCCGGCGTCGGCGCGCACCATCGGCAGCGACTCCGCCACGTCCAGCCGGACACTGCCGGGCGGTACGCCGCCGAGGGCGAACGGCACCACCTCGTCCAGGTCGGTGGGCTGCAGCAGCGGGGTGACGGTGCCGGTCTGCAGGCGGCTCATGTCCAGCAGGTTGTTGATCAGATGATCCAGGCGGTCCGCGCCGGACTCGATGCCGGCCAGCAGCTCGGCCTCGTCCTCCGGGTCCCACTGGACGTCCTCGGCGCGCAGCGAGGTGACGGCGGCCTTGATCCCGGCCAGCGGGGTGCGCAGGTCGTGCGAGACGGCGGCCAGCAGCGCGGTGCGGATCCGGTTGCCCTCGGCCTCGCGGCGGGCGGCGGCGGCCTCCCCGGCCAGTCGACGGCGGTCCAGCAGCACGGCGGCCTGGTTGGCGAACGCGCCGAGCATCCGTCGGTCCGCGGCGGGCAGCACCCGGCCGCGCAGCACCAGGGCGAGGCGTTCGCCGACCGGCACGTCCACGTCCGCCTGCTCGGGCCCGGCGGGCGGGCGCGGGCCGACCGCGGCGGCGGCGCGCCAGGGGGCGTGCGGGTCGGCGCGCTCGACCAGCGCCACGGCCTCCTGCTGGAAGGTCTCCCGGACCTGCTCCAGCAGCGCCGTCAGCACCCCCTCGCCGGTGGGGGCGCCGCGCAGCACGGTGCCGGCCAGCGCCGACATGGTCTGCGCCTCGGCCTGGGCGCGGGCCGCCTGATGGCTGCGCCGGGCGGCCAGGTCGACCACGGTGGCGACCGCGATGCCGACCGCGGTGAAGATCGCCACCGCCAGGATGTTCTGCGGCTCGGCGATGGTGAAGGCGTGAATGGGCGGCGCGAAGTAGTAGTTGAGCGCCGTCGATCCGACCAGCGCCGAGGCGATCGCCGGGTACAGCCCGCCGACCAGCGCCGCGCACACCGTCAGCGACAGGAACAGCAGCATGTCGGTGGAGAGCCCCTGCCCGTGGAACCGGCTCAGCACCAGCGCCAGCAGCGGCGGCCCGGCCACGCCGATCAGCCAGCCCGCCACCGTCCGGGTCCGGCCCAGGTCGGTGACCTTCCGGATCGGGATCCGGCCCCGGCCGCGCGCCGCGTGCTCGTGGTTGACCATGTGGACGTCGATGTCCCCGGAGTCCCGGGTCACCGTGTAGCCGACGCCCGGCCCGTACACGTACTGCCAGACCTTGCGGCGGCTGGTGCCGATCACGATCTGGGTGGCGTTGACGCCGCGCGCGAAGTCCAGCAGCCCGGCCGCCGGGTCGTCGCCGAGCACCGAGTGGAAGCTGCCGCCGAGGCTCTCCACCAGCGCGCGCTGCTCGATCAGCGTCTGCGGCGAGGAACCCGACAGGCCGTCGGAGCGCGAGATGTGCACCGCCAGCAGTTCGCCGGCGCTGCCGCGGGCCGCGATCCTGGCGGCCCGGCGGATCAGCGTGGCGCCCTCCGGGCCGCCGGTCAGGCCGACCACGATCCGCTCCCGGGCCTGCCAGGTGCCCTGGATGCCCTGCTCGGCCCGGTACCGCTGCAGGTACTCGTCGACCCGGTCGGCCGTCCACAGCAGCGCCAGCTCGCGCAGCGCCGTCAGGTTGCCGGGCCGGAAGTAGTGGGCGAGCGCCGCGTCCACCTTCTCCGGCGCGTACACGTTGCCGTGCGCCAGGCGGCGGCGCAGTGCCTGGGGCGACATGTCGACCAGCTCGATCTGGTCGGCGCGCCGCACCACCTCGTCCGGGACGGTCTCCCGCTGGCGGACGCCGGTGATGCCCTCGACCACGTCGCCGAGCGACTCCAGGTGCTGGATGTTGACGGTGGAGATCACGTCGATCCCGGCCGCCAGCAGCTCCTCGACGTCCTGCCAGCGCTTGGCGTGCCGCGAACCGGGGACGTTGGTGTGGGCGAGCTCGTCGACCAGCACCACCGCGGGGTCGCGGTCCAGCACCGCGTCCAGGTCGAGTTCGGTGAACTCGGCGCCGCGATGGGTCATGGTGCGGCGCGGGACGATCTCCAGGCCGTCCAGCAGTTCGGCGGTGCGGGCGCGCCCGTGGGTCTCCACGAATCCGACCACCACGTCCGCGCCGCGCTCCAGTCGGCGGTGCGCCTCGGCGAGCATGGCGTACGTCTTGCCGACGCCCGGGGCCGCCCCGAGGTAGATCCGCAGCCGGCCGCGGCCCGTGTGCACCATGCCCCTGAGATTAAGCCCTGCAATCGGAATATCCGCTGATCAGGCTGGCCTGGCTGAAGAATTGTCAACTTCTTGACGCCCGTTGCGCCACAATGCCGAACGAATCGATCGACTTCAGGGGGACCACATGCGCGGACTCGTACTCGGCGGCGGCGGACTCGCCGGCATCGCCTGGGAGACCGGCCTGCTCCACGGCCTCGCCGAAGCCGGCCTCGACCTCCCCGGCACCGCCGACCACATCCTCGGCACCTCCGCCGGAGCCACCGTCGGCGGCCAACTCGCCTCCGGCCTCCCGCTCGCCGAACTCCACCTCCGACAGACCGACCCCGACCGGCAGAACCACGAGATCGTCCCGCCCACCGAAACCCTCGGCGCCTTCCTCGAAACCTACGGCACCCTGCTCGCCGAGATCACCGACCCCGCCGAACTGCGCCGCCGCCTCGGCCGCCTCGCCCTGGACGCCGACACCGTCCCCGCCGCCGAACGACGCCGCGTCATCGCCGGCCGGCTCCCCGCCCACGACTGGCCCGACCGGCCGCTCACCCTCACCGCCGTCGACGCCGACACCGGCGAGCTCCGCACCTTCGACCGCCACAACGGCGTCCCCCTGGTCGACGCCGTCGCCGCCAGCTGCGCCATCCCCGGCATCTGGCCCACCGTCGAGATCGACGGCCACCGCTACGTGGACGGCGGCATCCGCAGCTACACCAACGCCGACCTGATGGCCGGCCGGCAGACCGTCCTGATCATCGCCCCGATGACCGACCACCACCTCGCCACCGAACTGGAGACGCTCCGGGCCACCGGCGCCGCCCTCGCCCTCACCCCCGACGAGGACGCGCTCGCCGCCTTCGGAGTCAACCCGCTCGACACCGCCGTCCGCGCCCCCGCCGCCGAGGCCGGCCGCACCCAGGCCCGACGGGTCGCCGACCAGGTCCGCGAACTCTGGACCTGACCTTCGCGCGACTACTCGACGATCTTGCCGTCCCGCAGCTCCAGCACCCGGTCCGCCAGGTCCATGAGCTGCGGGTCGTGCGTCGCCACCAGCGCCGTCACGCCCTCGCTGCGCACCACCGCCCGCAGCAACTCCATGATCGCCAGACCGGTGTCCGAGTCCAGCTGCCCGGTCGGCTCGTCCGCGATCAGCAGCGCCGGCTCGTTCGCCAACGCCCGCGCCACCGCCACCCGCTGCTGCTGACCACCCGACAGCTCCGTCGGCCGCTGCGCCGCGTGATCGGTCAGGCCCACCAGCGCCAGCAGCGTCCGGACCCGCTCCTCGCGCTCCTTCACCGCCACTCGGCGCAACCGCATCGGCACCCCGACGTTCTCCGCCGCCGTCAGCACCGAGATCAGCCCGAACGACTGGAACACGAAACCGATCCGGTCCCGCCGCAGCGCCAACCGGCCCGACTCGTCCAGACCCGACAGGTCCATCCCCGCGATGCTGATCCGCCCCGCCGACGGCATGTCCAGACCGCCCACCAGGTTCAGCAGCGTCGTCTTCCCCGACCCCGACCGGCCCCGCAGCGCCGTCAACTCCCCGGCCTTCGCCGTGAACGACACCCCGCGCACCGCGTGCACCGCTCGGTCACCCGCACCGAACGTCCGGTGCACGTCCTCCACGACCACCATCGCGCCAGTCACCCGCGAACCTCCGATCCCTCCGCACGCCACACCCCGATGTGGTCCTCCTCCAACGCCAGCCGCACCCGGCGGCTCAGCCCCAACGCCTCCGTGAAGTCCTGCGGCAACTGCAACCGGCCCACCCGGTCCAGCACCGCGTACTCCACCCCCGGCTCGCCCCGCTCCGGACGCAGCACCTCCGTCGAGGTCCGCCCGTTGCGGATCCGCACGGTGCGCCGCACCTCCTGAGCGACCATCGGGTCGTGGGTGACGATCAGCACCGTCACCCCCAACTCCTCGTTCACCGAACGCAGCGCCGCGAAGATCTCCTCGCTGGTCGCGCTGTCCAGCTCACCCGTCGGCTCGTCCGCCAGCAGCAGCGCCGGCGAGTTCGCGTTCGCCACCGCGATCGCCACCCGCTGCTGCTCACCGCCCGACATCTCCGCCGGACGACGACCCGCCAGGTGCGCGATGCCCAGCATTCCCAGCAGGTCCGCCGCCAGCCGCTGCCGGTCCCGCCGCGGCACCCGCGCGTACCCCATCGGCAGCATCACGTTCTCCACCGCCGTCAGGTACGGCAACAGATTCCGCGCCGTCTGCTGCCAGACGAACCCCACCGTCCGGCGCCGGAACGCCAACCGCTCCTTCTTGTCCATCGCCAGCAGGTCGTACCCCGCCACCCGGGCACTGCCCGCCGTCGGCACGTCCAGCCCCGCGAGGATCCCCAGCAACGTCGACTTGCCGGAACCCGAGGCGCCCACCACCGCGATCAACTCGCCGTCCTCGACCGTCAGATCGAGCCCCTGCAGGGCCTGCACCTCGACGCCCTCGGAACGGTGGATCCGCACCAGGTTCTCGCACACCACCATGCCCTCGACCGGCGGCGGCCCCGCCGCGACCGCCCGCCTGCGCAGCTCGTCCAGCCCCTCGGGCTCCGACACCGCCGGCACCCCCACCGTCTCAGCCCCCACCGCGTTCCCCTCCGGCCGCCGGAGCCACCGCTCACCACGGCCTGCGTTCCGGTCCGACACCCGGCCGGGCGGGCGGGGCAGTCCCCTGTTCTGCCCCGACCACCCGACCGGGCGTACCCCCGTAGGCCACCACCCCGATCGGCAGCGACCTCACCACACCAACGCGGCCCGCAGCAGCCCGGTTGCATCGGTTCGCGGACTTTTTTCGAAACCCTCCGAACACCGCCCGGCCACCTCGCCCCACCCGGCCGTTCCGCTCCCGCGCGGGCCTCAGCCGACCCCGGGATCGGACGCCCGCAGTTGCAGGAACTCCTCCGCCGAGGCCCGGAACGGATCCGACAACCCCGCCGCCGGCGTCACCCCCCGCCCACCGCGACGCACCGTCAGCACCGCCACCATCGTCCCGCTGATGTGCACCGCCACCTCCTCCGCGTACGCCACCGGCTGCCGCACCCCCAACGACACCACCGCACCGACCTGTTGCTCCACCGTCCAGCCGGCCCCCGAACTCACACACTCCCCACCCCGCATCAGCCGGGTCGCCTGGTACTCCGCCGCCAGCGGCGACCCGAACCGCATCACCACCTGCTGCGCCGACGCCTCCGGGTGACCGGCGTCCACGTACCGCTGCCCCCACAACTGCTCGGCGCCCGCCGTACGGACCAGCCGCGACACACAGCCGTCCGCGAACGAGCCCGCACCGGGGGTTCCGGTCACGCCTCCCGACGGGCTTGCGGCAGCTCCGGAGGGGCTCCCGGACGGACTTCCACTCTCGGACTGGCTTCCACTTCGGGACGGACTTCCGGACGGTGAAGTACCGCCGGTGCCCGCGGAGTTGCCGCCCGCCGGCGAAGCCGGCGCGGTAGGCTGCGCCGGCGAACCGGACGCGGACGGGCCCTCCGCCTGAGGCACCGTCCACGGGCCGTACCCGCCCAGCACGCTCGGCAGCCGCGACGCATCCAGTACCAGTGCCCGCACCGCGGCATCGGCCGACTCCAACGACGCCCACTCCGCCGCCCCGTCCACCGACGGCGGTCCCGACAACCGCGGTGCCGGGAACGGCAGATCCACCGTCGGCCGCGGCGCCGCAGCCGTCGGCGGCACCGGATACCCCGCCACCCCGTGCCCCGTCGGCGCCGGCACCACCGCCGCCACGGACCACAGCACCGCGATGCCCAGTACGCCCGCCACCGCCACCGCACCCGCCCGACGGCGACGACGCCTCATCCCGCGACGCACCACCTCCGCACTCGGCGGCGCCGACACTCCCAGCACCACCTCGCGCCGCAGCCCGTCGAACATCGCGTCCAGCCGCGCCGCGCCGATCGCCGGACGGTCCTCCGCCACTGACCCCGGCGTCTCCACCTCGGGTCTAGACATGCGAATCCGCCACTCGCACCCGAGCCTCCGTCAACCGCATCGCCACCGGCTCCCCGTCACCCTCGCCGACCCCCGTCAACTCCGCTTTCCCCGCAGCCCGTTCACCCGCGGCAGCCGCCGGAGCCGACCGCAGCGGCGCGACCGTCGACTCCTCCGCGACCGCCGCCGATTCTTCCCTCAGCAGCACCGCCAATGCCTGCCGCCCGCGATGCAGCCTCGCCTTGACCGTCCCCACCGGCACCCCTTCGTCCGCGGCGATCTCCGCCACCGAACGACCCCCCATGTGATGCCACACCAGCGCCGACCGCTGTGCCTCCGGCAGCTTCCGCAGCGCCTCCACCAAGGCCACCGTCTCCGGACCCGGCCCCGGCACCGGCGAACTCGCGTCCCCGTGCCGGATCCAGCTCTGCAACGCCGTCCGCGCCCGCCGCCAGCGACTGATCGCGATCCGCTGCCCCGTCAGCCGGACCCACGCCACCGGGTTCTCGTGCGACACCAGCCGCCCCCAGTGGTTCCACGCCCGAACGAACGCCTCCTGGGCAGCATCCTGTGCCTCACCCAGATCACCCGTCAGCGCATACAGGTGCGCGACCAGTTGACCGTACGCGGCCTCGTAGAACACTCGAAAGTCGTCGCCGCCCCGGCCGGCTCTGCCGCCGGCCCCCTCGTCCTGCTCCACGACCATGACGCCACAGTGTGCCGTGCACCGAAGCACCCGGCAACAGCCTCGGACTTGTTCGCCCGCTGCCCGGGAACGCGAAAAAGCCC